>JBGAID010000072.1:0-59562 GCA_044225865.1 Polyangiaceae bacterium | reverse complement strand
CAGGCGCTGCCGCCGGACCCGGACCCGCCCGCCCCCGCCCCGCCTTCGTTCGTCTCCACCTCGAACGAGGGGAGGAAGCACGCCGGAGCGGAAGCGGCGGCCGCGACGGTGACGATCCACGCCGCGCCTCTCACGGGAGCCTCACCGTCACGCCCGCGAAGAACGGACCGACCTGGGGCTCCACGAGGCCGCCGAAGAGCTTCCGCTCCGGATCGAAGAGGATGCAGGCGGTGCCGGCCGCGCCCAGCGCCAACCCCGCGATGAGGGTGCCGCCGGCGGCCCAGCGGAGTCCGTCGTAACGATCGACGTCGTCCTGCTTGCTCGGGGGGCAGCGTCCCTCGGGGCAAGCTGCTTCGAGATCGCCCTTCGCGATGATGGCGGGGATGCCGGTCGCGGTCGCGACGATCAGGCTCGCGCTCCCCACGCCGACGCCGACCCACCCGACGATCTCGAGCACGCTCGGTCCGCGTGACGCGCTCCTTCCCCCAGGATTCGTCGGGGGGCCGAGCTTGAGGTCGACCGTCATGGCGTCGCTCGGCGCGAGCTTCACGTCCCTCCGCGCCGACTGTCCCTCGCGCCCCCGCGCCTCGATGGCGTGGTCTCCCGGATCGACGAGGAGGGGGGCGGGGCCGGCGGGGCCTTTTTGGATTCCATCCACGAACACGTCCGCGGGGATGTCGCCGATGATCCGGACCGTGAGCCGCGGCACTTTGCCGTAGAGCGCCTCTCGGGCGCGCTGGGCGTCGCGCTTGGCCGCCTGGTGTTGGGCGGGCGCGAGGGGAGCGAGCGGCATCGCCGCCGCTCGCTCGTAGCAGCCGAGGGCCTCCGTCCAGCGGCCCAGCCGCTCCAGGGCCCGGCCGCGCTGGTAGGTGAAGGGAGGGATCGCGACGATGGCCTCCGCCTTCTCGAAGCGGTCCTGAGCCCCTGCGAAGTCCCCGCGATCGAAGAGGGTGAGCCCCTCGTCCGCCAGCTGCATTGCCCGTTCACGCTGGTCCGTGGGCAGCGCGGGGGTGCCGGGATCGCCGGCGAAGGCGGCCCTCGAGATCAAGGTGAGCCCGAGCACACAGGCCCAAACGGACAGACGCATCGTCCCGAGCAGACTACTTCACCGCGGGCTCCTTGTTGATTGAGGAAGGAGGGGGCCGGCCCACCTCCGTCGCGCTCGATGCGGCGCGAGTTTGCTTGATAGCGCGGATTGACTACGCTGACACTCGTTCGGAGGGGCTCGTAATGTCGGACAGCAAGCGGTCGGGAGATGCGGCTCTCCCCTCGGCCACGAATGCGCGGGCTGCGTTCGCGAACCGCGCGACCACGACCGGCTCGCGCATCTCTGCGCTCGTCGCCGACGCAGGGCTGTCCTGCCGCTTCCAGAGCATCCTCACCACGAGCGGGGAGCCGTTCGCCGAGATCGCCCTCCTCTTCGCTTCGGATGGCGAGCGCTCCCACGGTGAGAAGAGCATCCTCCGCGTGGCGACCGCGGGGGAGCTCGCGCGCGGCGCGGCGAGCTTCCGGCGCCGCGCGACGGCCGAGTTCGCGCAGGCCGAGCTGGCGCGCGGCGGGGCCTCCTCTCCCGTCCGGCTCTACCTCCCCTACTACTGCTCGATGCCGGAGGTCGAGGCGATCGGTCCCCCGCTCGTCGACGTCCTCGAGCAGGAGCGGATGCCTCCCGCGCGGGTCATCGTGGAGATGCTCGTCCCTCCCGACGCGGCCCAAGCCGACAGCGCCGCCTCACGGGCGGCGTGGCTGCGCGCGGTCGGCGTCCAAATCGCGGTGCGCGCAGAGGGATGCGACGATCGGGCGCTCGCCGCCCTCGAGGCGCTGCGGCCGGATCTCCTCCACCTCCCCAAGCCGCCTCGCTCCTTCGAAGAGGTGGAGATCTTTCGAAGCTTCCTCCGCAGCGCCAAGCGCGGCGTGGCGCCCCGTCCGGGAGGCACTGCGTCCTCGAGCCTCGGCGTGATCGTCGGCGGCCTCGAGTCGCCGGACGACTCGTTGGCGGTGGAGTCCCTCGGCGTTTCGCTCGTGTACGGCCTCGCGATCGCCGCCCCTCGCTTCCTCTGCTGACGTGGCCCCGGATGTGCACCGGCGGCGGTGGTATGGTCGGCCGCGTGAACAAGAACCTGTTGGGAGTCGTCGGTCTCTTCCTCGTGGCATGTGACGGGCAGCCCGCCGCTCCCGCTCACACCTCTGCCGAGAACGCGGAGGCGACTTCGACCGCGACCGCCGCCACCTCGCCGACGAGCACGACGTCCGCGACGGCGTCCTCTACGAGCGCCGGCAGCACGGCGACGTCTTCGACCTCGACGCCCACGACCACGACCACGGCGGGGCCGAGCGCGTCCGCGTCCGGGACGTCCGTCGTATCTCCCAGCACGCCGGGCGCGGGCCTCGGAAAGCCGTGCGGTGGCGTCGCCGGCATCGCCTGCGCGACGGGCCTCTCTTGTGAGATCAAGGCGACCCACCCCGACGCGATGGGCAAGTGCGTGACCGCGCCCGCGGCCTCCGCGAGCGCGTCGGCTCCTCCGGGAAAGCGCCGCGCCAAGACCGGAGAGATGTGCGGCGGCATCGCCGGCATCCAATGTGAAGCGGGGCTCGCCTGCATCATGAAGGGCGCGCCTCATCCGGATCAGTCCGGCACGTGCGGGAAGGGACCGACGAAGTAGATGGCCTCCGTCACCACCGAGAAGCTCCCCCTCGCCACCGGCGGTGAGATCCCAGTCGTCGCGCTCGGCGTCTGGCAAGCGCCTTCGGGAGCCGTCACCCAGAAGGCGGTCACGTCCGCCCTCGAGGCCGGCTATCGCCACATCGACACCGCTCGCATCTACGGCAACGAAGCCGACGTCGGGGCGGCCGTCCGGTCGTCCTCCGTGCCTCGCTCCGAGATCTTCGTGACGACCAAGCTCTGGAACAGCGATCAGGGGTTCGACGCCGCGCTCCGCGCGTTCGATCAGAGCCTGCGGAAGCTGGGCCTCGACTACGTCGATCTCTACCTCGTCCACTGGCCGGTCGCGGGCAAGCGCCTCGACTCGTGGCGCGCGCTCGAGCGGCTCCGAGCCGAAGGGCGCGCCAAGGCGATCGGGGTGAGCAACTTCCTCGTGCCCCACCTCGAGGAGCTCCTCGCGAATGCGAATGAGGCCCCGAGCGTCAATCAGATCGAGGTCCACCCGTTCCTCCAGCACCGCGAGACGCGCGCGTTCTGTCGGGAGCGCGGGATCGTCGTCGAGGCCTACAGCCCGCTCGCGAACGGGCGCCGCCTCGGGGATCGCCGGGTCGTCGCGCTCGCGAAGCGCGTCGGGCGGTCGCCGGCCCAGGTGCTGCTTCGCTGGGGGGTGCAGCACGGGATGGTCGTGCTCCCCAAATCGGTGCACGAGGAGCGCATCCGCGAGAACGCCGCCCTCTTCGATTTCAGCCTCGACGCGGCGGCGATGGCCGAGCTCGACGCGCTCGAGGCCGGCGCGGCGACGGGCTGGGATCCGCGCACGCAGGCCTGACCGCGAGGAACATTCGAGCGGCGCGGGACACGAACCGAGCATGCGCTCGCTCGCCCCGCTGTCGCTCGTCGCCTCGCTCCTCTTCGGCTGCGCTCGGGCCCCCGGCGAGGTGCGCGCGCCGACGGTCGCGCGGCCGGCGAACGCGCGGGCGACGCTGCCTTGCGATGGTCGCGCGGCGGAGGACGTGGCGGTGGCCGCCGCCGCGGACGAAGCGACCGCGCGCGCCCTCCTCGCGCGGGGAACGACGTCCGGGATGCGGCGGGTCATCGCGGGCTATGAACGAGCCCTCGACGCGTGCCCGAAGGATCCGGGGCACCCCGTCTGGCTCGCCCAGCTCGCGGGCTTGTATCGGGATCTCTCCGACCGCGAGGGAGAAGCGCGCGCCCTCCGCGCCCTCGTCTGCGAGAACCGGTATCCCTACGCCGCGCGCGGATCCCTCGAGGCGCCGCGGGACGATCGCTTCGAGGACCCCTACGTCGACTGCGCCCCGGCGCGCGGGGTGCCCGCTGATCCGGGCGCCCGCGTGCGATCGGTCCAGGGGTGGCTGCGCATCGGCGATCAGCACCAGAGCGCGGTCGCACCTGCCGACGACGGCTTCGAAGCGAGGCGGGCCGTCTCCGCCTACCTGCACGCGGTCGCGATCGCGCCCGAAGAGCGCTCGATCGAGGCGCGCGCCAAGCTCGCCCTCGCTCTGTACAGCCAAGGCCGCTTCGCCGCGTCCTTCCGCGTCTGCGCGACCCTGCTCGACGACGTCGAGCGAGGCGCCCTCTCCTTGCCCGCGAAGGAGCGAGACGGCGATCCGGAGTCGGCCCAGGTGATGCTCGCCGCGTGCACCCTCCGCGCCGCGGGGGCGCTCGCCTCGGTGGACTTCGACGGTCCGCCGCCGGACATGCGCGCCGTCGCCGCACCCGATCCGTTCGCGCACGCGCAGAGCCGAGAGGACATGGGGCGGGTCCTCCGGGTCGCGATCGATCGCGCCGCCGATCCGAAGCTCCTCCCAGAAGGAAAGGCGTGGTCGGCCGCGATCGCGCTCGAGCTCGCTCGCCTCTTCTGCGATCTCGATCTGTTCGATCGATCGCTGGAGGCCTACGACCTCTTGGACCGGCGCTTCCCCGACCACGCGAACCGCCCGCGCGCGCTCTTCGAGGCCCTCCAAATCGTCGAGGCGGCGCGCGACGAAGCGGCGTCCAGCCGGATTCGTCGCACGCTTCGATCGGTGGTCGCGAGCGGATCGGCGTGGCGTCGGGCGCGCGCCTCGGATCGCGAGGCGCTCGCGCAGGCCGATCAGTACGTCCGCGAGTGAGAGGGCACGCTCGCTACTTCTTCTTCGGGGCGCCGCCCTTGGCGGGCTTGTCGCCCTTCGGCGCGCCCTGCCCGGCTTGCCCTTCCATCAGGCCGAACGTCCCCGCGAACTCCACGCCGTTCGCGTAGGCGGTCGTCTTGGCGACCTTGCCGTCCTTCACCTCGATGATCTCGAGCGAGTGGACGGAGCCCGTCTTGCCCGTCGGCTTCATCCCCATCGCGGGGCCTTTGAAGGTGGCCTTCCACTCGTACTCGCACGCGACGACCGCCCCCGCCGCGACGCACATCGCGACCGTGGACTTCTGATCGACGAAGGCCTTCGTGCTCTGGGCGAGGTCCTTCGAGAGGGCCTTCTTCCCCTTCGTGTCGACGGCCATGTACTGGTTGGACACGACCACGTCCTCGTGGGCGATCGCGTCGAGGGCCTTTGTGTCCGCCGTCTCCGCGAGGGCGATCCAGCTCCGGGCGGCCGTGTCGCTGTCCTTGTCGGTGCCGAACATGAAGACGGTCGCGCCCGCCGGCTTCGCCTCGACCGCGCGCGCGGGCTGACCCTTCGGCCCGAGGCCGAGCTGCGACATCATCGTGCCCATGTCGAAGTAGCTCGTCTCGCGCTGCACCTTGCCGTCCTTGGCGAACGTGAGCACGGACGCGGCCCGATAGCCGACCTTCTTCTTCGTGGCGGGCTTGCCCATCATCTCGCCGGTGTTCGTGCCCGTGAACGTCCACTCCGCGACGGCGTAGTTGCCGCGCGCGACGACGCGCGTGTACGTGACCTCGAGATCCGGGAAGGCGGTGAAGTAGCCGCCGATCGACTTCTCCATGTCGGCCGCCTTCGCCTCTTCCCAGCCCTTCGGCCCCGTGATCGCGACGACGGCGTCGGGGGTGTAGAGCGCGGTGTGCTTCTTCGGATCCTTCGAGGCCCACGCGGCCGTCGACTCGGCGACGAACTTCTTCACCGCCTCTTCGATGGAGACCGCGGGCGGCTCGGCGGGGGGCGTCTGGGCGCTCGCGGAGGCGGTCGGCGCCGGATCGACGGCGGACGCCGTCGCCTCCTCGGTCGGCGCGGGCGGTGAGGGCTCGTTCGCGACGGGCTGATCGCTGCCGCACGCGGCGGCGCCGATCGAGAGGAGGGTGGCGAACGCGAGAGACAAGGCTCGGGTGGTGTTCATGTCGCTCTTCGGTTGGGGGGCTCGGGAACCCCGGGCGCACGTCGCCCGGGCAAAGCGGGCGCACCCTACTCTGTGAGCAGGCCGCGAAAAAGGGCCGCGAGCTCAGGCCCGAACCCACTCCCGTCGCAGGAGGCCGAACAGCACGGAGTCCTGAACCTCGTCGCGCGTCTCGCACCGCTCGCGCAAGAACCCCTCCCGTTGGAAGCCGAGCTTCGCGAGGACGCGGGACGAGGCGTCGTTGCGAGGATCGATGTCGGCCTCGAGCCGCCGGAGGTCGAGGCGCTCGAACGCGAAGCGGATGAGGACGCGGACGGCGCGCGTGGCGATGCCGCGGCCCCAGCGGTCGCGCCGCACCGAATAGCCGATCTCGGCGCGACGGTGCTCGCGCTCGAGGTGGAACAGGGTAGCGTGGCCGACGATGGAGTCGTCCTCTCTGTCCGCGATCCCCCAGTGAAAGAGCGTCCTCGCGCGGGCGAGCTCTTCGGTGAGGGCGATGACCTTCAGCGCGTCGCCGACATCTTCCATCTGCGGCGCGTAGCCGTAGCGGACCGCGTCGCGATCCGCGTAGAGCCGGTAGACCTCGTCCGCGTCGCGCCGCTCGAACGCGCGCAGCACGACCCCGTCCCCGGGGAGGACGGGCAGACCATCGGCGAACGGATCATCGAGGGCGGTCGACATGGGATCGCACCTTGCTATGAATTCAGTAGCAAGTGAGCTCGGGTCAGAGACCCCAGCGGTTGTAGCCGGGCTTTCCGCGGCGCGCGGACCCGGGGGCACCAGGGGCCGAAGTCTTGGGCGCGCTCGGCGCGGCCGACGCCACGGACGGGCTCGTGGCGGATCCCTGACGGGAGGCCTTCGCCGATTCGACCGGGGCCGAGGCCTCGGCAGGGGAGGCGGTGACGGCCGCGGATCGATCCGCCCCGAGGGGGACGCTCTCGGCGCGGGCGGCCTCCGACGTGGCCTCCGCGCGCGACGATGCAGGCTTCTCCGCGTCCGCGGTGGGCGGGCTCGGGGCCATCGCCGCCGACGAGTCGGACGCGGCCGCGCGTGAGCGGAGCCCTTCGCGGACCGCGAGGCCGGTCAGACCGAGGGCGAGCACGGCCATCGCGGCGGCGATGTAGACGCCGCGGTTGGGACCTTGCGACACCGCCGGTCGCACCACCGAGCCGACCTCCCACGGGACGATGGAGAGGTCCGGCGCGAGCACTCGCGCCAGCGTCTCCGCGAGCTCGCGCGCGTCCGCGAACCGCTGCTTCGGATCGGGGTTCGTCGCGCGCAGGAACCAAGGGCCGAAGCCGTGGGGCAGATCCGAGGCGCGGGCGGCCATCTCCCGCGCGGTGCCCCCGACGATCTGCACGAACAGCTCCGCCATCGTGGCGGCCGCGTAGGGCAGCCGCCCCGTGAGGCACTCGTAGACGAGGATGCCGAGGGACCAGAGATCCGCCTGCTCGTCGATCGGCGTCCCCCCCATCACCTGCTCGCGGCTCAGATAGGCCGGGGTCCCGACGACGATGTTCGCTTGGGTCATCATGCCGGGGGCGGTGAGGCTCTTCGCGATCCCGAAGTCGAGCACCTTGGCGACCTCGCCTTGATCGGTCTTGGCGAGGAACACGTTCTCGGGCTTCAGATCGCGGTGGATGATCCCGGCCCGGTGGGCGACGAGGATCCCCTGCGCGATGTCGCGGGTCACGAGCACGGTCGCGTGGGGTGAGAGCTTCTTCGCGCGCTTCAGGCGGGCGGCGAGCGTCTCCCCTTCGAGCAGCTCCATCGCGATATAGGCGCAGCCCGCGTCCTGCCCATGATCGAAGATGCGGACGACGTTCGGGCTCACGATCGAGGCCGCGGAGCGGGCCTCCATCAACAGGCGCGCGACCGTCTCGTGATCGCCGGAAGAAGCGACGAGCTTGATCGCGGCGGGGGTGCCGAGGGTCCGGTGTCGTGCGCGCCAGACCTCGCCCATGGCGCCCTTGCCAAGGAACGCCTGCAGGACGTAGCGGCCGCCCATGACGAGGCCGCCGCGCCCTACGAGGGTCGGGTTCGACACGACGAAGAGCTTATCAGGCCCTGCCCGGATCGTGCGCTCGGTCGATGGCCAGCCGCTGGCTTCGAAGCGCGACGAGGACGCGGTCGACCGCCTCCTCGGGGCCGCGGCCGAGACGGATCACGTGCTCAGGCGAGACGAGCAAGATCCAGATCGGTGACTCCTCGTCACCGCTCCTCTCGGTGCGGGCGCGGAAAGCGGCGAGGGCGCCTTCGATGCGGGTCCCGTCGAGGGCGTCCCCGACCACCCGGCCGTGCTCGAAATCGAGGAGGAAGCTCCCGTGTTGCCGGCGACGCCGCCGGACGACGAGGCGCGCGCCCACGCTCGCGACGAGCCAGAGCGACACCACCGCGGCGAGGGGGGCGGGGGCGATGCGGGTCAGGACGAGGATCCCAACCACGGCCGAGAGGACGAAGGCGAAGGCGGTCACGCGGCGGACCGCGAGGTCGAGGATGGCCCCCTCGGAGCGCGCGGCGAGGAGGAACGGCGCGTCGAGGACGATGAGGCTCTCGCGCGTCGAGAGGAGGGGGCGCCCCTCCTCGAGGACTCGCTCGATCTCGCTCACCCCGTGACGATGCCGGTGAGGTCGGCCCCGTCGAGGGTCAACCGCCCGAGATCCACGCCGACGAACTTCGCGCCCGTGAGGTTCGCGCGGTTGAAGCGCGCGTCTTCGAGATCGCTGTGGCTCATCGTCGCGCCGCGGAGGGAAGCCTTCGTGAAGCTCGCCCCCACGAGCTTCGTCCCCTCGAACGACGCCGCGTCGAGCACGGCCCGATCCCACATGGAGTCCTCCGCGCTCGCGTGATCGAAGCGCGCGCGGCTCACGACCGCGCCGTCGAAGCGCGCGTTGCGGATCATGCAGCGCTGGAACGAGGTGTCCTCGGCGCTGACCTCGTAGGCGCGCAGATCGGGCAACAGCGATCCGTCGAAGCTCGCGCCGTCCACTTGCGCCTCCGTCAGGTCGGCCGCGTCGAGCTTGCAGCCGAGCGCGCTCGCCCCGTCGAGGCGGGCGCGGCAGAGGATCGTCCGCTCCCCGGAGGCCTCATCGAGCGCGGCCCGACGGACGTCCGCGGTCGTGAGGTTCGCGTCGGTGAGAAAGGCGCGGCGGAGGCTCGCTCCCGAGAGCTTCGCGCTCACGAAGTTCGTCCGCTCGAGGAGGGCGTCTTCGAGGTCGGCCTCGGCGAGGTCTGCCCCCTCCAGCGAAGCGCCCGAGAGATCCGCGCCGCGCAGGCGCGCCTTCCGCAGGCTCGTCCGATCGAAGCGGCATCCGGCGAGCTTCTTCCCGGAGAGGTCGAAGCCGGCGAGGTCCAGATCGGAGAGGTCCAAGCCCTCCAGGCTCTCCCCCTCTCGAATCCTTCGCTCGAGATCCATCTTCGCCTCGCCCGCGTGGACCTCGGGGGGCAGCTGCAGCGGCGCGATCGGCGGCGCCTCCATCCCGGAGAGGGTGGGCCGCCCCGTGTCGTCGTCGTCGAGCTCGATCGGCGGGGGAGGCGCCTTCGCCGACACGAAGGGAGGGAACGGCGTCGAAGGCGAGGCCACCGTGGGCGGCGGGGGAGCGTTCGTGTCTCCGCGCGCCGCGACGGGCGGCGGTGGAAGCGGTGGGGGCGGCGCGGGGTCGTTGAACGAAGAGGTGTCTTCGAGCGACGAGGGCGCTTCTTCCTCCTGCTCGTCGGGGACGCTCGGCGCGAGCTTCGGCTGCGGCGAGCTCGTCGGCTGGGCGGCGAGACGCAGCAGCACCTCGGGCACGGGGAGCTGGGCGGTCGGGCTCTCCTCTCCCTGGTTCAGGTTCTCGAGGGCCACCCGCGCGGTCGGGGGCGGCTCGGCCGGCTCGGCGGCGCGGCCGCCGCCGACGCCGCTCGTGCCGAGGCCCCGGATGGTCGTCTTCTGCGCGCGGAGCGCCGCCGGTGAGGGCCGCGCCCCGAGCGGCTCGTTCTTCTTCGCGACCTCCGGCTCCTCCGCGGCGCGAGCCTCCGCCTCCTGGAGGATGCGCGCGAGATCGCCGGTGTCGGGAGCGACGGTAGGAGAATCCTCGATGTGGATGTGGCGCTTGGTGGCGGCGGGCGCCTGTTCCTCCACGGCCCGCGCCTGCTGAAGCAGGCTTCGAAGCTGGCTCGGCGGTTGGGTGAGGGTGTTGCCCATCGTCGCCGTGCCCACCGGGGACGGAGGCTCGCTTCCATCGGGACGGAGCCCGAGCGGATCGGTCGAAGGAGCAGGCCCCTCCTCCAACCAAGACGCGTCGACCCGCACGTAGCCCGCGCTGCTCGAAGGCGGCTTGTGGATCGCGACCTCCGCCACGTTCTGCTGCATCGCCGCCACCGCCTGCGCGACCGCGATCGGAGAGGCGAGCGTCGCGCCGGCGGAGGGCCACCCTTTCGGTCCCTCCGCGGGGCTCGCGGCCGCCGGCTCGCTCGCGAGCGCGGCGAGCAGCGACTGAGAGGCTCCGCGCTGCGGCGCTCCGTCCGGGCTCGGCGAGGTGGCGAGGGTCGGCTGCACCGCCCCGAACGGCTGCGGGGTCACGCGCGGCGCGAAGGGCCCCGTCGGGGCCGGCGTCACCGCCATGCCCGTGACGGCCGCGTATTGTCCGCTCGGAGGCCGGATCGGCGTCGCGACTCCGGGCGTATGGGCCACCGCGTTTGCGCCCGCGAGCGCGGCCTCCGGGCTCGGCGCCGCCGCCCCCGCGGGAGGCGAGACCGCATCCGCGCTCGGCCGCTGCGCCCCCGGCCACGGGATCGTTCGCCCCGGCATCTCGAGGCCGGCGAACAGCTGCATCGACTCGAGCATCCCCTCGTTGTCGACCTCGAAGTTGCCTCGATAGAGCACGCAGCAGAGCGACCGATCTCCGTCGATCCAGAGCGTGTCGGCCGCGAGCCCGATCTCTCGATGGCTGGTGCTGTCCGCGCTGTAGAGGCGAGCCCGCGCCCGCGCCGAGGGCAGCTGCGACTCGAAGCGCGGATGCTCGGGATGGAGGCCCTCGAGGACGATCCACTCGTTGCCTTCGAAGAAGCTGCAGCGCTGGTCGGGGGGCGCGGCGTGGAAGAAGCTCCACGCGAAGGTGTCGGGCAGCTCGGGCCGGTTCGCCTGCACCACCGCCGGGTCCAGGCTCCGGAGCAGTCGCCGGCGCGGTGGCCAGTAGGGGGCGATGGGCCCCAGGCCGGCGGGCGCCTCCGGATCGCTCGGATCGATCACGTTGTGAACGGCGAGGCCCGGCCCCTTGGCCATCCCGACCGGGTTCTCTTCGAAGCCGGGCGGGCCTCGAAACGCGCGCTCGTATCGGATGGGGATGCGCGTGAACGGGACGGGCGCGGTCATCTGCTCCCCTTCGAGCCACATCCGCTCGCCGTAGACGTGGAGGGTCTTGTCCACGAGCGGTCTCGACCCCACCACCGCCAAACGGATGGGGACGAACGGGCTGGGGGTGGGGGCGTAGGCGTGCCCCGCGAAGAGCACCTCCGCGCGCGGCAAGTACAGCGCGCAGTCGGAAGGGGCGACCACGCTCCGGTCGACGCTCTGCTCGTGGTGTTGATCGCCGAGGAGGATGGGCGCGGGGTTGACGAGCCGCATCGGCCCGCCTCGCACCAAATAGAACGTCGCCTTGACGACGACGGTCGCTCGGAGCTTGCCCGCCGTCGACCAAAGCTTCGCTCCGCAGGCGACGTCCTGCGTAGCGATGATCGGTATCGGCCAATCCCCTGCCGGGTCCACTTGGCTGGAGGTTGTATCACGGGCATCCCAGTGGACGAAGTCCACGCGTGACGCGCTCCCGCCCCCCGCCTCCCGAACGGCGCGTTTCCCTTTTCGCACCGGCGAAATGATGCTGGGAGCGCCCCTCGGCGCCGCCTCGATTAGCATCGATCTCGGCCATGCGGACAACGAACGGGGCAGGGCGAGCGCGGGGGGGACGAGGGCTCGGACGGGGCTCGTCGCGACTCGCGTCCGCGGCGCTCCTCGCGATGGCGGCCGCGCTCCCTGCCCGTGAGGCGTCCGCCGTCGGGTTCCTCTCCTCCGGATCGCACGCGACCGAAGAGCGCGTCGCGATGTCGGTCTCCGACACGAGGACGGTCGTCTTCTTCCAGGTCGACGTCGACGGAGCAGGCGGGCCCGTCGCGATCGTGGTGCCGGTGCAAGACGGCGCGAGCCTCGATTGGTCGTCGCGCGCGTTCTTCGAAGCCCTCCAAGCCGGGACGGCGCCGCGCGTCCTCGCCCCCACCTCCGTCGACGAGAAGTGCCCCGGCAACGAGCTCCCGAGCGCGGTCTACGGCGATCTCGAAGGGATGGCCACCCTCGAGCCGATCTCGACGCAGATCCTCGCCGATGCGGCGGCGCTGACGACGTGGGCGGAGGGCGCGGGCCTCACCGTGCCGGCGCACGTGACCACGGCGATGAGCGCGGAGCCGGACGGGACGACGTTCTTCGTCGCGCTCTTTCAAGCGCCCGCCGGCCGCGCCCGCACCAAGGCCCTGCGCGTCGTCGGCACGGGGCCCGTGCCCACCCCCGCGTTCGCCCTCGACTACGCGCGCGCCGATTCCGCACCGTTGCCCCTCGTGACGTTCGCGATCGGCGAGAAGCGGGCGAGCCTCACGGGGACGCCCATCCTCATCGACACGACGAAGCTCGAGCTCCAAGCGGCGAAGGAGACTTCGAATTACGAAGCGCTCCTCTTCGAGGCGTTCTCCACCGGCGCGTCGTTGCCGTACATCGTCGACGCCGCCAGCCACGAGGCGCTCCGCGACAACGTCTCGCTCGAGGACGGAGGCCCCGTCGCGAGCGGCTTCGTCCACTCCTACTTCGACCGCGCCGCCGCGTACGGGGAGACGACGGACGCGCCCACCGCGTGCGTCGGCCAGAGCGCCTCCATCCTGTCCCTCAGCACCCGCGTCGGCACCGCGTGTCCGCGCGGACAGCTCGGGATCGTCGGCGCGGGGCCGGGCTGCACCGCCGACGACTTCGTCACGGGAGAGGTCGATCCGAACCTCCTGAGATGCGGCGACAACCTCGACGACCTCGCGGTGATCATGAGCGATCTCGAGGCCGACGAGGCGTGGGTCACGCGCTCGACGATCGTCCTTGCGCCCTCCACCACCGGCGAGGAGCGAGGCGTCTCTTTCCCCGGCGGGCCCCGCCTCGATCCGAAGGTCACCGCCGCGTCGGTCGATCTCAGCGGCTGTCCCGACGGAGCGGGAGGCATGGGCGCGGGCGGCTCGACCGGCTCCGGTGGTCCTACCGGATCCGGCGCCGGCACGGTGGAGGTGCCGGTCTACGGAGACCGCGGCTGCGGCAGCAACGGCTCCGAGACGATCGTCGGCTACGTGGAAGAGGACGAAGAGACGGCGGCGGACGCCTATTACATCGACGACTGCAGCGGTGACACGTCGACGTCCTACGACACCACCGACGACTGCAGCGGCGACGCCTCTGGCGACGACTGCAGCGGTGACACCTCCGGCCTCGACTACGACTCGGGCGGCTGCGATTGCAGCGACACGGGCGGGGACTTCGACGCCGAGGGTTGCTCCTGCGACGGCGGCGATGCCGTAGACTGCACCGGCGGCGCCGGGGCCGACGACTGCGACTGCTCCATTCGTCCAAGAAACCACCGCGCGAACCGCAAGGCGAGCAGCGTCCTCTACGCCGCGGTGGCGATCCTCCTGCCCATCCGCCGCTGGTCCCGAAAGAAGCCCAAGCCGAAGGCCAAGGCGCGCCGCTGAAGCCCTCGCGGCACTCCTCCGGAGATCGTCGCGCGCGGCGCCGCGGCGGCGCTAACATCCACCTCGATGACGGGCGCTCCGGCCAAGCCGGGTGATCTGATCGCGGACAAGTACCGCGTCGAGCACGTCCTCGGGGCGGGCGCGATGGGGATGGTCGTGTCGGCCATCCACACCGAGCTCCTCGAGCGCCGCGCCCTCAAGATCATGCTCGACCCGGGCTTCGAGGAGGGCACGCGCGCGGAGCGCTTCGTCCGCGAGGCGCGCGCCCTCGCCCGCGTGAAGAGCGAGCACGTCGCGACCGTCCACGACATCGGCCGGATGAAGGACGGGGCTCCCTTCATCGTCATGGAGCTCCTCGACGGTCGCGATCTCAAGGCCGTCCTCGACGTCGTGGGCAAGCTCAGCGTCTCCGACGCCATCTTCCTCATCACCCAAGCGTGCACCGGGATCGCGGCCGCCCACGCCCTCGGCATCGTGCACCGCGATCTCAAGCCCGCGAACCTCTTCCTCACCCGACCCACCGAGGGCGGCACCCCCGTGCTCAAGATCGTCGACTTCGGCATCGCGAAGATCGCCGGGCAAGCGGGGGACATGGAGATCACCAAGGACGCGGATCTCCTCGGCACGCCCCTCTACATGTCCCCCGAGCAGATGCGCGGCGCGACCCAGGTCGATCCGCGCACCGACATTTGGGCCCTCGGCGCCATCCTCTACCGCATGCTCGGCGGGCGCACCCCCTTCGAGGGCTCGACCGTCACCGAGATCTGCGCCGCCGTCGTCGCCGATGATCCTCCCTCGCTCCGCGCCCTCGCCCCCGAGGTCCCGGAGGCGATCGAGCGCATCGTGATGCGCTGCCTCGAGAAGCGTCCGGACCGGCGGTTCGCGAGCGCGATCGAGCTTCGAGACGCCCTCGCCGCGACGATGTCCGGCCCGGCGGTCGCTCGACCTGTCGCCTCCGCGATGCCCCGCCCCGCGCCGCCCTCCTTCGAGCCGAGCGCGGCCCCGCCGTCGCCGCCGCCGCCTCCTCCTCCTCCTGCGACCACCCTCACCACGCCGGGCCTCCAAGCGACCTTGAACGCGACGTCGTGGGTCCACGCGTCCGGATCACCGACGGCCGCGACCGCCGCCGCGCCGCGCGCGCGCTCGAAGGCCGGCGCCGTCGTCGCTGCTTCGCTCGCGGTCGCCGTCCTCGCAGGTGGCGCCTTCGCCGCCATCCGGACGATCCCTGGCCTCACCCAGAAGAACGCACGGAAGCCCTCGACCACGAGCTCGGTCCAGCCGATGCCCACCCCCGCCGGGCTTCCGCCCGGCGACCCCTCCCAAGCGTCTTCGCGCGGGAGCGCTCAGCCGCGGGAGGGGTTGGCACCGTCCTCCGCGATCGCGAGCGGGCCCTCGCCGAGCGCGTCCGCTCCCACCGCGTCCGTCTCGGCCGCGGTCGCGCCGAGCGCGATCCCTTCCTCCCCCTCCTCACGACCGCGCGCCGCGTCGGCGGTCCACCCTCCGTGCTGCACCCCACCACCCCCGCCATGCCGCCGCCCGTCTACGTGCCGCCCCCGCCTCCCCCCACGGACGCGTTCGGCAGGGAACGCAAGTAGCGATGGTCGGCCTCCGCGCGATCCTCGTCAGCGGCGTCTCGGTCGGGCTCCTCGCGATGTCGGCGACCGCGGCGCTGGCCGCTCCCTCCAAGGCCGACACCGCCGCCGCCCAGCGCCTCTTCGACGAGGGCCTCTCGCTGATGGAAGCGAAGCGGTACGCGGAGGCGTGTCCGCGCCTCCTCCAGAGCCAGAAGCTCGATCCGGGGATGGGCACGAAGTTCCGGCTCGCCGAGTGCTACGAGGCGGCCGGGCTCACCGGCAGCGCGTGGCGGCTCTTCACCGAGGTCGCGGCAGAGGCGCGCGCCGCCGGCCGCGCGGACCGCGCCGGTCAAGCGGCGTCGAAGGCGGAGGCGCTCAAGAGCAAGGTCCCGTTCGTCACCCTCCAACTGGCACCGAGTGTCGCTTCGGCGAAGGGGCTCTCCCTCTCGATCGACGGCGAGCCGCTCCCCGGCGCCGACGTGCGCGCCCCCATCCCCGTCGACCCGGGCGCGCGCAAGCTCGCCCTCACCGCCGACGGCAAGGGCACCTTCGAGAAGAGCTTCCGCGCCCTCGAGGGCGGCACGGAGCAGATCGCCGTCCGCGAGCTCCCCGACGCGGGCCTGGGGTCCCAGCGCATCGTCGCGATCGTCGTGGGCGCCTTCGGCCTCGCGAGCGTGGGCACGGGGATCGGCGTGGGGCTGCTCGCGAAATCCACGTGGGACGACGCGCTCGTCGGATGCAGCGGGGGCGTCACCACCAAGTGCACCGACGAGGCCATCGATCAGGGCCGCCACGCCGAGCTCTACTCGCACCTCTCGACGGCGGCCTTCGTCGTCGGCGGAGTGGCGATCGCGGTCGCGCCGATCCTCTTCTTCACCGCGCCGAGCGGGGGGCGGGCCGTCGTCTCGACGGCCGCCGTCGTCCCCCTCTTCGGAGATGGGTTCGTGGGGCTCGCCGTTCGGGGAGGGTTGTTCTGATGCGCTTTGCTTCCTCGCTGACGATCTCGGGCGCGTTCGTCCTGGCCGGCTGCAACCTCGTGCTCGGCGTCGTGCCGCTCTCGGGAGAAGATCTCGGGGGCGGAGTGGCCCAGGGCGGCGGCGGAGGAGGAGGCGCGGGCAGCGGCGGCGAGCCCGCCGGTGGCTCCGAGCCAGGCGGAGGCGGGAGCGGCGGCACCTCGACGTGCACGTCCCCGTGCGCGACGGTGGAGTGGGCCACCTCCTTCGGCTCTCCGAGCGACGACGACGCGACCGGCCTCGCCCTCGGTCCGAACGGGCGCGTCCTCGTCACTGGAGACTTCCTCGCGCCCGGAATGATCGGCACCACGGATATCGGGACGGGCGGGTACATCGCCCAGCTCTCTGCCACCCAGGGCGAGCCCGTCGGCGCGCTGCCCGGCGAGAACACGTCGTCGCCGCTCGTCACCATCGACGACGCGGGCAACGGCGCCGTCGCGGGCTCCTACGACGGGAACATCGTGCTCGGCGGCTCTCCGTTCTCCGGCCGCGGAGCGTTCTTCGCGAGGCAGGCTTCGGGGACGGGCATGCTCACCGGCGCCAACGTGTTGCTCGCGTCCGACGCCGCCGCCGACGTGAAGATCCTCTCCATCGCGCTCGGACCGGACGGATCGATCGCGATCTGCGGAGGATACAAGGGCACCGTCGACTTTGCGGGGCACGGCCCCGAGACCTCGGCTGGGGCGAACAGCGACGCGTTCGTCATGGTCATCCCGAGCTCCGGCTCGCCGTGGGTCAGGTCCTTTGGCCTGGCCGGGACCAACAACTCCGCGCAGGTGATCGCGTTCCGCGACGACGGCAACGTCGTGGTCGGTCTCCGGAAGCAAGGCGCGATCGATCTGGGCTTCGAGACCGCGCCGGCCGGCACCGGGATGATCCTCCTCGCCCTCGACGCCGCGAACGGCGACACGCTCCAAGTCTCGGAGCAGTTCAAGGCCTGCCTCCCGAAGAGCATGGTCGTCGGCTCCGACGGGATGATCTACCTCGGAGGAACGACCACCGGGACGTGCGACTTCGGTGATCTGCTCGTGCTGGAGAACACGGCGTGGGCGGCGTTGATCGACCCCGCGTTCCAGAGCTCCAACACCGAGGTGCCCCGCCTTTGGTCTCTCGACGGGCTGAGCGGGGAGACCCCGGTGGCGGTGGCTCCCGCACAGGACGGTACGGGCGACGTGCTCGTCGGCGGCTCCTTCGCGACGGATGCGTCGAGCAAGAGCCTCGGCCCTCTCCACACCGCCGGCGGCTACGACCTCCTCCTCGCGCGGCTCGACCCGGCCACCGGCGACGCCGTGTACGTGGCCACGTTCGGCAGCGACCTGAACGAGACGCTCTCCGCCATCTCCGTCGGGCCGAGCCGCGCCATCGTCACCGGGTCTTTCACCGGCCCCAATCTGGTGCTCGTCGACGAGCCGCTCACGCTCGAGGGCGGCGACGATGTCTTCGTCGCCAGCCTCCTCTACTGAAGGGGCGGACGCGCGCTACTGAAAACGTAGCGCCCCTCCCGCGAGGCGCGGAGCGCCGAGCAAGGGAGGGGACGGCGAGCGCGTGAGCGCGAGACGGGGGTGGGCATCGTTGCTCCGCGGCCTGCTACCCTCCGGGTCGTGAGGAGCGACGCGTACGTGTGGCGACCGGCCCGCATCGAGGAGGACGACCGCGTCGTCGAGCTCGTGAGCGCGCTGTACCGAGAAGACCCGAGCGACGAGCCGGTGCCGGAGTCGAGCGCGCGCCGCACCCTCGCCGCCTTCCGCGCCGACCCGGTGCGCGGTGTGGCGGTGGTGCTGGCGGGAGCGGCGAGCGGAGTGCAGGGCTACGCGCTGCTCGTGAGCTTCTGGTCGAACGAGCTCGGCGGAGAGATCTGCGAGATCGACGAGCTCTACGTGGCCGCGGAGCTGCGGGGCGGGGGGTACGGGAGCGCGCTCATCCGATCGATCGCGCGGGGGGAGCCTCCGTGGGGGCGCAAGCCGGCGGCGCTGTGTCTCCAGGTCACGCCCGACAACGCCCGCGCTCGCGCCCTTTACCAGCGCCTCGGGTTCTCGGTGTGGAAGAACGCGATGATGATGATGCGCGATCTTGGGTAGCATCACGCCGGATGCCGAAGGGCCCTCTCTTGAAGAGCCGGGATCTCCTCGCGGTGGAGCGCGCGACGGCGGCCCACCTCACGAGGTTGAGGGCGGAGCGCGGCCCGGCCGCGATCGTGGAGATGGCGGAGGCCCTCCTCGATCACGCGAGGGCGGCCCAGCGCGCGTGGCCGACGGTGGACGATCGGCGGCGGGACCTCGCGGCTCACCGGGCCCTGATTCGCCTGCTCGATCGGGCGCCCGATCTTCGAGACGTGGGTGGCTCGCCCGATACGTGAGGTCTTCGAGGCCCTCGCGCGCGTGCTCGATGGGAGGCGCGTGCGCTGGTACGTCTTCGGGGCGCAGGCCGTCCTCGCTCACGGGCACCCTCGGCTCACCGCCGACATCGACATCACCGTCGAGCCGGGCGAGCGGAGCAACGACGAGCTGCTGGCGATGTTCGCGGAGGGCGAGATCGTCCCTCGCGCCGAGGGCTTCGACGCGTTCATGAGGACGAGCCGCCTCTTGCCGCTCCATCACGCCCCCACCCAGATCCCGGTCGACGTGGTGCTCGGCTCGAGCGCGATCGAGCAGGCGTTCTTCGCGCGGGCGGTGCGGCTCGATCTGGGGGGAGCGGTCGTGCCGATCCTCGCCGTCGAGGATCTGATCGCGCTCAAGGCGGCCGCCGGCCGCAGGAAGGATCAGGAGGACATCCTGGGGATCCTGGAGCAGCAGTGGGCGCGCATCGATCGAGCGCGGCTCGCGGCGGTGCTGGCCGCGCTCGACGAGGCCCTCGAGGAGCCGCGCGCGACGGAGCGCTTCGAACGGCTGCGGCGGAGATTCGAGCGCCGCAAGCGCCGATGACGTGCTGGGCGTTTCCGCTCCGCGGGCGCCGTGATGATCTGCCGGGATGGCGCTGCCCGCGTTCGACGACGAGCTCGCGGATCGGGCCGCGATCCTGGCGCGCCGCGCGCTCTTCGTGGCGTCCGCGATGTCGAGCTTCACCGCCGCGCGAGTCGCCTCCGCGCAGAGCGCAGACCCTCCCGCGATCGCGCCGTGTCCGGCCGACCGCGCCGACGACGAGGCGGCGAAGGCGGCGCGCGCTCGCGGGAAGGAGGAGGCGGCGGGGGGGCGGCTCCTCGAGGCAGCGGCCGCGTTCGAGGCGGCCTACGCGGCGCACCCCACCCCCGCCGCGCTCGTGGAATGGCTCGCCGCGCTCGGCCGCGCGGGACAGCCCGACCGAGCGTCCGTCGCGGCGGAGACCCACATCCGGTGTCACGGGGACTTCGAAGAGCTGCGCGCGGTCATGGAGCCCATCATCGCCGGCTCTGCCCACGTGGTCGTCGTCTCGGGCGCGGGCCCGCGCGATCGCCTCGTCATCGACGACAGCGATATCGATGCGGCGCGGGCTCGAGCGGGGGTGCTGGTCCCGGCGGGGAGGCATCGCGCGGTGCTTGTCTTCGGTGACGGGGGGCGAGCGGAGAAATCGTTCGACGCGGTCGCGGGCGAGACGATGACGATCGAGCTCGTCCCAACGCCGGGGATCGCGATGCCGTGTCTGAGCCCGCCGCCCCCTCGCCTCGACAAGCGCTACCGCGTCGACGGCGGCATCGTGGCCCCCCACCCGGCGTTCGTGCTCACTTCACCGACGCGGGTCGCCCTCGGCGCCGGCCTCCAAGTGACGTTCACCGGGCTCGTCGGCGGGAACGCAGAGCGCGAGGCGCTCCTCATGAGCGGCTACCTCTTCGGCGTGCTCGTCGCCGACGGCGCGGTGCGGGCCCTCCCCGTCGGGGGCGGCATCGACCTCTACTACCAAGCGAAGTGGAGCTACCGGTGCGGGCTCGGGCTCGGAGGCGGCTACATGTTCGACGCGACCCCGGAGGACGTCGACGGCGGGGGCGTGGTCGCGACGCCGTTCATCGGCCCCGTCGCCACGCCGGTGAGCTTTCGGTGGGGCATCGCCCAGGTCGAGCTGCGCGTCCCGGTGTGGTTCGGGCTCCTTCGGATCGACGGGGTGGAGGCGGTGCGGGCCCTGATGATCCAGCCGTACGCCTCGATCTCGTTCGGGTATGCCTTCGGCGACCGGGAGCGCGTCAGCCTTTCTTCTTCCGGTGGTCGATCGACCACTGAATGACGCGCTTCGCGTTCTCGCTGAAGATCTTCTGGACGTCCGCCTCCGAGACCCCCGCCTTGCGGAGGGCCTGGGCGAGGGCTTGGACCCGGCCCGCGTTCTCGAGGCCGGCGGCGGGCTCGCCGCCTTCGAAGTCGCTGCCGATGCCGACGTGCTCCGCCCCCATCACCTCGATCATGTGGAGGGCGTGCTTCACGAGGTCATCGACGTCGGCTCGCTTCTTCGCCACGAACTTCTCGTAGAAGTTCAGCCCGACGATCCCGTTCGTCTTCGCGATCGTCTTGAGCTGCTCGTCGGTGAGGTTGCGCGGGTGCTTGGTGATCGCGCGCGCGTTGGAGTGGGTCGCGACCATGGGGGCGCCGAACTTCTCCGCGATGGTGACGACGTCGGCGAAGCCCTTGTCGGACATATGGGAGACGTCGACGAGCCCGCCCGCCGCGTACACGCGCTCGCAGAACTGCTTCCCGACCGAGGAGAGCCCGTGCTTCTTGTCCTTGCCCGTCGCGCTCGTGGCGAGGGCGCTGTCGTGCCAGTGCACCGGCCCCACGAAGACGACGCCGCGCTCGATGAAGCGATCGATCTGGGTGATGTCGGCGGAGAAGGCGCCCGCCCCCTCGATCGACATGTACGCGGTGACCATGCCCGGCGGCGTGGGCCCCTTCATGTACGAGTGCAGCACGTCCGGATGGGCGGCGAGGATCTTGTCGATGGCGTCGAAGATCTCGTCCGCGTCTTGGATCGTCGGGTGACTGTCGTGGAGATAGTCGGGGATGTAGATGGGATAGACGATGCCGCCGTACTTGCCGGCTTTGAGCATCTCCATCGTCGCCATCCCGTCCTTGAGGGGGAGGGTGCGGCCTTTGTATTTGACCTGCCACGGCGTATCGACGTGCATGTCGATGGCGTGCGGCGGCTCGCCGGGCTTGGGCGGTTCGTTCGCGACGGCCGGGCCGGTCGGCGCTGGCGACGCCGACGCGCTGCCGAGCGGCTTGCCGGCGCTCGTCGTCGCGGTGGCGCCGGAAGAGGACGCCGAAGCGCGGCTCGAGGTGTTGGGGGCCGTCTTGTCGGCGCACCCGAGCGCGAAGGCGGAGGCCGCGATCAGGAGCGCGAGCGTTGTCTTCCGCAGGGTCACGACTTGTCGCCTTGCTTCTCGCTCTGCTTCGCGCTCTCGACGAGGCGCCGGAGCTCGTCGAAGTGGG
Source organism: Polyangiaceae bacterium (assembly GCA_044225865.1). Classification (GTDB taxonomy): domain Bacteria; phylum Myxococcota_A; class Polyangia; order Polyangiales; family Polyangiaceae; genus Xiheicaenibacterium. The sequence continues at coordinate 37,883 of JBGAID010000072.1, read as the reverse complement.
ATTTCTCGGGCCGGTCGAAGGCGTCGGCGTTGAGGAGCTTGCGGATCGGATCTCCGAGATCCTGCATCGCCTGGGTGATCGCGTCGGCCTGCTCGTCCTCGAGCTGGGTCGACACCGCGATGACGTCGGCGGGGATCGGCCCCGCGACGGCGAGGATCCGGATCGCGTCGTTCGGGTAGCCGGCGTCGAGCCAGCCCGCGGAGATGGGGGCTTCGCTCCCGCTCTGGAACGAGGCGAACGTCGCTCCCACGTCGGCGTCGCCGGTCATCACGGCGCGGACGACGGCCTCGTGGGTCCGCCGGATAACCTGCGACTCGAAGAGCGAGTCCGGATCGAGGCCCTCCGCTTGGAGCTTGAGGCGCGGCACGACGTACCCGGCGGAGCTGTCCTTGTCGACCCAGGCTGCGCGCTTGCCTCGCAGATCCGCGAGCTTCTCGATCGAGCTCTTCTTGTCGACGAAGAGGGCGCACGAGTAGTCGGCCTTGCCCGCTCGTCGCGAGCAGAGCCGGATGTTGGCGGCGTGGGCCCGCTCCAGATCGAGGGCGATGAGGGGCGGCGCCCAGGCGATGTGGACGTCCCCGCCGCGCATGCCCCCGAGCAGTTTGTCGTAGGAGCGCAGCACGACGGGCCGGACCGACACCGTCGTCTTCTTGTTGAGCTCGGCGCAGACGGTCTCGAGCAGGGCCGAAGCGGCGGGAGCGATGGAAATGATGGCGAACGTGACGCTCGAAGCTTCGGGCATGTGTTCGGCGCAATCATACCCTCGACCTTCCGAGCGGCACCACGCTCCGTCGCGGGAGGGGCTCTGATCAGCGCCTCCATGGCGAAAACGGAGCGTTGAGCTCGTCCTCGTCGGCGAGGAAGGCCTCCTCGCAGAGGCGCAGCGGGGCAACGAGGCGATCTCCGAAGCGGCACACGAGCGCGCCTCCCCCGTCGCCGGCCCGCGCGCGGAGGGTGACGGAGCGGGCTCTTGACGGCTCGACGAGGACCATCCCGGCGCTCGTCCAGCGCGTGACGAACAGCCGCTCGGGGGCCGCGATCGGGACGAGCCACAGACGATCGCCGGAGGGAGCGCGGCCCGTCCGGCGATCGCTCGTTGTGGCGAAGAGCCACCCGCTCGAGAGCAGGCCGGCGCGCTCGATGTCGCTCGGGGCGCCGGCCGCGATCAACGCGCGCCTCGCCTCTTCCGGGGGCGCGCCTTCGTCGGGCGGCCCCACGTCGCGATCGATCGCGGCCGCCTCGTCGGAGGCGATCGCTCCGTCGGGGTCGAGGGCGATGCTTCGGCGGACCCCGCCGCGCGCGCAGGTCACCCGCTCGCCGCTCCGCGAGAGCCGTGCCGTCCCCGCGTCGCATCGGCCCTGGAGGTTCGCGCACGTGCGCAGCGCCACGTCGCAGATCTGCTCGTTCATGACGACCCGCGTCCCGGAGGGAGGGAGCGTGATCGGACCGCGACCGGTGAGGAGGGGCTCGCCGGTCGCGGCCGCGCGCACGGTCAGGTCCTCCGCGCAGCCGGTCACGACGAGCGCCCCGTCGCCGGAGAGCGCGCGCGGGCAGCGGGCGTGGTCATCGGCGAGCGCGGCCTCCATCCACGCGGGGGCGCTCGGGGGCGAGGGCGGCGGCAACGGGCCCAAGGCGCGCTCTCCCGTGTCGGCGTCGAACGACGCCCCGGCGAAGGAGACGAGGCGATCGTTGGGGCTGAAGCGCGGGCGCGAATCCGGCCCGCACGGCATGGCGACGCGGAAGCGCAGCGAAGCGCTGCGGACGTCCCACACCCAGACGTGGCTGCCGGAGGCGTCCCGGGTGCACCCCGCCACCTTCTCTGCCCGGCCCGAGAGGGTGACGTCGTCGGACGGCTCTTCGAAGCCCGCGATCACCGCGCCGTCGAAGTCGTGCACCTCGATGCGGGTCCCCCTGCGGAGCAGAAACGCGCGATCCGAGGTGGAGCTGCCGATGAGCGGCCCGTCGAGCTCTCGCCGGACCGAGAGGCGATCGGGTCGGAAGGTGTCCAAGAGGACGGTCGGACCGATCGCCGCCTCGCCGCGGAGCTTCGTGGCGAGCATCCGCGTCGTCCCGAGCTCCCGGAGCGCGTACCCCTCGAGGGGCAGATGGTCCACGACCGCGCCGTCCGTCGGATCCAGCCAGTCGATCCCGTTCGCGCCTGCGATCGCGAAGCGGTCGAGGCCGCTCCCTCCGACCCGCGACAGATCGGGGCGGGTCGGCTTCGGGGCCGGATCGCTCCAAGGGAGCACGAGGCCGAGATCGGGGACCTGCGCGCGATAGACGTAGATTCGATCGCCGACCGTCGCGACGACGTCTCCGGACGGGGCGCGACGCAGATCGTCGGCGGCCGGCGCGAGCTCGAGGCGCGCGGACCCCTCGCTCTTCTCGAGCGCGGCGAACGCGATGTCGGTGTTCGAGGGCGAGCTCCCGTCGCGGCCGACCGCGCGCTCGTAGAGGAGCAGCGCCTCGACCGTTCGCGCGCTCTCGAGGGCGGATTGGGCGGACTGGATCGCCCCACCCCGATCCCCGCTCGCGAGCCGGCGCTCGCCGGACCGCGCCGTCGCGCGGCTCTGGGCCGGATCCCCTTCGGCGAAGCGCTTTCGACACGCCTCGACGAGGGTGCGCGCGGCCGCTCCCCCGAGCTGCTCGGCGCGGTCGCACCGCCCGAGCCCGGCGGCGGCGCTCGCGCGCAGGGGCGCGAGTGAAGCGCTCAGGGCGGGACACTCCCAGACGGCTCGATCCGCGAGCACGAGCGCGCGCAGGAGTCGCCCGCGGCTCTCGAGGGAGCGCGCGAGGTGGGCGTGCCTCGCCCCGTCCGCGCACGCAGCGGCGGGGCTGCGATCTCGAGCGCGCAGCCTCGCGGCGGTGCGCGGCTCCCCGGCGCAGCCGGCGACGAACGCGATCGCTGCGGCGACGACGAACGCGTGCCTCATGCGCGTGCGATGGTAGCCTCCGGTCCCCGAATGGCAGAGGAGTTCCTGGAGACGGTGAGGCGCGCTTGCCCGGTCGGGATCTGGTCCCAAGGGGTGAAGCTCGCGCGCGACGGGGCCGTCACCCTCGCAGAGGAGAAGCCGGCCGAGGTCACGCTTCGCGTGCGGGAGAGAGGGCGGGCGGTCGCTCCGACCGTGATCCTCTACCCGCCCGATGGCGAGTGGGACTGCGACTGCGAGAGCCGCGGGCCGATGTGCAACCACGTCGCGGCCGCCTCCATCGCGTGGGCCCAGCGGACGTTCGGGGACGCCGCGCCCGAGGCGCGAGAGGGGGCGAGCGAGGCCGCGCCCTCGCCCTCGCCGGCGGCGCGCGCGCGGCTCGCCTACGCCCTCTCCGTGGATCACGGCGCCCTCCGCCTCGACCGCTCGTTCGTGACCACGGACGGATCAGAGAAGAAGCTCACCCTCTCGCTCCTCGACCGCACCGCGCGCGGCATCCAGGATCCGCCCTTCGATCCATCCCACGACGACATCGCCATCGACCGCGTCGTCTACAAGAAGATCCACGGAGACATCCCGCTCGATCACATCCGCACCGTGCTCGAGGCGCTCGCCCACCACCCCGACGTGCGCTTCGGCGGCGCGCCCGCGTCGACGAGCGGAGAGTGGGTCTACCCCAAGGCGCGCGTCGAGGACGGCCCTCGCGAGGGCGTCCGGCTCGTGATCGCGACCCCCCCCGACTGCGAGGTGATCGCGATGGGGACGGCGCGGGTGCGAGGCACGCTGCGCCCTCTCGGAGAGACGAAGCGCTTCGGCCTGCGCTGGGAGAAGCTGCCGGTGGTGGGGGAGATCCCCCCGCGCGATTTCGGCACCCTCGTCGGAGAGACGCTCCCCGATCTCGAGCGCACGATGCTGGTGGAGGTCTCGACGCGCCGCCTGCCTTCGCGAAAGAAGCGGGTCGTCCCTCGGATCGAGGTGGAGATCTCGCACGAGCTCGGAGCCCTGTTCGCGTTGCCTCTCCTCGTCTACGGCGATCCGCCGGTCGCCCGGGTCGACGCGGGCCGGCTCGTCATGCTCGAGCAGGGCGCGGCCGCCCCCGTGCGGGACGAAGGAAAGGAGCACGAGCTCGTGCTGCGCCTCCGCGACGAGCTGGAGATGGTGCCGGGCCGGCGGGTCCGCTTCGATGGGCGCGAGGCGAGCCGGTTCGTCGCGCGCCTCGAGGCGTTCCGGATGGCGGATCCCTCGGCGAAGACGGTGGGGGACGCCGCCGGCCGGCGAGAGCTGGTCCCGCGCATCGTGCAGGGACCGGCGGGGATCGAGATCCTGTTCGAGCTGCCTCTCGACGACGCGGGGAGCGAAGGCGCTCGCGCCGAGGCCAAGCCTCGCGCCGCGAAGCTCGAAGACGTGGCGGCCGCGTACCGCGACGGTCTCCCCATCGTCGCCCTCGACGGAGGCGGCTTCGCCCATTTGCCGGCGGCGTTCCTCGCGAAGCACGGCCAGGCCATCCTCGATCTCGTCGCCGCGCGCCCAGCGGGCGAAGAGATCCCGAAGACGGCCTACCCGGTCTTGCTCGAGGTCGCCGAAGCCCTCGGGGTCGAGCTCCCCTCGGTGGCGAGCGTCGTCGAGCCCCTGGCGCGCGACTTCGCCGGCATCCCCGCCGCGGACGTCCCCGCCCACCTCGCGTCGATCCTCCGGCCCTATCAGCGGCGCGGGGTCGACTGGCTGGCGTTCTTGCGCGACGCCGGCCTGGGCGGGCTCCTCGCCGACGACATGGGCCTCGGCAAGACGTTGCAGATCCTGTGCGCGCTGCGCGGTCCCGCCCTCGTCGTGTGCCCGCGCAGCGTCGTCCACAACTGGGCGAGCGAGATCAAGAAGTTCCGCCCCGAGCTGGAGGTCGCGTTCTACGAGGGGCCGCGCCGCGTGCTCGATCAGAGCGCGGACGTCACCCTCACCACGTACGCGGTCCTGCGGATCGACGCTGACAAGCTCGCGAGCGTGGACTGGACGATGGTCGTGCTCGACGAAGCCCAGAACATCAAGAACCCGGACAGCCAAGCGGCGCGGGCCGCGTTCCGCCTCCGCGCCGACGCGCGCTTCGCCCTCACCGGGACGCCCGTCGAGAACCGCCTCGAGGACCTGTGGAGCCTCCTTCGCTTCTCCAATCAAGGCCTGCTCGGTCCTCGCCGCGACTTCGTCGAGCGGTTCGCCGGTCCCATCGCGGAGGGCTCGGCGGACGCGGCGAAGAAGCTCGAGAAGCGGATCCGGCCCTTCGTGCTCCGGCGCACCAAGGGGGACGTGCTCCGGGATCTTCCGCCCCGGACCGAGACGACCATGTTCTGCGAGCTCTCCGAGGAGGAGCGCGCCCTCTACGCCGCCGTCCTCGCCGCGACGAAGCGCGAGATCATGGAGCGCCTCGGGGCGGGCGAAGGCGTGCTCGCGATGCTCGAGGCGCTCTTGCGTCTGCGCCAGGCCGCCTGCCATACTGGCCTGCTGCCCGGCCGCGAGGCGGAGTCTTCGGCGAAGGTCGACCGGCTGGTGGAGGCCCTCGCCGAGCTCGCCGCCGAGGGCCACAAAGCGCTCGTGTTCTCCCAGTGGACGAGCCTCCTCGACAAGATCGAGCCTCACCTCGCGCGCGAAGGGCTCGCCTTCACGCGGCTCGACGGGTCGACGCGCGATCGAGGCGCGGTGGTCTCCGCGTTCCAGGACGAACAGGGCCCGCCCGTCATGCTGTTGTCGCTCAAGGCGGGCGGCGTCGGGCTCAACCTGACCGCCGCCGACCACGTCTTCCTCGTCGACCCCTGGTGGAACCCCGCCGTCGAAGAGCAGGCGGCCGACCGCGCCCACCGCATCGGCCAAGACAAGCCGGTGATCGTCTATCGCATGGTCGCCAAGGACACCGTCGAGGAGCGGATCCTCCTCCTTCAAGAGAAGAAGCGCCGCCTCGCCGACGCCGTCGTCTCCGGCGCGGGGGGCGCGACCGCGATCACGCGCGACGACTTGCTGGAGCTCCTCGTCGACGCGTGAGGTGGTGGCGGCTCGACGGGGTCACGACGCGAGGGCGTGGGCGCGCGTGACGATCGCGTTGAGGATCGGATCGCCTTCGAAGGGGACGGAGAAGATCCTCGCGGCGCCGCGGGCCCGCGTGGGGGGAAAGACGAGGAGCCGGCCGCTCGCCCGCTCCCGCGCCTGGCCTGTCCCGATGTGGATCTCGAACGTGCCCGCCACCAGAAGGAGCGAGCCGCTCACGACGAGATCGCGGCGGCCGGAGGCGGCGACGAGCAGCTCGAGCGCGCGCTTTCGGACGAGCCCGGAAGGGCCCAGCTCGTCGGCGAAGGCGAACCGATCGAAGTGCCGCCGACCGATCGGGTGGCCCTCCGTCGCCCACGCCGGATCGACGAGGATGCTCGAGGCGACGACGGCGTTCTCGAGCTCGCGAACCGCCTCCGAGAACAGGAGCGGGGGGACCTCGCCGAGGCGCGCCGGCGATCCTCCTCGATAGAACTGCACGTCGCACGTCTCGACGTACAGCGCCGTCCCCGCGTCGCTGATCTCCATCGGGTTCCACGGGACTCGCACATCCATCGTCGCCGTCCAGTCGTCGGGGTACGCCCGCGTGACGCACGCTCCCGAGTCGAACGTCCCCGCCAGCGTGACCTTCCAATTGCGGGCCCGCAGCGCGGAGGAGAGCTGGTGCTGCCGGACGATGTGGCCGGTCGGGACGGGTGAGCTTCGGGACTCCGCGTCGGTGGGGACGATGACCTCTCGGAAGGCTTGTTTGACCGGTTGCGTGATCTTGGATTCTACGATCGCGCGGCGAATGGCGCGGACCTCGCCGTCCTCCCGCCCGAGAGGATGCCACAGCGTCACCGGGCTCCCAGGCTGGGGGGCGACCGCGACGCGCGCCTCGATCGCGACGAGCTCGGCGCCTCGCCAGACCGCGGGGACGCCTTCCACGCTCCATATCAACCGCCGCGCGAGCGGCCCGACGAGCCCATGAATCAGGTACCGCTCGAAGACTTCCTCGAAGCGCCAGGTGCGCGCCCCCCCGAGCAGCGCGTCGAGCCGCGCGACCTGCGCGGGGTAGAGCGCGGCCACCTCCTTCACGCGCGCCTTGAGCTCTCGGAGCAGCTCGGCGCTCTCCCCCTTCAGTCCCTTCGGGGCTTTGGCCGTCTCCTCCCCGGCCGCGGACCGAAATCGAACGTCGAGGGTGCCCCCGTCGAGGAGCCGCCCCATCGCGGTCCACTCGCCGAGCGGCGCCTCGAACTGGCCGCGGTCGTCGAGCCCGCACGTGGGGACGGCGATCTCCTCCAGGTCGTCGGCGCTCATGCCCGCCCGCTCCGCCGCCGCGCGGAGGGCCTTGTCGATCATTCGCAGCGCCGTCGTCGATTGGACCTTGGCCTTGAGCCTCCCGATCTGGGCGACCCCGGCGATACCTTCCATCGCGCCCAGGGCGACCACACACGCGTTGCCCACCTTCGGCGCGATCGCGCCGACGCCGGGAACGCGCTTGAACGCGAGGGCGCCCAGATCGCCCACCACCCGCGCGGCCGATCTCTCATCGGAGGCGAGGCTGGCCGTCCACGAAAGGCCGCGCACGATGTCACCGTTCGTGTCGCGGAGGCCGGGTCCGAGCTCCATGACCGCGAACGGCGTCACCGCGACGGCCGGTCTCGCCTTGTCGAGCGATCCGAACCACCGCGCCACCCGCGCGAGGAAGAGCTCCTCTCCGATCGCGCGGAGGTGGACCTTCGCCTCCTTCTTCCATTTCGCGGAGGGGGCGGCCGTCTTCACCCCCGCCGCGTGGTCGATCGCGGCGAGGAACGACCCGCGCAGCGCAGCCGGCATCGACGCGAGATCTTCGAGGGCGGTGTCGGCGACGGGATCGGAGGGCTCCCAGCTGCGCATGCCCTCCGCTCTTTCCACGGAACGAACCGCGCTTGAACCTCCGACCGATGGGACCTAGAGCACCGATCATGTTGAAAGCCGGCGCATTCGCGCGATTTCGCGCCCGATCCACACGGCCTCGTCGCTCCGCTCCTCAGATTACGAGGAGCAGTCTTGCGGTGCTCACTCCTCGGGCGCGCCCCTCAGCCGCAAACTCCTCCGACTTCACTCGGCTTTCAACATGTTCGGTGCTCTAGGGATGCCCGGGATGGACGACTACGATCGGATCGGTCACGGCTACGCGACGACCCGGCGCGAGGACCCGCGCCTCGCCGCGCGCATCCGCGCCGCCCTCGGCGACGCGCGAACGGTCGTCAACGTCGGCGCGGGCGCCGGCTCGTACGAGCCTTCCGATCGTTGGGTCCTCGCGATCGAGCCGAGCGACGTGATGGCGGCTCAGCGCGCGCCCGATCGCGCCCCCGCGCTTCGCCTCGGGGCGGGGCCGTTGCCGCTGCGCGATCGCAGCGTCGACGCATCGATGGCGGTGCTGACCCTCCACCACTGGGGCGCGGCCCAGGCGTCGGGGGTGCGCGAGATGCGACGCATCGCGCGCGGGGCGGTCGTGATCGTCACCATCGATCCGGAGGTGAGCAGCCGGATGTGGCTCATGGCGGACTACTTTCACGAGGTCGCGGCGTGGGACAGGAGCGTGTTCCCGCCCATCGCCGACGTCGTCGATTGGCTCGGAGGTGACGCGTCGACCGAGGTCGTGCCCATCCCGCGCGACACCACCGACTGGACGCTCCTCTCCTTCTGGGCTCACCCGGAGCGCGTCCTCGATCCGGCCGCGCGCGCCGCGACCAGCGGCTTCGCGAAGGCGGCGCCCGAGGTCACCCGACGCGTGGTCGCGGACGTGCGCCGCGATCTGGAAGACGGCACGTGGGAGCGCCGCAATGGTCACCTCCGCGCCCTCGACGCGTTCGACGCCGGACTTCGCCTCGTCGTCGCCCCGAGCGCGCCGGGCGCGTGAAGCTCAAGGGTCGCAGTAGCTGTCGAGCGGCGTCTCGCAGCCACCGTTCTCACACGCCGCGAGGATCGGCAGCTTGTCGCAGAACATGTCGTCCCCGCAGAACGCCTCCGGGACGCAGCCATCCGGCCAGTCGCCGCAGTAGTCGCCGATCGCGAGCGGGCGCTGGCACGTGTCGCTCTCCAGGTCGCAGACGAGGCCCGAAGCGCAGCTGTTGTTGGCGACGCACGTCTCGCCCTGCTTCGACGCCGTCTTGCAGACGAGATCGGTGGCGGTCTCGTTCGGGAGGCAGCCCTCGCCGTCCGGACAGACCATGTACACCCCGGTGGGGGCGGAGCACGTCCCTCCCGACTCGACCGGGACCACCCAGATGCAGTGGGCCGGCTCGTTGAAGTTCCCGCGGAAGCAGTTGCGCTCGCCCACCGGCGGCTCCGAGCACTCGTAGATGTGCGTGCAGGCGTCGTTGGGCTTGAGGTGCCCGACCGGGATGTCGCTGAAGAGCATCGGACAGCGCTGGGCCAGCTCCCGGGGGTGGGGAAGGGCATCGCACCCGGCCGCCGCGGTGGCTTGCCGGTAGGCGTCCAGGCACACGTCGCTCTCGTCGAGCGTCACCTCTTGCTGCTCGTCCTCGGCGTTCAAGAGCGAGATGAACACTTCATTTCGCATCGTCGTCGTGCAGCCTTCACCGGGCGCGGCGAGGGCTCTCTCGCTGCAGCACGGGATCGCCGCGTCGCAGAGGATGGCGGCGAGGTCGAGCGCGAACGCGTCGCGCGCGCTCAGCACCGGCTCCTGGGGCTCCGTCGACGTCTCGCAACCGCCGATCCCGTAGACGAAGATCGACGCGAGCATCACCACCGCTCCCGTCGCGGCGCGAGGCATCGATCGCGGGCCGACGGCGCCGACGGGACAGAGCTTCATGCGACGAGCGTACGGAGCGGATCGCGATCGTTCAACCAAGGAACCGGGTGGACGCGAGCGCGACCACCACCCCCAGCGCGACGAGGACGAAGAGAATCACCGCGGTTCGCCACCACGTTCCGCCCGAGGAAAAACTTTTCGCCGGGCCTCCATCGACGCTCGCGAAGCTCTTCGTGCCCTCGTCGACCGGCGGCGGCGAGGGAGGCGGGGGGAGCGTCGACACCAGCGACTGGCGCGCCGTCTCTTCGGAGAGCTTCTCGAGCGCGTCGATGAGGGCGGCCATGCTCGGATATCGATCCTCCGGCTTGCGCGCGATCGCGCGCATCACGACCGCCTCTGCCGCTCGCGAGACATTGGGGTTGAGATCCCGGGGACGCGGCGGCTCTCGGGTGAGCAGATTCGCGAGCACCTTGCCCGGCTCGTCTGCCTCGAACGGCGGGCGGCCGACGAGCATGTCGTAGAGGATCGCGCCGACCGCATACACGTCCACGAGGGGCGTGACGTCGTCGCCGCGCGCCTGCTCGGGCGGCATGTACGAAGGGGTGCCGAGGATCACGCCCGTCTGGGTGAAGGCGAGGTCGGCCTCTTTCGACACGCTGAAATCGAGGACTTTGACCTTCGGGTCGTCCGGGTAGCCGTCGACGATCACGTTCTCCGGCTTCATGTCGCGATGGACGATGCCGGCCGCGTGGGCGACGGCGAGGGCCCTGCACATCTGGATCGCGATCGCGATCGCCTCTCGGTATGGGAGGACGACGCGCTCGCCGAGGATGGCGTTGAGCTCTTCGCCGTCGACGAACTCGATGACCTGGAAGGGCCGCCCGTGCTCGTCGCGGCCGCGGGCGAGGAGCTTCGGGACGAACGGGCTCTTCACCGCGTCCAGGAGCTCCGCCTCGTGGCGAAACCGAAACGCGACGTCGGGCTTCTTCATCAACGAGCGGTGCAGGACCTTCACCGCCGCTCGCTGCCCGTCGGGCCCGCGGGCCTCGTACACGTGCCCCATCGATCCTTCGGCGACGTGCCTTCGGATGAGGAAACCACCCGGCAACGTCGCCCCGATCAGATCGGGCGAGCCGTCGTCCACGGGCGTGCTCATGGGAGTGGAGGTGGCCATGACCCAAGCGAAGCTGCGGCGGGACGCGACCGCGATCTCGCCGCTCGAACATCGATGGTTGCGCGCGGGTCAGAGAAATTCACGGCCGCTTCTAACTCACCGATCGTGATCCTGACACACTCGACGCCACAGAGCGGATGGATGGGGCCCCGTCGCCGCAGGCGATGGGGCGCGCCCGCGTCAAGCTACTGTGCACAACCCAGAGCGTTGACTCCCCCTCGCGTAGCGAGGGGGCCAGTGAAAGAGCAGCAACTGCCCACCCAGTGGCCTGACGACCGCAATTTTTCAGCAGCCTGTTAGTCAAAATTTAGCGCTCGAGTCGGTTGCCCAGGTCGGCTCCCGAGGTCGGGTCCAGGACCTCCACGTACTTGCCCGCCGACTCCCAGCCGAAGACGGCGAGCCGGCCGTCGACCATCGCCATCTGCACCGAGTTTCGGTACTTGCTGTGGCTCACCGGTCCGACTCCGAAGAGGTCCGTGGACCATAGGCGGCTCCCCGTCGTCGGGCTCATCGCGGAGACGGTGACCCCCGTCGCCATCGCCAGGTAGTCCGCGACGAACAGCCGCTGTCCGTCCGTCGCGAGGGCGACGGTGTGAACGCTCTGCTTGGCGCGATCGATCCCGAACAGCCTCCGCTTCGAGGGGTCTTCGCACCTGAGGTGGGAGGTGTCGCTCTTCTTGTCGACGGAGAAGCGGCAGCGCACCTTCCCGACCGCGACCTCCACGTCTCGGTAGAGATCGTCGGCCTGGCCGCTGCCCTGGTATCCCCAACGCACCGCGCCCGCGAGACCGGGGTGGGGGGGCTCGGGCGTCGCTGCTTCACGAGAGGCGAGGACGCGCGTCATCTTGCCGCTCTCCCCGATGCGCACCGTGGAGACGAAGCGACCCGTGAAGGGCTCGATCTGCTCGACGTAGCGACCGGCGCTCTCCCACCCGAGCACCTCGAGCTTGTCCTTCGAGCGCGCGAGCTGAACCTCGTTCGCGTACTGGGAGTGCGCGACCGGACCGAGGCCGCGAATGGGGACGCGGTAGCGCTCGCGGCCCGATTCGAGCTCGAACGCGCGGAGCTCACAGCCGGAGGCGATCGGAGAGTAGCGCGCGACGTAGAGGGTCTCTTGGTCGGAGGCGAGGGCGGCGTAGGACGAAGAAGACGTGCGCTCGTCCCAACCCCAGAGCCGAGCGGCGCCCTTGCCCTCGCCCTGCAGGCACTCGATCGACTGCATCTCGGTCTTCGAATCGAGCACGAAGCGGCACGTGCCGACCGCGGTCGAGATCGAGATCGGTTGCTCGTACGCCTTGGGGCCCCTCGGCTCGGGACCGCGCCACGCGAAGGTCACGCTCGCGTCGACGGGGGCGATCGCCGCGGACGCCGACGCGGTCGAGGTGGGCTCCACGCTCGTGGCGGTGGACGTGCTCGGAGGCGTGTCGGCCGCCCCCATCTCGATCGGGGCGCTCGTAGGAGCGCAGGCCGCGAAGCTCCAGCCGAGGACGAGGGCGCGACCCATCCGCTTCATGGCGGGAGGATAGCGCACGAATCAATCATGGCCGGCGAAGAGGTCGCGCGCCCTGGTCAGCGCCATCCGTGCGCCCTCGCGGTCCCCTCGCTTCAGCGCGTCGTACGCGCGGCGTCTGGCCTCCTCGGCCCGCGCCGCGCGCGCCTCCGGCTCTCTCATCCGCGCCGCTTCGTCGAGGACGTTGGCCGCGACCGAGGAGGCGCCTGCTCTCGAGAGCTTCGTCGCGAGCGCCACGAGGGGCGGCGGCGGAAAGCTCGTCGTCCGCGCGAACGCGCGTCCAATGAGCACCGCCCCGCTCTCCGTCGCCTCTGTCCCGAGCGCCCTCGCCGCCGCCGTCCACGCCGGCAACGGCACCGGCACATCCGGGGAGAGGAGCTCCGTCGTGCGGTCGAGGGCGACGCGAGCGTCCGCGCAACGTCCCTTCCCGAGGGCGACGAGGGCAGACACGGCGTGGCTCGAGAGACGATCGGAGGCGTCGGCGTCGGGCTTCACCTCCGCCCCCGCCGCGTCGGCCCCGTGGGCGGCCGCGCGCAGACGAGCGAGGGCGCCGCGCGCGAGATCCGAGCCGCGCACGAGATCCATGAGGGCCTCGTCGGCGCGAGCGGGATCCTCGGCGCGGATGGCGGCCACGAGGCGGACCGTGTGCTCGAGGCGCTCCATCGCCCGATCGCGCGCCGGCCCCTCCGGCAGCCGTTTCAGCGCCGCGCGCACGCGATCGATCTCGATGGGGTGGAGGTGGAACGGCATCTCGTCGAAGTGGCGCGCCGCGATCACGAGCGCCATGCGCGACGCCGGCGGGGGGGCGGTGCGGGCCATCTCTTCGAGGGCGGAGAGGGCGGACGCGCGCTGGAAGTTGCTCGCGCAGAGGAGACGCCCGCGGAGCACGAGGAGCTTCGTCTCGTGCCCAGCGCCCTCGAGCGACGCCTTCTCGGAGGCGGCTGCGATCTTCGCCCGCGGCAGCTCTGCGCTCGGATTGCGACGCACCCGCTCGAGGCACGCTCCGAAGGCGCGGCCGGCCGCGTACGCGTGCACGCGGGCCTCGCCCGCCTCCGAAGCGCGCTCCACGACCTCCCACCACAGCTGTCCGCCGTCCGCGGCGTGCCCCAGCATCCCTTCCACCGCGCGGGCGCGGATGTGGGCCGCGATCGCCGAGCCGCTCTTCGCCCCCTCGGCGGCCGCGACCTGCGCGGAGAGGTGCGTCTTTCCTCGCGCGAGGAGATCGACGGCGCCGCGGAGGACCCGGGCCCGGAGCTCCGCAGAGGCCGTGCGATCCTCGAGGGTGGGGGCGGCCGCATACGCGAGGGTCATGGCCGCGATCTCGCGGTCGTCGTCGAGGGCGATCGCGCACGCGAGCCCAGCCGCGGCGGCGCGGGCGCGCACCGCGTCGGGCCCCGCGAGCAGCCGCTTGTACGACGCGAGGGCGACGAACGGCCCGACCGAGCTCTCGAGCTGCTCCGCGGCCCGGAGGCCGAGCTCGTCGAAGAAGCTCATGCGCGGCCGCTCGTGCCGCCCCGCTCCGTCACGAGGCCGAGGGAGGGTAGCCTCTCCGCCGCCGCTTCGATCCGCTCCAGCTCCGCGCCCGCCTGGTCGAGGGCGCGCCGCAGGTCGGCCGCCTGCTTCTCCTCACCGCGCTCGATTCGCGCGAGGGGGGCTTCGACCTTCGCGCGCAGCGTCTCGACGAGCCGATCGCGCTCGCGGATCTGAAGGGCGCGCAGCTCCTCGGTCGTCGAAGGCACGAAGTCTTCGAGCATCCGCTCGACCCGCGTCCTCCAGCGCGAGACGCTGTTCACCCGCATCAGCAGGTAGGCCGGATCATCGAGCCGCCGGGCGGAGAACTCCTCCTGGACCGCGGTCTCGTAGAGGGCCTGCACTTCGTTGAAGGCGCGCCGCCACGTCGAAGCGTCCATCGCCGCCTGGGCTTCCATCGCCCGCTCCTCGAGCGCCTTGATCCGCTCCTCCCACGCCGCGCGATCCAGCCCGAGCAGCACGCCCTGCGAGCGGTAGACGACGCGCCGCAAGCTGTCGAGCTCCTCTTCGAACATGGCGAGGGGCGGCTGGAGGGCGTCGCTGCCGTCCGCGCCCACGTCGTCGAGCAGGCGCCGCAAGCGCGCGCACAGCGCGCTGAGCTTCGCCGGGTCGGTCTGGAGGACCTCGCGGATGGCGCTCGTGAGCTGCTCGACCTCGCGGCGAAAGACCTCGCCCGCGTGGCCCCAGAGGGCGTGCTTCGATCGCTCCGCCTCGCCGAGGAGCTGGTCGATGAGCTCGGCGTCCTCGAACACGCCTTGCTCGGCGGGGGTGACGGTCGCCCAGAGCTCTTGGCTCGCCACGTTCGCGCGCGCCTCGATCCGCATCGCCTCGTCGCACCGGATCGTCAGCTCGACCGGCGTCCCGACCGGCACCTCCCGCGCGACGGTGAGGGCGAGCGTCTTGATCGGCATGCGCCCCTGGAGCAGCCGCAGCACCACCGTCCCCGTCTGATCGGCGGTGAAGAACACGTGCTTGGTCTCCGCCGGAAGGCCCGTGCCCTTCGGCATCAGGATGCGCCGCTCGCGCCGGCCTGCGCGCACGACCTCGATCCCGATCTCCTTCGCGATCACGGAGGCCCGGGAGAGGGCGGTCGCCCGCGGCCGCGCCTCCGTCCGGTACATCACGAACGGGACGCGCCCCATGTCGTTGCCGCTCCCGTCGATCAGCGCCAAGAGGAGCTCGGCGTCGCCGTCTCCTTCCGGCGCGACTTCGAAGCGGGCGATGGCGCCGTGCTCGTCGACGGTCGACTCGGCGATGACCTCGTCTCCCGCGATGACCTGGACCCGCGCCGCGCGCGCCTTCGCCTTCGTCACTTGGCCGGAGAGCTTCGCCTTGTCCTTCGTGAGCAAGAGCGGGGACGAGAAGGAGACCCCGACCCCGTGTCCTTCGTCCTCGATGGCGAGGCCGCCGGCGTGGGCCGCGTGGATCGCGGCGCCGAGCGCCACGATGGTGTCGACCTCCTCCGCGAGCGGCTCTTTCCCCTTCGTCAGAGCGCAGATCGCCTCCACGACGCGCCGGCGGACGAGCGGCACCCGCGTCGAGCCTCCCACGAGCACGACGTGATCGATCGCGTCCGCCCCGATGCCAGCCGTCTTCTTGCTCTCCTCGAGCGCCCGCAGCGAGCACGCGATGGTGGTCTCGACGAGATCGGTGATCACCGCCTCGTAGGCGGCGCGGGTGACCTCGAGCTCGAGGCTCACCTGCTCGCCGCTCTTGTCCTGGAAGAGCGACTCCCGCGAGACGTTGACGGACTCCGCGGTCGAGAGGCTCTCTTTGATCTCCTGGGCGAGGTGGACGAGGAGCTGGAACCGCGCCCGATCGGCGGCGTCCCCGCGCACGTCGAGCTCGACGGCGTAGCCCCGCTCTGCGAGGTGCTTGCGGAGGTGCTCCGCGTACCGTCGATCGAAGTCGTCTCCGCCGAGGAGGTTGTCGCCGTCGATGGCGAGCACCTGGTACTCACCGCCGATGCACCGGAGGATCGAGACGTCGAACGTCCCCCCGCCGAGGTCGTAGACGAGGAAGTTCCCGCCCGCGATCTTGCGCTTGTAGGTGTGATAGATCGCAGCCGCGGTGGGCTCCTGCAGGATGCCGACGACGGCGAGGCCAGCGAGCTCCCCCGCCTTTCGGGTGGCCTCGATCTGGGGCGCGTCGAAGTAAGCGGGCACGGTGATGACGGCGCGTTCGACCTTCATCTCGACGCCCTCGCTCGCCTGATCGGCGAGGTAGGCCCGCATGCACGAGCGGAGCTCGGCCAAGATCTTCGATGAGATCTCCTCGGGGGAGAGCTCGTGGGGCCCGACGTGGAGCCGCACCCCTTGCCCCATCCTTCGCTTGATCGACTCGATCGGACCCGGGTCGCGCCCGCGCCGCGCGCGCGCCGCCCGCCCCACCACGAACGCGGAGCGCTCGGCGTCCCACGCCACCGCGGAGGGGACCGTCTTTCGGTCGAAGCGATCCTTGTAGACCAGGATCTCGCGCTCGGACGGCACGAGCATCGCGATCTCGGAGTTGGTGGTGCCCAGGTCGATTCCGACAGCGCGGTCGAGGAGGATCATCGGGGGGGTTCTTTCAGGAGCGGATCGTGCTCGATGGGGACGTGGCCACTCGGCTCGGGCGCGAGGAGCCCAGCGCGGGACAGGGTTACGAATAGCTCGGCGATCGGCACCCCGAGCGCCTCGTGATCGAAGGGGGGCGGCCCGCCCGCGCTCGCCCCACCCACCGGGCGCGCCGCGGGAGGCCGAACGACGCGCTCCGGCTCCGGATCGACGAACGTCGCGAGGGCGAGCGCGATTCTCCGCTCCGGATGGAGGGTGAGCTCCTCCCACGCGTCGCGCAGGGCGGGCCGCGCGTCGAGCGGCGCGTCTTCCATCCGCTCGCGGAGCTCTTCCGTGATCGCGTCGGGACCGGCGAGGGGATCGAGGCCGAACGCGTCGAAGGGATTGTCGATCATCGCACCCCCCACCGCGCCCGCGCCGCGTCGAGCTTCGCGCGCGCCTCCTCCGTCCGGCTGCTCTGCGGGAACAGGGCCTCCGCGCGCTCTACGAGGGCGGTCGCTTGGGCGATGTCCGATCGCGCCGTGAAGACAGAGGACCGGGCGAGGGTCTTGATCGCGAGATCGCTCGAGAGGTGCGCGATGTTGAGGCGCGTGTTGCGATGGGTGGGGCAGAGGGCGAGGGCGCGCTCGGCGAGGGCCCACTCGCGAGCCCGATCCGACTCCGTCTCGGAGAGGAACAGGATCACCTGTGCGCACTTGGCGGAGTAGGCGAAGTCCCCAACGCTGCCGCGGATCCGCGCCTCGAGGCTCTCGTAGAGAGGGATGCACGGGGTCAGCAGCGCTCGCAGCTCCGTCCAGCCGGCGCGTCGGTAGATCTCCCAGGCCGGGGTCGACACGTTGTCGACCGCGAACCGCTCCACCGCCTCGTCGCGATCCGTGAAGAGCCAGACGTCCCGCACGCGGCCGAAGATGGTGGCGAGCTCCGGCGTCGGCGCGGCTCGCGCGCTCGCCTCCGCGAGCTCGTCCTCGATGGGCGCCAGGGCGGCGTCGACCGCCTTCGCGCGCGTTCGATCCGCGAGCGAGAGGAAGCGCTTGGTCTCCGCGGCGGGGAGCATCCCCATCCGGCACGCCTCCGAGGCGCGACCGAGGGCGCGAAGCGCGACCGCCGCCCCCGCCTCGAGGGTGCCGGCGCCGGCCTCCGCCTCTCGGCCGAGGGCCGCGATCACCTGCGCCGCCATTCGCCCCGCCATCGCCGCCGCGTCGTCGCGCGAGAGCGCCCCGCCTGCCATCGTGAGGATCATCTCGGTGAGGAACGTCGACTCGGTCGAGAGGGCGAGCCACGAAGCGACGCACCGCACCCGCGCATCCAGCTCCATGAACGCCCGCGTCTCCCCTTCGGCCTCCGCGTCTCGACGCGCGAAGCGCGCGCGCGCGATGGAGGCCGCGAGCCTCGCGAAATAGCTCGCCGCCGCGTGGTGGAGCAGCATCGACCAGCGCGGGGAGGGGCTCCGGAGCAGCCGCCCGAGCTCCGTCGGATCGCCGCCTACGGCGAGGGCCGCCGCGCGCGCCCCTCCCTCGATCGCCCGGAGCTCGCGCACGAGCACCCGCGCTCGCGCCGGGAGCGGCTCCGAGCCTCGCGGCGCCTCCGCCCCGAAGAGGACCGACGCTGCCCGCTCGTCTTCGAGCCGACAGAGCAGCGCCGCGTCCGCGTCTCGAAACGACGGCGCCGTCCCCGCGTCGGCCGGCGTCGCGGAGGCGCTGGATCGCTCCCCGGGCGCGTTCAGCGAAGGATCCATGCGAGCTCGGTCACGAATCTCCCGCTCTCGTCACAGTCCTGGATGCGGGCGGGAGCGGCCACGTCGGACCCGTCCGCGCGGACGATCTCCACGTGGGAGCACGTGCCGCCGTCGTTGAGCCGCAGGTAGACGACGGACGATCCGTCGGGAGACCAGCGGCCCGTCGAGACGCCGGGACCCTCCGCGATGAGCACGTCGGCGTTGCTCTCGAGATCGTGGACGACGAGCCCGCCCATTTGGTTGTAATCGGCGAGGAGGAGCTGGGTGCCGTCCGGAGAGAGCACCGGCACCCCCGCCTTCGTTCGGAACGTCTCCGCGCCGTCGCCCGAGGGCAGAGACGCCGTCACGATGGAATGCTCGTTCGGCGGATCGATCTGCGTGAAGTAGAGCTTCGACGTGTCGGGGACCGGCTCCGGGTTGAGGGTCATCGAAGGCATCGGATCGTCGCCGATGTACGAGAACTCGCTCGACTCGAGGTCGAACAGCCCGATGCGGTAGCCCGTCGACGTGCCGGAGTCTTGGAAGCCCTCGCGCCGGCACATGAACAGCTTCTTGTCGCCGTCGGCGAACCGGTGGCACTCGTCATTGATGTTGCCGTAGGTCAGGTTCACGGCCGACTCGGCGATCGCGTCGTAGAGGAACGTGGGCTGGATCGCGTCCCCGATGGTGAGCCCGTAGTGCGCCAATTGATCGGGATCGCCGGCCGCGAACGCGATCTTGTTGCCGTCGGCCGACACGCCGAGCGACCAGACGCGATAGGCCTCGAACACCTCGACCTCTTGGGACCCGTCCGGCCTCATCACCAGCAGGACGTTCGGATCGGGGTTCCAATCGTTGAAGACGATCCACTCGCCGAGCGGCATCGGGCTCAGCGATTTGAAATGCACCTGCTCCGCCGTCGGTACGAAGGGAGCGCTCCCCCCCGCACCTCCGCCGCCCGTCGTGGGCGCCTGGCCACCACCACCCTCGGTGCACGTGCCGCACGTGCCCCCGGCGCCCCCGGATGCTCCCGCTCCCCCGCCGCCGCTGGAGGTGCTGTCGCCGCAGGCCGTCGTGACGAGCAAGGCCGCAGGGAGGGCGAGCGTCCTCGGATTCATGCGCGGGAGCGTAGCAAGAGACGGCGAGGGCGACACCCGCTCATCCGCGAGCGGTCACTCCTCTTCTTTCACGCATTTCTTGATCTCGTTCCACATGCAGCCGCGGGTCACCTTGCATCTGTTCTTGGGGAGCTCGGGGCAGCTCACGTCGGCGCCGCGCCCCGCACCGGGGGTGACGCTCGTCGGCTTCGCGGTGGGCTCCGGAGAGGAAGGGGCAGGAGCGGCCGTCTCCTCCGGCGACGCCGAGGACTCGGCGGGAGCGCTCTCGGGCGCCGCTTCGCTCGAGGGGGCGGCCGACGCTTCGGTTGGTGTGGTCGGGCTCGCCTGACCCGCGCACGCCGACAGCAGCAAGACGGTGAAGGAGATGGAGCGAGCGTTCATTGGGGCACGATAACCCTCTCGCGCTCGAACCCGAAGCGCGACAACGCCGCTCCTTTATTGTTACCGTGCGACGATGGCGAAGCCGGCGGGGAAGAACGCGTTCTTCTTCATCATCGTCACCGTGCTCATCGACATGTTGAGCTTCGGGATCATCATGCCGGTGACGCCGTTCCTGGTGGCGGACATCACCGGCCTCTCCCCCGAGCAGGCGGCGCCTTATGGCGGGTATCTCTCCGCCTCGTACGCCCTCATGAATTTCTTGGCTTCCCCCACGCTGGGCGGTCTGTCCGATCGCTATGGGAGGCGGCCGGTCCTCCTGTTCTCGATGCTGATGCTGGGTGTGGATTTCGTCGTCATGGGGTCGTCCAAGACGCTCGGGATCCTCTTCCTCGGGCGTGTTCTGTCGGGCGTGTCTGGGGCGACGTTCTCGACCGCCAATGCGTACATCGCCGACGTCACCGAGCCCGCGGATCGCGGGCGCGCATATGGCATGCTCGGCGCCGCGTTCGGCGTCGGCTTCATCCTCGGCCCCGTCGTCGGCGGGCTCTTGGGAGACATCGGGTTTCGAGCCCCGTTCTTCGCGGCCGCGTGTCTCTCTCTGGTGAACGCGGCCTACGGCCTCTTCGTCTTGCCAGAGTCCCTCCCTCCCGAGAGTCGCCGGCCCTTCGATTGGAAGCGCGCCAATCCATTCGGCGCCATTCGCCATTTCGCGCGACTGCCGCGCGTCGGCTGGTTCATCGTCGGCATCGGAATCTACAACTTCGCCCACATGGTCTATCCGTCCAGCTGGGCCTTCTACACCGAGATTCGTTATGGCTGGACGGGCCGGCAGATCGGGTTCTCCCTCGGCGTGGTCGGGGTCGGGGCGGCCGTCGTCCAAGCGGGCTTGATCCAGACGTTCCTGCGCCGGCTCGGGGCATCGAGGACGGCCCTCGTCGGGCTCTCCATCGCCGTCCTCTCCTTCGCGTTGACCGGCCTCGCGAGCCAGCCGTGGATGGTCTACGTCATCATCCCCATTTCGGCGTTCGGCGGATTGACGATGCCCGCCATCAACTCCGTCATGACCCCCCTCGTCGGGAAGGACGTCCAGGGTGAGCTCCAGGGCGCGGTCGCGAGCGTGCAAGCGCTCGGCAACGTGCTCAGTCCTCTCGTCATGACGCAGGCCCTCTCTCACTTCTCGCGCCCCGACGCGTCGCCGGCCATCCCGGGCGCCCCGTTCTTGCTCGCGGCCGTCCTCTGCTTGGCCGCGATCGCGCCCGTCGCCGCGGGCCTCGCCGGGGTGCGGCGGACGCGCATCCTCGCCGGGCCGGCCTGATCGGGAGCCCCGCCTCGGGAGCTTCGGTGTACAAGGCCCCCGCCATGGCGATCGAGATCCGCGAGCATCGACCCGGTGAGGACGTCGGCGACTTCATGCGCGCCGGTCGCGTCGTGATGAAGGGAGATCCGGCCTACGTGGCGCCGCTCGATTTCGAGTTCAAGCAGCGCCTCGATCCCAAGAAGAACCCGCTCTTCCAGCGCGCCGAGGTCACGCTCTTCACCGCCTGGAAGGATGGCGAGCTCGTGGGGAGGACCTCCGCCACGATCGATCGCGATCACCTGAAGGCTTGGAACGACGACACCGGCTTCTTCGGCTTCTTCGACACCGTGGACGATCTCGAGGTCGCGCAGGCCCTCCTCGATCGGGCCGAAGGGTGGCTCCGAGAGCGGGGGATGAAGCGCGCGATCGGCCCGATGTCCCTCTACGCCAACGACGAGATTGGACTGCTCGTCGAGGGCTTCGAGCACCCGCCCGTCCTGATGATGGCCCACTCGCGGAGGTGGCAATCGAAGCTCGCGGAGGCGTGCGGCTATTCGAAGGAGAAGGATCTCTACTGCTGGCGATACGCCAAGGATCAGCCCTTCAACGATCGAACGATGAAGGCCTGGGAGCAGATCCGGTCCCTCCCCGAGGTGACCCTCCGCTCCGTCGACATGAAGCGCTTCCACGAGGAGATTCGCACCATCGTCGATATCTACAACGACGCCTGGTCCGGCAAATGGGCCTTCGTCCCCACCACGGAGGCCGAGGTCGACAAGATGGCGGAGGAGATGAAGCTCGTCATCGACCCGGACATCGCCTTCATGGCCGAGATCGATCACCACGTCGTCGGCATGTGCATCATGGTGCCGAACCTCAATGAGGTCATTCACGACTTCGACGGGAAGCTCTTCCCGTTCAATTGGGCGAAGCTGGTCTATCGGGCCAAGGTGAAGAGGCCGAAGTCGACGCGCCTGATCCTCCTCGGCATCCGCGGGGAGGCTCGTCGCAACATCAAGCGCTACGGCGGGCTCAGCGCGGCCATGTACGTCGAGGTCGCGAAGCGGGGCGTCGCCAAGGGCTACGAGTGGAGCGAGCTCTCTTGGACGAGGGAAGACGACGCGCCCATCAACCTCGGCATCAGGTCGATGGGCGCGAAGATCTACAAGAAGTACCGCGTCTATCAGAAGGCGCTCTGAGCGGGGCCGCCCCCTCGGTCACAGCTCGTAGTCGAAGGTGAAGAGGTGCTTCCCCTCGACGATGTCGATCTGCATCCGTCCGCGAAGGCCCTCGAGCTCGCCCGTCCCCGAGTCGGGCACGACGCGCACCTCGAGCGAGGGCGCGCCGCGGTCCATCGACCCGTCGTGCTTCAGCACGAACGTGCCCTTCCTGCCTTCGAGCGTGCCCTCGACGCGCTCGAGCGCGACGTAGCCGGCGGAGCCTTTCACCTGGCCGGCCGCGGAGAGCATCTCTCCGCGGCTCTCACCGGTGAGGTCCCCCTCGAACGTCTTCGTGATGCGCCGGCGCCCGATCATGAGAGCCTCTTGCTCGGGGTGGGCGAGGGGGAGCGGGTCGAGGCGGACCGAGAAGGTGCCCTTGGCTTGGTTCGTCATGGGCGAACGATGCCGCGCCGCGGCGAGCGCGTATTGTAAAAAGCCGACGCCATGGCCCGCCCCGTCATCGGTCCGCCGCGAGGCCTGTTGAGAGCACCCGCTGCGGAGGGAGCCATCGAGCACGAGCGTCGCGCGCCGAGCCCTCGCCTGGCTCCGTTCGTCGAGCATCACTGGACCGTCGTGTGGCGGGGCGTCGACGTGCCCGTCGTCCGAGAGGTGCTCCCTCACCCGTCCGTGCACATCGCGTTCGAGCGCGGGCGGTCCGGCATCGCGGGTGTCCCGGAAGGACGGTTCGTTCGCACCCTCGAAGGCGAGGGGTGGGTCTTGGGCGTGAAGATGAGGCCCGGCGGCTTTCGGCCCTTCGTCGACCACTCCATCGCGCGCCTGAAGAACCGCGTCGTTCCCATCGACGCCGTGTTCGGAGAGGGCACGACCGAGCGCACCCTCGAGCGCATGCGAGCGGCGACCTCCTTCGCGGCGCGGGTGGAGATCGTCGAAGCCCTGCTCGAGGCCCGCCTCCCCGAGGTCGATCCGCGCGCCGTCCTCGCCGCCGACATCGTTCGGCGGGTCCTCGAGGACGCGTCACTCCAGCGGGTCGCCGACGTCGCGGCCGCCTTCGGCTTGTCGCCTCGGGCGCTGCAGCGGCTCTTCACCGAGTACGTAGGGGTCAGCCCGAAATGGGTGATCCTCCGCTATCGATTGCACGAGGCCCTCGAGCGGATGCACGCGGGTGAGAAGGTCGATCACGCCGCCCTCGCGACGGAGCTCGGGTTCACGGACCAAGCCCACTTCATTCGCGCCTTCAAGGCGCTCGTGGGTCGTCCCCCGGCCGCCTATGAACGATCGACGACACGCGACGAGGCGAAGCGGTAGCGTGAAGACGAATGCCTGAGCTCATCCTCTCGCTCGCCGAGCACCAAGAGGTGGTTCAGCTCGGCCCTCACGAGGCGATCGGGCGCGGACCCACCAATACGATCGTCGTCGATCACCCGTCCATCGAAGGGGATCATGCGTTCCTCGAGCGGCGTGACGGTAAGACGTGGCTCTTCGACTTGGGCTCCTCGCGCGGGACGTACGTGGGGAGAGAGCGCAACCGAGGGGAAGGCATGGCCCTCGTCGACGGCGACGAGATCCAATGGGGAGACGTCCGCGGGAGCTATCGTGAAGAGCTCGCCGATTGGGGCGCCGTGTTCGTCTCGGATGAGGCCGCCGAGCGCGCGCTCGCGGCGGCGGTGCGGGCGGCCCCCGACGACGAAGGTCCCCGTCACGTCCTCGGCGATTGGCTGGAGGCGCGCGGGGAGATTGAGCGAGCCGCCTACATGCGCCGGCCGCCTTCGGCGTTCGGTCGAGGTGAGCCCGTGACCGGGATCGACCAAGCGTTCGCGGCCGTGTTCGATCGCTCGCCCATCGAAGGCTGCTCCCGCGGACCCGCGTGCCCGGCGGCCCGGTGGGACCGCCTGCGCGCGGCCGGCGGGGTCCGGCGTCGATGCGACCATTGCCACCTCGAAGTCGCGTACTGCACGTCGCAGGAAGAGCGGGAGAGGCATCGTTTGTCGCGACGGCTGGTCGTCGTCGGGGCGATGGCGAGCCGAGCCACTCGGACGCCCTATCGCCCCGCCGCTGGACCAGCGTGGGATCACGCCGGTGCTTCCTTGATCGTCGTCGCGGAGGGCGCGCGGTCGCTGCTCCCGCTCGCGCGGGACGTCGTGCTCGGAACGGCCGCCTCTCGGACGCAGCTGGGCGTCTTCGAGCGCGACGGCCGTCATTGGATAGAAGAGCTCCGGTCCACCGGCGGCATCTACGTCGGCGGAGCCCAGCTTCGCGGCCCCACGATGCTCCACCACGGCGATGAGGTGTTCGCCGCCGCCTCGGGTCGGTTCGTCTATCGAGCCTCCGCGCGCGCTCGCGTCAGTTCGAGGTGAACGACGCGGACGTCAAATGGACGCACGCCCCGCCGACGACCGGTCTCGCCGAGTAGAGGTCGTTCGGGTCGTCCAGCGCCACCTCGCGAAAGGTGATGTCGCTCAGCGCGCCGGACTCGGGCGCGGTCGTCAGTTGATTGCCGAAGTCCGGCACAATCAGGGCGATCTGCCCACGCTCTTGATAGTAAATCCGTGCGGCCTGGAGGCCGTCGCCGTCCTCGAAGATCCAGCCGCACGCCTCGCAGGTCGTGGGCTTTCGATTCTTGCTGTCGTTCGCGATGTCGACGTTCGGCGTGTCGAGGCCGTCATAGAGCTCCAACACGAAATGGTCTGCGGTCGCGCCTCCCAAAGGCGAAGTCGGGCCGCCCTCGTTGTAGTCGCCATTCCCGGAGATCCCGCCCAGGGACGCCACCGTCACCTCGACGCAATCACCCGATGCGTCGCCTCCACCGTCCGCGCTGTCGTCCTGGTCTTGGGCCTCTACGCTGCCGGGCCCGCTGCCGGGCGTGGTCTCGCTCTCTCCACACGCGACGAAGAGTGGGACGGCGAAGAGGGCGACGACGCCCGAGAGGATCGCTCGAAGGGAGAACAGGTTCATGCCCGGGAGTGGTCCGAAGCCGACCTCGACGGCTCAGAATTCAACCTTCGCGCCCGATGGCTCACTCGGGAGCGGAGGGCCTACTACTGCCGGCCGGAAGTCCGCTTCCGGATCCGGCCGTACCCAGGAACACAGAAGTCCACGGCGAGACTTCGCGCTTCGTGCCTGGAGCTGCTCCGCCCTTCACTTGCCGCGCCGTGCGCGGGGGCGGAGCAGATCCAAGCACGAACCGGATTGGACGCAGTCCACGCAGTGGACGGAGTCCAAGGAGGTCTACGCAGTGAGCTTCGGGCCGGCAGTACTACGCGTCCGTCGGCAATCGACGTCAATCCGCCTTGCCCAGCGCGGCAGGTGAGCGCGAACGCCCGACCCAGCCGACGAGCACGACAATCGTCAGGACATAAGGGAGCGTCGAGAGGAGCTGGCTCGGAATGACCTGGAGCGTCTGGAGCTGGATTTGGAGGGTCTCGGCGGCGGCGAACGCGATGCACGCGATCCCTGCTCCGAGCGGGCGCCATGATCCAATGATGATCGCGGCGAGGGCGATGAAGCCGCGCCCCGCCGTCATCTCGTCCGTGAACTGATGCTGATCGAGCGCCAGGTACGTCCCGCCGAGCCCCGCGAGCACGCCCGATAGAAGGACGGCCACCGTTCGAACGAATGGCACCGACACGCCGAGCGACGTGGCCGCGCGCGGGTGCTCTCCCGCGGCGCGGACGCGGAGGCCGAAGGGCGTCTTGTCGACGAGGAGCGCGACGGCAGGGATCGCCAAGAGACCAAGCCAAAGGAGGGGGTTCGCGAACGTCGACGCGCCCCCGGCGTCGTCGCCGCCGAAGCCGGGGACTCGGCCGGAGTTCGAAGAGCTCTTGAAGACGAGCTTGAGGAAGAGGCGCGTCGCGCCGATGGCGAGCAGGTTCAGCGCGATGCCGACGACGATCGCGTCCGCCTTCAATCGCACGGAGGCGAGGGCGTGAATCGCTCCGAAGGCCAGCCCCCCCAGCGCCCCGAAGACGAGGCCCATCCACGGGCTCCCGGTCAGCGACGTCCCGAGCACGGCCGCGAACGCGCCCGAGAGCATGAAGCCCTCGAGGGTGAGGCTCACCACGCCGGCGCGCTCTGCGAGCACGCCTCCCGACGCGGCGAACAGATAGGGAACGGCGATCCGAAGGGTCTGCTCGAGGATGGATACGATCCTCATGCGACCTCCTTCTTCGTCCGCTCGAGCCTCGCCCGCGCCTCCGCGAGGATGCGCCGCACCTCGGGCGAGGCAGCCGCGAGGGAGAGGATCGCGGTCGCTTGGATCACCTCGACGAGCTGCTTGGGGACGGCGGCGTGAATGGCGAGCCCGCCTTGAGAGAGGGTCGCGAAGAGGAGGGCCGCGACGACGACTCCCGCGGGGTGCGTCTTGCCGAGGAGAGCGACCGCGATGCCCATGAAGCCCGCGCCGCCCGCGAGGCCGTCCTCGAAGTAGCCTTTGTACCCGAGGACGAAGTTCGTGCCCGCGAGGCCGGCGATCGCCCCCGAGAGCGCCATCGTCCAGGTCCACGTCGCGCCCACGCGCATGCCCGCCGCCTCTGCCGCGTCGGGAGAGAGGCCCACCGCCCGGAGCTCGAGCCCGAAGCGCGTGCGCCCGATGACGAACGCGACGATCGCGCTCGTGAGGAGGGCGATCGCGACGACCCAGCTCGACGCGGATCCGTGGAGCGACGCGAACGCCTCGGAGAGCCGCGGGATCCGCCCGGTGTGGATCGCGGGGGTGTGCAACGTCTCCGGATCGTGGAGGTGCTTCGCGACGATGAAGTTGAAGATCGCGAGCACGATGAAGTTGAGCATGATCGTCACGATCACCTCATGGGTGCCGAAGCGCGCTTTGAGCGCCCCGGGCACCGCCCCCACCGCGCCTCCCGCGAAGGCGGCCGCGGCGAGACAGAGCGGCGCGGCCACGATCCAAGGCAGCGAAGCGGGGAGGACGAGACCGACGAGCGCGGCCGCGAACGCCCCCGCCGTGAGCTGACTCTCGGCCCCGATGTTGAAGAGCCCCGCCCGCAGACCGACCGACACCGCGAGGCCGGTGAAGATCAGCGTCGTCGCCTTGTAGAGCACCTGACCGAGTCCGTAGGGATTCCCCCACGTCCCTTCGAGGAGGAGCGTGTACACCGCGCGCGGCGACTGGCCGAACGCGAGGATGAGGACGTCGCCGACGATGAGCGCGACGACGAGGGCGACGACGGGGGGCATGACCGCCTCGAGGATGGCGGTGCGGGCGCGGGAGGCCCGGGGGCTCGTCTCCGGGGTGCTCATGCCGTCACCTCCGCCGCCTTCGCTCGCCCGGCCGCCCCCGTCATGAACGGACCGAGCACCTCCGCGCTCGCCTCGCCTCGTCTCACCGTCGTGACGAAGCGCCCGCGATAGAGCACCGCGATCCGATCGGAGAGCGCGAGGATCTCCGCGAGCTCCGCGGAGACGAGGAGGATCGCCTTCTTGCGCGCGCGCGCCTCGACGATGCGGGCGTGGATGAACTCGATCGCGCCGACGTCGACGCCGCGGGTGGGTTGGGCCGCGAGGAGCACGTCGAAATTGGAGCCCATCTCGCGGGCGATGACGATCTTCTGCTGGTTGCCGCCGGAGAGGGCGCGCGCGGGCGACGAGGCGTCGGTGGGGCGGATGTCGAAGTCGCGGATGCGCTCAACGGCGTGGGCCTCGATCGCGCGCGCGTCGAGGACCCCGCGCTTCGTGAAGCGGTCGTGGCGGCCGAGCACGAGGTTCTCCGCGACGCTGAGGTCGAGCACGAGCCCGCGACGGTGGCGGTCTTCCGGCACGTGAGCGAGCCCGAGAGCGATGCGCTCGCGCACGGTCGCGCGAGTGATGTCGCGCCCGCCGAGGGAGATGGAGCCGCGCGCCACCCGCCGAAGCCCGGCGAGGGCCTCGACGAGCTCGGTCTGGCCGTTCCCTTCCACCCCGGCGATCCCGAGGACCTCGCCCGCCCGCACCTCGAAAGAGAGCCCGTCGATCGCGCGCGGCCCGAGCGCTCCGTCGACGGCGAGATCGCGCACCGCGAGCATGACGGGCGCGTCCTCCGACGGCTCCGGATCGGGGTGGGGTGGCGCGACCGAGCGGTACGAGGTCATGTCGAGCGGCATCGCCACGTCGCGTCCCACCATCGCGCGGGCGATCGCCTCCGGGGTCGTCTCCGCCGTTGCGAGCTTCGCCACCGTCTCTCCGCGCCGGATCACCGTCACGCGACTGGAGATGCGCATCACCTCCGTGAGCTTGTGGGTGATGATCACGATCGTCGCCCCGCCGTCGCGGAGTTTTTCGAGCACCCCCATCAGATCGTCGACCTCGGGGGGCGAGAGCACCGCCGTCGGCTCGTCGAGGATCAAGAGGCGCGCCCCTCGGTGGAGGACCTTCAGGATCTCCACCCGCTGGGCGATCCCCACCGGGAGATCGTCGATGGGCGCGTCCGCCGCCACCGTGAGCCCAGATTGGTCCACGAGCGCGCGCACGTCGCGCTCGGCGCGATCGAGGTCCAGGGCCAAGCCCCGGCGCGGCTCTCGACCGAGGACGACGTTCTCCGCGACCGTCAGCGTGGGAACGAGCATGAAGTGCTGATGGACCATGCCCACCCCCGCCTCGATCGCCTCGCTCGCCGACCAGCCGGTGACGTCCTTTCCGAAGACCTCGATCGTCCCGTGGTCCGGCCGCTCGATGCCGGCGATGAGCCGCATCAGGGTCGACTTGCCGGCGCCGTTCTCACCTACCACCGCGTGGATCTCGCCGCGCGCGACCTCGAGCTCGATCCGTCGATTCGCGACGCAGTCGCCGTAGGCCTTCCACACGTCGCGGAGCTTCAGCGCGGCGGTCATCGGGCCACCTTCACCACGATGCGTCCGTCGATGATGGCCTGCCGCAGCTCCTCGATGCGCGCGTGGACGTCGTCGGGGATCAGGCCCTTGTTGTGCTCGTCGTAGACATAGCCGACGCCCTTCTCCTTCAGCCCGAACGAGTAGACCCCGCCCTGGAACGACCCGTCCTTCGCGCGCGCGACGGCGTCGAACACGGCGGCGTCGACCCCCTTTGTCATCGACGTCAGCACGTTGCCGGGCGCCTCTGCGTACTGATCCGCGTCCACCCCGATCGCGAGCTTCTTCTTCTGCCGCGCCGCCTCGAACACCCCGAGCCCGGTCGAGCCCGAGGCGTGGAAGATCACGTTCACCCCCGCCTCGTATTGGGAGAGCGCGAGCTCCTTGCCTTTGCCGGGGTTGCGGAACGCCTCTGGGGTCACCCCCGCGTACTGAGCGATGACCTCGCAGTCGGGGCACACCTCGAGCACCCCTTGCCGATAGCCGTCCTCGAACTTGTGGATGAGGGGGATATCCATCCCGCCTACGAAGCCGATCTTCTTCGAGCCGCCCGCGAGCGCGGCCAAGGCGCCAACGAGAAAAGCCCCTTCTTCCTCGCGGAATTTCAGGGCGGCGAGGTTCTTCGGGAGGGGCAGCACGTTGCCGTCCGCGTCCGTCCGCAACGCGAGATCGACCCCCGCGAAGAAGACCTCCGGGTACTCGGTCGCGAGCGTCATCAGATCGTCGGTGAAGATGAAGCCGACCCCGATCACGAGCTTCATGTGCTCGGCCGCGAGCAAGCGCAGCCCCGCCTCCCGATCCGATCCATCTCCCGGCTCGATGAAGCGCGTGCTCGACCCGAGCTCTCGCTCTGCCCGCTCTGCTCCCGCCCACGCGCCGTCGTTGAACGACTTGTCGCCTCGGCCTCCCACGTCGAACACGACCCCGACCTTCGGATCGCCGTCCGCGCGCCCGGCCGCCCCCTGCCTCGCCGGCACGAGCAACAGCGCCGCGTGGAGCGCGAGCAATGCGGCGAGCAGGATGAGGAGACGCTTCATGGCCGAGCGGCGCCGATGCTACAGGAATCCAACGCCTCGCGCGTCCGCGCGCCTAGGGTGAATCCGGGTGAGCGCGCTTCACCCGGAGCGAGGCCCGGGGCGGCGCTCCGCCTCCGCCATCGACCGGGGACATGCGAGCCGCCCGGCCGCGACGTCCTCGATGAGCTTGGCCAGACCAGCCGTGATCGAGTCGCCGGGCTCCATCGCGAGGGCGGCGGTCACCTCGTCGCGCGCGGCCTCGACGTCGCCGGCGAGCAGCAGGGTCAGGGCCAAATTGGACCGCAGGCCCGCGTCGACCGGGCGGAGCTCGACAGCGCGGCGCGCGATGGGAAGGGCGTCGTGCGCGCGCCCGAGCTCGAGGTACACGGCGCCGAGCTCACGGCAACCATCGGGCTGATCGGGCTGGAGCGCGTGGGCGTGTTCCAAGGCGGCGCACGCCTCTTCGACCCGGCCCAGTCGCAACGAGACCTTTCCAAGATACCAGTTGGTGGCGAACGCGTCATCGCGCTCCCGAGACTCTCGAAGGAGCGTCGCGGCCTGTTCAAGCGCCTCGCGCGACTTCGGAGTGAGCGGCTGCGACGGGGGCTCGAGCACGACCTTCCCCGCGAGCTGGGTGGCGCGAGAGAAGAGGGCCTTGCCCTCGCGCACGCCGAGCGCGAGCTCATCGGCTTCGGCGCGAACGGGCGCGGGCAGCGCCTCGTCTTCCAGCAGCGAATGGAGGAGCGTGAGCGCCTCCTCCTCCTTGCCGACCAAGGCGAGCGCGCGCGCGAGCGCCACCCGGAGCCCGGGGGCTCGGAGCGCCTCGTCCGCTTTGACCGCGCGGCGCAGCCAGCCCTCCGCAGCTGCGCGATGATCCGCCTTCTCCTCCGGGTCGTCGGCCGCGTCCGCTCGCGCAGACTCGAGCTGGCCCATATCGGCGTAGCCTGCGAAATACCCCGGCCAAGATGAGACGATTCGCCTGAACCAAAACTCCGCATCGTCGAGCTCGCCATGGGCTGCGTGCTCGGCGCCTCGCCGCCCGAACTCCACCGACTCCTCCTTCGAGATGAACCGCGGCAAAGCCGACCATCCGCAGTCCGGGCACAGCCACCCGTCGATCGCCAGCGGATAGGCTCGCCAGATCTCGATCTGTGCGCCCGCGCCCGCGGTCGTGAAGACAACTCGCCGGAGGGGGCGCTCGCACCGCTCGCATCGCGACATCTCGCGGGGCCCCGCGGGGGGCTCCTGGGAGAAGGCCCGCGCTCGCTCGAGCTCTCGGAGAACGACGCGGTCTCCCTCGAGCCCGACGTCCCCCGTCGTCGGAACGAGCCCGAGCGCGCTACGAATTTGTTTCCAGAGGCTCAATCTCTCCCCCTCCGAGATGGTGACGGTCGGGCAGATCTTCGCACGTGGGCGCCCGCTTCCCAGCGCGCTCTCTCGCTTCGCGCCTCGTCCGTGCGATTCTTCTCCACGGAGGCTTTGTCATGAGCGACGAGAGCGAGAGTCTCGCGGAGCACGAGGAGACGCCCGAGGAGCGCGCCGCGCGCAAGAAGGCCAAGAAGGAGCGCAAAGAACGTGAGCGGGCGGAGCGAGCGACCGCCGCGCTCCCCGCCGCGCCGCTCCCGGACGCTGACCAACCGCGGCTCGACAAGAAGGTCTACGAGCAGGAGATGAAGCGGCTCCAGATCGAGCTCGTGAAGCTCCAGTACTGGGTGAAGCACAAAGGCCTAAAGGTCGTCATCCTCTTCGAAGGCCGCGACGCGGCGGGCAAGGGCGGCATGATCAAGCGCCTCACCGAGCCCCTCAATCCGCGCGGCTGTCGCGTGGTCGCCCTCGGCACCCCCTCCGACCACGAGAAGACGCAGTGGTATTTCCAGCGCTACGTCGCCCACCTCCCCGCGGGCGGGGAGATCGTGATCTTCGATCGGAGCTGGTACAACCGCGCCGGCGTCGAGCGGGTGATGGGGTTCTGCACCGACGACGAGTACTTGGAGTTCATGCGCTCCTGCCCCGAGTTCGAGCGCATGCTCGTCCGGTCCGGGATCAACCTCCTCAAGTACTGGTTCTCCGTCAGCGATGACGAGCAGGAGCGGCGCTTCCGCGCGCGCCTGAAAGACCCGATGAAGCGCTGGAAGTTCAGCCCGATGGATGTCCAGTCGCGCGACAAATGGGTCGAGTACTCACGGGCCAAAGACCAGATGCTCCATCACACGAACATCCCGGAGGCGCCGTGGTTCACGGTCGAGTCCGATGACAAGGAGCGCGCGCGGCTGAACTGCACGCGTCACATCCTCTCCAAGGTCCGCTACGAGGATCTCGTCCCGGAGACGGTCGAGCTCACGCCGCGCAAGCCGGCCGGCGACTACGTCCGCCCCCCCAAGACGGAGCAGTTCTACGTGCCCCAATATTATTGAGGCACGCTTCGCCGGGCGTGAGGCTCAGCGACGGCGACGCGGGCGCAGCGCGACGACGCCCGCCGGCACCGGATCCGGATCGAGCGGGGGCAGCGCGAGCACGAGCCGCTCGATCCGCGGAAGCGCGTCTCGCAGCGTGCGCTCGACGCGGATGTCGTCGAGGGGCCCGTCGAACACGAGGACGAGCGCGTAGATCCCGGCGAAGCTCCTGACCGCGAAGCCGAAGCCGTCCTCGCGAACGGTGTGGGCGAGGTGCCCGCCTCGATGAAGGCTCTCGAGCTGGGGGAGCTTCCGTACCGCTTCGAGCGCGCGCGCCGTGAGCTCGACGTGGGCCTCGTTCGCGGCCGCGGGCGTGTCCCACGGCGTGTCGAGATCGACGGGGACGACCGCGAACGCTTCCTCGGGCGGGGAGTCCTTCTTCCCGAGGGCGATGAGCACCCCCCGGTGGCTCTCCCGCGCGACCCGGAGCGTCTCCTTCGCCGCGTCGGGGAGCCCGAGGTCCGGCCCCAAGCTGTGGTCGGCTTCGAGCTCCGTCGTCCCCCGCGTCGCGCTCGCCCACACCACCGGCGAGTGCGCGTCGATCACGATCGCGTCGACCGCCCCGCATCGCATCGAGAGCGCGCGGAGCTCTTCGTACAGGGACACCGCGACGGGGGCGCGCTTCTTCGGGGTCGGATCATCCTCGAGGAGCACCGACTCGAACGCCCGCACGAGGATCTCGAACCGGCGCAGGGTGCTCTCGGGGTCCGTGATGGGTCCGTCGAAATGGGCCTCTACCCTCCGCCCATCCGAGAGCGTCGTCACGAGCGCGCTCGGCGCCTCAGGCTCGGCCGCGTCCGCGACGACCACGTGGGTAGCCCCGAGCTCGCGGCGAACGAGCTCGGAGAAGCGACTCGCGAGTTCTTCGGACACTCCAGGTCGTCTCGCACAATTGGCCCGCCGCGTCACCGACCCACGCGGTCAGGCCCTCCGAAGCGCCCGAAAGGGGCGCAACCTCACGGCGCTCACGAGACCGAACGAGGACCAATCGAGGCGCCCGGGCGGGATGGACGGGGGGCCTTCGCGGCGCAGGCGCGGGTCGGCCCGGCCCTCCGCTGAGGCGTGGTCGGCGAGCACACTCGTGTCGTGCACGCGCGAGAGCAGCTCCACCACCTCCTGCCGGACCGCTCTCCACTCGACGTCCCACGCCACCCGGTCCTCGGGCGCCGCCGCCATCGCCCCGAGCACGCGACATCGCGCCGCCAGCGTGCGGGCTTCACGGGCCGCGCGCACGTCGAGCAGCGCCAGCACCTTCTCTCGCCGGAAGGCCCATCGGTCCAAGGCTCGCGAGAGCTCGTCGGGCTGGAGGCGCTGCGATCGGTACGTGCCGCTCATGCCTCGGCTCTCTCAAGCCCCGTGCCCGGCCCGCACCCTCGACAAAGACCGGCGATCGAGCGGCCATGCGCGCTCCCGGATCCGAGGCGCGGCGCGACCGGCGAGGCGGAGCTCGCTCGCTCACCCCTTCTTCGGGGGTGCCGGCTCGTCGCCTCCGCCGAACTCGGGATCGTCCGCGTCGTCGTCGTCGTGAGCCGCGCCCGCCGCGAGCTGCTGCTGCATCCCGGCGAGCATGCCGGGGTCGAGCGAACCGAACATCGACTTCGCCATTCGCTCGAGCTCGGCCTGCTGCTCGGGGCTCATCTGGGAGAGCATCTGCTGCGCCATCGAGAGCAAATCACCCGAGGGCGCGCCGTCCGGCCCGACCGCGTTCTCCCCCATCGAGCCGAGCGCGCTCGCCATTTGCGGGTTGGCCGCGAGCTGCGATTGGATGTTGGCGATCGCGTCCGACAGCCCGGGCCCGCCCAGGCCGGCGCCGCCCAGCAGGGCAGCGAGCGGGTCTCCCCCCGCTGCCGGCGCCTCGAGGGCCTCCGCGATCGCCGCCTTGGGGATCCACTGGCCCGCGTCGCCGAAGTGGGCGACGGCGGCATCGTAGGAGGTCAAAGGAACGTCGGAGAGCGCCTCGCTGCCGCGCTTGCCGTCGGGCACGACGAAGACGCCGCGCTCGTCGTCGCTGCGCTCTACCAGCGACCCGAGCAAGTCCACCGCATGGCCCGCGAGATCCTCCGGCGAGCTCGCGAATGGGGCGTCCAGAAGGCAGGCCGTCCCGTCGGCGCCGATCGGAACGAACGTCGCCATCGAAGCGATCGCCTCTTTCGCGTTCGCGGCAGGCTCGACGTCGAGCGCGGTGCAGAGGAAGCGATAGTTGATCTTGAGCAGTGCGATGGCGCCGATATCCACGCCGGCACCATAGCAAAGCCCGTCGTCCCCGCGATGTGGCATCGTGCCCTCGCCGCGACCCTCGTGTAGAAAGGTGACATGCGCGCCCTCATCGCCGACGCCTTCCCCGAGCGTTACCTCGCCGACCTGAAGCAACTCGGCTTGGAGGTCCGCTACGACCCTTCCGCGACCGCCGAGGACCTCGTCGACAAAGCGCGCGACGTCCACATCCTCATCGTGCGCAGCACGAAGGTCACGCGCGAGGCGATCCTCGCCGGCAAGTCGCTCGGCCTCATCCTGCGGGCAGGCGCCGGCTACGACACGATCGACGTCGCGGCCGCGAGCGAGCGCGGCATCTTCGTCGCGAACTGCCCCGGCAAGAACGCGGTCGCGGTCGCGGAGCTCGCCTTCGGTTTGATCCTCGCCCTCGACCGGCGCGTCGCCGACGCCACCGCCGATCTGCGGGGCGGGATCTGGAACAAGAAGGAGTACAGCAAAGCGGACGGCCTCAAGGGCCGAACCCTGGGCGTCATCGGCACCGGCTCCATCGGCAGGGCCGTGATCGAGCGCGCCCTCGCCTTCGAGATGCACGTCGTGGCCTGGTCGCGCTCCCTGACCGGCACGCGCGCCGACGACCTCGGGGTCGGATTCTGCCGCAACGCGGAGGAGGTCGCCGAGCGCGCCGACATCGTGACCGTCCACCTCGCCCAGACCAAGGAGACGAAGGGCATGTTCGGCGCCTCCTTCTTCGCGAAGATGAAGCCGCGCGCGATGTTCATCAACACGAGCCGCGGGGGCCTCCACGACGAGGCCGCCCTCGTCGCCGCCATGCGATCGAAGGGCCTGCGCGCCGGCCTCGACGTCTTCGAGTCGGAGCCCGCCTCCGCCACCGCCACCGGCCTCAAGAACGAGGTGTTCTCGCTCCCCGGCTTCGCCGGCACGCACCACATCGGGGCCAGCACCGAGCAGGCGCAGGACGCCATCGCCGCAGAGGCCATCCGCATCTGTCGCGAGTACGTCCTCACCGGCAAGGCGCCGTGTGTCGTGAACGTGGAGAGCAAGGCCCCCGCTCAGTGCGAGCTCGTGGTCCGCCATTACGACAAGGTCGGCGTCCTCGCCCAGGTCCTCGGCATCATCCGGACCTACGGCATCAATGTGGCAGACATGTCCAATACGATCTTCCAGGGTCAAAAGGCGGCCGTCGCGGCCATTCGCATCGACCGGGTCCCCCAAGAGGAGCTCCTGTCCGAGATCGCCGCCCTCGAGGACATGGTCATTCAGGTCGAAGCAAAGAAGCTCTGACCGGCGCAATCGCGTGCTCGGCGGTCGCTCGCTGCTACCGTGAAGGGTGGTGCCGCCTCCGGCGCGGCGGCCACCCGGAGGTCAGCATGGACTCCTTGCGCGCGTTCCTCTTTCTCTGGGCGGCTTTCACTGTCGCGATCGTCGGCTACGCGGTCATCGACCTCGGCCAAAACCCCTGGCTGCACGCGGAGACGCACTTCTCGATGCGCCCCGACCTCAGCCAGGCGCCGCAGCTCCTCCACTGGGGTGGTCGGCTGCTGAAAGAGGGCGCGACGGTGCTGCTCGTGGGCAATGCCCTCGTCATCGGCGGGCTCTCGGCCCTCGTGGCGCGGGCCATCCTCATGCGCATCGCTCGGCGAGCGGCGGAGCGCGAGCCGCGACCCAGCCTCGTTCCGGGCTCGCTCAGCGTTCCGCCCCCTCCGTGAGCTCGACCACCGCCGCGAACGCCACGTCGCCGCGATAAGGCACGAACTCCTCGTCTCCTCTGAATCGCTCCCGATACGCCGGGTCACCCCGGATCGCTGCGCGCGCGTGCGAAAGCAGCGCCTCGACCTCTCTCGTCGACGCCGCGACGCACGCGAGCATGTACTGGTGATAGGAGCTCGGGGCGCAGCGCTCGGCGGCGAGGAACGCCTCCCGCGCCCCCGCATAGTCCTCGCCGACGTACCTCGTGAACCCGTCGAGCGCGAGCAGGTCCGGCCGCGCTACTTCTTCGAAGAGAGGTCCTCGAAGACCGAGCCGTCCGAGATCGCGCATAGCTCCTTCGCGTCCGCGATCGCCTGCTTGTCCTTGTTCGTCTCGGTGCGGACGCTGGTCAGCCGCCCCTCGCCCTTCACCGTGCAGCGTGCGGTCACAGGGGTGGCCTCGCAGGGCTTTCCCGGCGTGAACTCGCCCTCGAGGCGCGCGCACGAGTCCGTCTCGTTCTTCAGGTATCGAGCGCGCGAGTCCGCGTCGATCTGCTTGTTGTTGCGGACCTCGGTGCACGAGGAGCCCACCACGCAGCGGCCGAGCACCGCCCCATCCGCGAGGCCCGACTCCCACTTGCCCTCCATCAGGTCCTTGCACCCCGCCGCCGTCATCTCCTCGTCGCCCTTGTACCAATAGCTCGCGCGCTTCATCGAATCGCGCTTGTCCACCACGCAATGGCCGATCTCCCCCTTCGGCTCGCAGGCCTTTCCCTCCCGCCAAGTCCCGTTCTTGAGCTCGGACTCGCAGGCGCCCTTCGCCATGCTCAGCTCCACGCCGCGCGCGTCGTCCTTCAGGCTCGCCCGGTTCTTGTACTCGTCGCAGAACGACCCGTCCTTCGCCTGGCAGCTCCCCACGACCGCGTCATCCGCGAGCGCGCTCGCCTTCGATGAAGACCCGCTGTCCTCCCCCTTCTTGTCCTTCGACACCGAGCAAGCCGCGATCGCAGCAAAGCCGAGCAGCGCAGCGCCCTTCACAAAACCGGTCCGCATATCCATCTCCTGGGTTCGAGCCTTCGAGGGGCTCATGGGCAAAGACGGAGGCGGGGGCGGGGAGTCGTTGTTTATTTCGCGTGCGCGGAAGGCCGCGCACCGGGCGACACTCTGTTTGTCTCGCGTGCGCGGATGCCCGCGCACCGGGCGACACTTCTCGCCGGTTCATCGCTTCGCTCGAAACGGCGGAAGCTTCGTCGCCTGAACCGGAGGGGGGGGCTTGCGCCCCCCCGGCTTCGCCTCCCCCCTCCCAGGCTCAAATGGGAACAGAAGCTTTCAGCCCACGGCCTGAGGCGTTGCCGGTTCGGTTCGTCGCTTCGCTCGAACGGGGGAGGGCTGTGTTTATTTCGCGTGCGCGGATGCCCGCGCACCGGGCGACACTTCTCGCCGGTTCATCGCTTCGCTCGAAACGGCGGAAGCTTCGTCGCCTGAACCGGAGGGGGGGGCTTGCGCCCCCCCGGCTTCGC
>JBGAID010000071.1:0-59542 GCA_044225865.1 Polyangiaceae bacterium | reverse complement strand
CCCGGCACCAAGGTGGTGCTCAATGCGCCGCCTGTCGAGAATCCAGAGGCTCAACAGGCTCGGCGGCTGCAGGTCACTCAGCCGGATATCAAGAAGAAGGAGCAGCTGGGCATTCCGGAAGATCTCGAGTTCGACGGACGTGCTCTCGCTGGGACGCTGAAGTTCAAGAAGCCTGTGGTCCCAGCGGCCACCGACCCGTTCCCGACCGTCCCGGTGACCCCGACGCGCGACCCGGACGTCATCGCCGAGCCGGGCCCACCGCCTGTCGTCGAGCTCATTGCGGAGCCGCCTCGCGTTCCAGCCCATAAGCACCCCTCGGTTTGGATCGGCCTCATCGTCATCGCGCTCGGCGCGGCGGCGGCCCTCGCCCTCGTGCTCGCGAGGGGCGACGATTCTGCGGCGACGCGGTCCACAGAACTGCGACCATCGGCCGCACCAACCTCGATTGCGACGAGCTCGTCGGCCACCAAGCTCATGGCTGAAGCGACGGCCACCGCGAGCATGACGCCGTCGAGTTCCCAGCCAACAAGCACAGCAACTGCGATCCTCATCTCGACGACAGGAACCAGCGCTGTCACGGCAGACGGCGCTCCGCCGCTCCAGTCGTCCGTTCAGCCGAGGCCGTCGTCTGAGAAGCCCCAATCCACCGCCTCGAACGAGGCCAGCGCGTCCCCCGTCCCGACTCCATCGGCGACACTCAAGCCGCCGACGAAAAGGTCATCGGACATCTTCCCAGACGATTAGATTGACCATGTACCTCTCCTCGAACGTTGAGTCCGGTCGCATAGCACGAGTTGGAGCTCTCGTCGCATTGCTCGCATTCTCGTATCGCGCCGAAGCTCTTGCGCAGCCTACGTCAAGGCCCCCGCCTACCCAAGCCGATCCGGCCGAACTGTACTATCAGCAAGGCAAGGACGCGTACGTCGCAGGCAAATTCCAGGAGGCCTATGACCTCTATCACAAGGCGTTCGCGATTCGACGAAGCTATGAGGTCGCTGGAAACCTGGCGCAAGCGGCGAACAAACTGGGCAGGAAGGACGAAGCGGCGGAGCTCCTCGCCTATTCGCTCTCCATCTATCCCACCACCGCGAGCGCCGACCGCCGCGCTCAACAGCAACAATTGTTCGATGAGCTTCGCAAAGCGGTCTGTGAGCTGAAGGTTGAAACGAACCTCCCCGGGGTTACTGTCACGGTCGACGAGCGGCGCCTCGGGGTCTTCCCACTCGATCACGCAGTCTTCGTCATGCCGGGGACCCACACCGTTCGTGGCACGTTGAGCGGCCACGACCCGGTCGAGATCATCGTCGGGGCCGGCGCCGGCCAACAAGCCGTCGCGTCGCTCGTGCTCAAGGGCGGCGGCGATACGAGGTCGGGAAAACCCTATTGGCCATACCTCCTCATGGGCGGCGTCGCCGCGCTGGGCGTTGGGATCGGGATTGGCCTCACCGTCGCGTCCGACGCGAAGCACTCCGACGCCGAAGGGCTCCACTGCGGTGGTGACGGCGCGTGCGTCGCATCAGGTGACGCCGCGTTGAGCTCCGGCAACGCGCTCATGGCCGGAGGAACCGCCTCGTTCGCGATCGCAGGAGCAACCGTGCTCGGCATCATCATCTATGCCGTCGTCCCCGCCGCCACCGCGAGCAAGACCGCCATCGCACCCTGGGTCGCTCCCGATTCCGGCGGCCTCCTTCTCCGAACCACCTTCTGAGCCAAGGACACGCGCATGCTTCGAATTCGACAGCTCTCTTGGGCTCTACTCTCCCTGCTCCCTCTCGCAGGTTGCTTCTATGGCACCTACTGCGAGGAGTTCTCCGATGAGTGCCCCGACCTTACCGGTGGCGGTGGCGGTACCAGTGGTGGAGGCAATGGGGGAGGGGGCGACGGAACGGGAGGAGACGGCGGGACGGGCGGGGATGGCGGCGGCGTGCCCGCTGGCTGCGACCTCGTGGAAGGCGAGGCTGTCGGCGCCGACTGCGGCGTGTTCGTGAAAGCAGAGTCCAGCGGCGACGGCTCACAGGGCAATCCCTACGGCTCAATCCAAGACGCGGTCGACAATATCAAGACCTTCAAGCGTATCTATGTCTGTGGCGCGGACACCTTCAACGGGTCGGTGGAGCTGCCTGGGGGGATCTCAATCCTCGGCAGCCTCGCTTGTGACGGATGGAAATTCTCCGAGAGCAACGCGAAACCCCACATCGTGGGTGACCCCGATGTCCCGGCGCTGAACATCTCCGGGGCTGGATCGACGCGCGTCGATCACATCGACATCGAGAGCCCGAACGCCGTCGCGAACGGCGCCTCCAGCGTCGCGGTGATGGTGACGACCACCACTACGACGTTCGACCATTGCGCGCTCAGCGCAGGAGACGGAGCCAAGGGCGAGGCGGGTGCGGCCTACACCGCGGTGGCGCAATCAGGCGGGATGGGCCAGGCCGGGGCTGAGGGCTGCCTCACGGGTACTCCCACCCTAGGCGGTGCCGCGGGGATCAATCCGGTGTGCGGAGACCAGAGCGGAGGCTCGGGTGGGAATGGCCAGAACACTGGTTCTGGAGGTCCCGGTGGGCCAGGCGACCCGAACATGAACGGCGGCATTGCCGGGACAGGTCAAGGAGCTGGCGCGTGCATCCAGGGTGGTCAGGGTGACTCAGGCGGCCCCGGTAACCCGGGAAGCGCGGGCACTGGCATTGGGCAACTGGAAGGCGGCACCTACACGCCAGCCCCGGCCCCGGCGAGCGGCACCCCGGGCGACCCAGGCTATGGTGGCGGTGGAGGTGGTGGCGCCCACCGATGCGAGCTGACACCCATTGCGGGACCGAGCGGAGGCGGGGGCGGCGCCGGAGGCTGCGGTGGTGGAGTCGGCCGTGGCGGGCTTGGAGGCGGAGCCAGCTTCGCGCTCGCCGTCATCAACGCCGACGTGACGCTGGTCGATAGCGCTCTCGGCGCGGGCATCGGCGGTGAAGGCGGCGACGGTGGCAACGGCCAGACCGGCGGGGCCGGCGGAGAAGGCGGGCCGAAGGGCCCGATTGACATCGCTAGCTCGAACAGCCTCGGCGCCGACGCATGCGCGGGCGGAAAGGGCGGAGCCGGAGGCCGCGGCGGTGCAGGGGGTGGGGGCGCGGGGGGCCCGGCAGCGGCCATTGCGAGAGCCGGAGGGTCAATCACCTCCCAGGGGAACGTGAACCTCAATCCAGGCAGCGCCAGCGGAGGCGGCGCCGGCGCCGACAACTTCGGCGAGGGAACCGCGGGGCCTGAGGGCGATCCGGGCACGAGCTGCAAGGATCTCGTCTTTGACGGCTCCTCGAGCGGACAGTGCAACAATGGATGATTCAGCGAATATGGCGACCATGAATCCTGATCCGAGTACGGAGCAAGGAGGTCGAGTGAGGAAGACCTGCTTGGGGGGGGAGACTTCACGTCCTGACCTGGAGCCGAACCGAAGCGCGGCCCGAGCCTCCACGCGCGGCCGCAGACGCCACCGCCGTCCCGAAGGACTCGGGCTCGAAGCGGCTATCGAGGGCCGCCCAGGGCGCGCGCCAACGCCGCCGCCCATTCGAGATCGAATGGATGCCCGTCCGATTGCTCGTCCGCAGGCCGGACCTTTAGGGTCTCGTCCTCCCAGGTGACGTGGGCGCCGATTCGAGCGGCCGCGAAGTGATCCTGCAGCCACGCCGCGGCGCGAAGCCCGGCCTCCGGCAAGGGGCCGAGCGAAGGGCCGTGCGCCCGAAGGGCGGCGCGGAGCGGAAGTGACAAATCAGGTCCGACGCACTCTCGCAGCCCTCCCATGGCCAGGCCGGTCAAGATGCGCGCGGCCGATCCTGCCCTGACGAGCCGCTCCTCCGCGTCGCGCAGCTTCGCCTCGAGGGCGGCCACGTCGGCGGCGTGCTTCGCGCCCAGGGCGCCGAGCTGCTCCTTCGACCTCGCGTGCTCTTCGGACAATCGGGCCCGTCGCGACTCGGACTCCAAGAGCGCCGACTCCAGCCTTGCCGTCTCCTTGCCCTGACGGGATAGCTGCGCGTCCAGCTCCTTTCTTTGGAGCTCCAGGGCGGAGCTGCGGGAAGAGAGCTCTCGCGCTTGCGCTTCGAGCGCGGGGATCCTCGCCGCCAATCCGGCGAGTCGATCGATCTCCGCGTCCCGTTCGGCGAGGGTCAGCCGCGACCTCGCGAGCTGCTGGCCAGTCTCCGTGGCCGTGCTGCGTTGGGCGGCCGCTTCCGCGGCGGCGCGAGAGGCGTCCGCGCGCGCTTGTTCGAGGCTCGTCGTGGCCTCGGCCGCGGAAGCTCGGAGCGAAGCCAGCTCTGCGTCTCGCTGCTGCAAGAACGCTCGAGCCTCCTTGACCTCCGACTGAGCGACTTGGAGCTCCCGCGTGGCTCGTCCGTGCTTTTCGCGGAGCGCGTCGAGGGTGGCGTTGAGGGTGTCGACGCTGGCTGATTTGCTCGCGGCGGCGCCCTCGAGCTGCGCGCGCCGCTTGCCTGCATCTTCGAGCTGGGCGCGCATCGCTCGTTGTTCGGCATAAAGGAGACCCAGCTCCTCGTCTGTCTTCTTTCGGAGCTGCGCGCGCTCCTCGGACCACCGAGCTCGCTCGACCTCGAGCTGGCGGGCCTCGTCGGTCCTCTGCTGCTTCAACGCGCTCAGCTCGCGCTCCGCCGCCGCGATCGCGGTGGAGCGCGCCTCCGCATCGCCCCGGGCGAGCAGCAGCTCCGCCCTCAGCTTGGCGTTCGCCTCCGCTTGCTCGTGGAAGATCGCCTCCGCTTCGGCGCGGACCGCGCTCACCTCCGCTTCCGTACCGACGAGCCGGGCCCACCAGGTTCCCTTCCGTCGCGCGTCCGACTCCGTCATGAACCCCTCCCACGGCTGAGCTCTTTACAGCGAAGACGTCCGGGAAGGGTCGGCGAGCGCGACAGCGCGCCGGGGGAGGA
The DNA here is from genome assembly GCA_044225865.1 of Polyangiaceae bacterium. Classification (GTDB taxonomy): domain Bacteria; phylum Myxococcota_A; class Polyangia; order Polyangiales; family Polyangiaceae; genus Xiheicaenibacterium. Next base: position 54,629 of record JBGAID010000071.1, on the reverse strand, counting down.
GCCGATCATGAATGCACCTCCGCGGCGGCAACGGCGGACTGGAGGTTGCGCAAATGACTGAGCAGCAACCCCAGCTGTCCCAAGTCTTGATCGGAGACGATGAAGACGCGCGACTGTCCCGTCAACATGCCGACGAGCACGACGACGTCGACATAGCTGAATATCGCGGTGCGAAGGGGGCCGAAGTCGCAACGCCGTCCGACCTCTTCCGACGCGGCGACGAGGATATCGAGGCGAGCGGCGAGATCTGGGGTGAAGCCGCTCCCCCCGACGACACGCGTGAAGACTCCCTCGGAGTCGGAGTACGCAATCAGCCTCGTCGTGGCCAACGAGAGGATCGACCGCTCGACGTTCACCGAGTCCATTTCGTCAACCGTAGCCGAACGCCCGCGCGCGAGCGCAAGGCGTAATTCGGCCGTCGAGGCACTCGGCGCTTCGCTCGAGGGCGAGACGTTCCTCGCCGCGGACGCTGCACCGGGTGCGAGGGGGGAGCGCATGAGGCGCGCCGCCCCCTCACCGCGGCGCCGCACATCCGCACCTCACGTAACTGGACCTGCGCACCTGGACCGCTCGGGGTCGGGTTCCGCGCGATTTTTGGTCGCGCGACCATTTCGACCTGTCTGCCCCGCCCCGTTTTGACAGGCGGCCCTGTCCAGCACGCCAGTTCACGCTCCCGGCATCGAGCAGCAGATTGCAGGACCAATGCTGGCTGATCCATCGCCCGCCGACAGCCGCCTCGCCGTGCTCCAAGAGCCCGTTCGCGAGCTCGCCGGCAGAACGCGAGCCGTCGACATCCGGCAGTTCGAGCCCCCCACGTGCCTTCGTTCGGGGCAGGAGCTCCACGAGCTGACGGCGCAGCTCGTCGCGGAGGCCGGCCTGCTCGTCTCTCGAATCAGAGCGACTTGCGAGCAATTGCGCACCGCCGACGGCGGCTCCCCTACCCCTGTCCCGGAGCCCTTCCTGCCATTCGAGAAGGCAATCGACGTCGCGGTGGACTCGCCCGCCGAGCCTCTGAGCGCCATCGAGGACCTCGCGTTTCTTGTTCAGCTCGAGCTCCGCCAGCGCGACGCGCGTTTGGCGCGGGTTCGGGCGACGGGTGCTCAGCTCGCGAACGTCATCGGTGAGTGCGACAGCGCGCTTCGGTGCATTCGAAAGGGGCTGACCGCTCTCGACGTCGCCATCGCGCGGGCCGAGCACGTCGCCCCCCTCCTCGACTATTCTTCCGAGCTCGAGGACGCCCTCTCGATCCGCAAAGCCTATGCAAAGTTCCGGCGGCGCGTGCTCGCCTCCGGATCCTTCTCGGAGGCCGACATTCACACCCGGATGCGGGCAGCGGGGACCACCATCGCCGTCCTGCTCGGGTGGAGCGCATACCCTCGCCTCCGGGTTCGAGACCGGTTGCATCTGCGGGACCTCCAACAGCGGATCCTGGCCTGGCTTCGCCCCGAGAGCGCCCGGGACTTCGTCGAGGGTCGCCGTGTTCTCGAGGATCTCGGGTCGTTCGTCGAGCTCCTCAAGATGGTCAATCGTCGACAGGAGCTCATGGCTCACGACGCCGCCGTCCTCGGGTCTCTGGTCGTCCATCTCCGCGAACGAGACATGCCGGATCTCGACGACCGATCGCGCGAGATGTTGGCCGCCCTCGAGGGGCTCGACGACGACCTCGACGACGCCGCGGCGAGCGCCGCCCCGAGGGCGCGGCGGGTGCTGGAGCTGTGCTCCGAGCTCGGTCGGCGCCTCGGCTGCGACCCGAAGGTGACCCATTGAGCGGCCTCTCCGTGCTCGATGAGCTGCGTGACCTCGGGGCCCGGGAGGCGACGGGCGAGCTCATTTGCGCGAGCGACACCTCCGAGGTGCACATCTATTTGCATCGAGGCCGGGTGGCGTGGGCCACGACGTCGACGGCACCCTTCGAGTTCGCGAGATACATTCGCGACAACTGCTCAATCGACGCCGAGACCCTCCGAACCGTGGTCGAGGCGTGCCGCCACGAGCGACTGCCTCTCGGGGAGACCCTGATCCAATGGGGGCTCGTGACCCTCCGCGACCTCGAGAACGCGGTGAGGCGCCAAGTCACCGGCGCCATATCCTCTCTCAGCGGCCTCACCGCGCCCCGACATCTCTTCCTCCGGAGGCCCCACTTCGCTCAATACAATCCGGCCCTCACGCTCCCCCTCGAAGAGGTGCTCCCCCTCGGAGCGCCTCCCGCCGCGCCCCCCCTTTCGGATGGGGAGCGCGACGACCACGGGAGCGCGGACCTGCTGCAACGTGTGGAGGGCGCGCGATGGGTCATGGTGGTGCGGTCCGGCCGCGTGGTCGAGGTCGCTCCCCATGAGGTCGTCGCGGCTGCGCCCGAAGGCGTGGAGCGCGCTTTCGCGACCGGCGCCGAGGTGGTGGCGATTCGCTCTCCGAGAGGATCGCTCATCGGGCTGAGATCGAGCCCGGAGACGTTCCTGTTGTGCGCTCTCGAGACGGACGCGGCGTTCGGCGGGGCGGTGACTCGCCTCACCTCGCTCCTCGAGGAGAGGACTCCCCCCTCGCCGGGCTCTCGCCCCACGCCGTCGGACGAGGACTCCGATGACGAGCCGATCGTGTTCGGGGAGCGGCACCGGCGCGAGGCCATCGAGATGCGCCTCATGCTGGGCAGAGCGTCCGAGATCTTGGGCGCCATCATGCTCGACGAGCACGGGCGGGAGCTCTCCGGCGCTTGCCGAATGCCGATGACGCGCGCTACCTGCTCCGCGCTCGCGCTTCGGCGGCGAGCGCTCCTCGCGCCTTTCGAGGCCGAGCACGCTCCCTCTTGGATGGGAATGGCTCGTCGAAGCGTGGGCACCCTCGAGAGCGATGGCTGGTGTTTCGGAGCCGAGCTGAACGGTCCGGGCGGCCCCGTCGTTTGGCTCTTCACCTCCCGCTCCGCTGCGCAGGGGCTCGGCTGGGCATGCCTCTTTGCCCTGATCCGCGGCTTGAAGGCGCTCGACCAGCACACCGAGGTTCCCCAATGACCGTTCTTCTGCGCCTCGAGGAGCTCCAGGTCTCCTACGGCGACAAGACAGTCCTCCAGGGCGTTCATCTCTCCCTGCCCCCTTCGGGACTGACCAGTCTCTTGGGCCCTTCCGGCTCAGGGAAGTCGACGCTGCTCCGGACGATCGCCGGGCTCAACGAGGCCAATCCCCACGTGACGACGCGGGGCACCGCCGAGCTTCTCGGCCGCGAGCTGCGCTCCATTCCGCCCGAGCGAGCGGGGGAGGTCCGTCCCGGCGTCGGCCTCGTCGTGCAGCATGCGAAGTTCTTCGTCGACACGGTTCGCGAGAACCTCCTATCGGCCCTGCCGAACCGCGCCCGCCTGAGTCGATCGGCCCAGATGCAGCTCGTGCTCGCCCATCTGCAGCGCACCGGGCTCGGGGCCCTCGCCGCGCGCCTCGACGACGACGTGGTCTCCCTGCCCAAAGCCCTGCAGAGACGGCTCGCGGTGGCCCTCGCCATGCTCCCCGAGCCCGCCCTCTTGATGGCGGACGAGCCGATCGCCGGCCTCGACGACAGCGACTCGGTGGAGGTCGCGGCCCTCCTGCGGCGATACGCTCGGACCCGCGCCGTACTGTTCGTGACCCACAATCAGCGGTTCGCGCGCGCGATCGGCGGGTCGGTCGCTCTGCTCGCCGAGGGAAGAATCCAGGAGACCGGGCCCGCCGCGAGCTTCTTCGCGTCTCCCTCCACCGCCTGCGGACAGCGCTTCGTCGAGACAGGCGGCTACGCTCGACCGGCCCCGAGCCCCGGGGAAATGGACGGCACGGAGTCGGTGAGCGACCTTGAGAGCCGGCCGCCCCCGGCGCGCCTCGCCGGGCCAGCAGCGCTCCGCCCCCGCCGTCCCAAAGGATTCATCTGGCTCGTCCCCAATCGGCTCGGGGGGACGCCGCGGCCCGGATTGCTGGAGGACCTGGACGACGACCTCGACGGACTGTCGCTCTTGGGGGTGACGACGCTGGCCACCCTCGAGGAGACCGCGACGATCCCCCGAGAGGCCCTCGAGCGTCGCCAGATCCGCTCCGTCCATTTTCCAATCGTCGACATGGGCGCGCCCAGCCTCGACGATGCGGCGCGATTCGTCGCCGCGACCCGCGACCGGATCGCGAACGGAGAGATCGTCGCCATCCACTGCCGCGCCGGGCTCGGACGGACAGGCACCATGCTCGCGTGCCACTTGATCGCGGAGGGAGACGCGGCGTGCCGGGCCATCGTGCGGATACGGTCGCTCAATCCGCTCTGGATCCAGTCCCAGGCCCAGCTTGACTTCTTGCGCGCGTTCGAGGCCCACCTCTCGTCCGCTCGTTCGGAACACCACGCAGTCGACGTTACAAAGGAGAATCCATGACATTGGACACGGCATTGACGAAGGCCCAGCAGAGCATCCCGGAGTGTGTAGCGGCGGGGTATGTCGACATGAGCACGGGCATGCTCCTCGGCGTAAAGACCGTCGACTCTCACCCGCAGGAGGTGCTCGACCTGGTCGCGGCCGCCACCGCCGACCTGTTCCAGGGCCAGAGCGTCACCACGATCGAGAAGATGTTCCGAAAGTCCCGCGGGCAGCAGGAGAACGGCGGTCACTACTTCAAGGAGATCATCGTCTTCAGCGACAATTTGATCCACGTGTTCTTGCGATCCAAGAAGCGTACGGATCAGTGCGTCGTCTATGTCTGTCGTGCATCCGCGAACATCGGAATGGTGATCGCCAAGAGCCGAATGGCGTTGCCCGAGGTCGAGGGAGCGGTCTAGTACTGCCGGCCGGAAGTCCGCTTCCGGATCCGGCAGTACCCAGGAACACAGAAGTCCACGGCCAGACTTGAGGCTTCGTGCCTGGAGCTGCTCCGCCCTTCACTTGCCGCGCCGTGCGCGCGGGCGGAGCAGGTCCTGGCACGAGCTGCGTAGACCTCGTTGGACGCCGTCCACTGCGTGGATTGCGTCCAATCCGGCTCGTGTCTGGAGGTCTGGCGGTGGACGCTGTGCTCCTGGGTACCGCCGGGTCTGGAAGCGAGCTCCCGGCCGGCGGTGCGAGTCGCGCCTCGAGGGCCCGGCGTGGACCGTGCCGGGCCGACGCGGCCCACCGTCGCGAAGTCCCGCGCCGGTCCGGTGCCCTCTCTCGGATGGATGGGAGCGCGAACAGAGCGAGCTCCACCCGCGAAGGTGATTGGGGGGCGCTCGAAGAGCACGACAACCCGCCCGCTCATGGCAAGCAAACCCAACAGACGGATCCCCGCTCGCTTGAACGACGTCGACGCCGCGGCCGCGATGAAGCGGCCCGAGGCGCGCGAGATCACGGTTGGGCATGTCTGGCCCTCCGTCACCGGACGCAGCAACATCGAGCGCGCCGCCGCGGGCGCCGTCCCCACGATTGGAATGCTCGTACCGTGGGCGCCTCATCGAAGCTTGCAGCTCCACAACGAAGACTGGTTCCTCCACACGAGCCCGCTATGGGTATTCGACGAGGAGGAGGGGCGCCGCTTCTTGCACCGTTCGGTGCAGAGGCTCGTGGGGCGGGCGTCCGACGTGCCCGGCAAGAGGACGCTCGCCCTCGCCCGGGATGATGGTGGATACCGCCTTTGGCTGGCCACGCCGCGCTGCGACTCCGTCGCGCTCGAGCTCCTCGCGGCGATCGTCGAATGGCCGGTGTGGACGCTCCCCGCGCGGATGAGCGAGCTCGTGGCGGAGCTCCGGGCTCACGTCAATGGATGGATGGTGGACTCGCCGATCGCGGCGGGTGCCTTCGGTCTCAGCCGCGAGGAGGGACGGCTCTGCTCGCTCGCGTTCGAAGACGACGTCTCACCGCCGATCGAGGGCAGGGTCGTGTCGGATGATCTGATCGACCTGTCCCTCGAGTGGTTTGGTGACAACCAGGAGCTTCGACGCATGATCGAGCGACGGACGCGCAATACCCCCGGGGCGGAGGGGAATCGATGATGCCATGGCCATGAGACCGTCGCGCCCTCAGAAGGTATTGGTCGTCGACGATGACCCGTTGATTCTGTCGACGATCGTCACGGTGCTCCGGTCGATGGGACACGTCGTCGCCAGCGCGCTCAACGGCGCCGACGCGCTCCACATGCTCGGGCTGCGCGCGTTCGACTTGATCATCACCGACGTGCACATGCCGGAAATGGATGGAATGGAGCTCTTGCGCGCCCTGAGAACGCGGTACCCGGACGTCCTCGCCATCGCCATGACCGGCGAGGGCGCGCTCTCCTCCCGGGTCGCCCTCGACGCGGCCCGCCTGCTCGGGAGCGTCGGTACCTTCGAGAAGCCCATCGGAGAGGCCGATCTGAAGCGGCTCGTCCACGAGGTGCTCGTCGGGGAGCGTCCTTGATGGCGGCGCGACCCCGGAGGAGCCCCATCGCCCCTGCCGGGTCGACGCCGCCCCGGTCGGGCCGCACGCCCAACCCCAAGTCGCCCGCGATCTCGGCGCCGGTAGCCAGGGAACTGCTGACGGCGCTGCTCGCCTCCACCCATGTCGGGGTGGCGGTCACCGACGCGAACGGCGCGGTCATGACCGCCAATGGTGTCTTCGAGACGCGCTACTGCGGACGCGTCGACGGGCTGGCAGGAGCACGAGGACGGCGAGGCTCTACGGTCGACGAGGGCCGCCTGCGCCGAAGCGCCGTGTCCGCCAGCGCCGACGAGAACCCCTTCGTCGTGACAGCTTCGGACGGCTCGACGGTCGAGGTGACCACGGTCGTCGTGCGGACGCGAAGACGCGTCGAGGCGCTCCTCTGGCGGTTCCGCGAGATCTCCCCCAGGAGCGCGACGCTCGACGACGGCGCTCACCTCGGAAGCTGGCAGTGGGACGACTCGGGCCATCGAATGCATTGGTCGCCCCAGATGTGGCGCCTGTATGGGATGTCGATGCGCAACCGGGCGCCGTCGTTGGACGCGTTCGTCTCCGCATGCCAACCCGAGGACCAAGAGAAGCTGAGGGCGCGGCTCGCCCGGACCCTCTCGAGCGGTGAGCCCGACTCGGGCGAGTTTCGGGTGCTGCTCGGGGACGGGGTGGTCCGGACGCACTGGATCTCCTTTCGGCGAGTGGAGGACGACAAGGCGGGAGAGGTGAAGCTCGCGGGCACGAACGTCGACATCACCCCGCTGCGACAAGAGGTGGACGCGGCCGAGTCGGCAAACCGGGCCAAGACACAGTTCTTGGCGAGCATGAGCCACGAGCTGCGGACCCCGCTCAATGCCGTGCTCGCCCTCTCCGAAGCGCTCTCGAGCGGGGCATATGGCGAGCTCAACCCCAAGCAGATGCATTGCCTGGACACGATCTACAAGAGCGGACGTCACTTGCTGGATCTGGTCAATGACCTGCTCGACGTATCCCGGATCGAAGCGGGCCGGCTCGCGCTCGACATTCGTCCGGTCGTGCTCTCCGACATTATCGATGAGTGTGTCGAGACGATGCGCGAGGGGGCGCGGGCGCACCGGCAGCGGCTCGTCGTGAGGCACGACCCGGGGGTGGGCCGGGTGCCGGTGGACCCGCGACGGATGCGCCAGATCCTCCTGAACCTCATCGGGAACGCCGTGAAATTCTGCGGGGAGAACGGGACGACGCGGGTGTCGACGAGGCTCTCCAGGGATGGGAGAGAGGTGACCGTCACCATCGCCGACTCCGGGCCGGGGATTTCCCAGGAAGCTCAATCCCTGCTCTTCCGGCCTTTCGTCTCGATCGATTCGGCGCAGTCGCGCGAGCATCAAGGAGCGGGGCTGGGGCTGGCCCTGGTCAAAGGCTTGGTCGAGTTGCACGAAGGGCGTGTCCACCTCGACAGTCGTCCCGGGCGCGGGGCGCGATTCTCGATCGTCCTGCCGCTGACGGGCGCGGGGGGCGCGCCTGCGCGACGGTCCTCCGCCACGTTTCATGCCGCCGACGCTTCCAAGGCGACGGCGCGGACCGTCCTCCTGGCGTGCGGCGAGCGACAGCAGACCGACGCCGTCGGCGCGCTGCTTCACCAGCTGGGCTATCGCATCCATCATGTGCGGCAGTGCCAAGACGCCTGCGAGCGCGCCCGCGAGGGGAGCTACCGCGCGGTCCTCATTCACATCGGGCTACCGATGGGCAGCGGGCTCGCGTGCGTCCGGGAGCTGAAGCGCCGAGGATTGGCGGCCCCGGTCGTCGTGTTCTCGGAGTGTCTTGCGGAGAGCCATCGAGAGATCTGCCTCGCCGCCGGCGCGGACGAGCACCTCGCGGGCCCCGTCTCGAGAGGTGAGCTCGGCTCAGTGCTCGGCCGCTTCAGCGAGCACGCCGCGGCGATCCGATGGCCCCGATGACGGCGCCGAGGGTCAGAGGAAGAGCCGGGGCAGATCGGCGCGGGACTCGGCGCCGAGCTTCGCCAGGATGTTCCCGAGGTGGAACTTCGAGGTCCGCTCGCTGATCCCCAGCGCGGCCGCGATGTCGCTGTGGCTCCTGCCCAAGAGCAGGAGATCGAGCACCTCTCGCTCCCGCTCGGAGAGGCCGGCGGCAGCGATGAGCCTCTCGCGACGATCCGTGAGGAGCTCGTCGAGCTTGGGCGCGGAGTGCGAGAGCTCCTGGTATTGGCTGCGGATCCGCAACATCGCGCGGACGCGCGCGCGAAGCACGACCCGATCGACAGGCTTGACCAAGAACTCGTCCGCCCCTGCCTCGAGCCCGCGCACCAGGTCATCCTGACCATCGAGGGCGGTGACGAGGATGACGGGGATGAAGCGCCATTCGGCGTGCGTCTTGATGGCTCGGCAGAGCTTCAACCCATCCATCTTCGGCATCATGACGTCCGAGATCACGAGGTCGAAGGGACGAATGGCGAGCTGCTCCAACGCCTCATTGCCATTCGACACGAGCGTCAGCACATATGGATCACGCGCGAGCAGGGCCTCGACGGACTGTCTGGCGCTGGGAGAGTCGTCGGCGACGAGAACAGAGGGGGCTGGTTCTTCGGGTACTGCGAGTTGGCCCATTGGATTGCTGGGAGAGGCGCTGACGCCAAACGGCACTGCGGCGCCCGGAACTCGTTGACGCGCCGGGATAATTGCACGTCCGACCAAATTTGTCACGCGCGAAGGGCGGCCTGACGGGCACCAATCACCGTTGCAGAAAGTGAAACGGCTCGGACCTCCAATGGCTCAAGTCGCGTCGGCCGGCTTCGTCTCGGCATCCGGGGCACGACCGGTGAGGCGGAGGTGGATCGCCTCGCCGAGGTGGGGCGAGCGGATCGCCCCGGCCCCTTCCAGGTCGGCAATGGTCCGCGCGACACGAAGGATCTTGGTGTGAGCGCGGGCAGAGAAGCCGAGGAGCTCACTCGCGCGGGCGAGCGTCGAGCGGCCGCTCTGGTCGAGGGGCGCGGCGCGGACGAGCTCGCGTGGCGAGAGGAAGGCGTTGAGGGCAGAGCGCTCGGATTGGATCGCGCGAGCGGCGATGACGCGGTCGCGGATCGTCTCGGAGCGCTCCTCGTCGCCGAAGTCGAGCAGGCCCTGGATCTTGGCCGGCGGCAGGAGCAGCTGCACGTCGATCCGGTCGAGGAGGGGCCCGGAGAGGCGCGCTCGATAGGATCGAACGCGCTCGCTCGTGCACGTGCAGCGCGGAGAGCCTGCGTACCCGCATGGGCACGGGTTCACCGCCGCGACGAGGATACAGCGCGCGGGAAAGACGGCGCGCTCGCGGGCGCGGCACACGGTGACGATCCCGTCCTCGAGAGGCTGGCGCAGGGCCTCGAGGGCGGGGCGCGAGAACTCCAGCAGCTCGTCGAGGAAGAGGCATCCGCGGTGGGCGAGGGCGATCTCTCCCGGTCGGATCGGGAAGCCGCCGCCGGTGAGGGCGGCCGCGCTCGCGGTGTGATGAGGAGCGCGAAACGGCCGCGTCTTCATCAGCCCCGAGCCCGGAGGCAGCGTCCCCGCCACGGAGTGGATGGCCGTCACCTCCAGCGCCTCTTCCGGCTCGAGGGCAGGAAGGATGGAGGGAAGGCGCCTGGCGAGCATCGTCTTGCCCGCGCCAGGAGGGCCCATCATGAGGATGTTGTGCCCGCCGGCAGCGGCGATCTCGAGCGCGCGGCGCGCGGCGGCCTGACCTCGTACTTCGGACATGTCGGGGCCGAAGCTCTCGCTCTCCCTCGTCGCCGTCGCCGTCGCCGGCTTCGCGATCGAGAGGGCCCCTCCACCCTTCAAAGCGTCGACGACGGACGCCAGGCTCGGCGCGACGTCGACCGCGATCCCGGAGACGGCGGCCGCCTCTGCCGCGTTCGCGAGAGGGACGACCGCGCGGCGGATGCCGAGGCGCCGAGCCTCGAGCAGGGCCGCGAGGACCCCTCGGATCGGGCGGACGTCGCCACAGAGCGCGAGCTCACCCAGGAAGGCGACGCCGTCCAAGGACTCCGCCGGGACCCGCCCGAGCGCGGCGAGGACCCCGATCGCCATCGCGAGATCGAACGCGGCGCCGAGCTTGCGAACGTCGGCGGGCGAGAGCGAAACGGTGAGGACGTACTCGTCGATGTCGACACCGAGACCACGCAGCGCAGAGCGCACGCGGACCCGGGCCTCGCGCACGGCCGCCTCCGCGAGCCCGACGAGATGGAAGGAGGCCGGCCCGCGCCCCGAGTCGACCTCGACCCGAACCAGCTGAGCTTCGATCCCGACGAGGCCAATCGTGAGGGCGGACGCCTGCATGGCCGGCCCTCCAGGCGAGCTTCGTGCCCAACGAAGCCTCGAGGAATCGAGACGGTCGCCGCGGCGCCCGCCGGCGAACGAGCAGTCGGCCGCCGCGCTCCCCAATCGAGCTCCGGAGCCGTCGTGCTCGGACTGTCGAATGGCAAGAACGAGCCCAGAGCTCCAGTCGCTCAATCAGGCATGCCTAATATTTATTTGCAGACGCCTTCTTGGGCGGTACAGAGGTTGTAGACCTCGCACCACGTGGAGCCCTTGCAGTCGTCGCCGCGGGCCACGCATTTGGCGACGTAGGGCTCGAGGGAGCAGAGGCCGCCCTTCTGGCAGGCGAGGGAGCCGCGGCACTGCTCCTTGGTGGTGGGGCGGCACTCGCCGTCGACGAGCGTGCACCAGCCCCACACGTGACAGACGTTGGACTCCTCACACTTCGTCTGGGGAGGATCTTGGTCCTCGGGGTAGCGCTGATCGGGCAGCTCCTTCTTGCAGCCGATGAAAGCGACGAAGAGCGTTCCGAACAGGACGAGCCAAGCGGTGCGGGCCTTCTTCATGGGGGCGAGCCTTGGGGCAAGAGGTTAGCCGAGGCGTGCCGCCCCCGACGAGTTTGTCGCGACCGGGCCCCCTCAACGCCGGGCGAAGCTGCCTTCTCGCCGCCGCATGAGGGTCCCCCCGGTGGCGACGAAGCCGGCTTCTTTGAGCTGGGAGGCGATGGGGCTCTTGACCGCGTCGTCGCCGTCGATGCGCTGGATCGAGAGCACCTTGCGGGCGCCGCGCTCGACCCAGGCGGCGAGGGAGCGGGCGAGGGAGCGAGCGTCTTTGGTCCGGAGGGGCTCGTCGGGGGAGAGGAACGGGACGAGGTGCTGTTCGCCGCGGGCGAGGTAGCCGATGAGGCGGCCCTCGAGGAGGATGACGTGGGCGCCGGCGGCGCGGGCGAGCCGCGCCTCGGGGCTCTCGCCTTCGCGCTTCGGCCACGGCAGGGTCGAGCCGTAGGGGCTCGCGGGGTCCATCGCGGAGAGGCGGATCGCGCGCGCGTCCTCCTCTCTCGGATCGCGCAGGGCGCGGAGGCGCTCTTCTACCCCGGCGCGCGCGAACTGGGCCGCCCCGAGGCCATCCACGAAGTAGCCGCGGCGCACGCGGCCGGCGTCCTCCATGACGCGGAGGATCGGATAGACGACCGAGAAGCCTCCCGAGACGGCCTCGACCGCCATCGCCTCGCGCGTGAGCACACCGTGCCGATCCAGCAGGACGCTCGCGAGGGCGGCGCCGCGATCGGTGTCGCTGGGGACGGCGGCGCCGCGAGGGACGAGGGACCAGCGGCCCTCGCCTCCGGGAGGGAGCTGGCGGCGGGATCGGAAGCGGGGAGGGCCGCGGCCCGCGGAGGCGTCGGAGGTGCCGATGCCGTAGAGGGAGCGAAGGGGGACGGTCGTGTCGTTGGTGACGAGCCCGGCGAAGACGAGATCCCAGAGGGCGTCGAGGACGTCGCGGCCGAACGCCCCCGCGTGGGCCACGAGATCCCCGAAGAACACGGCCCCGCGGGCCTCGAGGATCTCGAGGAGCTTGGGGGCGAGCTCGTGGGTCGGCGCGCTCGGGGCGGGGGCGAGGAGGGCGAGGCGATCGACGAGGTGAAAGGCGATGCGGGCGTCGCCCTGGCCGATGGGCTCCACCCCGCGCCAGACGATCTCCCCCGCCGCGCAGAGCTCGTCGATCATCGCGGGCGAGAAATCCTGGACCCGATCCGGGAAGACGTCTTCGAAGAACACGCTCGCGGGGAGGGCGAGCCCTTCGAGCTTCTCGATCGCGGAGAGGACCGCCTCGAAGCCGGCGCGCGGGCGCGACACGTCGTGGTGAGCGGCGAGGAGGCGCGCGTACGCCTCGGGGGGCACGGGCTCGACCGCCTTGCGGAGGCGGGCGAGGCTGCGGCGCTTGATCGTGCGGAGGACCTCGGCGTCGACGAACTCCTCTCCGAGCTCGCCGGGGGTGAAGCTGCCGATCACGATCTTCCCGGACGCGACGAGGGCGAGGAGGGCCTGCTTCGCGACGTCGGGGCCGAGGCCGAAGTGGCGCGCCACCCCCTCGAGCGAGAACGGCCCGTGGGTGCGGGCATAGCGCGCGAGCAGGCCGGCGAGGGCGTTCTGGACCGGGGCGAGGAGGGCCACCGGCAGGCCCGCGGGCGGAGAGACGCCGAGGGCGTCGCGGTAGCGGGCGACGTCCTCGACCGCGACGACGCGCGGCTCGCCGGCGATGGTGGCGACGATCGCCCGGCGGGCCCTCACGAGCTCGTCGACGAGGGCGGCGGGATCCGTCTCGGGGGCGACGCGCGACGTGATCTCGACCAGCGACAGATCGCCGAGGGAGAGGAGCAGATCGTGGAGGTGATCGATGTGGGCGAGGCTGCGTCGGTGATGGGAGACCTGGAGGACGGTGTCCTTGATCGCGTCCTCGTCGAGCAGCTCCCGCAGCTCGACCTCCCCGAGCAGCTCGCGGAGCCGCTCTTGATCGAGGCTCAGGGCTTGGGCGCGGCGCTCCGCGAGGGGGGCGTCGCCGTCGTAGATGAAGTTGGCGACATAGGAGAACAGGAGCGAGCTCGCGAACGGAGAGGGCGTCTTCGTCTCGACGCGCTCCACCCGCACGATGCGCTGATCGATCTTGCGCAAGAGATCCACGAGGGCGGGGATGTCGAGGGCCTCGCGCAGACACTCCCGAAACGTCTCGAGGACGATCGGGAAGGACGCGTAGCGCGAAGCGACCCCCAGGAGATCGGCGGCGCGCTTGCGCTGCGACCAGAGGGGCACGCGCTTCTGGGGCGAGCGCCTCGGCAAGAGGAGGGCGCGGGCGGCGTTCTCGCGGAAGCGCGTCGCGAAGAGGGCGGTCCGATCGAGGCCGCGGGTGACGAGATCCTCCACCTCCTCGTGGGAGGGAAGGTACACGTCGAAATCGGGGGCCGCTTCGACGTCGGCGACGCGGAAGATGATGCCGTCGTCGCTCCAGATCGCGTCCACGTCGAGGCCGAGCTCGTCGCGCAAGCGGCTCGTCACCGCCATCGCCCACGGGGCGAGCACGCGCGCGCCGAACGGACACAGGATGCACACCCGCTGATCCCCGAGCTCGTCCACGAAGCGCTCGATGACGACGACCTGATCGCTCGGGACCTCGCGGGTGGCCGCCTTCTGCTCCGCTACGTAGGCGACGAGGTTCCGCGCTGCCCGCGCCTCGATCGTGCCGTCCGCGAGCAGATCCCGCATCGCGGAGGCCTCGCTCGACGAGGCGAGCTTGCGGGCGAGGGCGCCGATCTTCTCGCCGAGCTCGGCGGGGCGGCCGGGTCGGTCGCCGTGCCAGAAGGGCATCTTCCCCGGCTCCCCGGGGGCGGGCACGGCGAGGACCTTGTCGTGGGAGATATCGGTGATGCGCCACGAGGACGCGCCGAGCAGGAACACGTCCCCCACGCGCGACTCGAAGACCATCTCCTCGTCGAGCTCGCCGATGCGGACCTTCTTCTCCGACGCCCCGTCGAGGAACACCCCGAAGAGACCGCGATCCGGGATCGTCCCGCCGCTCAGGATCGCGATGCGCCGGGCGCCGAGCCGCGGCGTGAGCATGCCCGTCACGCGATCCCAGGTGAGGCGCGGTCGGAGCTCGGAGAACTCGTCGGACGGGTAGCGCCCCGACAGCATGTCGAGGACCCCTTCGAACGCGGCGCGCGGGAGGGACACGTAAGGGGCGGCGCGCCGCACCAGATCGTAAAGGTCCCCGTCGCGCACCGGCGACACCGAGACGATCGCGACGATCTGCTGAGCGAGCACGTCGAGGGGGTTCTGGGGAATCGAGGTCGTCTCGACCTGCCCCTCCCCCATCGCCCGCGCGGTCGCGACGCACGCGAGCAGATCCGCGCGGAACTTCGGGAAGACGATCCCCTTCGACACCGACGAGACGCGGTGACCGGCGCGGCCCACGCGCTGGAGCCCGGCCGCCACGCTCGGGGGAGCCTCGATCTGGATCACGAGATCGAGCGAGCCCATGTCGATGCCGAGCTCGAGCGAGCTCGTCGCGACGATGGCGGGGACGTTGCCGGCCTTGAGCCGATCCTCGATCTCGACCCGGCGATCGTGGGCGATCGATCCGTGGTGGGCGAGGGCGATCTCCTCCCCCGCCGTCTCGTTCACGGCCGCCGCCAGCCGCTCCGCGAGGCGGCGGTTGTTCACGAAGATGAGGGTCGTCGAGTGGGCGCGGATGAGCTCGACGAGGCGCGGGTAGATGCTCGGCCAGATCGATCGCTGTTGATCGCGTTCTTCGGGGCCGGTGTCGCGATCGCGATTCGAAAGGGCCTTCAGGTCCTCGACCGGGACCTCGACCGAGAGCTCGACCGCCCGCCGCGTGCCCGCGTCGACGATCTCGACCGGCCTCGGCTTGCCGGGCTCGACGTACCCAGCGAGCGCGCGCGCGACCGGCTCGAGGGGGCGCACGGTGGCGGTGAGGCCGATGCGCACGAGCGGCGGCGCGGCGGGGGCGCGCAGCGCTTCGAGCCGCTCGAGGGAGAGCCACAGGTGGGTGCCTCGCTTCGACGCCGCGACGACGTGGATCTCGTCGACGATGATCGTCTCGACCTGGGCGAGGTGCTTCTGGGCCTCGGAGGTGAGGAGCAGATAGAGCGACTCGGGGGTGGTGATGAGGATGTCCGCGCCGTGACGGACGAAGCCGGCGCGCTCCTTCGCCCGCGTGTCGCCCGACCGCACGAACACCGAGGGCTCCTTGTAGGGAACGTTCGCGGCCCGCGCCGCCTGGGCGATGCCGATGATGGGCGCGCGCAGGTTCCGCTCCACGTCGACGGCGAGGGCCTTGAGCGGCGAGACGTAGACGACGCGCACCCCTTTGCCCTTGCCCGGATCCGGCCCCTGCCGCGACGTAGCTCGAAGCGCGGACTCGCCTGGCGGGGGTCGGCGAGCGTGAAGCGCGCCGGGGGGCTGATCAGGCGTGAACATCACCCGCTCGATCGCGGAGAGGAACGCAGCGAGGGTCTTTCCGGAGCCGGTCGGCGCGAGCAGCAGCGTCGAGCGCCGATCCGCGATGGGCGGCATCCCGAGGCGCTGCGCGCGCGTCAGCGATCCGAACGTGGCCCGGAACCACGCGCGAACCGGCTCGCTGAAGCGCTCGAGGATCGCCTCGTCGGTCGGCTCGGCGGGCGCGGCCTTCGCGCGGGGCTTCACCGTTCGCTCTGCGGAGGCAGCGAGGGCCGGCTCGCGGGCGCGTCGTCGGCCTGTCGCCCGACCGGCGTCTCCAAAGCGGCGGGGTGACCCATGCGCTTGCCGAGGCGGCGCGCGATGCTCGACAAGAGATCGAGGGCGGCCGTTCGCGCGCCGGTGCCGGTCACGCGGAGGGTCGCCGTCTCACGCCGGGCGTTGCCGAGCTGACGCTTGTAGAGCGCGTCCCCGGGCAAGAAGTCGTACTCGTAGCAGCGCGCGTCGATCGCCCGCCGAATCGCGTACACGTGCGCGACGAAGCCCGGCTTGATCCCCTTGGGCAGGTCCACCGCCCGGCCCGCCTGGTAGTTGTAGACCACCCCGCCGTGCTCGATGTTGTAGAGGCTCGCGACGGGCCTGCGTCCCGCGCGCAGCGTCCACAGGGAGAGCGTCCCGTCCACGCCGCGCATCATGGCGCGCATCACCGCCTCGTGGAACCTCCGAAAGCGCGCGCTCGAAAAGATGTTCGGCTCTCCCCACCGGGCCGCGTGCAGCGAGACGAGCGTCGTCACCGCCTCCTCCAGATCGTTCGGATGGGAGGCGCGCTCGAACGAGAGCCCGCCCTCGGCCGCCGCCCACGTCTCGAAGTCCTGCACCGAGCGGCGCGCCGCATAGCGATGCTTCTTCGGCAGCGAGTCGAGGTAGCCCTCGAACGAGTCGGGGAGCGCCGCGAAGCCGGCTCCGCTCTCCCCCTCCGTCCTCACGTCCATCGACCTCTGCACGAACGCGGCGGTGAGCGCTCGAACCCCTTCGTCGTCCCGGCGCGCGTACGGAATCAACAGCTCGTCCCACGGCTCGTCGAGCGATCCCAGCGCCCCCACGACCGCCTCGGCGACGGCGGAGCGATCCGGGGGCTCCGCGAGGAGCGTCGCGTAGTCCGTGCACACCTCGTCGGCGCGCGGCTCGCCCGTGCCGAGCACCTCGAGCCGCACGCGTGGGACCCCCGCGACGCGCGCCCACCGGCGCGACAGCATCAAGAGACCGCGCAGGGTGTCCGCCCCATCACGGACCGCGACGGCGAGGACGCGACGCGATCCGAACGGCTCCACGGGCGCGTCGTGCATCGTCGCCCACCACGCGCCGAGCCACGTGGGGCTCATCGAGAAGCTGGCGCCGCTCCGCTCGTAGAGGGATCGCCACGCCTCCTCGATCCCCTCGAGCGCCTCCCAGCTTCTGAGGATCTGGGCACGGAGCACAAAGGAACGATAAACGGGATGCCGTCGTCCGGGGGATCAAATGGGGCATTAGTCCCCAACGTGACCAGCCTCAGGGCGCCGGCGACGCCTGCTTCGGGACATCGGCGGCGCGGGTCTCGTCGGTTGGCGACGGCGCGGGCTTCGGCTTCGGCTTTCGGTGCTTTCGCTTCTTGGGGGTCGCGTCCGCGGGCGCTTCGCTCTTCTCGACGCCCTCTTGGGCCTTCGGCTTGCGGGGCTTCCGCGCCTTCGCGAGCGCCTTCTTGTCGACGCGGACGGCGCAGGGCTGGGGCGCGCCGCTCGTCACCGCGCCCTTCGTGTGCTTCGCGAGATCGATCTTCAGGTTGGCGAGCTCGGTGGCGACCACGATGCGCAGCGGCACCCGCTCCTCGTCGTCGGTGAGCCACATCGAGAAGGGCTTCGGCGCGAACCGCGCGATGGGCTCGAGCGTCTTCTCGGCGACCCGCGTCGCGGTGCCGTCGATCCGCACCGCCTCGAAGTCGCCGAGCTCGGTGTGGAGCTTCTCTCTCCCCGTGAGCGAGACGTCGGCTCGGATCAGGTTCTTGCCCACGACCACGTAGAGGAAGCCCTTGGTCCCCTGGGGCGGGTTCCAGCGCCGGAGATAGCCGAGCATGGAGTGCCCGTCGTGCGGGGTCTGCTCCGTCGCGAGGTCCACGCGGCGGTACGTGTTCGCCGGCTGCTTGTCGGGCTCTTCGCGGAGCGCGTGCATGCGGTAGCGACCGCTCGCGTAGTCGAGCTCGACGAAGGACCGCTTCTCGTCGGCGGAGAAATCCCACTTCGCCTCGAGGGGGAGGCTCGCGTCGAGATCGATGAGGGCGGCCGTCTCTGCGTCGCCCGATCCGAACACGGAGAGGATCCCGCCGAGGTGCCCTTTGCCTTCCACGGGCAGCGCGACCTTCCCGTCCGCGGTGCATCGGCTGCCGACCCGAAGCGAGACGTCCCCGGCCGCGACGTCCTCGATGTAGACGCGCCCCTCGAACGCCTCCCCTTCCTCGAATGGCGCCGCCGCCGTGACCCGCACCGCCTCCGTCGCCGCCTTCGCCTCGACCTCCGGCTCCTTCGGCACCGGGAAGAAGAACTGGCAGCCCGAGAGGCCGAGGGCGAGCGGGACCGAGAGCGCGAGCTTCGTCAGGGTTTGCTTCTTCATTGGGTGCGCAGCTCTCGAGGCAGGTGCTCGCTGTCGTTGAAGGCGCGGAGGCTGAAGACGAAGCCGCGCCCGAGCGGGATCGCCTTGAGCCGCAGCAAGGCTGCGTGCCCCAGCGCGAAGCGCTCCCACTCCCATGGCACGGGGGCGAGCCCGAGCAGCACCGTCATCGCCACCACGTTGGTGCCGCCGTGACCGAACACGACGAGCCGCCCGATATCGCGCTCGATCGAGAACATCGGCGTCTCCTCGCCGCTCAGGCGATGAGCCCCGCGCGCGGCGAGGACGTTCGTCACGCCGCGCTGCACCCGCTCGAAGAAGGCCCGAAAGCTCTCCCCGCCCGGGATGCCGTCCCACCACGCTTGCGGCTCACGCGCCCGCGCCTTCCGGAACTCCTGCACCACCTCCGCGAGCGAGAGGTGCGTCCAATCCGGCAGGCGGATCTCCAAGAGGTCGTCCACGATCTCCACATCCATCCCGAGCCGAGCCCCGAGCGGCCCCGCCGTCTCCCGCGCGCGCAGCGCCGGAGAGGAGACGATGCCGGCCGCCCCCTTTTTCCCGAGCCGCTCCGCCACGAGGGCCGCCTGCTTGCGACCGCTCTCGGTCAGCGCCGGATCCATCTGCGGCACCGCATCGCGCGCCCACTCCGGCTGGCCGTGACGAACGAAGACGATCTCCACGTAGTGAAAGGCTAACCGATGGGGGGAGGCGCGCAATCGCAAGGGGTCTCGGAGGTTGGACGCGAGCGAGGGGGCAGACCCGACACCGCCGGAGAGCGAGCGGCGACGGCGGGTGCCCACCCCCGGCTCGCTTCGCGAGCCGACCCCTCCCAAGCGTGGCGCTCCGCGCCCCGCGGGAGGGGTGGGTCGGGGCGAGCAAAGGCCACCGTCCCCGCCTCCCCTCGAGCCGGGCGGCTTGGTCCCGTCCGCTACTGAAACAATAGCGCCGCGCGGCCTCCGCCTCCGCGCTCGACCTGCTTCGACAGGTCGTCTCGAGCGCTCGCCGCTCCGAGGTCCCGCTTGACGCTTGCGCGGGCCCGCCGCCCGCGAGAGCCTGACCCGTGTCGTTCGACATCTCTCTGTTCGCACGCGACCGCCCGATCATCGACGAGAGCCAATCGACCGAGCTCACGCGCGACGGACCGCCCACCCCCGAGCTCGAGAAATGGCGATTCGGGAGGATGCGCGTCACCCTCGAGCCGTACGCGTTCGATCCCGATAGCGAAGACTACCTCGCCGAGCATTTCTCCGGAGACGATCCGCCCGATTGGGTCGCCGAGCTCGCGTGGGCGGTCCATGTCTCGGGACGCCAGCCGGACGACGCGTTCTTCGATTGGCTTCGTGCGCTGGCCGAAGCCTCTCGCGGGATCATCTACGACCCGTACCAGGCTCGCCCCGACAAGCGCATCGTGTCGTTCGAGCCCGCCTGAGACGAAATCATCCTGACGGCCTCGCCTCTCGCCTCGTCGTGGAGAGCGGCCGAGCCCGCGCGCGGGCGCGGGTCGACGCGGGGCGGAGGGGGGCACAAACGACGGCACCGCCGTCACCCATCGTGACGACGGTGCCCTCTTTGGCTGGACCTACCCGTCAGCCAGCGTGAAACTCGGCGATGAGCTTCTGCAGGGTCGACGCGATCCCGGCGAGCGACCGCGCCGCGGCGAGGGAGCGCTGGGCGCCCTGGGTCGTGTCACGGGCGGCGGTGGCCACGCCGGAGATGTTGGAGGCGATCTCGTTGGCTCCGTTCGCGCCCTCCGCGACGTTGCGCCCGATCTCGCTCGTAGTCGCGGTCTGCTCCTCGACCGCGCTCGCGATGGTGTTTTGAATGTCATTGATCTGGTTGATGATGCCGCTGATCTGTCCAATCGCGGCGACCGCCCCCCGTGTATCGGTTTGAATCGCCTCGATCTTGAGGCTGATGTCCTCCGTCGCTTTGGCGGTCTCCTTCGCGAGCTCCTTGACCTCGTTGGCGACGACCGCGAAGCCCTTCCCCGCTTCGCCGGCGCGCGCCGCTTCGATCGTCGCGTTCAGGGCGAGGAGCTTCGTCTGCTGGGCAATCGAGGTGATGACCTTGATGACGTTCCCGATCTCGGCGCTGCTCTCCCCGAGCTTGCCCACGGTCGTGTTCGTGGCGGCCGCGACCGACACCGCCGACGCGGCGACCCGCGCCGCCTCGGACGCGTTCTTGGCGATCTCGCGGATGCTCACGGACATCTCCTCGGCGCCCGCGGAGACGGTCTGAATGTTCTGACTAACCTGCTCGGCGGCGGCGCTGACGGTGTTCGCCTGGCTCGCGGTCTCCTCGGCGTTCGCGCTCATTTGCTGGCTGATCGCCATGAGCTCCATGGAGGAGCCGTCGAGGGAGGCGGCGTTCTCGGTCACCCCCTTCAGCACGCGCTCCATGCGCTCGCGGAGGCGGACCTGAGGGGTGATGTCGGCGGCGAACTTGACGACCTTCACCGGCTTGCCATTTTCGTCCAGGATTGGATTGTAGCTCGCTTGGATGTAGACCTCGCGCCCGCCCCGGCCGATGCGCTTGAACTCACCGGCGACGAACTCGCCACTTCGCAGCTTGGTCCAGAACTGCCGATACTCGCTCGAGGCCCGATAGGCCGGCTCGACGAACATCTCGTGGTGCTTCCCACGAATATCGGAGAGCGAGTAGCCGAGCGCGGCGAGGAAGTTCTCGTTCGCGTGCTGGACGATCCCGTCGAGGTTGAACTCGATCATCGCCTGGGACCGACTGACCGCCTCGAGCACCAGCTCCTTGCCCCTCATCTCTCGGCGCATCTTCACCGCCTCGGTGATGTCGGCCGCGAATTTGACGACTCTCGCCACCCGCCCGCTCTGGTCGAACACCGGATTGTAGCTCGCCTGGATGTAGACCTCTCGCCCGCCCCGCGCGATGCGCTTGAACTCGCCCGCGACGAAATCGCCGCCTCGAAGCTTGGCCCAGAACTGCCGGTAGGCATCGGACTCGCGATATTCGGGATCGACGAACATGCCGTGGTGACGACCCTTGATCTCCCCGAGCGAGTAGCCGAGCACCGAGAGAAAGTTCTCGTTCGCGTTGACGACGTTGCCGTCGAGGTTGAACTCGATCATGGCCATGGAGCGGCTCGCCGCGTCGACCAAGCCTTTCAACGATTGAAGCTCGTTGTCGTCCTCGGCGTGGGTAAGGTCACCGGTGCCCGCGTGCTTCTTGTACGAGCGAGGCGGCTTGGGGGCTTCCGGGTACACGCTGTGGCCGTTTTCTGTGTTCGACATGGTGGTTCCTCTGTGCGGTTCGGGTGGCTCAAACGCGGGTTGCGAGCTTCGGGTTCAGCAGCAGCAAGAGCTGCTGCTCCAGCTTGTAGACGCTCGATATCAGCGCCTTCGCGGCCATGGGCAATGTCTCCGGGGGTGGCTCCACGAGGGCGTCGACGACGCCGACGACGTCGCCGATCTCGTCCACCAGGAGGCTGACGACGCCCTCATCCTGGCGGACCACGACGTTCATCGGCAGCTGATCCGACGGCCGCGGGGGCATGTTCAGCTTCTTTCGCATGTCGAGGGCGGTCACGATCTGCCCTCGCAGGTTGATGAGCCCCGCCACGACCTCGGGGGCGAGGGGGACCGGGGTCAGCTCCTGGTGCCGAATGACCTCTTGAACGCGCGTCACATCGACGCCGAACAGAAGCCCATGCAGGAGGAACGTGCACAATTGGCGGGCGCCATTGTCCGACTCGACGCTCATGCCGCTCTCCCTTGGCCAAACCCGGGGTCATAGGCTTTGACGAGCCCGCCCACGTCCAAGATCTCCATGACCCTGGACTGCACGATCGCCGCTCCGACGATCCCTCGCTGCGCGCTGGCGCGGTCGATTTGGAATGCTTCATCGACCACGTCGAGGATGCGGGACACCACGAAGCCGACGCTCCTCCCGCCTTCGCTGTAGACGATCACCTGGAGGGGCCCGGACGCCATGGGCGCCCGCTGCCCGAGGACCTCGGCGAGATCGATCAGCGTCATGATCTCGCCTCGGTATTGCACCACTTGGCGGCTCCCGATGCGCTCGAGCTTGTCCCGCGGGAACTCCTCGAGGCGCGCCACCATCTCGAGAGGCACCGCCATCTCGCGGTCCGCGCCGACGTTGAAGAGCAGGAGGATCTGGGACTCTCTCGTCGAGTCCGCGCTCGTCGACGCGTGCGTCGTCGCTTGTCGAAGGGACGTCCCCTCGCGGGTGGAGCGCACCACGCGCGCGTGCTGGCCGAGCCCGAGGACGTCGAGGATGAGCGCCACCCGGCCGTCTCCCATGATCGTCGCGCCCGCGAAGACGTGGGTGCCCTTCAGCTCCTTGCCGAGCGGCTTGACGACGATCTCCTCCGTGTCGCGGACGTCGTCGACGACCAACCCGAACTGACGACCGTCGGCCTGGAGAACCACGATGTTGATAGCGGCCGCGCTCCTGTCGTCTCTAGCCGTCCCGAGCTGTTCGCTCAGAAAGACGAGAGGGAGGAGCTTGCCGCGCAGCCGGTACACCGGCGTTCCGTGGATCCGCTCGATGGCCTTTTGAACACTATCCCCCTCGAGCCGGACGAGCTCGAGCAGGCTCACTTGGGGAATGGCATATCGCTCCGATCCGGCGGTGATGATGAGGGCGGGGACGATGGCGAGGGTGAGGGGGATTTTGATATGCAGCGTCGTGCCGCGACCCGCGCCCCCGCGAAGATCGACCGTCCCCCCGATCCGCTCGATGTTCGTCTTCACGACGTCCATCCCGACGCCGCGGCCGGAGACATTGGAGATCTTCGCGGCGGTGGAGAACCCCGGGAGGAAGACGAGCTGGACGAGATCCGAGTCGCTCATCGCGGCCGCCCGCTCTGCGGTGACGACCCCGCGCTCGAGGGCCTTTCGTCGCACCGCCTCGGCGTCGATACCTGCGCCGTCGTCCGAGATCTCGATGTTGACCTGCCCACCCTCGTGATAGGCGCGCAAGGTCAGCGTCCCGGTCTTGGGCTTTCCCTTGGCGAGCCGGACGTCGGGCGCCTCGATCCCGTGATCCACGGCGTTCCGAACGATGTGCGTCAGGGGATCCTTGATCGCCTCGAGGATGGTCCGGTCGAGATCCGTCTCTTTGCCGATCATCTCGATTCTGACCTGTTTGCCGCAGGCCATCGCGAGGTCCCTCACGACGCGCGGCAGCTTGCTCCACACGTTGCCGATGGGCTGCATGCGGGTCTTCATCACCTGCTCCTGCAGCTCGGTGGTGATGAGGTTGAGCCGTTGGGCCGCCCCCGCCGCCTCCTCGATGCGCGCGCCGAACTGGAGGATCTGGTTCCGCGAGAGGACCAGCTCTCCGACGAGGTTCATCAGCTTGTCGAGGAGCGCGACGTCGACGCGGACGTTGGTGTCGGCGATGGACGGCGTGCCCGAGGCTTGGGGGTCGCCGTCGGGCGGAGCGGTCTTCGGCGCCGGCGCGGACGAGGGAGCGGCGGAAGCAGGGACGGGCTGCACCTGGAGGGCCTCCATGAGGGCGGAAGGGAGCGGGGTGGACAGGGCGAGCGGCCGGAGCGGGCAGGGTCCCGCCGCCTGTGAACGGCCTCGTCGGCGCTCGGCGCGCTCGGTCGTCCTCAGGCTCGGGTCCGCTGCGCGCCGAACGAGCCGGCGGGCTCTCGCCTCGCAGTGAATGAAACGGAACAATGCCCCACGACTTAAGATCACTCGACAAATTCATTTTTTGGAACAGCGAGGTTTCGGCACCCGCGCCAGGCCCTCGGACCCCGCGCTATGTTTTTCATAGCGCGCGCACGGAGGGCGGCCCTGAGGCGCGCGGCCCTCCGATGAGGTGCGTCCCCCTCAGGCTCGCGCGCGCCTCGGCCCGAATCTCTCGCGCCCCGAGGCGTGCGCGGGGTGGCCTCGGCGTTGCGGTGGGGCGGCGAGGAGGATGTTCCAAATGCGCTCGTTGGGATCGTGCGGTGGGAAGTCGGCTTCGATGGGGTTCGGCGCGGCGGTGATCGTCGCGCTCGGAGCGGTGGGGTGCGGTGAGAGCGAGGTCGTGACGCGCGCCCGCGCCCTCGCCGCGCCGGTGGAGGATGCGCTCGCGGGGCCGACGGGGGTCGCGGACGCGCGCACCGTCCGGGCGCTGCTCTCCAGGACATACGGGGACGGCGTCGCGGGCGTCTCGGACGGGATCGCGGCCGCGATCGACGCGGCCCCTTCGGCCTGTGTGTCGCGAGGAGCGGAGGGGGACGAGCGCGAGTCGGTGGACCTCGGCTGCGCGACGGACGGGCAGCTCGTGGGCTCGATCGTGGTGGAGTCGGACGCGAGCGGGGACGACGCGTTCGTCCTCGTGGAGTACCGCTCGGCGTGCTCGGCCGACCTCCGCTTCTGCATGGATGGCGAGGGAGCGTTCGTGATCCGGAGCCGCGGGGACGACTTCTCGGACGTGGTGAACGGGAACGAGGTGGACGTGACCCGCGGCGAGGAGACGACCCACGAGCGGTTCGGGTTCGCCGCGGTCGAGCCCCGCGCGGGGGCGGTGTTCTTCACAGAGGACGGGTCGTTCGTGATCGGGCCGACGCCGAGCATCGACCTCGAAGGGGAGAGCTTCGTGACGGTGGTGGGGGCGAACGGAGAGCTCTCGTGCCGCTTCGTCGACCGCGGCGAGCACGGCGCGTGCGATGGTCCGACCGCGTTCGATTGGTAGCGAGCGCGGCGATGGGTCCACGACCTACCCCTCCCGCGTGGCGCGAAGCGCAACGCTTGGGAGGGGTCGGCGAGCGAAGCGAGACGGGGGTGGGCACCTCGAGGGCCGGGTGCGGCCGGATCCGGAGGCGGACCTCCGGCCGGCCGATCAGGTCCGCGGCTTGATGCCGTGCTTTCGCAGCAGGCGATAGAAGTGAACGCGGTCCACTCCCGCGTGCTCGGCGGCTTGAGCGACGTTGCCGCCGGCGCGGGCGAGGACGGCGGTGAGGTACTCGTGCTCGAAGGCGGCGATGACGCGCTCGCGCTCGTCCTTCAGGGGCTTGTCGGGATCGAAGGTGGTGAGGGCGGCCGACTCGAGCGGTTCGGGGGGGATGGATCCCTCGGCGGCGGGGCCGAGGACGAGGGCGCGCTCGAGGTAGTTGCGGAGCTCGCGGACGTTGCCGGGCCAGGCGTGGGCGCGGAGCTCGGCGAGGAAGGCCGGGTCTTCGAGGAGGGCGGCTTCGCCGCGGGCGCGCTTCGCGATCGACTTGGCGAGGGCGGAGACGATGAGGGGGATGTCCTCGGGGCGCTCGCGCAGGGCGGGGAGGCGGACGGGGACGACGGCGAGGCGGTAATAGAGATCGCTGCGGAAGCGCTTGGCGTTGACCTCGGAGCGGAGGTCGCGATGGGTGGCGGCGACGACGCGCACGTCGACGGGGATGGTCTTGGTCCCGCCGACGCGCTTGACCTCGCGGCGCTCGAGGACGCGCAGGAGCTTGGGTTGGAGATCGATCCCGAGCTCGCCGATCTCGTCGATGAAGAGCGTCCCTCCGTGGGCCATCTCGAAGGCGCCCTCGCGCGAGGTGACGGCGCCGGTGAAGGCGCCCTTCTCGTGACCGAAGAGCTCGGCCTCGAAGAGGTTGCCGGGGACGGAGGCGCAGTCGACGACGCAGAAGGGCCCGCTCGCGCGGTGGCTGCCCGTGTGGAGGGCCTGGGCGGCCGCCTCCTTGCCCGTGCCCGTCTCCCCGGTGAGGAGCACGGTGGCGTCGCTCTTCGCGGCCCGATCCAAGAGGGCGAAGGCGTGCCGCATCGCCACGCTGCGACCGACGAGCTCGCCGAATCGCTCTTCCCCCGAGAGGGCGAGGCGGGAGACCTCGGGCTCCTGTGAGATGATGACCTGATCGCGCCCGATCTGGAGGGAGGTGCCGAAGGGGACGACCGCCTCTCGGATCGTGACGCCGTGGACGAGGACGCCATTTCGGCTACCGAGGTCGCGGACGAGGATCCCTCCCGAGATGGCGGAGAGCTCGCAGTGGAAGCGGGAGACGGCCGTGTCCTTCAGGCGGAGATCGGCGCCCTCGGCGGTGCCGACGACGACGTGCCCGGCCGCGGCGAGGTGCTTCGTGCCCGCGTCGGGGCCCTGGGTCACGGAGACGGCGAAGCGGGGCACGACCGCGGGATCGTCCGCGCCGAGGGCCTCCGTTCGTTCCGGTCCTACGTTCTGCGCGGGGGCCATGGGCGGGGATGGTACTCGAAAGCCGGATCGATCGTTCGGGCCCGCGACGATGAGCGCGGGGCGCGAGATCGGCTATAGGTCGCGCGTGGCAACGCAGGACAAGCGAGACTGGGTCGACGTCGTGGACGGCGTGCTCGTGAAGACGGACCGCTTCTTGGACCGCTTCCGGAAGACGCCTCGACGAAGGCTCGAGGTCGTCCCCCAGCCGCTCGTCCCCGCCGATCCGTTCACGGTCGCCCCCGCGCCGAAGGTGGAGGACAAGCCCCTCGGGGATCCGAACCTCGTCGTGCAGATCTATGGCAAGCGCAGCTGCGACGAGACGGCGCGCACCGTCACCTATCTCCGGGAGCGCTCCATCGTCCCGCGCATGATCGATCTCGAAGACCCGGACAACGCCGCCTTGGAGAACCGCCTCGTGCGCGAGACGAAGCGCTACGCGACGCCGTGGGTCTACGTCCGCGGCAAGTACGTGGGCGGGCTCGAGGAGCTCGCGAAGCACCACCGGGCGGGCGCGCTCGAGCGCTGACTCGTACGGCCGGCAGAGCAGGCGCGCGGGCCTACTCGAGCTGCAGGTGGAAGTGAGGCGGGGTCGCCTCGAGCATGATCGCGAGGCCGACGTCTTTGGCCGCCTCGGCGAAGATCCGCTTCTCCGCGGGGGACATCGTGGAGCTTCGGACGTCGGCCGCGCCGGCCTTGAGGTGGGCCGAGATGTAGATGCCGCGCTTCATCTGGGCGCGGATGGTGGCGGCGATGGCGGCCACCGTTTGGGCCTTGGACTTCTTGTCGGCGCGCGCCTCTTCGAACGCGTGGACGAGCTCGAGGACGGCCGACTTGTCCTTGTAGAGCTTGAGGAGATCCTCGCCCTGGACGAGCTTGTCGTAGATGAGGGCGGCCTGGTTGTCGGGATCGCGGGTGCCGCTCGTGACGACGAAGGTCTTGCCGGTGCGCTTGTGGAACCTCTCGCCGATGGCGTTGAGCTTCTCTTCGATCTTGCTGGAGAGGGACACGTCGGCGAGGGCCTCGAAGCGACCGCGCTTCTCGACGCGCGCGTGGGAGCGCTCGTGGTCGCCTTCGTCGCCGTCGCACGGCTCGGGGGTGAGGGCGGCGGCGATGGGGCGGGGATCGCCGGCGAGGCCGAAGCCGAACCCGGTCATGGCGAGGGCGGCGAGGGCCGCCTTGCGCGCGAGGGTGGACCTCACTCCGTCACCTCGAACGAGCGGTGGCCGAGCTCCTTGCCGCTCTCGTCGCGGACGATGACCTTCCAGGTGCCGACGGCCTTGGGCGACTTGCGCTGGGCCCACGTGCGCCACCGCGGCTGCTCGCCGACGTCGAGGGTGACCTTGCTCGCCGAGCCCTGGGGCGGGATGAACGTGACGACGATCTTCCCCTTCTGCTTGGAGGGGTTCGAGAGCTCGATGAAGGCGTAGAGCTTGTCGACCTCGGCGGCGGAGAACGTCTCCTCGGGGTCGACCGGCTCGCGCGAGTCGATGCGGTGGCTGAACTGGATGCGCTTCAGCTTGAGATCGGGGTGGGCGTCCTCGGCGTCCGCCTTGACCTCGCGCTTGTCCTTCGGCTCGTCGTCGCTGCTCGAGGCGCGCTTGCGGGCGTGGACCTTGTGAGCCTTGCCGTTCTTCTTCTTGTTCTTCTTCTTGTGGCTCTTGGTCGCGGGCTCTTCATCGCCATCGCTGTCGTCCGGCTCGGAGGCGGTGTCTTCGGAGGCGCCGGCGGCGGGCGCGTCGTCCGAGATCACCTCGCCCGGCTTCTCCTTCACCGCCGTCGCGTGAGGAGGGGGGGCGGCCGCGGGGGCGGGGATCTGCAGCTTCGCGAGGGCGGGGTCTTCCGCCGGCTTCGAGAGCGCGGGCTCGTCGGGCTTGGGTTTGTCTCCCTCGACCTTGCCCTTGCACGATGCGAGAAGGCAGAAGCCGACCGCGATGAAGAGCGAGGAGCCTCGGAGGCGCGCGATGGTCAGCACGTCGTGCTCCATAAATCGAAGCGCTGACGAATGAGAAGAAAGCGGCCACGATTGGTGGGAGCGGCCGCGAGCGCGGGGGCGCGCATCAGCACCCCCGGCGCGGTCGCGCTCGCCGACCCCTCCCCGGCGACTTCGCTCTTCGAGCTCCGTTGTGGGAGGGTTGTGATCAGGCGCGCACGGGAGCGGGCGGCCGGCGCGTCGCCGCCGCCTGGAGCACGAGGCGCGCGAGGACGAGGGGGAGGTTGGGCGGGCCGGGCTTCGCGAAGTGCATTTGGAAGCCGGCGGAGAGCGCTTGGAGCCGATCCTCGGGCTTGGCGAGGGCGGTGAGAGCGACGGCGGGGATCGTCCCTCCCGTCTGGGCGGGGCGGGCCCGCATCTTCTTGATGAAGGAGTAGCCGTCCTCGTCTTCGTCGCCGAGGCCGATGTCGCAGAGCATGACGTGAGGGGGATCGCGATCCACGACCACGAGCGCGTCCGCGACGGTGGCCACCGCCGTCACGCGGGCGCCCGCGATGGAGAGGGTCGCGGTCAGGACCTGCTGGGTGTCGCGCGTGTCCTCCACGAGGAGCACGTGCATCCCGTGGAGGCACTGGCTCGCGGGGGGAGGATCCGGTCGGAGGAGGCTCGGCCGATCGAAGACCTGCTCGTTGGACTGCGAGCGAGCGGGCAGCGAGACGGTGAGCTTCGCGCCCCGATCTTTGCCGGCGCTGTCGGCGCGCACGCTGCCGCCGTGGAGCTCGACGAGGTGCTTCACGATGGCGAGCCCGAGGCCGAGGCCGAGGCGGGACCCGGGGCCTTGCCCTTGGCGGAACCGATCGAAGACGTAGGGCAAGAGCTCGGGGGGGATCCCGCAGCCGGTGTCGATGACGCTCACCGCGACCGTCGCCCCCCGGGACTCGACGAGGACGAGCACCGCCCCGCCGGACTTGGTGAACTTCACCGCGTTCGAGAGGAGGTTGCAGAACACCTGCCGGAGACGCTGAGGGTCGCCCGGGATCGTCTTCGGCATCGCCTCGGGGTAGCGCGTCTCGATGGTGACGCTCTTGGCGCGCGCTTGAGGGGCGACGGTGTCGACGGCGGCGTCGATCACCTGAGGGAGCTCGAGGCTCTGGAGATCGAGGCGGAGCTTGCCGGTCACGATGCGCGAGACGTCGAGCAGGTCGTCGATGAGCTGACTCTGGGCGCGCGCGTTTCGCTCGATGGAGGCGACCGCCTCGTCGAAGGTGGCCTTGTCGATCCGCGGGCTCTTGAGGAGCCGCGCCCAGCCGAGGATCGGCGTGAGGGGGGTGCGGAGCTCGTGGGAGACGGTGGCGAGGAACTCGTCCTTCAGGCGGTTGTGGTCGCGCAGCTCGCGGGTGCGCTCGAGCACGATCCGCTCGAGCTCCTCCGCGTTGCGCCGCGCGCGCGCGTGCTGAGCCTCGATCTCTCGGCGGAGGCGCCGCCGCTCGATCGCGAGCCCGACGGTGTGGGCGAAGGCGTCCGGGTCCACCGGCTTGAGGACGAGGTCGTAGGCGCCGCCGCGGAGCGCGCGCAAGGCGAGGTCCTTCTCGTCGTGTCCGGTGACGAGGATGACCGGCGTCTCCGGGCAGGCGATGCGGGTGTGGGCGAGGATGTCGAGGCCGCTGCCGTCGGGCAGGCCCACGTCGGCGACGACGGCGTCGTAGCCACAAGAGAGGACGCACGAGAGCGCCTTCTCGCACGTGTCGCACGTCTCGACGATGACGGCCTCGAGGCGCTGGTGGAGGACTTCGTCGAGCGCGAGCAGCGTCGAGGCGTGATCGTCGACGAGCAGCACACGCGGCGGTCCCGGATCTTCCTCGTCGTCCGGTTCGTCCATCGAACGTGACGAAGCAATGGTCGATCCGAGCGGGGCAGCGGAGATACAGCCGGGGCTCCATGGGCATCTCGCCCGCCCCCCCTGTGGCCACCGTGGCGAAAGTCCGCACGTGAGAGCGCGGGAGCGCGCGGCATCGCGTTGGCGTCGCGCTTGCTTCGATTGGACCGATCGTCGGAGGAAATCGAATGCGCCAAGAAGGCGAAAGACCCGCGAGATCACGCGACCTAGAACGCGGAAAAGAACGAACGCACGGCTCCGACGCAACGGAGACGGAGCGGCCGCGCTTCCGGGTCCTCCTCGCGGAAGACGACGACGACACGCGGAAGATGATCGCGGCCGCGCTTCGTCAGGATGGCTACGAGATCATCGAGGCGCGGACGGGAGGCGAGCTGCTCGACTACGTGGGCTCGTCCGTGCTGTTTCGCGATGGCTCCCCTCCCCCCGACTGCATCGTCTCGGACGTGCGCATGCCCGGCTTCACCGGCACCGGCATCCTCGCGGGCCTGCGCGACACCGGCTGCGATCTGCCGTTCGTGGTGATGACGGCGTTCGGCAACGACGAGGCGCGGTGCGAGGCCCAGCAGATGGGAGCAGACGCCGTGTTCTTGAAGCCCTTCGACATCGACGACCTCCGCACCGTCGTCCGCAATCTTCTCCCTCGCCGATCGTTCCCCCTCCCCCATCGCTGACCGAGCACGCGAAAAAAGGACGCCTCTCGCCATGAAGCCCGACACGAGCACCGCCGCCACGGAGGCCAGCCCCCGCCCCTTGGTCCTCTTGGCGGAGGACGACATCGACACGCGCAAGATGCTGAAGCACGTGCTCGTGTTCGGCGGCTACGACGTGGTCGAGATCGAGAACGGGCTCGAGTTGCTCTGCTATCTGTCGGCCGCCTCGGCGTTCGAAGTCGTCGCGCCCGACCTCATCGTCGCCGATATCCGGATGCCCCATTTCTCCGGCCTCGACATGCTCCGCTCGGTGCAGCGCTTCTCGATCGCGGCCCCCGTCGTCCTCGTCAGCGCGTTCTGCGACGAGACGACGAAGCACCTCGCCGAGCAGGGCGGGGCGGCCGCCCTCCTCGCGAAGCCCCTCGCCGCGGACGAGCTGCTCGCGACCCTCGCCGGCGTGCAGCGCGAGGCGCGCGCGTAGACGATCGCCCTCCGAGAGGCGGGTGGCCCTCGTCGTGCGCTCGCACCGCGCTGCCGTCAGCCGAGCAGATCCATCGCCGCCTTCGGCTTGGGGACGGCGGCGGCGCCGACGCGCTCGAGCTCGGCCATGACGCCGAGGACGACGTGCTCGTCCCACGCGTCACCGACGATCTGCAGACCGACGGGGAGGCCTTCCTCATCGGCGCCGACGGGGGCGGTGCCGGCGGGGAGGCCGGTGAGGTTGCCGAGGAAGTTGAAGCGGCACATCGCGTCGATCGCCTCCGTGTCCGCGAACGAGGCCCCCCGATCCTGAACGGGCAGAGGCGGGGCGGTGGTGGCGGTGGTGGGGAGGGCGAGGACGTCGACCTCGACGAGGAGCTTCGCGACCTCGGCGCGGAGGGCCGCCCGGAGGCGCTGGGCGTCGAGGTAGTCGGTCGACGAGATGCCGGCGAGGACCGCGTAAGAGAGGCGCAGATCGTCGCTGAGGAGGGCGCGCCGATCGCGGCGGTGGTGCGCGTTGAGGGCGAGCGACTCGCAGCCGATCGTGACGTAGCCGATGGGGGCGGCGACGCGGCCGAGGGGCATCGCGACCTTCACGATCTTCGCCCCGGCGCGCTCGAGGCAGGCGAGGGCCTCGCGCCCCTTCGACGCGACGACGGGGCTCGCGTCCGACCACTCGCTCTCCGCGACCCCGATCGTGAGGCCCTTCACTCCCGCGCCGAGCCGCGATCCGAAGCCTGCCTTGGGGGGCGGGAGCGCGGCCGCGGTGAGCGGATCGAGCGGGTCCGGCTCGCTCGCGATCGCGTCGAGGACCCAGGCGAGATCTTCGGAGCTCGCCCCGAGCGGTCCGATGTGGCCGACGCTCCCTTGGAGGCTCCCGGCGCGGCTCACGCGGCCGAAGGTGGGCTTGATGCCGAACACCCCATTGAGGCAAGCCGGGATACGCACGGAGCCGCCCCCGTCGGTGCCGAGCGCGCACGGAACGACGCCGAGGGCGACCCCGACCCCCGAGCCGCTCGATGAGCCGCCGGGGACCCGCTCCGCGTGGAGGGCGTTGTGCGGCATCGGGAAGGCGGGGTTCTGTCCGAGGGGGGACATGCCGTACTCCGTCATGACCGTCTTGCCGACGAAGACGGCGCCGGCGCGAGCGAGGCGCGCGACGACGGTGCTGTCCTCGGCGCGCGGCTCGTCGGGCTCGCAGCGCGACCCGACGCGGGTCGCGAGGCCGCGCACGTCGATCTCGTCCTTGATGAGGACGGGGATCCCGTCGAGGGGACCGCGCCGCTCACCGCGCGCGAGCCGCTCCGCGGCCTCGTTCGCCTCGCGCTGGGTCCGCGCCTCGTCGGTGCCGCACAGGACGTTCAGCACGCGGTTCGAAGCGAGCCGATTGGCGGCGCGGAGCGCGCGCTCCGCGATCGCACGCGGGTCGACCTTCCTCGAGCTGAACGCCTCGCCGATCTCGCGGGCGGTGCGCGGCCACTCGGAGCGGCGCGGGGGCGGGAGCCCGGCGTCCTCGAGCTCGCGGGGGGCGCTCTTCGCGCGGAGCGGGGTCGCGTCGATGGGGAGGGGCAGACGCGCCGACGGAGGCAGCTCCGCGATGCGATCGAGGTGGAGGCTCTTCTTGAAGATGTCGCTGAGGAGGGCGGCGGTGGCGGGGTTCTCGGCCGCGGCGCGGGCCGCGACGAGGGCGCGGCCGCGCAGGCGGGGCGGCTTCATCGGGCCCCTCCGATCGCGCGCCGGCGCATCGAGCGCGCGGCGAGGGCGAGCCCCAAGAAACCGAGCGCGGCGAGCTTGCTCGAAGAGGCGTTCCCCTCCACCGAGCACCCGCAGCCGTCGTCGCTGTCCCCGCCATCGGCGCCTCCGCCGCCCGACGCGGACGTGCCGCCCTCGGACGCGCCGCCTTGGGAGGACGCGCCGCCTTGGGAGCCTCCGCCCGCGCTCGCGCCGCCTTGTCCGCCACCGCCTTCGCCGCCGCCCGGGGTGAGCTCGAAGGGCGTGCAGCTCTGGTTGCCCGCGAGATCCGTGGCGCAGAGCTCGAACGACGTGAGCGGGGTCGCAGGGATCACAGCGCGGAAGACGTCGCCGCCCATGAACCTCGCAGGGACGTGCTGATCGCCGACCGAGACGTAGATCTCGGAGAGTCGCGGCCCTTCGTCGGTGGTCGCGTTGTCGCTGACCGAGAAGCGCACCGGGGTCGGCGCCGTCTCCGAGACGCCGGGATCCTCCGCGCGCACGAGGTGAGGCGGGTGCGTGTCGGCGGCGCCCCCCGGCCCTCCGAAGTAGACGCGGTCGATCCGGTTCGCGCCCTCGCCTTGGCCGGTGAACACGTCGAGCTTGCCGTCGCCGTTCAAGTCCCCCGCCTCCATCCAGAGGGTCGAGTCCGTGGGCCCGTCCTCCGCCCCCGCGACGGGACTGAACTGTCCGCTGCCGTCATTGACGAAGAGCCGTTCGTTGGTGCTCAAAGAGCCGATGAGGATGTCGAAGTCGCCGTCGTCGTCGTAGTCGACGCACTCGATCAAGTTGTCGTCGGCGTTGGGGTTGCTGGCGATCTGGCTCGTCGCTTCGCTGAACTGACCGGCGCCGTCGTTCAGGAAGAGCGCTTCGCGACCAGGCGACCCCCCGACCGCGTTGTCGATGAAGAGGTCCAGATCCCCGTCCCCGTCGACGTCGCAGAAGACCGGCCCGTAGTGGAGCGTCTGGTTCGACACGGGAGGCGCTTGTCCCTCGGTGAAGTTGCCGGCCCCATCGTTGATCCAGAGCGAGTTCTGCCCGTTGTGGACGTTGATGAGGATGTCGAGATCGAAGTCGCCGTCGACGTCGGCGAGGTCGACGTCGTCCGGGTTGTCCCCGTTCATGGTTTGCGGATAGCTCGTGCTCGAGGCGGTGAAGACGCCGGTGCCGTCGTTCATGTAGAGGAACGCGGGGGCCGCGGAGTTGCTCGAGTAGGCCCGGCCGACGACGAGATCGAGATCGCCGTCTCCGTCGAGATCGCCCATCCGTGCGAAGCCGGCGTCGCTCATCAAGCCGGCCGGGAGCTTCGTCGCGGCCTGGTTCTCGAAGACGCCGGGTGAAGTCTGCACGAGCAGCCGATCGGCGAACCCTCCCCCCGCGCCAGGGACGTAGATGTCGAGGTCGCCGTCTCCGTCGACGTCCCCCACCGCGATCTGGCGGATGGGCCCGACGACGTTTCCGAGGTCGGCGTCGGCGTTGGCGAAGTTCCCGGCGCCGTCGTTCTTCCACACCACGAGCGGCTCCGGGCTCGTGCCGAAGAAGTCTGCGCAGTTGACGGCGATGATGTCGAGGTCGCCGTCGCCGTCGTAGTCGGTGACGCGCGCGTAGTTCGTCCAGCAGCCGCCGCCGTTGCAGCCTTGGGGGAGCTTGTTCGCGCCCTGATCCTGGAACACCGTCTGGGCGCTCGCGGTGGACGCGAGCGCGGCGAGCGCGACGGGGACCGCGAAGGCGCCGAGGAGCGCGACGACGGAGCGGCGGAGCGACGAGCGATGCATGGGGCCTCTCGAGGTTCGAAGGAACGAAGCGCCGCGACGCGCGGCCGCGAGGCCACGCATTGTCGGCGCCGCTCCGCGCGCGTCAAGCCGAGCGCGGATCGAAAGATCGATCGGCGAGGGGTGCCCCCCGGTGGTAGGGGCGCCCCTCGTGCCTGCCCCTCACATCGCGTCGATGACCGCGACGTAGTCGGTGTGGAGCTTCTCGAGCTTGGCCTCGACGTTGGGCATCCCTGCCTCACCGCACGCCGTCTCGAGCTCGGCCGCGCTCGCGACGAGGCTCGATCGGGCCTTCTTGGCCGCTTCCCCTTCGCCTTCGGCGAGGAGGGTCGCGCCCGTCTCCTTGAGCTTCGGCACCGCCTTGCAGGTGTTCGGGTGCCGCTCTTTGGTGTTGTCGTTGTAGACGGGCGCGAACACGTCGTAGAAGGCCTTCACTCCGCCCCCGAGCATGTCGGCCATGAGCTTCTCGTTCTCGGAGGTCTGGGTCTTCTTCTGCTGCTCGGTCAGCTCGATGACGGGCTCGTCGCCTCCCGCGGCGCCGTCTTGCTCGACGGGCTGGGGCTTGTTGCCGTCGACCCCCCATTTCTCCTGGTCGGCCTGGGTGCACGGGTGGGGGTTGTTCCTGTCCTCCTGGACGCACTCGAGCTTCCACGCCTCCGCCGGCTTCTCGTTCGTCTTCTCGGCCTGGGCTCGCAGCTCCGCGATCGTCGGGTCGACCATGAAGGTGGAGAGCTTCGGGACGAAGATGAAGACGAGCAGACCCGCGCTCAGCAGGCCGATGAAGGGCAAGACGACCCGGTAGACGCGCGTCACCGGCGCGTTGAAGCGGAACGCGGTGATGTAGAGGTTCAGCCCCGCCGGCGGCGAGATGTACCCGATCTCGAGGTGGAGCAGGAACAGCACCGCCAGGTAGAACGGCGACATGTTGAAGCGAGCCGCGAGGGGGACGATCAGGGGCAGGGCCACCAGCATCGCGCTGAACTCGTCCATGACCATCCCGAGGACGTAGAGGAAGAGGTTCAGGACGATGATGAACTCCCAGAAGGAGTCGAGCCCTCGATCGGTGAAGTACTCGAGGACGTGATGGGGGATGCGGTCCTGGATGATCCAGTTCGTCAGGGCCGTCGCCATCATGATGATGATGAGGATCGCCCCCGCGAGCGCGACCGACTGGCGCGCGATGCGCATGACGTCGCGCCACTTGAGGTCCTTGTAGATGTAGACCTGGACGACCAGGACGTAGAGGGCCGCCACCGCGCTCGCCTCGTCGAGGCCGAACACGCCGAGGGCCATGCCCCCGCCGACTACGAAGGGCGCGAGCAGATCCCACTTCGCCTCCCAGGCCGCGACCGCCGCCTCCGCCGGCTCGAACTTGCCGCGCGGGACCTTCTCCCGGATGCCGACCCAGAAGGCGTGCACCATCAACACGAGGACGAGCACGGCCCCTGGGATCGCCGTCGCGACGTAGGCCTTGTTGTAGTCGACGCCGGCGATGAACGAGTAGATGGCGACGAGCGGGCTCGGGAAGAAGAGGAGCCCCACCGCCCCCGCGGCGGTGACGAGGCCGAGCACGTACTTGTCCGGGTAGCCCTGCTTGCGCAGGACCGGATAGAGCATGCCGCCGATCGCGACGATGGTGACGCCGCTGCCGCCGGTCATGGTCGTGAAGAACGTGTTCGCGACGATGCACACCATCGCGAGGCCGCCCGGCATCCACCCGAGGACGGCGCTCGCCGTCCGCACGAGCCGATCGGGCGTCTTCGACTCCGCCATCAGATACCCGGCGAAGGTGAAGAGCGGGATCGTCACGAGGATCGGCGAGCCGATGAACTTCTGCTCGTCGAGGACGTTCGGCGCGAGGAAGCGGACGAAGCGATGCTCCGGCCGCTCCTCCGTGAGCCACCCTGCGACCGCGATGCTCCCCATCACGGCGAACATCGGCATCGCCATGAAGGTGAGGATCATCACGAAGAAGCCGTAGATCTTGCCCATCAGTCGACCTCCTTCGTCGAGGTCTCGTGGGCGGCCGCGAGGGCGACCTCTTCACGCTCGTGGTGGCGTTTGGGATCGGCGTCGGGGTCGAACTCCTCCTCTGCCTCCGGCGATTGGTGGCCGGACAGGACCAAGATCATCCGGAGCAGGAACCGCAGCGCCATGAAGATGAAGCCGGCGCTGAAGGTGAGGTTCATCGTGCGCACGAGGAGGTTCCGCGGCTGGCCCTGAGGGCCGATCGCGAGCGGCAGTCGCGAGTCGTCGAGCGAATCCTCGGGCGCCTTCAGGGCCTCGATCTCCTCGGCCGTGAAGTAGTCGCGGTAGCCGCTCGTCTCGAGCATGTCGTTCCACTGCCGCCCGTTGAAGCCGCGCTCGTCGTCCCACTTCGCGCCTTGGGGCTGCGACGGATCCTCCTCCGGGTGGCTCGGCTTGCCGCCAAGCACGTAGGGGGCCGCCTTCAAATCGAAGACGATCTGGCGCCTCAAGAGGAAGAGGTCCTGGGAGACGGCCTTGTCGACGACGGCGTACTTCTCTCCCGCCGTCGTCTCCGGCTTCGCGTCGAAGTTCCAGATCGCGATGTAGTCGAAGAAGCCCCAAGCCGCGACGACGCACACGGCGATGGTGGCGAGGCTCTGGGTCGTGAAGACGATCATCCGCAGGTTGATGCGGCGCGCGACGACGTGGAGCGCGTCGAGGCCCCGATCGAGGCCGTCGGCGCCGAAGCGCGCGAAGAACCGGAACGGCCTCTCGCGGGGCTTCGTCGGGATGAACCGGAGGGCGACGTCGATGTTGATGTGCTTGCCGCTGGCGGCGGCGAGGCTCCCCCCGATGAACGCGAGCACGACGGTGAGGCGCGTCGACACCCCGCGGAGCTGCCCGAACATCGTGAACGACGAGCCCTCTTGGAGCCAGTTGAGGACGTTGCCGAAGTAGACGACGCCGAAGCTCCGCCACGAGGGCGCGATGGCGGCCCCTACCCCCATCGCCGCCACCGTCGCGAGGGTCCGCGGGACGCGCCCGAGCTTCGCCTTGCCGCCGATGAACCACGTGAGCGAGCCCAGGCCGACGAGGCCGAGGATGGCGCGGACGATGACGCCAGCCTTGCTGTTGGACTCGACGGGCGAGCTCAAACCCTGGAGCACGACCCAGAACACCATCGACGCGATGAGGCCGACCACGACCGCGACGAGGATCCGCAGCTCGAGCCACGTCCACCACCGCTCGATCGAGGCGAAGGGCCTTCCCCACGCGGCCTTGCGGAGGGGCGCTCGCTCCTTGCTCTTGGGCGCGCTCTCCGGGGCCGGATCGGACGCGGCCGCAGGGCGCGGCGCGACCTCGACCGCGGCCGGCTCTTCGTCACCCTCCTCGTCACGCTCCTCCTCGCGCTCCTCCGTCTCTTCGATCGACGGAGGCTTCGCCTTCTCGATCGGCGCGGGCCGCGGCTTCGGTGCGGGCGACGTCTTCGCCGGAGCCGGTTTCGGCTTCGCGCCCCCCGGTCGGTTCTTGCCACCCTTCTTCTTCGCCATGCTCTGTTCAGCCCCTCTTCTTCACGGCTTCTTCTTGTCGCGAATGTCTTTGGCGAGGCCCTTCGCGATCTGCGCGAGCTCGCTCGAGAGCTGCGGCACGAGCCACGGGTTCGTGTGCTCGAGCTCGTCCGTCACCGAGTCGCGCGCCACGTCGCGGCTGTCGCTCGTCGGCTCGTCGTTGAACGGGTCCACCGCCGCCCCCGCGCGCTCGTCGGGCGGTCCGGCGGCGGGGGGCTCCGTCTCGGGAGGGGCCTCCGTCTTCGGCGCCTCCGTCTCCGGATCCTCCGGCGGCTCCGGCGGGGGCTCGACCGGTGGTGGGCTCTCGTCGTCCTCGGGCGGAAGCGGAGGGAGGCGCCGGGCCGCGCCCTCACGCGGGTGAGCGCGGGTCGGCTGCGCCCCCTCGTCGAACCCGAGGGCGTGGGTGGCGACGTCCATCACCCCGAGCAGGTCGCGCAGCGGCACGCTCGCCGCGATCAAGGCCGGGGTGGCGATCGCGAGGTCCCGCTCGACCCCGTAGGCCTCGTGGGGGCGCTCGCGCTGGGCCGCGAACCGCGCGTCGTCGATGGCGACGCGCACGTGCAGAGGGATGCGCGAATGCCAGACCCGACCGTCGATCGCGGTTCGCACCTGGAGCGCCGTCAGCACCGGCGTGCGCGGCGACCCATCGAGCGCGCTCTTGTCCGCGAGGAGGGCCCCGATGAGCCAGCCCACCAAATCCTGGTGCGACGTAGCGTCGTCGTCCCAGGGCATGCGGCGCCGGAACAGCCGCCAGATCTCCTCCGCCGGCGCGTACACGCAGAGGTCCGAGGGCTCGAAGGCGTTCTCGAACGCCTCCACCGAGATGTCTCCCTCGTCGATGACAGAGTCGACCAGGGAAGCTTGGAACTCGAACGACTTGTTGCGCGCCGCCCGCGGGGCCAGCCCCGTGAGCTGGGTCGTGATCCGCTGCCGCAGGTCCGGCCGCTCCGAGAGCCACCCGAAGCGCATCGCCGCCGGGAACGCCTCCCGAAGCTGCTCCGGCGTCCACCAAGGGAACGACATCTCGCGCAGCCGCGCGTAGAGCTCCGCGCAGAGCTGCAGGCTCGGGTGGCGACCGAGGTGGGCCGCCGCGTCGGCCGCGAGTCGATCGTCCGGGCGGGAAGGGTCGGCGTGACGAAGCGGCAGAGGGCTCATCCTGGGCGGGGGAGCGTACCTCGGCTGCAAGCGATTCGTCGACAACACGGCAGAACGCTCGACCGGAGCCTCCCCCCGGCCCCCCGGCGGCGCGGTGCGTCCGCGGAGCGGGCGCTACGGGAACCATAGCGGACCCCTCCCGCGAGGCGCGAAGCGCCGAGCAAGGGAGGGGTCGGCGAGCGAAGCGAGCCGGGGGTGGGCACCCCATCGGGGGCCGCCCCTTCCCCGCTCAGCGCTC
Organism: Polyangiaceae bacterium; assembly: GCA_044225865.1. Classification (GTDB taxonomy): domain Bacteria; phylum Myxococcota_A; class Polyangia; order Polyangiales; family Polyangiaceae; genus Xiheicaenibacterium. The sequence continues at coordinate 14,805 of JBGAID010000071.1, read as the reverse complement.
CCCCATCGCTACGAAATCAGTAGCGCCGATCGACGCGCGCCGGGGCTCCCCTCACCGAACGACGAGGACGTTGCAGGGCGCGCTCTTCACGACGGCCTCGGCGACGCTCCCGAGGGCGAGCCTCGTGAGGCCCTTCTTTCCGTGGGTGCCGACGACGACGAGGCCGGCTCGGATCTGCTTGGCGCGCGCGATGATGGACTCGGCGGGGGGGCCGTCGAGGACCTCGACCTCCGCATCGACGGCGGCGGCGGTGAGCTCGGCGCCGAGCGCACCCGTTGCGACCTCGTGAATGCCTTGCGCGGTCGCGGCGTCGGGCTGGGTGGGGACGGCGCCGGAGAACATCGCGGTCGCGACCATGGCCACGTCGCTCATGGTCATGCGGACGGCGTGGGCGGCGACGATCGGCTCCGCGAAGCGCTTCGACATCGCCTTGGACCACGAGAGGACCTGCTGGGTGGTCGCCTCGAGGTCGCAGGCGGCGAGGAGCTTGGGGTGGGCCTCGCCGTCTTCGATGGGGAGGGGGGCGCGAATCACGAGGACGGGGCACGGGGCGCCCCGGACGACCTTCTCGGCGACGCTGCCGAGGAGGAGGCGCTCGACGCCGCGGCGATCGTGGGTGCCCACGACGACGAGGTCGGCGGGGTAGCGCTTGGCTCGATCGATGAGGACTTGGGCCGGGTCGCCGCGATCGACGAGCTCGTCCCAGGCGTCGCTCGCGAGGCCGGTGCTCGCACCGACCAGCTCGCGCAGATGGGCGCGGCGGCGGCGCTCGTCGACGATGTCGTCGGTGGCGGCGCCGGCCGCGTGCGGCGAGACGGCCTGCTCCGGAAAGCCGGGGGGGAGCACGTGCGCCACACCGAGGCGGGCACCGAAGGTGCTGGCGACGCGCGCGGCCTGTCGCAGCACCTCCTCCGAGCCGGCATCGGTGCCCACGCCTACGAGGACGCGGGAGACGGAAGGAACGAGTGGGCTCATGGTCGTGGATCTCTCGCGATGGGTCGATGCACCCCGCGTGCCTCGGCTACGCTGCGCGCCATCCCATGATCGTCGAGACCCTCCGACAGGCCCGCGCGCGCCTCGGTCGCCGCGCCGAAGAGCCCGCATTGCCGTTCGCGAGCACCCGCGACGATCCGTTCCCCGCGGGCGCTCACCCCAACGATTGGAGGAGGAGCGGGCTCTCGCGGTTCGGCAAGCGGGTATGCCGGAGCTTCACGGAGGCGCTCCTCGCGGATCTCGACGCGGCGGGGGGGCTCGTGTCACCGCCGGCGGAGGAGCTCGACCGGGTCGTGCGGAAGATGGATCTCTGGATCGGATCGAACAGCGCAGATCTGGGGCGCGCGTTCGGGGTGCTGTGCGTGGCTCTCGAGGGAGCGCCCGCGCTCGTGATCCGGCGCGCGTCCCGCTTCACGCGGCTCGGCCTCGCGGACCGGATCCACGTGCTCGAGAAGCTCGAGGATCACCCGAACGGGCTCTTCTCGATGCTCCTCACCGCGTTCAAGGTCCCGCTCGCGACGGCCGCGTTCGAGGAGGGCGAGATGCTCGCGTCGACCGGGTTTCCCTTTCCGGATCTCATCCGCGCGCGTCCGCGCCGCGGCGAAGGAGGGGCGCGATGAGCACGCCCACGGGTCGCATCGAGAACGTCGTCGCGGGCCGCTCCTTGCGAGGGCCCTTCGAGGAGAGCTGCGACGTGGTGGTCGTGGGCTCGGGGGCGGGGGGCGCGGTCGTGGCCGCGACCCTCGCGGAGGCGGGCAAGCGCGTCGTCGTGGTCGAAGAGGGGGCGTACTACCGGCCCGAGGACTATCAGCGGTTCGCGCCGAGCGAGTCGGTCCGCAGGCTGTTCCGTGAGGGCGGGATGGTGATGGCGTTCGGGGTCGGGCAGACGCCGATGATCTCGATCACGCTGGGCCGCGCGGTCGGAGGGTCGTCGCTGCTCACGGGCGGGGTTTGCTTTCGAATCCCCTCGGAGGTGCACGCGCGCTGGGAGCACGAGCTGGGGCTCTCGGAGCTCTCGGAGCGGGCGTTCGAAGAGGCGTACGCCGACGTAGAGAAGAAGCTCGACGTGACGGAGGTGCCCGCGTCGATGCGGAGCGAGTCGACCCGTCGCTACGTGGACGCGGCCGCGAAGATGGGGATCGAGATGCACCCGATCCGGCGCAACACCGGCGAGGACTGCGACGGCAACGCGCGCTGCAACTTCACGTGCCCGAAGGGGGCGAAGCGCTCCGTCGACGTGACGTATTTGCCGTCGGCCACCCGGCACGGAGCGACGATCCTCTCCGACGCGCTCACGACGGACGTGCTCGTCGAGGGCGGGCGCGCGGCGGGGGTGTCGGGGCGGCTGCTCGGGGGCGCGTTCGGGGCGCCGGGAGAGCGGTTCGTGGTGCGCGCGCCGGTGGTGGTGCTCGCGTGCGGGACGCTCCACACGCCGCTCTTGCTGGAGAGGTCGCGCATCGGATCGTCGAGCGGGGTCGTGGGCCGCCACGTCACGCTCCATCCCGGGGTGCGCATCGTGGCGCGCTTCGACGATCCGGTGGAGGGCTGGAGCGGGGCGATGCAGAGCGTCTACAGCGATCACTTCGCGGCGGAGGGGATCAAGCTCGTCGGGGTGTACACGGGGATGAACTTCCTCGCCGCGGGGCTGCCGGGGGTGGGGCCGAAGCTGCGCGAGCGCGCGCGGGGGCTCAGCCACTGCGCCGTCTTCGGGGCGATGATCCACGACGACGGGGGCGGATCGGTGCGCTCGGGGCCGGGGCGCGAACCGATCCTCTCGTACAAGATGGCGCCCCGCGATCTCGTGCGGCTCCGGCGCGCGATCACGATCCTCGCCGAGCTCTCGATCACGGCGGGCGCGCGCGAGGTCTACACGTCGGCGTGGGGGTTCCCTCCCCTGAAGACGATGGACGACGCGCGGAAGCTCGAGGCGGCGTCGATCGACGCGCGGCGGATCGAGTGCATGGCCTTTCACCCGCTCGGGAGCGCGCGGGTGGGGCGCGACGCGCGGAGCGGCGTCGTCGACGCGCGCGGCGAGTCGTTCGACGTCCGCGGGCTCTTCATCGCCGACGGGTCCGTCCTGCCGACGAGCATCGGGGTGAACTCGCAGGTCCCGATCATGGCGAACGCGACCCGGATCGCGCGGCGCTTGGACGAGCGCTTCCCTTCGATCGCGCGCGCCAGGGCCTGAAGCGGCGGGCGCCGCGCGGGCTCGCCGACAACCGCGCGGAACCTGGTGGCCCGGAGCGTGCGGAGGGGCGGGCATGCGACCCGCGAGCTTTCCCCCTCCTCACACGTTCTGCGACGGGGCCTGCACCCGCTGCCCGCTCGCGTCGTCTTGCGAGCTCTCCACGTCGGACACCCGCCCCGCGTTCACCTCGCCGGAGGCGCCGGGTCCCTTCTCGGTCGCGCGCGAGCACGTCGTGAAGAAGGGCCTCGTCGCCCTCGACGAGCTGCGGCGGATCTCCGACCGGCTGCTCGAGGACGCGCCCGCGCGGAGGCCGGTGGAGGCGGCGATGCACGCGACGGGGAGGCTCACGATGGCGGCGGCGCGCCTGCGCGCGACGGGACGCGACATCGAAGACTTCGCGATGGGGCTGCTGCTCTTGGAGAAGGTCCTCGGGCGGGCGGAGTCGGCGCTGGTCGCGGCGGAGACGGAGCTCGGAGCCCGGCTCGCGAGGACGCGCCGATCGATCGCCTCGATCCACGAAGCGATCGACCCGCACGTCGCCCGCGTGCCGGAGGCGTTTCGCGCGGAGCTCGCCCGGCGCGTGCGAGAGGGCCGCGCGCCATCGCCCTTCGCGGACGGGTGAGATGAATTATGCTGCGCCGGGCATGGTGATCGATCTGCGGAGCGACACGGTGACCGGTCCCACCAAGGGCATGCGCGCGGCGATGGCGCGGGCCGAGGTCGGGGACGACGTGTACGGCGAGGACCCGACCGTCCGCGCCCTCGAGGAGCGCACGGCCGCGCTGCTCGGCAAGGAGGCGGCAATCTTCGTCTCGAGCGGGACGATGGGCAACCAGGTCGCGATCCTCGTCCACACGAGCCGCGGCGACGAGGTCTACACGGGAGAGGGATCGCACTCCGTCTGGTACGAGTCGGGGGCGGCGGGAGCGTTCGCGGGGGTGCAGCTCGTGGAGGTCGGCAAGGGCGGGCTCTTCGACGGTGAAGAGCTCGCGGCCGCCCTCAAGCCGCGCGCCTACTACTGCCCGAGCCCGCGCCTGTGCATCGTGGAGAACACCCACAACCGCGGGGGCGGCAAGGTGTTCGACGTCGCGCGCATCGGGGCGGTGGCGCGGGCGGCGCGGGCCCATGATCTCGCGCTCCACCTGGATGGGGCGCGGCTATGGAACGCGTCGACCGCGACCCGGGTCGCGGAGGCGGATTTCGCCGCCCCGTTCGACACGGTGACGGTGTGCTTCTCGAAGGGGCTCGGGGCGCCCGTGGGCTCCGTCCTCGCGGGGACGAAGGAGGCGATGGTCCGCGCGCGGCGCTTTCGGAAGATGCTCGGGGGCGGCATGCGCCAGGTGGGCGTGCTCGCGGCGGCGTGCCTCTACGCCCTCGATCACCACCGAGAGCGGCTCTTCCGAGATCACGCCGTCGCGGCGCGCTTCGCCGAGATCGTCGGCCAGTCGAAGCGCGCCCAGGTCGAGGCGCCCGAGACGAACATCGTCATGGTCGATATCGGCGAGGACGCGGGGCGGGTCGCGGAGGATCTCGGGCGCGAGGGGATCCTGCTCTCCGCGTTCGGGCCGCGGCGGCTCCGGGTCGTGACCCACCTCGACGTAGGGATGGAAGAGGCGGAGCGCGCGGCGCGGGCCGTCGTCGATCGGCTGGAGCGCGTCGGATGAGGGTGCGCGGCGCCCTCGCGGCGCTCTGCCTCCTCGGCGCTTCGTGCGCGCCGACGTACGCGCCCGGCTATCAGGACGCCTTCGCGGCCGGGCTGCGCGCGCAGAACGCCGGCCGCTGGGAGGAGGCGGCGGCCCAGTTCGACAAAGCGGCCAAGCTCGGCGAGCGATACAAGGACCGGGACGAGGCGCGGCTCGCGCGCGCGGAGGCCCTCGAGCGGCTCGAGCGATGGGACGAGGCAGAGGCGCTCTATCGCAAGACGGAGAGGGAGGCGGGCGGGCGCTACCAGGGCGTGCGGGCCGCGTTCGCGCTCGGGCGGCTCGTGTGGGAGCGCCGCGGGTTCGAAGAGGGCTCGAAGGAGCTGCTCAAGGCGGTTCGGAAGTACCCTTCGAGCGGGCTCGTGCGCCACGCGATCATGCGCATGCTGGAGCACGTCGAGGAGCGGGACGGTCACCAAGCCGCCCTCGCGTGGCTGACCCCGATCCAGAAGCAGCTCGCCTCCACGGAGGCGAACGAGGCGGTGACCTATGAGGTCGGGACGCTGCTCGCGCGGTGCGATCGAAAGGAAGAGTCGATCAAGACGCTCCTGAGCAACGCGCGCCGCTACCCCTACCCCCACGGATCGCTCACCGACGACGGGTACTACGTCGCCTCGCTCTTTTTGGACGACGTGGGGCGCAGCCGCGAGGCGATCGACGTGCTCGAGGAGATGCTGCGTCCGCAAGAGGAGGCGCACCTCGGGCACAGCTACCGCCGGCCTCGCTTCCCGGCGGGGGCGCTGCGGATCGCGGTGCTGTATCGAGATCGGTTCAACGACCACGCGAAGGCCCGGAAGGCGTTCTGGCGCGTGTACGACGAGTACTTCGACTCGCGGCAGACGGACGATGCGCTGTTCTCGCTCGCCCGGATGGAGAAGGCGGACGGTCGCGAGGAGGAGTCGTGCCGCGTGCTCAACCTCTTGAAGAAGAAGAAGCCGGACTCGCGCTACCTCAAGTGCCTCTCGTACGTGTGCCCTTCCATCCCGAAGACAGACCGCCCCTGCTCCCGGAAGATCCTCGAGGACCTGGGGGTCGATCCGGACGAGCCCTGGGAGGACAAGCCCGTCGTCATCCCGTGAGCCGTGAGGGCGCGCTCTCCCTTCGGATCCGCGGTCCGAGCACGTTCGCGATCCAGCGCTTCACCGGCACGTAGACGATGGCGGCCAGCGCCCCGAGGGTGAGGAGCCCCGTCCCGAGGCCGAGCCCGCGGGGGCGCGCGACGCGCTGGGGGTGGCGGGCCATGCGGAGGAGCGCTTCGCCTATCTCGTGGCGCCGCCGCTCCTCTCGGGTGAGGGCGCGATAGGTCCCCCAGGTGAGCGCGATGGCGGCCGTGCCGGCGCAGGCCGCGCCGACGGCGGCCAGCTCGGCGCGGTGCTTCTTGGCGATGGCGCGCACGTCCGTCCCCTCGTGCAGGCGCTGCCCGAGCTCGCGCGCGGTCGCTTCGAGATCCTGCGCGAGCTGCTCGCCCTCGCGATCGAGCCGCTGCTCCGCCTGCTCCTGTCGCTCCTCCGCGCTCATCGCGCCACCGCTCCCTTCAGATCGCTGCCCGCTTCCTTCACCTCGGAGAGATCGCGCTCCACCCGCCGCTGGGTGCGGGGCAGCACCTTGTCCGGCATCTTCTTGGCGCCGACGATGGTGAGGATCGTCGCGCCGCCGAGCAGGATCGCGCCTGCGGCGAGGGCGCGCGCGGGGGTCGCTCCGAGCGCGAGGAGCAGGGCGAACAGCGCCATCGCGAGCGCGAGGACGGTGAGGGCGAACGCGGCCGCGAAGAGGATGGCGGCCTTGGCCGCCTGCTTCGCCTCTCCGATGGCCTCCCGCTTGGCGAGCTTCACCTCGACCGCGACGAGGTTCTTCACGTCCCCGACGGCGCGAAGGAGCAGCTCCGCGGCGGTGCTCCGAGCGGGGGATTTTTCGTGGGTCCGCGGCGTCGGGTCGTTCGAGGGAGGCTGTCGTTCCATCGACGATGGGAGGTGCACGACACGCGCCACGAGCCGAGCGACGAGCGCCCCGTCATGGCCGAGCCCCTCCCCCGCGTCGAGACGCTACGGCGTGGCGGGTTGGCGCGGCCCAGAAGGACCGAGAGAGAGAGGAGAGGAGGAGGAGGAGGGAGAGGACGGGCTCAGGGCTCGTCTTCTTCTTCCTCTTCCTCGAGATCCTCGTCGTCGTCGTCGTCCTCGTCCTCGTCGTCGATGTCGACGTCTTCGTCGTCGGCGAGCTCTTCCTCGTCGGCTTCGCGGGCTTCGTACTTCAGATCGACCCCGATCTCCGCGAGCTGCGTCTCCAGCAGCTCGAAGAGCTCGTCGGCGTCATCGCCGTTCCAGTCGTCGAGGACCTCGGAGAGGAACTCGAAGAAGTCGGCGTTGTCGAGGCGGCGCTCGATCTCTTCGACCTGCTCTTCCGAGAACGCTTCGAGGATGTCTTCGCGAAGCGACTCCGTGTCGCCTTCTTCGATCGCATCCGCAGCGGAGAGCCGGATCTGGCGGACAGCGCGCTTGTCGAGGAAGATCTCCATGTGGCCGACCAGAGCGTTTAGATAAGATCGCATCCTGTCGTCAAGCTTCGCGCCCTTCGCGCCCTGCTTTGCTCGACGAAAAACCGGTAGCATGCGGCTCTGTTGAACGCGGCGCTCACGGTGGTCTCGATGCGCTCGTCGCTCTCGTCGCGGCGGGTGTCGTGTGCTGCCGCCCTCGCGCTCGGGGTGGCGTGGGCCGCGCCCGCCCTCGCCGAAGAGCCGACGCCCGAGCCGGTGAAGGCGCCGACCGAGAAGGCCGAGCCCGAGAAGGCCGCCGTCGAAAGGGCGGAGCCTGAAAGGGAGAGCCCGCGCCGCAAAGCAGCCGAGGCGCCCACCCCGCTGCAGGTCGACTACGCCCAATACGGCGTCGCGTTCGCGGGGGAGATCCTGCTCGAGCCTGGCGCGACGTGCCCCATCGAGGCGTCGGCGCCCTGCATCCTCGGCCCCGGAGGCGGACCGGTGCTCCGCGGAGGGTATCGTCCGGCGGGGCCGTTCTACATCGGGGGCGCGTACGAGTTCGCGAAGCTGGACTCGAACAACCTCTATCGGCTCGGCATCCTCCAAGAGCTGCGCGCCGAGATGCGCTACTACGTCGACGTGGGGAGCCGGTTCACGCCGTTCGCGACGTGGGCGCTCGGCGGGATGGTGTACGGCAACGAGTTCGGGGTCGAGACGGGCGGCGTGACGACGAACGTCGGGGTGGGCGTGGAGTTCGAGGTCACCCGCTTCGCGGTGCTGCAGCTGAACGTCGTCTACCAGCCGATGCTCTTCATCGCGTTCGAGGACACGGCCGGCCAGCAGAGAAACACCGGCGTGGCGCACTTCATCCACTTCGAGTTCGGCATCGAGCTCAAGACGGAGCTCGGCCGCGAGTGACCGTTCGTCCGCAGCGCCGCCGTCGAAGGGGGCAAGGCTCTTGACCAAACGCCCACAACGCGGTCGCATCCTTCGGTGCTCTGCGACGTCTGTGGGCGCGACAATCCAGACCGGCTCCTCTACTGTCAGGATTGTGGCAAGCGTCTGAAAGCGCCTCAGGCGAACGTGCCCACCCTTCAAGGGCCGACGCCTCAACCGCCCGCGGCCCCTCGTCCCGCTGCGCCGATGCCTGCGCCTGCGCCTGCGCCGATTCCTGCGCCCGCGCCCGCGCCTGTCGCGGAGATCCCTTCGGCGCCGAGAACGCCCACGCCGCAAGGCGGAGTCCCCGCCGTCGACATCCCTGCAGGACGAAGGTCGCGGCCGGAAGCGCCCAGCTTTTCATTCGGACCGGGGCCCGGAGCGCCCGCTGCCGCCCCGGCACCGGACACGGGGCCCGGACGCATCCCGCCCGCGATGCCTCCCGCACCTCCCCCTCTGTCTCCATCCCCTCCCGCTGCCGCTGCCGCTCCCGCCGCTCAAGAGCAGGCCCCGGCGGCGTGGACCGCAGGGTCGACCGCCGCGTGTCCAGTCTGCGGGAGCCTCAACCCGCCGACGTATCGGTTCTGCGCAGTGTGTGGCGGGACGATGCCGCGCGACGAGCGAAGGGCGATCGCTCCCTCCATCGAGTCGGCGTCCACGATCGAAGCCGGGCCGCCTCCCGCTCCCGCTCCGGCTCCCGCGCCGGCGCCTGCGCCTGCGTCCCCGGCGCCACCGCCGCCACCCCCGCCCTCGCGGCCTCGCGCCGCGCCCGTTCCGGTCCAAGAAGCACCCTTACCCGCCCCTCGCGTCGTGGCCGCCGCCGCTGCTCCCGCGCCGGAGGAGCCCGCTCCCCAAGTCCCGATCGCGGTCTCTCACGTGGTGCAGATCGCCGAGCCTCCCCAGCCGCGCGTGACCGTCTTCACCTGCAGCCGGTGCCAAGGTCAGAACGACGGCCTCGCTCGGTTCTGCAAGTACTGTGGCGTCGCGCTCGCGCAAGGCCAGCTCGTCTCGCAGGCGCAGCAAGCCCCTCCCCCGAGCGCGCCGATGAAGGAGGCCGCGCCCGCGCCGGCGCCTCCACCCGCGCCCGCCGCGCCGCAGATCGTCGCGGAGAAGACAGGACCCCACCCGCTCGTGAAGGCCAGCGACGCGGCGGTGAAGCTCCCGACCGCCCCCTCGGCGAGCGCCCTCGGCGTGCCCGCGCAGCTCCTCGACTCGAGCCCCCCGACCTCCGACACGATCCAGACCCGCGCCCCCGATTTCAAGCACGACCTCGCGGCCGCGGCCGCCGTCGCGGCGGGTGCCCCGAGCGTCGCCGTCCCCACCGCGGCAGAGGCTCAGCCGAGGCCGGCGCCGCCGCTCGCCCCTCCCGCCGGCTCCCGGCCTCGCGTCGTCCCCGCCCCCAGTCCCAAGGCTCCGATCCAGCGTCCAACCCGCCTCGTGGTGGTGGTGGAAGACGGCTCCGACGGGAAGGCGTTCGAGCTGAAGGGGCCCGTCGTGGCCATCGGCCGCACCGAAGGGGACATCGTGCTCTTCGACGACCCCTACGTATCCCCGCGACATGCCCGGATCGTCGAACGCGAGGGCAAGTGGCTCGTTCAGGATCTCCACTCCACGAATGGCATCTACGTCCGACTCCGCGGTCGGAAGACGCTCGAGAGCGGTGACTTGATTCTTTTAGGGTCTCAGGTGTTACAGTTTCAGCTCGTGAGCGACGAGGAGCGTCAGCTGGGCCCGGCCAACCAGCACGGGACGCGTGTCTTCGGCAGCAAGCCGATGACGCGGCTGGCGCGCCTCGACCAGCGAACCGTCACCGGGCTCGTGGGAGACGTGCACTACATCGTCCGCGAGGAGACGATCCTGGGCCGCGAGACGGGCGACATCGTCTTCACCGCCGACGCCTTCCTCTCTCGCCGGCACGCCGCCATCCGACGAGAGCCCTCGAGCTCGAACGGCTCTTCGGCGAACGGCGCGTCGCGCTTCCACATCGAGGACCTCGACTCCTCGAACGGCACCTACGTCGCCATCTCGCGCGAGACGGCCCTCGAGCACGGGGATCGCGTCCGCATCGGCCAGCACTTGTTCCGCTTCGAGAGCGCACCATGAGCGAGCTCTCGCATCCCAAGAAGCCGCGCCCCGTGTCCGACGAAGATACCGTTCCGGACGTGCAGGTGCCCGGCGTCGCTTCGAGGGCTGCGAGCTCCGCCCACGCCGCCGGGTCGAAGGAAGCTCAAGCGCCTGCGGACGGGCGGACCCCGATCAAGAGCAAGCTCGGGGCGACCCTCGTGGGCGCCATGCCCGGTCCTCCCGCCAAGGCGGAGCCGAAGGCGAAGGCTCCCGCGAAGGCAGCGCCGGCCAAGGAGCCGCGACCGGCCGCGGCGAACGATCCCGAGATCCCCGTCAGCCTCGACTCGACGCGAGGGGTGGCCGCTCCGCCCCCGGGCAGTCCGCCCCCGGGCAGTCCGCCCCCGGGCAGTCCGCCCCCGGGCAGTCCGCCCCCGGGAAAGAAGGCCAGCCTCGAGCTCGATCCGGAGTCGAGCCCCTCCCACGAAAAACCCGCCCTCGCCGACGAGGACAAGGGCAAGCAGAGCAAGATCGAGCTCGAAGAGCCGACGCAGGCCGACCTGCCGCGGGTCGAGGAGATCAAGGCGGAAGCGGCCGCGAAGGCGCCGGAGCGCGGCCAGATCGTCGTGCGCGTCTTCGGGCGCACCGACGTCGGTCAGGTCCGCGAGCACAACGAGGACAACTTCGTCGTCGCCGACCTGACGAAGGCGAGCCGCGGGCTGATGGAGCACGACCGCGTGCAGAACGTGGGCGAGCGCGGGACGGTCTTGGGAGTCTGCGACGGGATGGGCGGCGCCGCCGCTGGTGAGGTCGCGAGCCAGCTCGCGGTCGACATCGTCTATCAGCGGATGCTCCAGGGCGAGCCCCCCGAGTCCCGCGACGATCTCGCGGCGCGCCTCGTCGGATCCATCGAGAGCGCGGGCATGCGCATCTTCTCCGAGGCGAAGGCGGATCGATCGCGGCGAGGCATGGGCACCACCGCGACCATCGCCGCCCTCATCGACGATCACCTCTTCTTCGGCCAGGTCGGTGACAGCCGCGCCTATCTCCTCCGCGGCGATCGCCTGGTGCAGGTCACGCGCGACCAGTCGCTCGTGAACCAGCTCATCGAGGCCGGGCAGCTCACGGAAGAAGAAGCAGAGACCTTCGAGCACAACAACATCATCTTGCAGGCGCTCGGCACCGCCGAGAGCGTCCAGGTCGATCTCACCTACGTCGAGCTGCGACGCGGCGACACCCTCCTGCTCTGCAGCGACGGCCTCTCCGGCATGGTCCGCAACGACGAGATCCGCGAGGTGCTTCGCTCCTTCGAGGAGCCGCTCGAGGCCTGTCGAGAGCTCACCGACCGGGCGAACCTCGCCGGCGGGCACGACAACGTGACCGTCGTCGTGGCGAAGTTCGAAGGGGAGGGCCTCAAGCCGCTCACCCCGCAAGACGTCGCCGATCTGAAGTACCGCAAGTACGAGCTGCCCGAGCACAGCGGGAGGACGACCGAGGTCCCGTCCCACCCGAGCACGAAGAGCAGCATGAGGCCGCAGCGTCCCGCCACGCTGACGCCAGACATCGAGGTCGGCTACGACGAGTACGACGCGGAGTACTCCGACTCGGAGGCGTTCCGCTCCGAAGATCCGGTGGAGCTGCCGCGCGAGCAGGCGCCCTCTTGGATCGTCACGATGATGATCGTGTCGGCCGTGACGTGCGTCGTCGTCGCGGGGTACTACCTCCTGAAGTGAAGAGGACGTGCTTGCAATCCTCGTCCGGCGGGTGCTGTGGCTCATCCCCACCCTCTTCGCCGTCTCCCTCGTCACGTTCCTCCTCTTCACGTTCTTGCCGCCCCGGCCCCGAGAGCAGGGCGGCGCGAAGGATCTCGCCGGCGAGCGCTTCGCCGAGCTGCCTCGGTTCCTGAACCCGAAGCCGCTCGACGTCCGCGCGCGCGCCGCGGACGCGATGGATCGAGTCGCGCGCGGAGGAGACGAAGGCGCGCGCGCGGAGCGAGAGCTCGCGTGGCTGGGGGGCGCCGCCCTGCCTTACGTGATCCCTGGCCTCGATCGCTACGACCCCGAGACGCGCTCGCGGATCGCCCTCGCCCTCGCCCCGGTCGCGATCCGAATGGAGCTCCCGAACCGCGAGGACGCGCGGCGCGCCGATCGCGCCTCGGATTTCTGGGTTCGCTTCTGGGCCGACCGCAGCGTCGAGTTCCGCGACGCCGGGGTCCGCACGGGGGTGGAGCGCCTCGCCCGCTACCGCACCGAGTCGCGCGCCCGCGAGCTCGCCCAGCTCGACACGTACGCCCTCCCCGCGCTCATCGATCGGCTCGAGGCGCCCGTGGACGCGCACTCCCTCGACGTCGCGCGCACGCTCGTCGCCGCCATCTGCCACGCCACCGACAGCACCGACCGAATCGAAGAGGGGGCCACCCTGGAAGAGGCCCGCGCCGTCGTCGCCCGGTGGCGGAAGTTCTGGCTGCTCCACGAGAGCGAGTTCGTGGCGTACGACGGAGCCTCGCGCGCGTCCGCCGCCCTCCGCGAGACGCGCTACGGCAAATGGGCGGCCGAGGTCGTCCTCTCGCTGACGGTAAAAGACGACGACACGGAGAAGAGCCTCGCGCGCCTGCGCACCGCCATCCCGATCACCCTCGGCCTCATCTTCGGGGGGATCGCCCTCGCCTACGTCGTCGGCACCGCCATCGGCGTCGCCTCCGCGGTCACGCAGCGGAAGCTCCCCAAGGCGATCGTCGGCACCCTCGTCGTCTCGCTCCACGCCATCCCCGCCGCGACGCTCGCCGTCGTCTTCCTCGCGGTCTCGCGCGGCCACGCGGGGATGGCGGCCGGGATCGTGATCGTGTCGCTCGGGATGCTCGCGTCCCCCGCGCGCCATCAGCGCGACGCGCTCACCAGCGTCTTCGTACGCGATTTCGTCCGCGCCGCGCGCGCCCGCGGAGCGAGCTTTCCCCGCGCGCTCGTGACCCAGGGCCTTCGCCAATCGCTCGTCGCCACCATGGCCGTCGCCAGCGTCGAGCCGCCCGCCGCTCTCGGGGCCGCCTTCGTCACGGAGCAGGTCCTCGGGCTGCCGGGCCTCGGCCAGCTCACCGTGGGCGCCGTCATCGAGCGCGACGTCACGTTCCTGATGGGGCTCGTCCTCGGCGCCGTCCTCCTCGCCGGGCTGCTCCTCCTCGTCTCGGATCTCGCGCAGTCCGCGCTCGATCCGCGCCTTCGCGGCAAGCTCGGGAGAGCGCAGTGAAGCCGGCTCGCACGAAGGCCCTCGCCCCGCCGAGCTCGCGCATGCGCGCGCCGCCCCCCACGTCGCGCCGGCGCGTGCCCGGGCAAGGGCTCACGGGACGACTTGGCGGCAGCAAGCGCGCGATGTTCGGCGTCGCCGTGCTCGGGAGCCTCGCCCTCGTCGGCTTGTTCGCGGATCTGCTCGCCTCGGATCGAGCGATCGCGCAGCGGGCCGCGAACGGCATCGAGCTCTTCCAGCCGCCTTCCGAAGAAGGAGGCTGGACGGTGCGCGCGCTCGTCCCGTTCGGACCAGCCGAGCCCTCAGGCGCGAGCCTCGAGCCCCCCTCCCGCGTCCATCCGCTCGGCACCGACGCCGAGGGGCGGGACGTCTTCGCGAGGCTCGTCCACGGCGCGCGCGTCGCTTTGTTCACGGGGCTCGTAGTCGCGTTCGCGGGCGTGCTCGGGGGCGCCACCGCGGGAGCGCTCGCGAGCCAGTACTCGCGCCGCATCGGACAAGGTCTCGAGCGCGTGGCCCAAGCCGTCGACGCCTTCCCCGCCCTGATCGTGGTCGCGCTCGTCCGCGCCATCGAAGGACGCTCCTCCACCCTGAGCGTCGTCGTTGGCGCCACCATCGTCCAGTGGGCGAGCGTCGCCCGCCTCGTCCGCACCGAGATTCATCGCCTCTCCACCGAGGACTTCGTCCTCGCCGCCCGCGCCCTCGGCTCCTCGCGCACGCGGATCCTCCTGCGGCACCTCTTGCCCCACCTCGGGCCTCCCATGGTGTCCTCGGCCGCGCTCGGCCTCGGCGCCGTCGTCATGCTCGAGGCCACCCTCTCGTTCATGGGCCTCGGCCCCCCCATCCTCGGCGCCTCGTGGGGCGAGATGCTCGCGGAGGGGGCCCGCCACCCCGACCACGGCGCGCTCTTCGTCCTGCCCACCCTCCTCCTCTCGATCACGATCGGCGCCGCGTACCTCGTCGGCGAGGGCGTGCGCGAAGCGAGCGATCCCGTCACCTACCGGCTGCGCGGCCGCGATCTGTAGAGGCCGCCCGCCCCGCCCGAGCCGCGCCCCTCCCGCGGCGAAGCCGCAAGGGAGGGGCCGGCGAGCCAGAGCCCCCAGAAGGCAACCCGCGCCCTCCCCACCCACCCGCACAGCAGGCACGAGAGGCGAGCCGAGGGTGGGCATCCCCGCCCCCACCGCTACGAAAAACATAGCACCGCCAGCCCCGCCCCACCGAGC
>JBGAID010000195.1:0-6712 GCA_044225865.1 Polyangiaceae bacterium | reverse complement strand
GGGGGAGGTTTTCGCTCTGTTCTCCTTGCGTGCGCGGATGAGCCGCGCACCCGGCGACACTTCTCACCGTCGTTGAAGCAACGACGGCGGAAGCTTCGTCGCCCACCTCCAGCTAACGAGCCGAGCTGCGGGGCCTCGCGAAAGCCGCACAACGCCCCCAGCAACATAACGCCAATGCTCCGTCATCTCCGGCGAGCGCGAAGCGCGACGCGCGCTCCGTCAGAGCTGCGGGGCCCTGCCCTAGCAACGAAACGCTCCCAGCACGACAACGCCTCAGCAGCTCAGTCCTCTCCCTGGCGAGGGCGAAGCGCGACGCGCGCTCCGTCCCAGTCTCGAGACAACGCCATGCAAGCCACCCCAGTCTCGAGACAACGCCATGCGAGCCACCCCAGTCTCGAGACAACGCCATGCAAGCCACCCCAGTCTCGAGACAACGCCATGCAAGCCACCCCAGTCTCGAGACAACGCCATGCGAGCCAAGGAGCCCTCTGCCACCTATCGCGACCATCACGTTTCAGAAGCCATCTGCAGCGTCGGAGGGGGGCCCCACGCAGTGGGGGGAGGTTTTCGCCAAAACCTCCAGCTAACGAGCCGAGCTGCGGGGCCCTGCCCTAGCAACGAAACGCTCCCAGCACGACAACGCCTCCGCTCCGTCCTCTCCCTGGCGAGCGCGAAGCGCGACGCGCGCTCCGTCAGAGCTGCGGGGCCTCGCGAAAGCCGCACAACGCCCCCAGCAACATAACGCCAATGCTCCGCCATCTCCGGCGAGCGCGAAGCGCGACGCGCGCTCTTCCTCCCCGCTCACAGAGCCCCGCGCGCCTGAAGGATCTCCCGCACCGCCGCCTGGGCGGGCGTGGCCATCGCTCCGAGCTGGCCGCGCGCGACCTCGATGAACTTGGTGCCGCGGGCGCGCTTGAGCGCCTCCACGGCGGCGGTGCGCTCTTCGCGGCCGTCGTGCTCGATGACGCCGAGCAACATCTCCGAGACCTCGATGGTGTCGATCTTGGCGAGGGCGCGGAGGGCGCTGATGCGCGCGCGCTGGCTGGTCGACTCGCGATAGATGCGGGCGAGCGGATCGAAGGCGTGGTTGAAGCGCAGCTCTTCGATCGCTTGGGCCGCTTCGTCGGCGACGGACTTGTCGCCGTCGCTCAGCCCCTCGCGGAGGGTCGTGAAGGTGCGCTTGTAGTGGAAGCGGGCGAGGGTCGCCATGACCGCCTTGCGGATCGCAGGCTCGGGCCGGCGCGCGAGGTGCTCGAGGGGGGAGAGGATGGCGTAGAGCTCGACGTGGGCGAGCTGCTCCGCGAGGGCGACGGCGAGGCTCGTGGTGGTGGTGGAGTCGGGGGGACCGCCGCGCTCGAGGTGGCCTTCGAAGAGGAGCGCGGTGAGGCGCGCGAGCACGGAGCGCCTCCGCGTCACCTCGCTCCACGCGAGATCGAAGACGATGTCGGCGCACGCTTCGCTCGCGCTGCCGCGCTGCTCCCACTCCACGAGATCGACGTGCCAGACCTCGGGGTAGCCGACCTCGTGGCGGAGCTGGGCCGGCAGCGGCGAGGCCTCGATGCGCAGATCGGTGGCCCCCGCGTAGCGCGACGTCGCGCGGGCGTAGTGCTTCTTCCTAGCGTCGGAGAGGGCGAGCCCGGAGAGCTCGCGATAGAGCTCGGAGACCTTCTGGAACTGACCGGCCTCTCCGAACGCCATCACCGCCGCGATCATCGCGTTCTCCGCGATCTCGGCGGGGGCGCCGCGCTCGTTCGCGCGCTTCGCGACCTCGCGCCAGAGGCGCGCCTGCGTCATCGTGCCGAAGTTGGCGATCGGGACGAGGCCCTCCTTGCGGGCGTAGGAGGACATCTCGCGAGCGAGGGTCGCGGCCGCGGCCGCCTCCCCTTGCTTCTCGGCGGCGTCGATCGCCTCCTCGTAGGACTGGAGGGCGTAGTAGCGGAGGTGGTCCTCGCGCAGGATGCGGATCACGTTCACGTAGCCCTCGAGGACGTGCTCGAACTCGCCGTTCTCTCGGCCGATCGCGATCAGGACTTGGAAGCAGTCGAAGGCGCGCTCGCGCTGCCCGATCGTCTCGTAGCGATCGGCGGCCTCCTCGAGCAGGTGCACCGCCCCCACCGTCGCCTCGCGCGCGGCGGCGGCGTCCTGGGTCTTGTTGGAGGTGCGGGCGAGGTTGAAGCGCGCGAGCCCAGCCGCGTACAGCTCGCTGCCGTTCTGGGAGAGGACATGCGAGAGGCGCGACCACAGGGCCCGCGCGCGCGCGAAGTCCTCAGCCTTCTCGCGGCAGATCGCCGCGCGCGCGATGAGGCTCGCCGACTCGTACTCGTCGCCCGCCTTCGCGTAGTAGTCGCGGGCGCGACGCGGATCGCTGGCGGCGAGGCGGTCGGCCCAGGCGAGGATGGTCCGAGCGCGATCGATCGGGGGGACGCGCTGGAGGAGCGGCCTCTGCGAGCGCTCGTCGCCCGCGTACCAGTCGACGGTGAGGGCGCCGCGAAAATCGCCCATCTTCGCGAAGAGGTTCTTCGTCGTGTGGGTGAGGGCGACGTACTCCTCCTCGCGGACGACGGCGTGGCCGAGGGCGGCGAAGAGGGCCTGACGGGTGCGTCCTTGATCGCCCCGCGCGGCGGCGGCGTTCGCCTCGTTCAGGAGATCGTAGACGGGCTGGGCGCTCACTCGCCCTCCACGTGGGCGACCCGTCGGTTCGTGACGTCGCGCATGCTCTTGGGCGGGCTCTCGTCCTCGTCGCTCTCCTTGGCGGCGAGATCGCGCCGCATGCCCTCGCTCTCGCCGAGGATCGATCTCGCGGCGGTGCTGCGCGCGTCTTTGCGGCTCAGGGTCGCGTGATCGACGACCCAGTGGCCGTCGAGCAGATCGAGGTAGTCGAGGTGGAGCTCGCCCCCCGAGGGGAGGATGAACACCCCGGAGAGGTGCGCGCGCTGGCTCAGCATCTGCACCGTCTCGCGTGGGATGTAGAGGGCGGCGTGGGTGAAGAGGTGGACGACGGCGGTCCGCGCGTCGCGCTGCCGCATCAGCTCGAGCTCGGTGCTGAGCTCGGCGAACACGCGCGCCGGGTTGCGCCCGCGCTCCCCTCGAAAGCTGAGGAGATAGGCCGTCGGCAGGTGGCCGTTCTTGGCGCGCGCCGCCTCGTAGAGCCGCGAGTCGAAGAAGCGGTAGACGACCTCCTCCCCCTCGAGGAGGAGCTTCTTCCCGGTGGCGAGGGCGAGGCCGCGGGCGAAGGTCTGTCGATCCCCGCGCATCGACGCGGACGCGTCCACGAGGAGGACGTGGATGCGGCGCTGCTCGTCCTGGCTCTGCTCGCGGGCGTAATAGAGCAGCTCGTTGTCGGCGATGCGCCGGGCCAGCTCCGCGTCCTCCCACGCGAGCTCGGAGAGGACCATGCTGTCGATCGAGCCGCGGGTGCCGATGCCGCTGTAACCGTGCGCGGAGGTGGTGCCGGCGGCGGGGCGCGTCTTCGTCTCGAGGACGCTCGGGAGGATCTCGAGCGAGAAGTTCACGATGTCGTTCGCCTCCGGCGATTGGATCGCGGAGAGCAGATCGACCTGGGCGAGGACCCCGACCCCCGCCCCGTCGCCGACCATCCCGAAGAGGCGAAGGGTGTCGGTGTCGAGGGCGTCGGCGAGGGTGAGCACGAAGAGGCGGACCACCTCGAGGGTCTCGAGGGCGGCGACCTCCCAGCTTCGGTCGAGCTGGATGAAGAGCGAGGTGAGCTGCGGCTCGATCCGCTCGAGGAGCGAGGGATCGACGGGCACCTTTCCCTGATAGCTCGGGCGCGCGGTCGTGCGGGCGGCGACGACGGACAAGAGGCGCGCCACCACCGCCGTCACGAGATCGTCGCTCAGCCGGAGCTGGCCCGCGCGTCGCGCCGCCTCCGAGTCCGCGATCTCGCTCAAGGTCTTTCGATAGGCGGTCGTGAGCCGCTCCAGGTTGTTCTCGCGCTGGCCGCGGGTCGCGATATCTCCGCGCGCGACGATCTCGAGCTGCTCGGCGGGGGCGGCGAACACGAGGCCGATGTCGTGGACGAGGAAGAACGGGAGCACCAGCCCGAGCCGCTCGAGGTTCTCTTGCCAGCGCAGGGCGCGCAGCGCGAGCGAAGGCGCCGCCGGCCGCACCTGCGAGAGGGCCAGCGATCCGAGCGGACCGACGACGGCGGGATCGCGCTCGAGCGAACGAGGGACGGGCACGCTACTTCTTCGAGGGCTTTGCGCAGCGGAAGCCGATGCCGTGCGCGGTCGCGGTCTGGAGCTGGTGGTACCGGAACGCCGGGTTCACCCAGTTGACGTTCTCCCCGTTGAAGCCGCCGCCGCGGATCGCGCGCCGATCGCCGGTGAGGGCACCGATGGGATCGGTCTGATCGTCCTTCTTGTAGCTCTCGTAGAAATCGTTGGTCCACTCCCAGACGTTGCCGACCATGTCGTTGAGGCCGAGCTTCGTCGTGCCGGCGGGGAAGCTGCCGACGGGGGCGGTCCCCGGGAAGCCGTCGTCCTCGTCGTACATCGTGCTCTCGGTCGTGTTGACGCCGTGAGCCTTCTCCCACGCCATGTACTCTTTGCCGGCCGCGTTCATGTGCTTGCCGTCGGCTCCCGCTTGGTCACCCCACGGGAACTTGCGACCGTCCGCGCCGCGCGCCGCGAACTCCCACTCCGCCTCGGTGGGGAGGCGACCGCCCTTCCACTTGCAGAAGCGGTCGGCCATCTCCCAGGTCACGCAGTTGACGGGGTGCTTCTCGCGGCCGGGCTTGATCTCCCCCTCGGCGGCGAAGTTGCAGAACTCGGAGAAGGCCTTCTTCTCCTTCTCGTGCTGCTCCGGCGTCGTCCGCTCGAGCTTGGGATAGTCGGGGGTGGTCGCGGCGCGCTTGCACGCGCCCTTCCCCACGCACTCTTTGTAGGCCTCGGTCGTGACCTCGTTCTTGTCGATGCAGTAGGGGGAGAGGGTCACGTGGTGCTGCGGCTTCCAGAGGGGGAAGCCCTCGTCGTCCGATCCCATGAAGAACGCGGCCTCGCTGATGAGGACCTGATCCGCGTTGCACGCGAACGGGGGAGGCGCGCTCGACGCGGAGGCGGAGACCGTCATCGCGCCCTGGGAAGCGGGCGTCTCCGGGCTCGCCGACGCGGACGAGGCTTGGTTGTTCTTTCCCCCGAACATCATGACCGCGGCCGCGCCTCCGCCGAGGAGGGCGACGAGGCCGAGCGCTCCGAAGATCACCGCCCCGGATCCTTTCTTGGGCGGGTTCGGCGCGGCGAGCCCGGCGCCCGTCCCGCCCGCGGCGAAGAGAGGCGTCGTGGGGGCGTGGGGGACACCGCGCGAGTGCGGCCCGGTGTCGATGATCGCGCTCGGCTGACGAGGGCCGGTCGTGTTGCCGGTCGAGCCGGGGAGGCTCGACACGCGGCCGGCCGACATGGGGCTCCCGAAGGCGGAGGCGCTCACGCCACCGCCCACCGTGACCGGCGACCACAGCGGGCTCCCCGGGAAGACCGCGCCGTGGAGCTCGGCCCAGAACTCTCCGGCCGTCTTGTAGCGATCGCGGGGGGCGACGGAGAGGGCGCGGCGGAACACCTGCTCGACGTCGTCGCTGATCTCGATGCCGAACGCGCGCGGCGTCGGCCGCACGGTGGGATCGCGGCTCGCGACCGCGAGCTGGATGTAGTCGTCCCCTTGGAGGGCGGGGTACCCGCCGCGCAAGAGCTCCACCATGATGAGGGCGAGGGCGAAGACGTCCGTCCACGGGCCCGTCGCGCCGTGGGCGCGGCTGAACTGCTCCGGCGCGCCGTAGTTCGGGGTGAAGGCGGTGATCTCGCGGCCCGTCATCGCGAGCGAAGTCTGGAGCTGGGCGTGCTCGGCCATGACCTTCGCGATCCCGAAGTCGAGGATCTTCACGAAGGCGCCGGCGCCGCGCGGGTCCCCGATGACGAAGAGGTTCGCGGGCTTGATGTCGCGATGGGCGATGCTCTGGGCGTGGGCGACCTCGAGGGCGCTCGCGACCGGCTCGAGCAGCGCGAGCACGTCGAAGATCGAGCGCGGCGGCATCTGCGTCTCGCGCTCGGTGAGGAGGATGCGATCGAGGGGCCTGCCCTCGAGCCACTCCAGCACCATGAACGGGACCTGATCGTTGGTGCGCGGAGCGGTGAGGGTGCCGACGTCGCGCGCCTGGACGATCGCGGCCGTCCGCGTCGAGAGCGACGTCATGAGCTTGCCCTCTTGGATGAAGCCGTTCAAAAGCTCCTGTCGCAGCTGGGCGGGGACGCCGGCGAGGGCGTTGAAGCACTTGAGCGCGACGGGCTGCTTCCAGATGATGTGCTCGGCGCGGTAGACGACGCTGAACCCGCCTTCGCCGATCACGGATTCGACCCGGTACTTCTGGTCGACGACCGTGCCGATGAGTCCAAGAGGGTCCGGGCTGCTCGTCATCGCGTGCGCATCCTACTCCGTCTTTTCCGAGGTGCCCCGCTTCTTGCGAGGCGCACTGGCGGCCCCGAGCAGGATGCCCTGCGACGCCCAATCGGCGAGCGTCTCCGAGAGGGCACCGAGGATCTCGGGCTGGGGCTCCGTGCCCCGGGCGGCGCAGGCGGAGGTGATCGCCGCTCCGAGGGTTTCGTGTTCGAGAAGCCGGGCCACCACCTCCGCCGTGAGCTCGTCGACCTCGAGGTTGCAGAGGTCGTGCTCGGCGTCGCGGTAGACGAGGAGCGCCGGCGGCCGC
>JBGAID010000070.1:0-60823 GCA_044225865.1 Polyangiaceae bacterium | reverse complement strand
CGAGGCGCGGGCGCATCGAGAGCAGGCCGTTCGGGCCCGCGACGACGGCGATCTCGCGCGTCGCGTCCCACGCGATCCCCCATCGCTCGGACGCGTCGGCGCGGGCGCGTTCCGGCCCCACGTGGAGCAGCGTCGTCGCCGGGCCGCCTCCCGTCGTCGTCAGCAAATCCAGCCCGCCGTCCGAAGCCTCCGCGACGAGGAGGGTCGTCGCGAGCTCTCCTTGCCCGATCCCGACCGCGGCGCGGAACGTCCCTGCGAGCAGCCCCTCTCGTTGAATCGGAGTCGAGACGCCGGACGCGGCCACGACGAGCGCTCTCCCTTCTCCCATCAGCAGCAAGGCGGAGGGTGAGCTCGCGGCGATGACCGCGTCGCGGCCCATGAAGCGCCGCGCGGTGTCGCCGAGGGTGAGGACTTCGAACGCGCCGTCCCCGCCCCGCAGCCGCGAGAGCCCGCTCTCGTCGAGGACGAAGAGCGTCCCCTGGGCCGCGCTGATCGAGCGTACGGCGTCACGAGCCGGCGCGGCCCGGCCGGAGGCGAGATCGACCTTCAGCAGCGTCGACCCCGCGAGCGTCCAGAGCTGTCCGGAGGCGAACGCCACCGCCTGGACGTCCGGGCGCTCCAGGACCACGCGCGCCGAGGAAGACGAAGGCAGATCGACGAGCTCCACCCCGCGCCGGGTCGCGAGCACGACCGAGGCATCTGCGATCGCGCATCCGATGGCGGGCTCGACGAGGGCCCGCACGCGCGGAGCGGCCGCGCCTCGATCGACGACGAGCGCGGCCGTCCCCACCGCCACCAACGTGCCCTCGCGAGAGGTCACCGCCGAGAGCCGCAGGTCCGTCGTGAACGTCCCGAGGAGCTCCCACGGGCCCTCCCCACCGAAGCCCATCTCCTCGAGCAGATCCGGCAGCTCGAAATCCCCGCCCGCGTCCGCATCCATCGCGGGCAGGGCGCCTTCGTCGACGAAGGACTCGGAGCCGTCTCCGATGCCCTCCGCGCCTCCGTCGTCTGCGGTCGCGGGGAGCGCGTCGTCCTCGAGCTCGTGACCGATCTCGGGGTGCGGGTCGTCCCCGTGCTCGGCGGGAGCATCCGAGAAGCCGGGGACGAACTCGTCGCTTGGATCCGAGATCAGCCCGTGCTCGTCGCCGTGCGGCGTCGGCCTGACATCGTGTCCGTCCTTCAGCGCGAGATCCGGCTCGCCGATCTCGAGGTCTTCGCTCGCCGCGTCGTCGTTGCCCCCACCGACGCCTCCATCGAGCTCCAGCTCGGCGTCGTTTTCCACACCGGTCGCGTCGTCCGGCTCGTGCGGAGCGTGTCCAGGATCGAGGTCGAGATCTTCCTCCGGCGGAAATTCGTCGTCTCCGTCTGAACGCGAGCCCGCGCCGATCCGTTCGCTCGGAGAGAAATTCAGCCTGGAAGGACGCGCGACAAACGCGGCACCGCGCATGATGGTTGCGATGATTAGCACGACGTCGATTCGGTTGCGTCAAGGCCTGGATCTCGGAGCGGAGTTCTGAGAAGGTGCGAAGGGTCATGTCCGACGCGGAATCGATCCACGCCCGCTCGCGTTCCCGCGCGGTGCTCCCCATCGAATCCGCCGGCGCGGGCCTCGTTCGACATCGCGTCGAGGTGGATCCGCGCGAGGTCGTCTTCGTGAAGAGCATCGTCGAGGCGAGCGAAGGGCTCGCGAGCATCTTCGCGGAGCACGGCGGCAGCCTGACGATCGCTACGACGCCGTCGCGCGAGCCCGCGCTGCTCGAGCTGCTCTCGGACCTCGAGCGTCACTGCGGGGCGCGTCTTCTCGCTCGAGGCGAGACGTGAGCGAGGTCGAGCCCCGCATCCTCGCCGCGTGGAGAGAGTGGCTCGCGGCCCTCGCGACCGATCCCGAGGCTGCGATCGCCGCCGCTCACGTCTATGGAGCGCTCTCGTCCGAGGGCCGCGACGCGTGGCTCACCGCCCTCGAGGAGGATGGTCCGAAGCTCGGCGTGCCGCGGGTCGCGCTCTACGCCCCGCTCCTCTCCGTCGAGACGGACGCGGGTCGCATCGACCGCATCCGCCGCGCGATGGCTCAAGACCCGTCCGTGGTCTCGAAGCGCCACACCGTCGCCCTGCGCGGAGTGACGAACGACGCCGCGCGCGTGGCCGTGCTCGTCGCGCCCCTGTACGCCGATTTCGTGCAAGTGCTGTGGTGCCGATACCGGACCCACACCGGCTTCGAGTGGGTCCGTCTCGATCCCATCCAGCGCGACGGCGGCGTCCCGCGCGCCGGAGATCGCGCCGAGGGCGTCGTGCTTGAGGCGACGCCCCTCAACGTCGTCGTCGAAGAGCTCGCCCTCGCGATCCTCGCCCAGCGCCGGCGCGGCCACGAGATCCCGCGATCGATGGTCGGCTTCGCGAACCTCTTCGATGCGAAGATCGATGCCGACACCGGGAGCTGACGCGCGAGCGCGCCCGCGCGCCGGGCGCGGAGGGGCCGTGCTCGCGGCCGCCCTCCTCGCCGGGTGCGCCGCAGCCACGAGCGAGCCTTCCGACGGTCGGAGCACCGCGCGCCCCGTCCAAAGCACCGGCGACGCCCCTCCCTCCGGCAAGCCGGTCTCGTTCGTTTGGGAGAAGGCGCACGGCGGCAAGCTCGAGACTTCCGAGCTCGAGGGGCGCGTGAGCGTGCTCGTGTTCATCACGACCTACGACGTCCCCTCGCAGGCCCAGGTGAAGTACCTCGCCAACCTGCTTCGCGATCACGCGCCGCGCTTGAACGGGGTCGCGGTCGTCCTCGAGCCCCCCGAGAACGCCCCCCTCGTCGCGGCCTATGCGGACGCCCTCGATCTGAAGTTCCCGTGCGTCCTCGCGGACCCGGCCACGACACGCGGGGAGGGCGCGTTCACCGGCCTGCACCACGTGCCCGCCGTCGCCATCCTCGATCGGAGCGGCCGTGAGCAGTTCCGCCACCTCGGCCTCTTGAACGAGCGCGAGCTCGAGTCTGCCGTCGTTCACGTCGAAGAGGCGACGGGGGTGAAGAAGGGCGTCGAGCCCGCGGCGAGCGCTCCCAAGCCCTGAAGAGCGAAGCGGGACGATCTCTCGATCGCCCCGCCTCGTCATCGGGCCGTGGCTCGCTCGGGGATCAGAGCGGCGCGCACATCGAGCCGGAGACATGGGCGCAGTGCGTGGCCGCCTCCGTCTCGCTCTGGGCGGCGACAGAGAGGTGATACATGCGGCACGCGAGGGAGTCGCCCGTCGTCTCGTTCGTCGTGAAGTCGACGTCGTCGGTGTAGCCCTGGCACTGGGTGTGGCAGTCGTCGAAGCTCGTGAACGGATAGCCGTCGACGCCGGTGCAGATCTCGGTCGCGATGTTACAGAACGACTCACAGGGGTCGTCGCCACAGCCGACCATCGCGTCCGCGCCACCACCGAGCGGACCAGCGTGGACGCAGTGGATCTGCGGGTCCGTCGGGGTGGCCGCGACGCTCGCGTGATAGGCGCGGCACTCGAGAGAGTTGCCGGACATCGCGCCCGCGTCGCCTTGCTCGAACGCCGCGCACTCCGCGAGGCAGCCGTCCTCCGAGGCGTACTGCGAGTTCGCGCCCGAGCACGCGGTCGTCATCGTCGCGCAGTAGTCCGCGCAGGTCGCCCCGGTCGTCCCGTTGCCGCCGCCGCCCTCGGCCGGCGTCCCGCCCGTGCCGCCCCCCGCGCCGCTGCCGCCGCTACCAGTGCTGTCACCACAGCCCGCGCCCACCGACAGCGCGGCACACGCGACCAAACTCACGAGAGCAAGCATCCCACGGTTCATGCGTCGTTCCTCCAAGGCAAAGTTCCGGTCGAGCCTGGCCACGAGGCCAGCCGAGCCCCTCTCCCTCAGCAGCGTAAAGAAGTCGAGAAGGACTGCCACCTTTGTGGCCACTCGAGCGTATTCTACGGTTCCGGACGCGAGGCGGTTTCATCCGTGGAGCTCGTGCTCGCTGCTTGCGGGGCGGATTGGTTCCATTACGAACTACCGTTCGACTTTTCCCATCTTCAGGAGGACGCATGAAGAAGCTTGTACCTGCCGGGCGTCGCGCTGCGCATGTGGCGCTCGCGGCGGCGACGGTTGCCTCGATCGGCTTTGGGTGGGCGACGGCTTTCGCCGCCGACCATCGTGACGGCGACGCCGTCCAAGAGGCGGACAACATCCCGGCCGACATCAACGATGTCTTCGCGTTCGTGGCGAACGACAAGGTCGTCCTCGGCATGACGGTGTTCCCCGCCGCCGACGCGACCTCCAAGTTCTCCGACGCGGTCGTGTACGTCTTCCATGTCAACAAGCATGCGGCCTTCCTGGGTGCGGCGCAGGGCTCGACGGACGTGCTCTGCACCTTCGACGCCGACCAGACGGCGCACTGCTGGATCGGCAACCCCGACGCAGAGACGCAAGAGGGCGAGTACATCGAGGGCGACGCGAGCGACACCGCCGGCATCGACGGCGCGTTCGGCAAGGCGCGTCTCTTCGCGGGCCTCCGAGCAGATCCGTTCTACTTCGGGCTCAACGAGTTCAACACCGTCAGGAATGCCGTGAAGGGCGCATTTCCTGGAAGCTTCAACCCGAACGGATGCCCGGTCATTACAGGAGCCCTGGCAGCAGCCGCTCGCAACCAATTGCAGAGCAGCGCGGAGCTGAACTTCTTCAAAGACTTGAACGGGCTCGCCATCATCATCGAGGCCGACAAGGATCTCTTCACCGACACCGACAACCAAACCCTGAGCGTGTTCGCCAGCACGCACGTGAAGCAGTGAGAAAGGAGGCCCACATGAAGAACGCAATGAAGCTCGTGGCTGGTCTCCTCCTCTCTACTGGGTTGCTCGCCGCATGCGGCGACGACACGAACAACTTCGGAGGCTTCGGCGGCAACGGTGGCAACGGCGGCGAAGGCACCGGCGCCACGAACAACGGCGGCAGCGGTGGTGGCACCGGTGGCGAGGGTGGGGGCGGTGGTACCCCGATCGTGATTCCGCCGAAGCCGGAGCTCGGTGCGCAGATTGATCGAATGGGTCGACCGGCGGTCAACACCGCCTTGAACGGCGCTTTCGTGATGTTCCAGCAGGGTACTGGCGTGAAGATCGCCTCGGACGACGATGTGCGAAAGTCACTCGAGAATCAATACAACCAAGATGACAACCAGAACCAGTGGATCACGTTGTGGAGACCACTTTTCGCAGCGAACCTCGCGTTCCTCGACGCGCTGGATACGGGGCTCGATACCGGTGGCGGGCCGTTGACTAACCAAGCGGCCTGCACCAACGGTGCTGGCAATCTTGGGGATATCAACGACCCCGACACCTACAACACCCTCGCCGGCGCGCTCGCGGACGACCGCCTGTGGATGAAGGTCGACGGCGAGCTCTGCAGCTCCTCGGAGCCTGACGTCGCGCAGGGCTATCTGGCGCTCGAGATCGGACTCCTTACCCAAACCGATCCGACCGGCTGCGGCGGGCGTCGTCCCGTCGACGACGTCATCGAGACGACCTACTCGGCGACGGCCATCGGCGCGCCGATCGGCTTCGACGACGGGATCGACGCGCCCGCGGGTCTCCACCCCGAGACGTTCCCGTACCTCGCCGATCCTCACTGATCGAGCTGCGCTTCGATCCAAGAGCCCCTCTCGCCTCATGCGGGAGGGGTTTCTTGTTGGGCGCTCCTCTCCTCCTTGCTAACTGACACCTCGAGGCCGATGACGAGACGACTCCTTGCCGCATCGACGTTGGGGCTCCTCGCCTCGTGCACCTGCGGCGCTCCTCCGAGTGGAGGCGCCGCCTCCTCGTCGTCCTCCGCGACCGCCTCGGCGGAGGCGGCTCCGTCTGCGAGTAACAGCGCCGCTGCGTCGGCTTCGGCGGTGAGCAGCGGCTACAAGGGCAAGACGACGAGCCCGGGCTTGGAGCTCGGGAACTTGGACGCGGCGATCGCGGGCGCGGACAAGATGATCCGCGAGCACCCCGACAACAACGGCACCTACGCGAAGCTCGTGTCGCTCTTGCTCGTGCGCGGTCGCGTGCTCGGCAAGTCCGCGGATCTCGTGCGCGCCCACGAGCTCGCGGAGGGGATCCCCGCCGCCGACAAGGAGTCGGTGCCCTCGCTCTTGCTTCGCGCGCGCGGTCGCGCCGCCATCCACCACTTCACCGAAGCCCTCGCCGATCTCGACCTCGCCGAGAAGAAGCCGGACGCGAAGGACTCCTCCGCTCAGATCCGCTCCATCCGCGCCACGATCCAGGCCGCGCAGGGCCGCTACGACGACGCCTTCGCGTTCTTCGACGGTCGCGCTCGCTCCGCCCCCACGACCGCCAACCTCACCGATCTCGCGGTCGTCCTCGGGAAGATGGGCAAGGTGAAAGAGGCGGACGCGATGTTCCTGGAGGGCGAGCTGAAGTTCCGCGCCGTCTCGCCCTTCGGCCTCGTAGACCTCTACTTCGAGCGCGCAATGATGTGGGAGCGCGCCGGGGATCTCGACACCGCGACGAAGGTCTATCGCGCCGCCTACGATCGCCTGCCGCAGAACGTCCACGTCGCGCTCCACCTCGCGCAGCTCGTCGCTCCTTCCGAGGGCGTCACGATCTTGGAGCCGCTCGCCGAGACGAGCGACGACCCCGACGTCTTCGCGGGGCTCGGCATCCTCAAGAACCTGCTCGAGGCTCACAGCGGGGACGCGTCGCTCGCGCGGGCGAAGGTCCTCTATGACGAGCACTTCACGAAGCTTCCGGAGGCGTACGCCGACCACGCCGGGTGGTTCTGGCTCAACGTCGGGGCCGATCCCGAGAAGGCAGTGAAGGCGGCGAAGAAGAACCTCGAGCAGCGCTCGACGATCGAAGCCTGGGAGCTCGCGATCGCCGCCGGTACCGCGGCCAAGGACGACGAGCTGCTCTGCCGCGCCCAGCGCGAGGTGAAGAAGATGAAGTACCGATCCCCCCGCCTCACGGAGGCGCTCGGCAAGGTCGAAGGGAAGATCACCTGCCCGGCGGATGGTATAACCCCGGCGAGCTCCGCCTCTCCCGGCGTGAGCGCGAGCGCCCGTGCACCTGCAAGTGCATCTGCATCTTCGAGCGCACGCGCAGAGAAAAAACCTGCCCCCCGCTGAACGATGACCCGCGCTGCGCTACGTTCCCCTGCGATGTGGTCCTCGAAGCTCCTCTTGTTGCTCGCGCTCGTGGCCGCTCCCCTCGCGGTCGGGTGCGTCCCGACGGTCGAGCTCCGCGCCGCCACCGTCCGCGGTCCATCCCCGAGCGGTCTCCAGTTCGATGCCGTCCTCGCCATCGACAACCCGAACACGTTCGACGTCTCGGTCGAGAACATCGACGGCACGATTCGAATCGAAGGTGTCCGCGGCTTGGTTCCGATGCACGCCCAGCCGCACGTGTGGTGTCGCGCCGGTCGACGCACCATCGTCCAGGTGCCGGTGATCGTACCGTACGCGATGATCCCGCAAATCATCGCGACCTCCGTCTCCAGCCCCACCGTGAAGTTCAACATGGTCGGCCGCGCGCGCGTGCTCGCCACGAGCACGTATCGCTGGCAGCAGGTCCACGACATCGATCAAGACGGCGAGCTGCCCCGCAACATGTTCCTGCAGTTCGGGGGCGGCTCGCCGTGGACGGTCGGCGTGAAACGCTGAGCGCCGTCGTTCGCTCGCCGCACACCCCCCCAACGAGAAAGGCCCCATCGCTTGCCGCGACGGGGCCTTCGATTCGCCGATCGAGCGGCTACTCCTCGGCGGCGACGGCCTCTGCGGACGCGGCCACGTTGTCTTGGGCGAAGGTCTCGTGGATGAAGGTGTCGCGCGCGACCGCCTGCGCGACCTCCGCGTTGTTCTCGAAGTAGGCCTTGCCCGCGAGCTTGGCGAGGAGCGGTCCGAAGCGCTCCTTCGTCTTGCCCCGGACGAGATCGATCACGAGCTCGGCATCCTGACGGAGCCGCTCCTGCGTCTCGGGCTTCTCGAGCCAGGTCCGGAACGACGCGACCTTGGCCGGCGTCGCCTTCGCGGCCGCGACCGTCGCGTCCTTCAGCGCGATGGCGCGACCCTTCGCGCGCTCGAGGGCCGTCTGCTTGATGAGGGGGGCCACCTCGTAGACGAGGTTGGCGGCGCTGCTCGCCACCGTGTGGGGGGAGTGGTGGAGGGACGACGCGAACTTCGGGTTCTTGGCGAGGAAGTCGCGGACCTGCTCCTCGGTGACCCCCGTCGCCTCGAAGGCCTTTCGCAGCTCTTCCTGAGCGGCGAGGCGCGCCTTGAACATGTACATCTGGACGCGGGAGTAGAAGTTCGTCGCCCCGTCGCCGCTCGTCTCCACGGCGCAGAAGATCGTGCCCGGATAGCGGCCGGTGATGAGCGACTGCACGCCGTCGGACACGCCCGAGCTCGGCATGCAACCGAAGGGCTTCACGCTCACCGTCATCTGGGCCTTGTTCATGACCGCGTTCACGATGAGCTTGCCCACTTCCATGTGGCCTTCGCCGCCGCGCAGATCGTTGGAGTAGTACTGCTCCGCGACCTCGGCCACGAGGTCCATGTCCGGCAGGTGATAGCCGAAGAGGCCGAGCGGCTGGGCGAAGGCCTGGAAGCCCAGGCGCAGACCCCACTCCGCGGCGTGCATCGTCGCGAGGCGCTTCGAGACGCCGAGTTCGTCCTCGGCGATCCCGTGGAGGCCGTAGTGACCGTCGTCGATGCCGCGCAGAAGAGCGCGCTCGCGCGTGTCGCGGGCGACCTCCCAGATGTTGTAGAGGAGCCACGCCGTCGTGAGCTGGATGTCGTTCTCCGCGCCCTCGCTCTCGAGGAAGCGCTGCAGGGCGTAGTTGCCGTCGCCCTCCGTCGTCATCGCCCAGAACTCCCCGATGATCGAGACCTTCGCCTTGGGGCGGAGCTTGTCGACCTCGACCTTGGCGAGCTCGCGGCGGCACTTGTAGAGGGCCCAGAAGATGTTCGTCTGCTCGTAGAGAGCCTTGTAGAGGATCTTCTTGCAGCTCTCGACCGCCTCGTTCGTCGCCCCCGGGACGACCTCGAACGGGCGGATGCGGTAGGCGAGGGCGTTGAGCACGTCGCCGCAGACCACGGCCTTGATGATGGAGATGAAGAACGCGGGGTTCATCTCGAGGCCGACGTCGCCGCCGGTCGCTTGGGAGAGGCCGCCCTTCTGCTGGAAGAGCATGACGCGGAAGCCGTCGAAGCCGGCGTCGCGGAGGGCCTTGCGGTACTCCGTGACGTACATCCCGAAGCGGCACGGGCCGCACGCGCCCGCCGTGACGAACACGTAGTTCTTCACGACCTCTTCCGACGTCATGCCGTGCTTGTCGCGGAGATCGATGAGGTGCTTCACGAGGCCGCCGACGGTGAAGTATGTCGGGTTGCACTGTCCTCGGTTGCCGAACTCCTTGCCGACCTGGAGGCCGGCGTTGTCGCTCATCCCGATGTACTCGACGTTGTAGCCGAGCCCGCGGAGCGCGCCCTCGCAGAGGAAATCCTGCGCGGCGGTGAGCCCGCTGATGAGGAGGGTGACGTTGTCGCGCTCCTTCCGGGTCATCTGCGGATCGAGCATGTTGTCGACCCACTGGCGCCGCTCGTCCTTGATCCCCAGGCGCTCGCGC
The DNA here is from genome assembly GCA_044225865.1 of Polyangiaceae bacterium. Classification (GTDB taxonomy): domain Bacteria; phylum Myxococcota_A; class Polyangia; order Polyangiales; family Polyangiaceae; genus Xiheicaenibacterium. Next base: position 51,228 of record JBGAID010000070.1, on the reverse strand, counting down.
TCGGAGGCCTCGAAGAACGCGAGCTCGCGCTCGAGATCTTCTTCCCGCTTCGTCTCTTTGCCGAAGATGGGGAGGGCCTTCTTCGTGCCGCCGTTCGTCGTCGTGTGATCCATGGCTTCCTCGGGGTCAGTCGTGGGTCTCAGGCGCCGACGGGCACGGTCGTGCCGTCGGGGGACTTCTTCTTCAGTTGAACCAAATCCTTCGGCGGCTCCGGCTTTCGCTTCGGAGCCTCGTAGCTCCGAATCTTCTCTGCCATCGCCTCGATCTTCTTCTCGAGCTCGGGATCCGTCTGGCGTCGCTCCGCGAGCTGGCGCTGCTTGAGGCGGAGGAGCTCGAGCCGCTTGCCATCGAGGCTCATCTCGAGCTGCTCCTTCTTCGTCGCCACGTCCTCGAGCGTCTCTTGGTAGAGCTTGAGGCTGTGGGCGAACGTCTTGACCCGGATCTTGATCGAGCCGCCGGGCTTGTTCGCGTCGATGTCGTGGAGGGCCTGATACGGCGTCGCGCTCGCGGAGACGATGCTCTCGACGATGCCGTAGGTGGGGGAGTCGTGGCCGCATTTGAAGCTCGATAGATCGAGCAGCACCACGTTGGGGTGGCGGGCCGCGAACTTCACCGCCCACACCTTCTGGGCGCTGTTCGCGGAGTAGTTCTCCGGCCACACGTCGTTGATGTCGAGCGGGTGCTGTCCGCGCGCGATCTCGTCCTTGAAGAAGCGTGACAGGTAGTCGAAGTCGCGCGGTAGCGATCGCACGCTGAGGATCGGATAGCCGAGGATGGTGAACTCCTCCGGGATGCCGTGGTTCAGGCCCGGGTCCGAGTGATAGGGCCGACCCACCATCAGGATGCACACCCGGTTCTCGTCCTCGACGGTGTCGAGGATGGCGCGCGCCTTCTCTTGGATGTCGGCCTCGAACGCGGCGAGGGCTCGCATCCCCTCCCGATGGGCGTGGTCGCTCTCGTCCTGAGTGACGCCGAGCCGCGAGCCCCACACCTCGAACATGCGCTTCGCGGTGAGGTGCATCTCCGCGAACGTGAGGGCCGGGTCGAGGTACTCGATCCCGCGCTGGGCGAAGAAGTCGATCTCCTTCGTGAAGGCGGCCTTCATCACGTCCGGCACCCCCGCGACGATGGGGCAGCTCGTCTTATCCATCACGTTCTCGCCGAAGCTCGGGACGTGGGTGAGGATCGGGAAGAAGATGTACTTGAGCGGCTTCTTCTCGGTGTGGTGATGGAAGAGGAGATTGTGGATGTGGGCCTGGCAGACCTTCGACGGGTAGCAGGGATCGATCGATCCGTACTTGCCGCCTTCGACCCAGAGCTCCTCCGTCGTCTCGTCGCTGAAGACGACGTTCTGCTTCGGCACCCCGAGCGACTCGAAGTACGTCCGGAAGTAGGGCGCCGTCGAGTACATGTTCATGGCCCGCGGCATGCCGATGCGGGTGCGGCGCCGGAGCTCCGAGCTCGCCTGTGAGCTGCGCGCGAAGGGCCGCTTGATCGGGATGCGCTTGATGCCCAGGAAGCCCCGCTTCACCTCGACGTCGTCGACGAGGGCGCCCTCGGTCGGCATCGGCGTCGGCTTGTAGAAGTGGCGGAACGCGAGCTTCGCCTCGTAGTCGACGAGGTTCGGGTACTGCCGCGCGATCTTCTTCCGCTCCGCGACGAGGGAGAGCATCGCGTCTTCGCTCTCGACGGTGCCCTTCTCGCAGCTGAACCCGGCGATGTAGCGGCTCGTCGAGCCGTCCGGCGTCTCGGTGTCGATGAACGTGCGCTTGCACTCGTTCGGGCAGAAGTGGCAGACCGTCTCGTCGTCGTTCTTCGTCGTGTATTTGAGATCGATGGCGGCATCGATCCCGATGAAGGTCGACTTGCCCTTGCGCTTCACCACCCGAAGCGTCTCGAAGGCGGCGCCGATCGCGCCCGCCTCGCCGGTGTGGGGATGCACGAAGATCTCCGCGCCGGGCACGCGCTCCTTGATGTAGTCGACCTGGGCCTTCACCGCCGCGAGGTTGTACTGGGTGCCGCCCTGGAGGACGAACCGCTTACCGAGCGACGCGAGCCTCGGGATCTGCACCACGTACTGCCAGACGTTCTTCGGCAGCACCTGAGCGAGGCCGGCGAGGAGCTCCTCCTTGGAGAAGCCCTCCTTCTGGAAGTTCACCCGATCCGTGTCGAGGAAGACGGCGCAGCCGTAGCTGAACTTGGGAGCGAGCTCGGCCTCGAACGCGGTGTCGGCGTAGGCGGTCACGGGCAGCCCGAACTGATCCGCCATCGCCTGGAGCAACATCCCGTTGCCGGCGGAGCACGAGTTCGAGAGCTTGAAGTTGGAGATGTCGCCGTTGCGCATGAACAGGACCTTGATGTCCTGCCCGCCGATGTCGCAGATCACGTCGACGTCGCCGAAGTACTTCACCGCGCTCATCATGTGCGCGACGGTCTCGACGATGTTCACGTCGCTCTTCACGCACTGCTCGAGCACGTCGGCCGCGTAGCCGGTCGCCCCGAAGCCGAGGACCTCGAGCTCCGCGCCCTGCTCGACCACGTACGCCTTGAGCTTCGCGAGGAGCTCCTTCGTGTCTTGGATCGGGTTGCCCTTCGAGAGCTGGTAGGCCTTGCAGACGAGCTCGCCGTCCTCCGTCATGAGGACGGCCTTCGACGACGTGGAGCCGCCGTCGAGGCCGATCACGGCCCGGACCTTCTGCCCGGCGGTGAGCTTCATCGGCTCGAAGCGCGGGATGCGGAACATCTCCGCGAACTGCTCGCGCTCGTTGGTCGTCTTCACGAGGGGAGGGCCCGCGCTCGCGCCGAGGCGCGCCTTGCGCCCGTTCTTCATGTAGTCGACGAGGCCCTCGAGGCCGGCGTAGCGGCCGACGTGGGCCGCCTCTTCGAGGCCGTACACGCACGCGCCGTAGGCGGCGTAGTACTGAGCGTTCTTCGGGATGAAGATCAGCTCCTCGATCGGGACGTCCTTCGGATAGTCATAGCCGCGCTCTTGCCAGACCTCGGGGATGCGCTTGCGCCAGCACTCCTGGAGGAACGGCAGATAGGTGTTGGGCCCGCCGAGGAGGATGACGTTGTGCTTCAACGTCGAGCCGCGCGTGAGCACGCTGAGGTTCTGCAGGACGATCGCGTCCGCGAGGGAGTTCAGGATCTCGTGAGAAGGGATGCCGCTCTTCACGAGGTTGACGATGTCCGTCTCCGCGAACACGCCGCACTTCGCGGCGACGTGGTGGAGCTTCGCGTCGTCGAAGTGGACCTGCACCGCGAGCTCCGGGGGCAGCCCGACCTTGAGCATGCACTTGTCGATCGTCGCGCCCGTGCCGGAGGCGCACTTGTCGTTCATCGAAGGGGCGGCGGTGCGCTCGCCCGTCTTCGGGTCGACGTTGAACATGATGATCTTGGCGTCTTGTCCGCCGAGCTCGATCACGCTCCGCACCTCGGGGTGGAGCTTCTCCACCGCGAGAGAGACGGCGTTCACCTCTTGAACGAACTTCGCCCCGAGGGGAGGGCAGAGCGGCATCGCCCCCGAGCCGGTCGCGAAGATGCGCCACGACTTCGGATCCGAAGCGGGGAAGCTGGCCGAGATATCTTCGAGGAGCTCGAGGACCTTCTCGGGCTGCTTCGTCTGGTGGCGCTGGTAGTCGCTCCAGAGGATCTCGAGGGTGCTTGGATCGAGCGCGACGGCTTTTACCGTCGTCGATCCGACGTCGATCCCGATTACGAGCGGCTCGACACGCGCGGAGGGCCCCGTTCTCATCCGATCCTCGCCTCCCACTGACTGGTGAGTCAGTCACTGGTATCACCCGTGGCCGGGCCCAGCAACACTTCCGCAACGTGACGTTACGGAATGTTCGCGTGAAGCCCGCGACGGCGCTTGCTCTGAGGCGACTTTGTCGGGCACGGTCGGGAAATCGTGACGACCGAGCGAGTGGACAAGCGCGAGCGAAGGCAGGCCCTCTTGCGAGCGGCCCGCGACGTCTTCGCCAGCCGCGGCTACCACGACGCGAAGGTCGAGGATATCTGCGCCGCCGCGAACGTCGCGAAGGGCACCTACTACCTCTACTTCAAGGACAAGCGCACCGTCCTCGAAGAGCTCGTCGACGGGCTCTTCGCGAGGCTCGGCGGCGCGATCCTCCGCGTCGACGTGGAGCGCGACGTGCGCGCTCAGATCGAGCACAACATCCGCGCCATCGTCGCCGTGTTCCTCGACGATCCCGCCCTGACCCGCATCCTCCTCTCGTACGCGGCCGGCCTCGATCCGGCCTTCGTGAAGAAGATCGCGAGCTTCTACGAGACGGCGCGAACGCTCCTCTGCAACGCCTTGCGAGAGGGTCAGCGGCTCGGGATCGTGGAGGATGGCGACGCCGAGTTCTACGCCACCGTCGCCCTCGGCGCGCTGAAGGAGCTGCTCCTCGAGGCGACGGTGGGCGGCAAGTCACGAGGTCGCGAGGACATCGTGGAGAGCCTGTTCACCATCCTCGAGAAGGGCTTTCTCCGCGTCGTACCGGCGAAGAAACCCCTGCCCGCTCCTCGGAGGCGCGGTCGCGCCCCGAACTGACTGACCGGTCATCGACGCCCTCGATCGGCGAACGCGGATCTGCTACGAAGGCCCGCGTGACGACGCTGGATCGCCCGGTGTGGCGGAGATTCGTCCCCCGCTTCATGAACCGCGCGGCGGCGTGGGTGAGGTCGGGCGGGCTCGCGGCCGTGCAGCACTCCGAGCAGCGCATCGACCTGATCCTCGGCGTCGACGGCGAAGGCGAGATCACGGAGGCGAGCCTCTGGTCCGTCCTCGCCCTTGAGCAGCGCCGGTACGTCCGCGTGAAAGAGGGGCCGGCGAAGGGGCTCTTCGTCGCCCGCGCCGCGCCTCACTCGCTCTACGCCGTCCTCGATTGGTGCGATCGCGACTCCGTCCACGAGGGGCCGACCCGCACGATGCACCTCGATTGCCTCGAGTGCGCGGCGTGCTGCTGCGACTCCAACGTCCTCCTCGACGACGCGGACCTGCAGCGCTTCCGCGACGCCGGCCGCCACGACCTGACGAAGAGCGCGTACATCAAGCGATCGCGTGACGGAAAGGTCCGCCTGCGGTTCATCGGGCGCGGGCGCTGTCAGCACCTGATGGGCGACAACAAATGCGCCATCTACGCGATCCGGCCCTTCAACTGCAGCGTCTTTCCCGTGGGCAGCGAGGCTTGCCTCGCCGCGCGCGAATCGACGCTGGGGATCCGCGACGACGCGCGCGCCGGCACGACCGACAAGGAGACCTCCCCCTCATGATCATCTCCCTCGTGCGCATCGTCCATTTCCTCTCGATGGCGGTGTGGTTCGCCACGCCGCTCATGGTCAGCGGGGACCTCAAGCGCACGATCGCGCGGGGCAAGCCGCACACGGACGCCGTCGTCGCGCGCGCGGAGCGCACCCTGTTCATCGCCACCCTCGGCGCCATCGGGACGATCGTGAGCGGTCTCGCGCTGCTCTTCATGCTCGGCGGCTTCAAGCAGATGCCACCGCGTATCCACGCCGGGTTCGGGCTCGCCCTCATCACGTTCGGGGTGGAGTTCTTCGTCTTGAAGCCGGCGATCGGACGCGTCGGCGAGCAGCTCGAGGGCGACGCGGTGAAGGATCTGAAGCCCGCCCTCGCCAAGGTCTCGATGCTCTCCGGGATCACCCACACCCTGAAGCTCGTGATCCTGGTCTTGATGGCGCTGAAGATGGTCTGAAGCGCTCGGCAGAGGGCGCTACTTGCTCGCGGCGCACCGGAACCCGACCGTCGGGTGAGCGAACGTCGCGGGGCGCGCGCTGCGGAAGCTCGTCACGAGGGCCTCGGGCCCCAAGAAGAAGTTGCCGCCCTTCGCTACGTGCTCGGCGCCGGCGTCGGGGGCGACGACCCACTCCGAGACGTTGCCGGCCATGTCGTAGACGAGGCCTGGCGTAGCATCCACGGGGGTGCCTCCGACCTCGCACGTCCCGACCTCGCGGCTCGGATCACGGCAGCCCGCGTTGCGATCGAAGCACGACTGCTCGCACGTCGGCTCCGCGTCGCCCCAGGGGTGCTTGCGGCCCTTCGAGCCGCCGGCCGCGAGCTGCCACTCCGCTTCGGTGGGGAGTCGCTTGCCTTCCCATGCGCAGAACGCCTCCGCTTGCGCGAACGTCACGCAGTTGATGGGGTGATCGGAGCTCCTGCTCTTCGCGTTGCAGCGGCTCGCCCAGCTCGTCGCGTCGCCCGCGTCGGAGTCGACGACGTTGTCGGCGGGCGTGCAGGCCTTCGCGTTGATGCAGGCCGAATAGCGGCGCACGTTCACCTCGAGCCGATCGATCCAGAAGCCGCCGACCGCCATCTCCTTGCCCGGATCGCCGATGGTCACCGTGCCGCCGTCGATGCGGAGCATGTCGTCGTGCTCGCCGCCCTTCGGCCCGGTCGAAGCGGAGGTGCTGGCGACGACGCTCGCGGTGGGGGACGTCGTCGCGGAGACGGTGGCGACGGCGGAGGTGGTCGGAGCGACGGTGGCGCTCGCGGTCGCGCTCGCCGTCGCGTGCACGCTCGCGATCGAGGACGCCGTCGGTTGCGGCTTCGCGCGGGCCGAGGTCGACGCGCTCGCGGACACGGAGGCGGAGGCGGGCTTCTTCGGCGTGGTCGGCGAGGCCAGCGTCGCGTAGACGAAGTAGGCGCCACCCGCGAACACCGCCACGGCGAGGGTCGCCCAGATGTAGCTGCCCTTCGATGAGCCCGCGGAGGTCGCGTCCAGATCGCCTCCGGCGGCGGCCGCTCTTGCGCTCGCCAACGTGGCGAGGCGAGCCCCCTCCGGCGTCTCCTCCATCGCGTCCTTGGCGCGTGGCCGCGCCGGCCTGCCGCTCTTGTCGCGGTCTCTGCGCTCTGCCTTGAGCGACTCGTGCGGGACGGTCGGTCCGAACGCGCTCTTCGCGTCCGCGCTATCGGGGAGCGAGCTCGAAGACGACCTCCGCGCGGCGAACTCGGAGGTGTCGAGCATCGGCTCGCTGTCCGAGAGCGCGCTTCGATCGATGCGCGGCGAGCTCGCGGGGCGAGAGGATCTCGGGCTCGACGCGCGCGCGGCGAGGGTGGCGCCGGGCAGCTGGGGATACGTGTCGGACCCGGCCACGCTCGCGGCCGCCGTCAGCGCCGACCAGAACGCGCCCGCGTCGGCGTAGCGATTCTTCGGCTCCACCTCGAGCGCCTTGCGGAGGACATCCTCGACCTCTTCGTCGACGTGGACGCCGCGCGCGCGCAGCGTCGGGCGCAGCGCCGGATCGGCGGACGCGATGTAGAGCTGGGTCGGGTCGTCGCCCTGGAGGGCCTTTCGACCGCTCACGCACTCGACCATCACGAGGGCGAGGGCGAACACGTCCGTCCAGGGACCGGTGGCGCCGCGCTGCTTGTTGAACTGCTCCGGCGCGCCATAGCGCGGCGTGAACGCGGTCGGCGCCATCGCGGTCGCCTCGAGCGCGGTGGTGTAGCCGCGGTGATCGGAGAGCACCTTCGCGATGCCGAAGTCGAGGACCTTGGCTGTCTTCCTCCCCCCGACCTCGGACAGGAAGATGTTCGCGGGCTTCACGTCGCGATGGGCGATCTTCTGGCCGTGGGCGGTGGCGAGCGCGCGCGCCGCCGGCTCCAGCAATCGGATCGCGTCGGCGAGGTCCATCCCCGCCTCCCCCTCGGCGTCGCGGCGCTTGAGGTGCTCGGCGAGCGTCTCGCCCTCCAGCCACTCCATCACCAGGTAAGGCACCCACACGCCGCTCGGGGAGGTGAACGCGCCGACGTCGAGGGCCTGCACGATCCCGCTCGTCGCCTTCGAGAGCCGGTGGAGGATTCGGCCTTCGTCCTGGAGCTTCTCGAGCAGCTCGGCCCGGGCCTCCTCGTCGAGGGCGGTGGGCAGCTTCAGGCACTTGATGGCGATGAGCTCGCCGAAGCCCTTGTGCACCCCGCGATAGACCACGCCGAAGCCGCCGTCGCCAACGACGGACGCGACGCGGTACTTGCCGTCGATCGTGACACCACAGAGATCGAAGGGATCGCGCGGCTCCAAGGCTAGCGTCTCGCCATCTCCTCATACCTGGTATGTGGGGCGGGTCAACCATCAAGGCAGCGGGCGCCCGCACGCTTGCGAGCCCACGAAGGCGCTGATAATTGCGGCGAACCTTGGAGCAAGCGCAAGAGAGCCCCGCCCGGATCGCGTCCGCGACGCCCTTCCCCCGGCCGTTCGACGAGGCGTTCCTCGCCGACATGCCCTACTCCCCGGAGGTGCTCTTCTTCGACACGATGCTCGAGCTCGACGAGAAGAAGAGCCTCGTCCGCTGTAGCATGCCTACGGATCGGCCCCTTCCCTTCACCGAGTCCCAGCGGGCCGACCCGGTCCGGCACCCTCGTCACGTCGCGGGTGCGGTGATGGTCCACGCCACTGGAATGCTCGGGTTCGTGCACGCGTACTACCTCCTCGGCCTGCGTCACCACGAGGGCTGGGTCGGCTACGGCACGCACATCCATCGCGTGGTCTTCCGAAAGCTCGTGGAGCCGGGCGCCCCCATCGAGGCGACCTGCATCGCCACGAAGGCGCGGCTCGGGAAGGCCCGCCACTTCGTCCGGTACTCGTTCGAGTTTCGACACGAGGGAGCGCTCTGCTACGAAGGAGACCAGACCGCGGTCTGGCTCAACGTCAACGCCCCCGGCGTGAGCCTCGCCGATCCCTCCACCTGAGCTCTTGGAAGGAGCCTGCGCGTTGCCGAACGCATCCGATGAAGCCGAGGTCGCTCTCGACGCCGCTCAGAACGGCGCGCTCCTGCGCGACCTCCCGCTCCAGACCATCCACGTGACGGGGCCGGACCGGGCCTCCTGGCTCAACGGCCTTGTCACGTGCGACCTCGCGAAGCTCGGCCCGGGAGACGCCGCCTACGGCCTCTTGGTCGCGAAGAACGGGAAGATCCAATCCGAGGTGTACCTGTGCCTCGGGTCGGATCGGATCGAGCTCGGGGTGCGGGCGGACCGCGCCGCCGATCTCGCCGCCACCCTCGACCGCTACCTGGTGATGGAGGACGCGGCCCTCGAGGTGGCGACGTCGTCCGCGTGGATGCTGGCGCTCGGGCCGCGCGCGGCCGACGTCCTCGCGAAGGCGCGCGCCGCGGGGGTGGTCGGAGGGCTCGTGCGGCGCGCGAGCACGACCGCGGCCATCCTCACCGCCCCCGAACGAGCGGCGATCGCGGCCGCGGTCGCGTCCGATGCCTCGATCCGGATCGCGTCCGACGCGGGCTGGCAGCGCGTTCGGGTCGAGCTCGGGATCCCCGCGCTCGACGTCGACTTCGACGACGCGAGCTACCCACAGGAGGCGAGCCTCGAGGGCGACGCCGTCTCGTTCTCCAAGGGCTGCTACCTCGGGCAAGAAGCGGTGTTCATGCTCGAGAAGCGCGGCCACGTGAAGAAGCGCCTCGTGCAGCTCCTCGTGGACGGCGATGTCGAGCCCGGCGACGCGATCGAGGGCCCCGACGGGCAGGAGGTCGGCAAGGTGACGAGCGCCGCCTCGCGCCCTTGGAGGAACCTCGCCCTCGGGCACGTGAAATACAAGCACGCGGCCGCCGACACCGAGCTCCGCGTGCGTGGCCGCTCCGCCGTCGTCACGAGCCTGCTCGCCATCAAGCCCGAGGGGTGAGCCACAAAAGCCGAGCGGCCGCTCGAGGCGGCCGCGAGAGGCTCTGCGAAGGTCGGCTCAGGGGAAGATCTCGCGCTCGACGTACACCTGCGCGATGCGCTGGAGGGCGCAGGCGTAGGCGGCGATGCGGAGCGAGCACTTCTTCTGGCGGGCCATCTCCGTGACCTGGCGGTACGCGAGGCGCATCGCGCGCTCGAGCCGCTCGTCGACCTCTTCCAGCGTCCAGCTCTCGCTGCGCTTGTTCTGGATCCACTCGAAGTAGCTGACGGTCACGCCGCCGGCGTTCGCGAGGACGTCGGGCAGGATGTCGATGCCGCGGTCGAGGAGGATCTTCTCACCCTCGGGCGAGCACGGTCCGTTCGCGCCCTCGGCGACGAGGCGCGTCTGGAGGACCTTCGCCTCGTCGACGCCGACCTGGTTCTCGAGCGCGCACGGCGCGAAGATGTCCGACTTCACCTTGAAGAACTCCTCGCGGCTGATGACCTTGCCGCTCGGGTAGCCGGCGATGGAGCCGTTCTTCTTCACGTACTCCTGGAGCTTGTGGGGGTTGAAGCCTTCGGCGTTGTAGAGGTACCCGGAGTGGTCGCCGACCGCGATCGTCGAGACACCCATCTTGGCGAGGATGACGGAAGCATGGGATCCCACGTTTCCGAAGCCCTGCACCGTCATGGTGGAGCCTTCGAGGTTGAAGCCGCGCTCCTGCGCCCAGTAGAGGATGCAGTGCACGAGGCCCTGGCCGGTCGCCTTCTCGCGGCCGACGGTGCCGCCGGAAGCGACCGGCTTGCCCGTCACCACGCCCTTGACGGCCTGGCGGCCGCCCTGGCCCGTCATGTTCATGTACGTGTCCATGGCCCACGCCATCGTCATGGCGTTCGTCCCGACGTCCGGCGCGGGGATGTCCGTCTCGGGACCGATGTTGTCGCCGAGGGCGTGGAAGAAGCGCCGCGTGATTCGCTGGAGCTCCTGCTTCGAGACGGCGCGCGGGTCGAACTTCACGCCGCCTTTCCCTCCGCCGAACGGGAGGTTCATGAGGGCGCACTTCCACGTCATCATCGCCGCGAGGGCCTTCACGTCGTCGAGCGAGACGTGCTCGTGGTAGCGAATGCCGCCCTTGTAAGGGCCAAGCACGTTGTTGTGCTGAATGCGGTAGCCCTTGAAGAGCTGAATGTCCCCGTTGTCCATCCGAACCGGGAAGTGGACGATCAGCTCGTTCTTGGGCTGGGCCAAGATCACGCGGATGTACTCGGCCAGATTGATGAGCTTGGCCGCCTCGTCCAAGTAGCCTTGGATGACGCCGAAGAAGTCGTACTTCACCGGCGGAATCACTTTCATCGAAGCGGGCGGCGTGGTGATCGACGGGACGACGGAGTCAGTCATATGCGGCGAGCTTCTAGCTCGCCTCTTCTCCGTCTTCAATGCGACGCCTAGGAAATCGGCCGGCGCGTCGCGTCATCAATGCAAGAAGATCATGTAGAGGTAACAGAGCGTCGAAGTGACCAGCAGGGCATCGACGCGATCGAGGATGCCGCCGTGCCCGGGCACGATTCCCCCCGAGTCTTTCACCCCCACCGATCGCTTGAGCAGAGACTCTCCGAGATCCCCGAGCTGACCCAACGCTCCGGCGACGACGCCGAGCACGACGGCGTGGAGCGGGGGCAGCGTCTTGAGGTAGAAGAAGCTCCCGAGCAGGGCCCCCCCCGCGCTCCCGAACAGGCCGCCGATTGCGCCTTCAATCGTCTTCTTGGGGCTGACGGCGGGATAGAGCTTGTGCTTGCCGAGGAACCGGCCCGCGAAATAAGCGCCGGTGTCGGAGAGCCACGAGAGCATCAACGACAGGACCACGAAGCCGGGGCCGCTTGTGCCCCCGTCGCGCTTGAGGAGGGCGATCGTCGCCATTCCCCCTCCGAGATAGATGGGCCCGAAGACGGACGCGGTGAGCCTCAGCGCGGCCGTGCTCATGTCGCCGAGCCGGAGCAGCGCCAGGAGGATGCCGGCGATCGGCAACAACAGAAGGAGCGCCGTCACCGCCCTCACGTCGCTCCCGAAGAACCAGAGGACGAGGTACACGGCGAGGCACATCGCGATCCCGAGGATCTGGGCGACGAGGTCCTTCTGGTGCGTCATCCCGAAGAGCTCGAGCGCGCCGACGACGGTGGCGAGCCCGATGAACACGAGCCAGGCCCACGCCGGCCCCATGTAGAGCAACAAGAGGATCAACGGCGCCGCGACGGCGGCGGTGAGGAGCCTCATCACGAGGTTGCTGGCTTGCTTCTTCTCGGGCTCCGCCTTGGTGGTGAGCTCGCTCATGGGTGCTCGCGCTTCGTCCGGGTCTGATAGGTGCGGATCGCCTCGAACAAATCAGATTCGTCGAAGTCGGGCCACAAAGTGTCGCTGAAGACGAGCTCGGCGTGGGCCGCGCCATACAGCAGGAAGTTGGACAGCCGCTGCTCTCCGCCGGTGCGGAGGATCAAGTCGGGCTCGCCGACGCTGAGGCTCGGGATGCGAGAGGCGATGAGCTTCGCGTCGATCGAGGCGGGCTCCATCCTGCCGGCGACGACCTCGTCCGCCAGCGAGCGCGCCACGTCGGCGATCTCCTCGCGCGCCCCGTACGAGAGGGCGAGGGCCAGCGTCATCTTCTCGTTCTCGTGAGACTCGCGGGCGAGGGGATCGAGCGCGGCCCGCACGTGGACGGGGAGGCGGCCCAGGTCTCCGATCGCCACGAGGCGGATGCCGTTGTCGAGGATCTCGGTGCGCTCGCTCTTGAGGAACTCCTCGAGGAGCCCCATGAGCGCCTCCACCTCGTTCTGCGGGCGGGCCCAGTTCTGCTCGCTGAAGGCGTAGAGCGTGAGGGCGGAGATCCCCAGCCGACGCGACACCCGCACCACCCTCCGCACCGCCGCGCTCCCCGCCTTGTGGCCCGCTTGCCGGTCCTGACCGCGGAGCGTCGCCCAGCGGCCGTTGCCGTCCATGATGATCCCGACGTGTCGGGGGAGGTTCTTGGCCTCGACCCAGGTCATGTGTGCCTGGTCTTTTCTTCGCATCGCGCTCGTGTCAACTCTTGTCGCATGACGGTTGGTGTCGGACTCACGGTGACCTTACGTCTTCGGATGGGCTCCCACGACGCACACTACGCGGGAGAGCTCGTCGATGGAGCGCGAATGCTCGCGCTGTTCGGGGACGTCGCGACCGAGCTGCTCGTGCGCCTCGACGGAGACGAGGGCTTGTTTCGCGCCTATGAGATGGTGGAGTTCCTCGCTCCCGTTCGGTCGGGCGACTTCATCGAGGCGACGGGCGTCATCACCCGCGTCGGCTCGACGAGCCGCACGATGGCATTCGAAGCCCGCCGCGTCGCCCAGAACTGTCGCGCGCAGGATCTCGCGGCCTCCGCCGCGGACGCCCTCTCGGAGCCGGTCGTGGTCTGTCGCGCCGTGGGCACGTGCGTCGTCCCCCGGGAGCTCCAGCGCAAGCCGCGGCTCGTGCTCCCCGCCCTCTCCGCGCAGGCCCCTGCCCACGCCACGCTGCCCGAGCCGCGGCCGCTCATCACCCCGCCTCCGAGCGTGCTCGTCACCCCTCCTCCTCGGGATCTCGTTCTCACGGCCGCCATCGTGGGCGCCGAGATCACCCGAAAGCAGACGCCTCATCTGCCCATCACCGGCCAAGAGATCGCGGACGAGGCGGCGCGGTGTCGCGACGCGGGCGCGGCCGTCATCCACCTCCACGTCCGCAACGCGGATGGGACCCCGTCCCAGTCGACAGAGCTGTTCCGCGCGGCGATCGAGGCCATCCGCGCGAAGACCGACGTCATCGTGCAGACCTCGACGGGAGGGGCGGTGGGGATGAGCGTGGACGAGCGCGCCGGGCCGCTCGGGTGTCGCCCCGAGATGGCCACCCTCAACTGCGGGACGATCAACTTCGGGGACGACGTCTTCGAGAACTCGCGACCGCTCATCCGCGACCTCGCGCGCCGAATCCGCGAGGCGGGCAGCGTCGCCGAGCTCGAGTGCTACGAGGTCGGCCACGTGGACGAGGCCCTCTCCCTCGTCGCGGAAGGCCTGCTCACGAAGCCGCTTCACTTCCAGTTCGTGCTCGGCGTGCCGGGGGGCATCGGAGCGCGAGAGGACGTGCTTCGATTCCTCGTCTCCCAGGTGCCGGAAGGATCGACGTGGGGGGTCGCCGCGGTCGGTCGCCACCAGCGTCCGATGACGGAGCTCGCGATGTCCCTGGGCGGCCATGCCCGCGTCGGCCTCGAGGACAACCTCTACCTCGACAAGGGCGTGCTCGCGGAGGGCAGCGCGCCGCTCGTCGCCCGCGCCGCCGCCTTCGCGAGGACGATCGGGCGAGAGATCGCCACGCCGGAGAGAGCGCGCGCGCTGTTCGGCATCGAACGACGGTGACCTCCGGGCGCCTCACGGAGCGCTGGCGAGAGCACCTCCTCGGGAGGGGAGGGGTGGTGCTCGGAGGCGCGCTCTTGGCCGCCGCTTGGGCGCTGGCGCCCCGCCCGCCCAAGCCCGAGGCGCGCTCCGTCGCCGCGATGCTCGGAGAGGCGGTCCACGGCGCGGTCGACGAGGCCGACTTCGTGTGGGGCCCTTCGAGAGGCTGGCTCCTCGACCTCACCGCCGGGCGCGAGGTCGTGTTCCTCTACCGCGCGACCCCCGAGGCGCCTCGCGAGCCGTGTCGGGCGTCGGTCTCGGTCACTCCGGACGGCCGCCCCCTCTCCGTCCGCGCGACGAAGCCGTTGGCCAGGACGCGGGAGGGCGACGAGCGCGACATCGTCCTCGCCCACGGCCGGGTCGCGTTCACGACGTGGTTCGCGGACCGCCCCCAGTCCGTCGTCGTCGAGGAGCTCGCGGGGGACGGGCGGGTCATGCGCATCGCGCTGCCTCCGGAGGCGCGCAGCGTCGATGTGGAGCTCGGGTCGTCGGACGTCCTCGTCGTGTCCAGAGAGCTCGATTGGTCATCCGTTGTTTCATTCGCCGATGGTCAATCGACGGCCGGGAAGCTCGCCCACGTCGTGGAGGGGAGCGCCGCCGTCCCGAATGGCGAGTTGCCGCCGGCGCGATTGAATATCAAATCGGTTGATTCCAGTCTGGTGTTGCCAATTGAAGGCTTCAGTCCCGAGCTCTCCCTCGGTGAAGGCCGGCCGCCTGCCGTGTCCTCTCGAAAGGTCGGGTCGGCGACGGTCTTCGTGGTGGATGGTCGTCAATTCGACTTTGCTCTGCAGCTCGGGGCGGATAGTCCTCCCACCGAGACTGGCTATTTGCCGAAGCTGACCCGCGCGCGTGCGAATGTCGCGTTCGCGCTCGCCATTCCCAAAGGCCGAGAGCAAGGGCGCGCGGGGGCTTTCGACAAGGATGGGTTCTCTGGCCCGATGCGGACCGACGTGGCGACCCTCGTCCCCGAAGGCGCCAGTTCATTCTCGATGATCCCTTGGAAGGGCGGGGCCTGGGAGAGGCGGGACCACGAGACAGCCATTCAATGGCCCAGCGCCACCGACGCCCCGGGCGCGCACGCCCTTTGCGTCATGCCCGGCGGGCATCTCGCCTTCGCCACGTCGGATACGGCGGACGGCGTGGAGGAGGCGCTGCCCGCTCCGTGTGTCTCGCTCGTAACCGATCGCGGACCGCTCCATTGGGCCGCACCCGCGGACGGCCTCCTGCCCGAAAGCGAGCGAGACTCGTCGCTGATCCTCGGAGCAAGGCGGGCCTTCACCCCCTCGATCGCGCCGCCGAAAGGGGGGGGCTGGGGGCCGGCGCGGGTTCAGCCCACGCCGGCCTTTCTCCCCGCCGTGTTCGAGGCGCGCACGGAGGTCCTCGGCGCCGAGGTCTCCGTCCTCTACGTCGAGCGAGGGCGGGTGAAATGGACGATGGTCGCCGGGGAGAAGGAGCGGCCCCATCGAGAGGGGCGCGAGCTCGATCGGGCGCTCTCCGCGAGCGACGCCGCACAGGCGCGTCTCGCCATCTCCCTCGCGTACGCCAAGCGCAAGGGGCCCCGAGGGCTGCGCATTCGGGGCAACACCGGGCTCGGCTTCTCCGGGAGCGCCGGCGTCCTCGGCATTGAGAACGGCGCTTTGCGGCTCTTCCCCGGTCCGCCCCCCGGCCTCGATGCGCTCTCGGACGCTTCGGAGCTCCCCCTGGTCGCCGCCGAGCGGGCCCTCCGCCCAGAGGCTCGGGAGCTGGGGCCTCGGCAGAAGCGAGCCGACCTGTGTGTCCTTCCCTCGGGGGTCGTCCTCTTGGCCGAGTCGCAGTTCGACAGCCACGAGGCCAACGCGACCGTCCTCCTCGGCCTGGGATGCTCCGAGGTCGTGGCCTTGGATCGTGGCACCGAGCAGCCCAGCGAGACGGTCTGGGGATCGGCGGCGGGGGGGCCGTTCGTGTCCACCCAGCTGGTTGCCCTCGACGTCCCGCTCGACGGCGCCGTCCACGCCCACGAGTAGCGCTGCACCACAAGCTCAGAAGTCCACGGCCAGACTTCGGGCTTCGTGCCTGGAGCTGCTCCGCCCTTCACGCGCCGCGCCGTGCCCGCGCCCGATGTGCGCGGATAATCAGCTGAACATTTGCGCAAACGCCGCAGATGTAGACCCGCGCCGGCCGATACGGTCTCTGGAGACCTCGGTCTCTGTCCAGGCTTTCATTGGATCCTCGTGCCCATAAAATTGATGTGTATTTTCAGATATGAGACGCGCGTTATGGGTCCCATGAGACTCATGAAGGCTCTTCGGGAGGGCCACGCGGTCAGCCTTCGATTCGGGGGTGCAGAGCCCTGATCGGACATGCGGCTTGATCAGGCGAGCCATGGCCAATCGAGCAGCTTGGCAGGGGGAGGGGGAGGCGCCCTTTGGCTCATCGACCCGCCGCTCGAGTCGCATGGGCTCCGCGCGCGCCACCGGTTCACCTCATCGGGGAGCGCGTCGAACCAGCCGATGTCACGCTGAGCGACACGATTCGTCACGCGGATTCTTGGCCGCGTGGATGGTCGCTCTCGTACCATTCGAGAGGCGCGAATTCGCGGCAGTCACGCTCACGCTCGAGCGGCTGAATTTCGAGGAACCATGTCCGAAGGTAAGAACCTCGTCGGCGTCGATATCGGGACGAGCTCGGTCAAGATCGTCCAGCTGAAAGACACGCGAAAGGGTCCGCGGCTGGTCAAGCTCGGATTCACGCCCCTGCCGCGACAGACGATCGTCGACGGGCACGTCCTGAACTCTCAGGCGGTTGTCGAGGCGCTCAATCGGACCTTCGTCGAGGCGAAGATCAAAGAGCGTGACGTGGCCCTCTCCATCAGCGGTCAGGCCGTCATCATTCGGAAGATCACCGTCCCGATCATGACCGCGGCCGAGCTGGACGAGCAGATCCAGTGGGAGGCGGAGCAGCACATCCCGTTCGACATCAAGGACGTCCACGTCGACTACGAAGTCCTGCGTCGCCGACCGGAGGCGGGCCAGATGGACCTTCTCCTCGTCGCGGCGAAGCGGGAGGAGGTCAACGACTACACCGAGATCGCGCGCCAAGCGAAGCTCCGGCCCGTCGTCGTCGACATCGACGCCTTCACCGTCCAGAACCTGTTCGAGTTCAACCGAGGGCTCCCCCCGGAGCAGACCTTCGCCATCATCAACGTCGGGGCGAGCCTCGCTTCGATCAACATCATCTCCAAGGGCGTGAGCGCCTTCACGCGCGATATCGCGAACGGCGGCAACTACATCACCGAGCAGATCCAGAAGCAGATGGGCGTGCCCTTCGAGCAGGCGGAGGAGTTCAAGTGCATGGCGTCGATGGGGCAGAATCAGGTGAGCCCCCAGGTGTCCTCCGTCATCGACACCGTCTGCGACTCGATCGCGGGCGAGATCCAGCGCAGCCTCGACTTCTTCCACGCGACGAGCGGTGAGCCCGAGATGCACCGGATCTTTCTGACGGGCGGCTCTTCGAACCTCTCCCAGCTCTTGAACGCGATCGGGCGGCGCGCCCGGGTAGGGGTCGAGCTCATCCCGCCGCTCGAGAAGATCGGGGTCGAAGGGAAGGACGTGAACTCCCAGATGCTCCAAATGAGGGCGGCGCAGCTGTGCGTCGCGCTCGGGTTGGCGATGCGCAAGGACAAGGAGCGCCGGCTGTGATTAGGGTCAACCTCCTCCCCCAGAAGAAGACGCGCGAGCGGGCTCCCGTCGTCGAGTCCAGCGGCGGTCAGCGCTGGATCCTCGTCGTGCTCGGCCTCGTGCTGCTCGAGGCGATCGGCTTCGTGTGGTTCCACCAGACGAAGACGAAGGAGCTCGACAAGCAGAGCAACGTCAACAAGGGTCTGCAGGCCGACATCGCGCGCGTTCAGAACTTGGTCAAGGACCACGAGAACGTGAAGAAGGACCTCGCTCAGCTCAAGGCGCGCGAGGACGCGATCAAGAAGCTCGAGAGCGCTCGCACCGGTCCGACGGCGTCGCTCCTCGAGCTGTCGCGGCTCCTCACGCCGGGGAAGGGACCTACCGTCGACGCCGATCGATACCTCCAGCAGCAACAGAAGAATCCCCTGGGCGCCATCAACCCGGGGTGGGACGCGCGGAGGGTCTGGCTCCTCACGTTCAAGGAGAAGCAGCGCACCGTCGAAATCACCGGTCTCGCGCGTGACTCCGCCGACGTCGCGGAGCTCGCCCTTCGGCTGAAGGTCTCTTCGTACTTCTGGGACGTCCGGCTCCTTCCGGGCTCGAAGAAGGGCAGCGCGACGGACGAGACGGCGACGATGGTCGGCTTCGGAATGCAGCTCAGGGTGAGGTACTGACATGGCTCCTCGTGCACCCGGTGGAAGTCTCGCGAGGCTCTCGCTCCCCGCGAAGATCGTATTCGGCACCGTCCTCGTCGGCGTGGTGGCGGCCCTCTACTTCGTCGTCTTCTTCACTGACATCGACGGTCGGATCGGCGCCGCTCGCGCGAGCGAGCAGAACCTGAAGGGAGACCTTCAGAAGGCGGAAGAGGCGAAGGCCGCCTACCAGAAGGACGTGGAGGAGCGGGCGCGGAAGCAGCAGATCGAGCGCGAGCAGAAGAAGGTGCTCCCCGACGACGCGGAGATGCCGTCCTTCCTCTCGTCGATCGAGAACACCGCGAAGCTCTCCGGCGTCACCCTCACGTCGTACAAGCCCGAGGACGAGATCGTGGACGAGTACTACGTGCGCGTGCCGATGTCGCTCGACCTCGTCGGACGGTTTCACCAGATCGCGCGCTTCTTCTACGGCGTCGGTCAGCTCGACCGCGTGATCAACATCGAGGACATCCAGATGACCGTGGTGGAACGGGCAGCGAAGAAGGAGGGAGAGGCCGACAACATCGTCCTCCGGGTGAGCTGCATGGCCACCGCCTTCCGCGCGAAGAAGAACGACGAAGCCACCTCGAAGCAGAGGAAGTGATGAAGAGGCACCTCGCAACGACGTTGATCGTCGCCCTCGCTGCCGCGAGTTGCGGCGACGAAGCTCCCCCGCCACCGCCCCAAGGGTCGGCGGCGCCCCGGCCGGGAGGAGGCGGAGGCCCCGCGCCCAAGGCCAAAGCTGCCAAAGGCGTCAAGGTCGCGGAGCCGGGGGATCTCCCGCCGCTGCCGACCCCCGACATCCAAGAGCGGGATTTCCTGGAGTCGCCGGCGAACCGCGATCCGTTTCGGAGCTTCGCCGACATGTTCATCGTGAAGCCGGCGGCGCAAGAGGTGAAGGTCCAGCGCGACGTGCTCATCCAGAAGCACTCGCTCGAGCAGATCAAGATCGCGGGGATCGTGACGGGGACCGCCGGTCGGGTGCTGGTGACCGATCCCGAAGGCCTCGGTTGGGTGCTCCGGGTCGGGGACTTCGTCGGCCGATCGGAGGTCGTCCGGAGCGGCGGTCCAGGCGGCGTCGACGTGGCCGTCAACTGGCGCCTCGACCGCATCCGCGAGAACGACGTCGTCTTCGTGAGGGAGAGCCCGGACCCGTCCGCCCCCGCCACGACGCGGGTGCTCTCTCTCCGTACGCAGGACGAGCTCCGCCAGGAGATCCGCACCGGCATCCGCGGAACCCGACCGGACGAGGAGCCTGCTCCTGCTTCGGGGGGCAACAACCCTGCGCCCGCGGAGAAGGCGAAGCAGGCTCCCAAGCCTCAGCCGACCGGCGGCTGAGCTCCCGCTTCGACGAGCTCGTGGCGCCGTGAGCCGTGCTCGCGGCGCTATCGTTTTGTGGCGACGAGCGCCGTCGTTCGCGAAAAAGGTGAACCCGATAATTGGGCCCTTGGGGAGGCCGCGAACTAGCATCGAGCTGTCATGATGACCCCCACGATGCGACGGGCCGACGCGACGCGAGCGTTCGGGCGGCGCCGCGCGAAACTCAGGATCTTCCTCGCGGGGTTGAGCGTTTGGGCCCTGACGGCGCTCTTCGCCGTCTCCGCCGTCGCACTTCCCAACCAGGTGAAGGTCTCCCGTGTGACCCTATCCGCGCCGAAGGAGGGAACGGCGCGGATCGTTGTCCGGACGAGCGCGCGCCCCACGTACACGGCGCGCGTCACGGACGGGGGTCGACGCATCCTCCTCGACATCTCGGACGCGGTCGTCGACGGAGCTCCGCCGGCGATCGTCGAGGGAAACGCGGTCGTCGCGGGCGTAATGACGCAGGCCTTCGACGACCCCAAGACCACTCGTCTGCTGATCCAGCTGGCGAAGAACGCCCAGTACGCCATTCATTCGGCGGACGACGGGCTCACCATCGACCTCACCGCCGCGGAGAAGACGGGCGCGGTGAGCGAGCGACCGGCGACGGACGCGAAGGCGGCGGCTCCGAGCGCGCCTGCCGACTCCGACGCGGTCGACATCAAGGACGTGCGCTTCGCCCACCAGGGAGATCGTGATCAGATCGTGATCGAGCTCGATCGCGAGACGAAGCACGTCGAGACGGCGACGAAGAAGTCGGTCCGCATCGAGCTCTCCAACGCGAAGCTCCCGAAGTCGCTGGAGCGCAAGCTGGACGTGGCCGCCTTCGGCGGCGTCGTCAGCGCCGTGTCTTCGTTCCAGAAGACGGGCGGCGGGGCGGTGGTCGTCGAGATCGAGCGGTCGGCAGACTCGCACTTCCTCGTCACCCGCGAAGGCAACCGGCTCGTGTGCACGCTCATGGCCGGTCAGATCCCGACCTCTCAGAGCGGCCGCAGCGCGGATGGCGGCGCCGCCCGCCGGGTCAAGACGGTGGCGCGCGAGGAGAGCTACGACCTGCCCAAGGTGGAGACCTCCATCGGCGACGTGACCGAGGTCGAAGGCGACCAAGCCGACGCGATCCTGCCTTCGATGGCGATGCAGGTTCAGAACAACGCCGACCCTTCGAAGGCCGCTCAAGGACGCCGGATCGACCTCGACCTCAAGGACGCCGACATCCACGACGTCCTGCGCCTCATCGCCGACGTCGGTCGCGTCAACATCGTCGCCGCGGAGAACGTGACCGGCTCCGTCACGATCCGCATGCGCAGCGTGCCCTGGGATCAGGCCCTCGAGACCATCCTTCAGGCGAAGGGATACGGCATGGTGCGGAAGGGCAACCTCCTTCGCATCGCCCCGATCGCGGATCTCAACAAGGAGCGCGAGCTGGCGCTCGCCCGACGCAAGAGCGAGTTCGAGCTCGCGCCGCTCGAGACGCGCCTCATCCCGATCTCCTACGCCCAAGCCGGTGAGCTGACCGCGCGCTCCAAGGAGCTCTTGTCCCCCCGCGGCTCGCTCTCGGTCGACGAGCGCACCAACGTCATCATCGCCCGCGACGTGACCGGGAACCTGAACCAGATCGAGGAGCTCATCCGCGCGCTCGACACCCAGACCCCGCAGGTCCTCATCGAGGCGCGAATCGTCGAGGCCTCGAGCCGGTTCAACCGCGAGCTCGGCATCCAGTGGGGCGGCGGCTCGCTCCTCTCCCAGGCGACGGGCGTGGACACCGGCCTCGCCTTCCCGAACTCGATCGGCATCTTCGGTGGCGCCGACGACAACGCGACTCCGACCGACGGCCTGAGCCCCGATCAGAACTCGGTCGCGAGCCCGAACTTCGCGGTCAACCTCCCCGCGGCGACCGGCGGCGGGAACGGCGGCGCGATCGGCTTCACGTTCGGATCCGTGAACAACCTCTTCAACCTCAACGTGAGGCTCTCCGCGGCCGAGCAGAGCGGCATGGTCCGCATCATCTCGAGCCCGCGCGTCCTCACCCTCGACAACCGTCAGGCGCGCATCGCGCAGGGCACCCTGATCCCGTTCTCCCAGGTGAGCGCGCAGGGCGTCCAGACGGTCTTCCAGGAGGCCAAGCTCCAGCTCCTCGTGAAGCCTCACGTCACCGCCGACGGGAGCGTCTCGCTCGAGGTGAAGATCAACCGCGACGAGCCCGACTTCGGTAACCGGGGCGCCCGAGGTGATCCGACGATCCTCAAGCGCGAGGTGGAGACCGAGCTGCTCGTGCAGGATGGTCACACCGCGGTCATCGGCGGCATCTACACCCGCAACTCGAGCCGCAGCCTCTCGCAGGTCCCGGTCCTCGGCGACATCCCGATCCTGGGCGTGCTCTTCCAGAAGCGCGGCACCGTGGATCAGCGAACGGAGCTCGTCGTCTTCATCACACCGCGCATCGTGAACCGGGCCGAGTCGCTCGGCAGGTAACGGTGGCACGGGGTCCGCGGTTCGAGTAGGGTCTCGAGCCGCGATGGCCGTCGCGCTCCAAGCCACGACGCTTGCGAGCCGAGACTCGAGTCGCGCGAATCGGCGCGACCAGGGTCCGGCTCGCAGCTGCATTTGGGGCCCGGCCCTGTTCGCGAGCGGCCCGAAGCGCGGAGAAGCATAGACCGATGCAGAGCCCGGAGATTCGCCGCGAGGCGCTGCGGCGGAAGACGTTCGCCATCATCTCTCACCCCGACGCGGGCAAGACGACGCTCACCGAGAAGCTCCTCTTGTACGGAGGCGCGATCCAGCTCGCGGGCGCGGTGAAGGCGAAGAAGGCGCGATCCCACGCCGTCAGCGACTGGATGGAGATGGAGCGCGAGCGCGGCATCTCGATCGTCTCGAGCGTCCTCCAGTTCCCATACGGGGGGCGCCTCTTGAACCTCGTCGACACCCCCGGCCACGCCGACTTCAGCGAGGACACGTACCGCGCGATCATGGCCACCGACGCGGCCGTGATGCTCCTCGACTGCGCGAAGGGCGTCGAGAACCAGACGAAGAAGCTCTTCCGCGTCTGCAAGATGCGGCACATGCCCATCTTCACCTTCGTCAACAAGCTCGATCGGCCGGGGCGCGATCCGTTCGAGCTCGTCGGCGAGGTGGAGGAGGTGCTCGGGATCGGGGTCTACCCGATGACCTGGCCCCTGCTCGAGAGCGGTCGCTTCCGCGGGGTTTACCACCGCGAGACCAAGCAGGTGCACCTCTTCGAGCAGGTCGCGCACGGCGCGGAGCGCGCTCCCGAGCGCGTCTTTCCGATCGACTCGCCCGCCCTCCTGCGAGAGGTGGAGGCGTCCACCCTCGAGACCCTGAAGTCCGAGATCGAGCTGCTCGAGGCGGCGGGCGACTCCCTCGACGCGGAGAAGCTCGCCCGGGGGGAGACGACGCCGATGTTCTTCGGGAGCGCGCTGACGAACTTCGGCTTGCCCCAGTTCCTCGACGCCTTCGTGGAGATGATGCCCCTGCCGGCGGCGCGCCACACCGATCGCGGCGACATCCCCGCCGACGACGCGCGCTTCACGTCGTTCGTCTTCAAGATCCAAGCGAACATGGACCGCGCCCACCGCGATCGAATGGCGTTCCTGCGGGTCTGCTCCGGGAAGTACGAGCGCGGGATGAAGGTCCGGCACGTGCGGCTCGGGCGCGACATCCGGCTGACCAACCCGACCCAATTCCTCGCCCAGGATCGCACCGTCGTCGACGACGGCTACGCGGGCGACATCATCGGCGTGTTCGATCCGGGGATCTTCCTCATCGGCGACACGATCACGGACGGGGCCGAGCTCGCTTACGATCCTTTGCCTCAGTTCCCGCCCGAGTACTTCGCGCGGGTGCTCATGATCGATCCCATGAAGCGCAAGCAGCTCAAGAAGGGCCTCGAGCAGCTCGCGCAAGAGGGCAGCGTGCAGCTCTTCCGGCCGCCGGAGGGTCGGGAGGGGGAGTCGATCGTCGGCGCCGTCGGCGAGCTCCAGTTCGAGGTCGTCCGCCACCGGCTCTCCGCCGAGTACGGCGTCGACTGCCGGATGGAGCGGCTCAGCTTCCAGCTCGCGCGCTGGGTCGAGGGCGAGGTCCCGCCCCTCGCGAAGCTCGAAGGCTTGCTGTTCGGGTACGGGGCCCACGATGTCCACGGCAACCCCGTGGTCCTCTTCAAAGGGACGTGGCAGCTCGAGACGTGCGAGAAGGCCTTCCCGAACACGAAGTTCGTCGAGCTGGGGGTTCGGGGGCCGTCCCTCGAGGACGCCCGATGAGCGACGACGGGCCGGCCCGACCTTCGCCCGCCCTTCTGTTCAAGCCCGCGCCGGAGCTCACGCCTCGGCTCGGCAGCCGGGATCTGTTCGGCGGGCTCGAGCCGCTGACGTACATGAACCACGCCGGGATCTCGCCGCCCTCGATCTTGGTGAAGAAGGCGATCGGGTCGTGGCTCGCGGACTATCAGAAGCGAGGGGCGGCGGCCTATCCCGCTTGGGCCGCGCAGCGGGACCGCTTGAGAGACAAGCTGGCGAAGCTCGTGGGCGCGCGCTCGGCCGATCAGATCGCCCTGACCCAGAACACCACCCGCGGCATCAGCGACATCGCGCTGTGCTTGGACTTCCGGCCGGGGGATCGCGTCGTGCTGTTCGAAGGGGAGTTTCCCTCCAACGTCACGCCCTGGCTGCGGGCGAAGGAGCTCTTCGGGCTCGAGGTGACGATGCTCGATGGGCGGCGTCTGCTCGGCGCCGAGGAGGAGGTGCTCGGCGAGCTCGAGTCGGTCCTATCCGCGGGCGACGTTCGGGTGGTCGCCATCAGCGCCGTCCAGTTCCAGACCGGCCTCCGCACCCCGCTCGAGGAGATCTCGGCCGCGTGCCGGCGGCACGGCGCCCTCTCGTTCATCGACGCGGTCCAGGCGATGGGCATGGTGTCTCTCGACGTCGCCGCCACCGGCGTCGACTTCGTCGCGTGCGGCGCCCACAAGTGGTTGATGGGCGTGGAAGGGGCCGGCTTCGTCTATTGCTCGGACGCCGGCTTCGCGAAGCTGCGTCCCCGCGTCGCGGGGTGGCTCAGCCATGAAGAGCCGGTGGGCTTCCTGTTCGAGGGCCCGGATCGCCTCCGCTACGATCGCCCCATCCGCGGCGACATCCGGTTCCTCGAAGGTGGAAACCTCTCCGCGACCGCGTTCGCGGCCTTGGAGGCGTCCCTCGACGCGATCCTCGAGATCGGGGTCGGGCCCATCTTCGAGCATGTGCAAGCCATCCACGACGCGATCGAGCCCCGCGCCGTCGAGCTCGGATATCGATCGCTTCGAAGCCCGCGCGCCGAGCGTCGCAGCGGTACGCTCGGCCTCCTCCCTCCCCCGGGACACGACGTGATCGCGCTCCAGCGCGAGATCGCTCGTCAGGGCGTGGCGTGCGCGACGCCGGACGGCGTGCTGCGCTTCTCTCCCCACTGGCCGAACGCGGTCGACGAGGCGGAGCAGGTCGTGCTCACCCTCGAGCACGCGCTCACGGCGGTACCACGCTCAGCTTGATTTGCCCGCTCGTGAACGCGAAGTCCTCTTGGAGGGAGGCGAGCACCGGGGTCAGCATGAGCGAGAGGGACGCGAGGGCCTCGTGGGGCTCGCCGAGGATGTCCAGCGTTCGGACGGCGAGGGCGTCGGTCGGATCGCTCGCCGCGCCGAGGTAGTGCGGCATCGCCGAGAGCGGCGCCTCCTGCTCGAACGCGCCGCGCGCGGCCGCCTCCAGCAAGGACGTCGACGTGCTCATGTCGACCCCCGTCTTCTCGAGGCTCGTGTGGAGGAAGTAGCAGACGACCGCGCTCGCCTCCGTTCGAAGCGATGCGAGCTTCTCCTCCCCGAGCTTGTCGTGCCAGCGATGCAGCTCGTCGGCGCGCTCGTCCGCGAAGTGGCCGGGCATCGCCGTCGATTGGGGCACGAGCCCGCTCAGCGTGTCGGCGTCGGTGCCCTCCACGCGCATCCCGCGGACCACCACCAGATCGAGCCCTCTCAACATCCCCACGAGGACGCGGGTCGACGCGTCCTTCAGGAGGGGAATGATGGCGTAGGCGGCCGCCTCCGGCGTCGCGCCCTCCGGGATCAATCGGGAGTCGCGGACCGCGAGGAGCTGAGAGGAGGAGCTGCGTCGATGCCCCGGGGGAGGGGCGCTCGACGGCGCCGCTCGGGAGGCGGGGGGAGGGGAGGCCGCGGTCGACGCGGGAGCCTCACCGACCACGTGCAGCGCGACGAGGTCGACGCTCCGAACCTTGGCGGACGTCAGCTTGGCGGCGACCTCCTTGGCGAGCTGCGCTTCGGTGCCGAGGGCGCCCGTGGCGGAGGGCTCGCCAGCGAAGACGGCTCGCATGAGGGTGGCTGCTTCGTCCGCGATGGGATCGGCCTCGCTCGTCGAGAGCGGATCCTGGAAGTGCACGGTGAGCTTGGCGCGCAACACCCCGCCATCTGCCGCCGCGCCCGTGACGACCCGCGACACGAAGTCGTTGTCGTCGACCACGGGCTCTTTTTCTTTGCCGAAAGGCCAGAATCGCATGGGGTCCCCGGCGCGCGAACGCGACGAAAGTCTAGCGAACGCTCCATGTCCCGGCGAGAAAACGGATCCTCAGTGACGGGGCGGGACGGAGACCCAGCGGTTGCCCCGCTCGTAGAACCGCCAAGGCTTGTCGATCCACGAGCCCGCGTAGTCGATGTTGATCCGCGACGAGCGCCCGATGAGACCGCGACGCCCTTCGGCGATGAAGAGAGGGCGCTGCCAGAGCGGGAGACCGTAGTGCGATCGGTCGAGGCCGAGCGCCTTGCAGAGCTTTCCGGGGCCGTTCGTCAGCTCGCGGCGGGTCGGGGGCATCCCTCTTCGCGCCGCCATCTCCTCGAGGCCCGCCACCGGCTCGAGGGCGCGGACCAGCACCGCGTGCGGATCTCCGATCGGGCCCGCCGTTACGTTGAGAGCCCAGCTCGTGCCGTAGAGCAGAAACATGTACGCGCAGCCGGGCGGGCCGAACATGGCCTCCGTGCGCGCGGTCCGCCGCCCGCCCGCGCTGTGGGCGGCGAGGTCCTGGGGGCCGCGGTAGGCCTCTGTCTCGACGATGCGCCCGGCGGCGACGGCGCCGTCGCGCTCGTGGACGACCACGGCGCCGATCAGCCGGCGCGCGAGCGCGAGGACGGGGGCCTCGAACCAAGCGCGATCGACGGGAGCGAATGGCCTCGGACTGGTCACGCGTCGATGCCGAGCCGCTTCAGCCGATAGTAGAGCGTGGTTCGTTGGATCCCCAACGTCCTCGCGACCTCGGCCTTGTTGCCCCCGCACCGTTCGAGCGCGCCGAGCAGCTCGCGGCGCTCGATCTCCTCGAGCTTGGACGAGAGCGCCTGGCTCCCCGCCGGCGGCTCCGTGACCGCGCTCGGGGCGTGGCTCGGGCTGGGCGTCGGCACGACGTACGACCGCGCTTGAAAGGCCAAGTGCTCGGGTTGGATCTCGTCCCCGCGGGCGAGGATCGCCGCGCGCTCGACGACGTTCTCCAGCTCGCGCGCGTTGCCGGGGAACTCGTACGCGACGAGCACGTCCTTGGCTTCCTTGGAGAGGGTCGTCGCCGCTCGCGCGTTGCGGCGACCGTACTTGCGGAGGAAATGCTCCGCGAGGACCGGGATGTCCTCGCGACGCTCGCGCAGCGGAGGAAGTCGAATGCGGAACACGTCGAGCTTCGCGAGCAGCTCGGGCAAGAGCTCTTCTCCGCCCCACGCCTGCTCGAGCGATCCGGGTAGAGAGACGACGAGCCTCACGTCGACGGATTGCCCGTCCGTACTGCCGACCCGCTCCACCACCCCTTCGTCGAGCAGGCGGAAGAGGCGCGCCTGCATGCTCTGGCTCGGCTTCTCCGGACAATCGAGGTGGATCGTCCCCGTGTCGGCCAGCTCGAACCTCCCCGCCCGATCGTCGAACGCGGTCGGGAACGCGCCCTTCCTCCAGCCGAAGAGCTCGCGCTCGAGGGCGTCTCCGCGGAACGCCGCGCACGTCACCCGCACGAAGGGCCGCTCCTCTCGGCTCGAGCCCACGTGGATCGCGCGCGCGACGACCTCCTGCTCGCTGCCCGGCTCCCCCTCGACGAGGATGGGGCTGGAGGTCTGGGCCGCCTCCTCGATCCGTTTCGCGACCTTCCGCATCGCCGGGCTCTCGCCGCCGATCTCTCCATAGTCGATCGGATCCCGCTGCTCGCGCTCGAGATACCCCGCGTATTGGGCGAGCTGCTCGCGCAGCCTCTTGTTGTCCCGGACGGTGGCGAACGTCTTGATGCCCTGCCTCAGGATCGCGCTCAGCTCCTTGGAGTCCCAAGGTTTCTGTACGTAGCGATCGACCGCCCCCGAGTTGATCGCGTCGACGAGGACGGGCAGGTCCGCGTACGCCGTCAGCAGCAAACCGAAGACGTCGGGGCGGCGCTCCTTGGCGCGGCGCAGGAACTCGATGCCGCTCATCTTCGGCATCCGCTGGTCGCTGACGATCACCGCCGCGTCGACCCGATCCAGGAGATCCAGGGCGGCGGGGCCGCCGAGCGCGTAGTGGAGCTGGAACGACTTCCGGAACGCGAAGCGAAACGCATCCAGGTTGTCCTCCTCGTCGTCGACGACGACGACGGGGAAGCTCTTCCATTCCAGCTCCTCCATCGGGCGAAGCATAGCTGCCGCGACGCGGGGTGCGCACGCATCGGAAGGAGGAGGCACGAGCGGCGTCTGTGGTAAGCTCGCCGCCCCTCGACGGTCGCGCACCGGCAGACGGGTGATTCGGATAGGCGGACGAGGACGTTAGGAGAGGCGAGACATGCTGGACGACGTTGTGAAAGAGCTCAGGGCCGCTTCGGACAAAGCGCTCGAGGCGCTCCGCCGCGATCTCGCCAAGGTGAGGACCGGTCGCGCTCACCCATCGATGCTCGATGGGATTCGCATCGACTACTACGGCACGGTGACCCCCCTCTCCCAGATGGCGACCGTGAACGTCCCGGAGCCGCGGCTCATCACCGTGAAGCCCTGGGACAAGGGCCAAGTGAAGGCGATCGACAAGTCGATCCGCGAGAGCGACCTCGGGCTGAACCCTCAGGTCGACGGCGACCTCATCCGCATCCCCATCCCTGCCCTCACCGAAGACCGCCGCCGCGATCTCGTGAAGATCCTCAAGAAGAACGGGGAGGAGTGCAAGGTCGCCATCCGGAAGCACCGCCGTGACGCCCTCGAGATGGTCGACCAGCTCCAGAAGGACGGGGACGTCAGCGAGGACGACGCCGACCGGGGTCGCAAGAAGATCGAAGACGTGACGGCCGAGCTCGTGAAGCAGGTCGACACGACCGTCGCGAGCAAGGAAAAGGACGTGATGGAGGTCTGATCGCCACCCGCTGCGGGTTGGGCGAGCGGGGAGGCACGAACCGTGCGTGGCGCTTCGATGGTAGGCACCTGCGCCGGAGCCGCGGGTTTGGCTGCCTTGACAGGCGAGGGACATAATGGGACCGTCAACCTCGATGGGTCGGGCGACCTCGATCAGAGCGATCGCGGCTGGGATGTCCGACGTCGGGCGGCAGCGAGAGCACAACGAGGACAGCTACGCCATCGACGACGAGCACGGTCTCTTCGTCGTTGCCGATGGCATGGGCGGGCACTCGGCCGGCGACGTCGCCAGCAAGCTCGCCACGTCCACGATATCGGATTTCTTCCGCACCCTCGCCGGTGAGGACGTGACCTGGCCGACCCACTTCGATCGGTCGCTCTCCGACGAGGAGAACCGCCTCCTCACGAGCATCGGCATCGCCAACCGCCGCATCTTCGAGACGAGCCAGGCGACGCGATCGCTCGCGGGGATGGGCACCACCGTGGTCGGAGCCCACTTCTCCTCGAAGAAGCGGAAGATGTTCGTCGGGCACGTCGGCGATAGCCGCGCTTACCGGATCCGCGCTGGTGAGATCCAGCAGCTGACCCGCGATCACTCCCTCGTGAACGAGCCCTTCCCCGAGCTCACCGAGGCCGAGCGCGCCGAGCTCCCGAAGAACGTCATCACCCGCGCGCTCGGCATGCAGGACAACGTCGTCGTGGATCTGACGACGGACGAGGCGCAGGACGGCGACGTCTACCTGCTCTGCTCGGACGGCCTCTCCGGGATGCTCCCCGACGAGACCATCCTCCAAGAGGTCACCCGCTTCCAGAAGCGCGTCGGCCCCCAGCCCCTCAACAACAAGGAGCTCGAGGAGCTCTGCGATCGCCTCGTTCAGAAGGCGAACGAGGCGGGGGGCGAGGACAACATCACCGCCCTCGCGATTCGCATCCAAGCCGAGGAGATCGTCCCGCCGTCCCGTCGCTCGACCGACCCGGCCATCGTCCCGGACACCCCGCTACCCGACACGCCGCTATCGGTGGAGAGTAACGGCCCGAGCAGCACCCAGCCCCCCGCCGCCAAGGGCTCTTGAGCTCGGCGCGAGGCTCTCCGCCGCGCCAGCTTCACTCGTCTTCGGTGACCGCGCCGGTGCAGTTCCGGAGCGCGACGTAGCTGTTCGAGATCGCGCAGACGTTGTTCCCGGCCACGACGGAGTCGCACGCGACGGTGACCCATGCCTCGCCCGCGCGCACGAACTGGCCGGCGTCGGCGTCGATCCACACCTTGCACGGCGCTCCGCCCGCGGACTGATAGACGTTACCGGCGGTGTCGGTCGACGCGTAGGTGAGCGTGCCGTCCGCCCCCGCCGCCTGGGCATTGTTCCCGTCGCCGATCGACGCCACCACGAGCCGGACGTTCGCGATGTCGTCCAAGGTCGCGTCGATCGAGAAATTGCCGCCCGCGGCCTCGACCGTGCACTTGACCTCGGCGCCATCCTGACCGTTGCTCACGAGCGTCGGCTCGCCGGAGCTGCCGACGACGCCCATCTCGGTTTCATGGGTCTTGAGCGGACAGTCGGGACCCGAGTCGCGCAGGTTGACGTCGAATGCTCCTGCCGGCGTCGGCGCGGGAGGATCCTCGCATCCCACGACGGCCAGGCTTGCGACGGAGAAGAGCCCAAGGAGCAAGCGGTTCGAGACCATACCTCTTCATATCCCACAGGCTCGCCGCCCGGCAATTGTTGGGGGACTGCTCGGTCAGCCGGCGGCCTTCACGAGCGCCCGCTCGATGTCTCCCCAGAGGTCTTCGACACCCTCCACGCCGATGCTGAGGCGCACCAGGCCGTCGTCGATCCCGAGGACCTTCCGCTTCTCCGGGGGCACGCTGGCGTGGGTCATGATGGCGGGGTGCTCGGCGAGGGACTCGACCCCCCCGAGGCTCTCCGCGCACGAGAAGATCTCGAGGGCGGAGAGGAATCGCCGCGACGCGTCGAGGCCGCCCCGGAGCACGAACGAGATCATCGCGCCGAAGCCGCGCATCTGCCTCTTCGCGAGCGCGTGCCCCGGGTGGGAAGCGAGGCCAGGGTAGAGGACGCGCTCGACGGCAGGGTGCGACGCGAGACGCTCCGCGACGGTCGCGGCCGACGCGGACGCGTGCCGGACCCGGAGCCCGAGCGTCTTGATCCCGCGCAGCACCAAGAAGCAGTCGAACGGGCTGGGGACGGCGCCGATCGCGTTCTGCTGGAAGGCGAGGCGCTCCGCGAGGGCCTCGTCGCTCGTCACGATCGCGCCCCCGATGACGTCCGAGTGCCCGTTCAAATACTTCGTCGTCGAGTGCACGACGGCGGTCGCGCCGAGGGCGAGGGGGCTCTGGAGGACGGGCGTCGCGAACGTGTTGTCGACGACGACGATGGCGCCGCGGGCGCGCGCCACCTTCGCGATCGCCTCGATGTCGAAGATTTTGAGCAGCGGGTTGGTGGGCGTCTCGAGCCAGACGAGCTTGGTCTTGTCGGTGATCGCGGCCTCGACCTTCGCCGGGTCGGCCATGTCGATCGCGTCGGAGGCGATCCCGAGCGGACGCATCACCTTGTCCATGAGACGATACGTGCCGCCGTAGAGGTCGTCCCCGGCGAGGACGTGATCGCCCGCCTTCAGCAGCGTGAGGATCGTGGTCGAGGCGCCGAGCCCGCTCGCGAAGGCGAACCCCCGGGAGCCGCCCTCGAGCGCGGCGATGCACGCTTCGAGCGCGCCGCGCGTGGGGTTCCCGCTGCGGCCGTACTCGTACCCTTGATGCTCTCCGGGCGCGCGCTGGGCGAAGGTGCTCGACAGGACGATCGGCGCCATCACCGCGCCCGTCGCCGGATCCGGGGATTGGCCTGCGTGAACGGCGAGGGTGTCGATCGAGAGCTGGGAGTGTTGGGCGCCTTGCTTCATGAGGCGCCCTTTGTAGCAGGCCGAAAGGGCGGCGGCGCGGTCTTCACGAAGGCGAGGCGGAGATGCGCGCGCGAAACGACGCGAGCGCTCCCGACAGCTCGTCGAGCGAGGGCGATCGCCGCCGCGGCTCGAAGGCCAACGCGCCGACGAGGGCCTCCGTGACCGCCTCGGGGAAATCCTCGATCCCGCTGCGGTCGAGGGCGCGCCGCAGCCGATCCATGCTCAACCCGCTCGCGCCGATCGCGTAGAGCTGGCTCGGCTCGGTGGTCGCCTCCAAGAGCGGCGCGCCGGTGAGCACGTGCGCGGCGAGGGCAGCGATGCCGTAGCGATCGCTCTCACGAGAGGGCCGCGCTTCGTCGCGCGCGAGCTCCGGAGGGATCCAGGGAAGCGTCCCCCGTCCCACCGGCTCCGGCGGCCCACCCAAGGCGTCTCCCGACGCTCCGAAATCGATGAAGGTGACCGTGCCCTCGGGCCCGTCGAGCCAGGTGTTCGCAGGCGCGACGTCGGCGTGGACCACCCCTCGGGCGTGAACGGCGCCGATCGCCTCGACGAGCGAGAGGGCGGCCCCCACCAACGCCCGTCGATCCCCTCGGTGGCGCTCGAGCCATGCTCGGAGGGGGAGCCCTCCCGCGACCGCCTCCGCCACGAACGCGCCTTCTTCGTCGCGCCCCGCCTCGATCAGCGCGGGGCTGTGTGCTCCGCGCAGCTTCTCGAGTGCCCACCGCTCGCGGTCGATCGCGCCCGCGCTCGTCACCTCTCGCTTCACGATGACAGGCGCCCGTTCGATGCGGCATAGGGCGACCGCGAACGACGACCCTCTACCGAGAACGCGCACGAGCTCGTAGCGAGCAGGCGCGACCCTCACGCGACGCGCCCGCCGTTCTCCGCGCCGGTGCGCGCGCCGACTGCGTGGTAGATCGTCGGCATGTGCCGCAACATCCGGGTGCTCCTGAATTTCGAACCGCCGACCACGCCCGAGGAGATCGAGGCGGCCGCGCTCCAGTATGTCCGCAAGGTCACGGGGACGCGAAAGCCTTCGAAGGGGAACCAAGCGCTCTTCGACCAAGCCGTCCATGAAATTGCCCACGTGACCCAGCACCTCGTCGAGGCGATGGACGTATCGACACCTCCGCGGACGCGCGAGCAGGAGCGAGCGAGGGCGAAGGCTCGCAACGAGAAGCGCTTCGGACCGAAGCCCGTCGTGGCCGCGCGGTGAGCGCCTTGGACGTGGCCACGTTCATGGTCCATCGAGACCCCTCCCGCGAAGGGCGGAATCGAGCGCGGTAGCCCGCTTCTCCGACTGACAGGGCGTGGAGAGATTCGGTACATTGAAGTCGCTGCCATGAGACAAAAGAACGTACTCAGCTTGCTTGCTTCGATCATGATGATGGCCGCGTGCGGTGACTCCACGTCCAGCGGAGGAGGCGGCGCCGGAGCGGGGACCTCGAGCGGCGCCGGCACCAACACCGGCGGCGAGGGCGGTACCCAGGCGAGCTGCGACCTCGCTGAGCTCAACCTGGAGGGGCTCTGGGCGGTGAAGGTCTCGCTCCCCGCGGAGATCAGCGGAACGACGGGCGGGCCGATCTCGGTGTGCCCCGGGACGCAGACGACGACGATCGAGACCGTGTACCTGATGAACGTCGCCGTCCTCGATCCGACCCAGTCGGCGCGCTTCACGATGTGCTCGCTCGGGCTCCCCACGGTCGGGGTGACCGCGGCTCCGACGTGCACGGGCGGCACGCTCGATCTCTCGTACGTGCGGCACGACGATCGGGTGCGGGACGGCGATCTCGATCCGCAGCCGCTCACCGTCTCAAGCAAAGATCCCGGTGCGACCTTCTCGCTCGATCCGGTGAACATGGCCTTCGGGTCCGGACCGCCGCTGCCCTCGTGGAACACGACCGACGTCGCCTGCGAGGACGCCGCTCTCGGCCACGGAGCGTGCGAGGTCGACTGCGTCGACGGTGACTGCACCATGATCGACTCGTGGAACGACGACCTCCCCGGGTTCACCTTCGGCCTCTGCGGCATCACCAACAGCGAGACGCTGGACCAGTGCGATCTCGATGACCCGACGAACATCGAAGGGTCCACCATCCAGGGGTCGGTGTTCACCACCTTCTTCATGAACAACACGTTCTCGGGGACGTTCGCCACCTCCTGCGACGGCACCGCCGACGTCACCAACGAGTTCGACTTCAGCTACATCGGCGGCAACCTCTACGCGGAGGACGTCCAGCTCGCCGTCACGGAGATGGTGAAGGCGCTGCCCTCGTTCACGGTGACGGGTCCGGGCACGGCTCACTTCGTCCGCATCGACGGCCGCTTCGGATCACCGAACTTCGACCAAGGCGACGTCGACGACACGTGCGACGCCGTCCTCGACAACATCGACAGCTTGTAAGGGCGAGCCCGCCCCGCTCGAGCGAGGCGCCGACGACGAAGCCCAGAGACGGCGAAGCCCAGAGACCACGAAGCCCTCGGAGGTGACCTCGCGAGGGCTTCAGGCTTTTCTATCCGGGGTGAGTAACGGGGCTCGAACCCGCGACGACTGGTACCACAAACCAGTGCTCTACCAGCTGAGCTATACCCACCGTGTCGATCGCGGGCGGAGCATACTCAGACGGGCGCGGGCTGCAAGGCCTCGTCGCGTTCGCCGCGCGCCTCCGACTCAGAGCCTCCAATAAGGGGCCAAAAGACGCCGGGCTCGCTCGATCTCGAGGCCGTGTCGTTGCGAGAGCGGCGGCTCCGAAGGGGCGTCCCGAGGCCCGCGATCTTCCGGTGTGAGGGGCGCCGCGCGACCGAACACGTCGAGGGTCGCCTCCAGCGAAGACTCGAGGCCCTCGAGATCGTAGCCACCCTCCAAAAGGACGCCGACCCGTCCCTGAGCGGACGCATCCGCGACCGACTGCACCGCGCTGGCGAGCCAACGAAACGCCGCGGCGTCGAGCGCCATCCCCGCGAGCGGATCGCGGGCGTGCGCGTCGAAGCCGGCCGACACGAGCAGGAGCTCGGGAGCGAACGCGTGGAGGACGGGGAGGACCACCCGCTCGAACGCGGCGCGGTAGGTCGTCAGGGTCGCGTTGGCCGAGAGGGGCACGTTCACGGTCCGGCCTTTGCCGTCGCCTTCGCCGATCTCGTCCGCGCCGCCTGTCCCTGGGTAGAACGGGTACTGATGGAGCGAGACGAAGAGGACGTGCGGATCGCGGTAGAACGCGTCTTGGGTGCCGTTCCCGTGGTGCACGTCCCAGTCGACGATGGCGACGCGCTCTACCCCCCGCGCGCGGGCGTGCGCGGCGGCGAGGGCTACGTTGTTGAGCAAGCAGAAGCCCATGCCGCCGTCCGGTCGGGCGTGGTGGCCGGGGGGCCGAACGAGGGCGATCCCCGATCGGGGCGCTCCGTCCTCGGCGTCGAGGATCGCGTCCACGAGCGAGAGCGCCCCGCCCGCGGCTCGGGTCGCGGCCGCGACGGAGCGCGGGCCGAAGTAGGTGTCGTCGTCGAGGGCGCCGAAGAGCCCGTCCGCCCGATCGAGCGCTTCCACGTAGGATGCCGCGTGCACGCGCGCGATCTCGTCGGTCGTCGCGTCGCGAGGGCGGAGCCGATGGAGCGACACCCCGCGCGCTTCGCACTCGTGCGCGGCGTGGCGAGCTGCCACGAGGCGCTCGGGCCGCTCCGGATGATATCCGCGGGCGCGATGCTCGTCGAAGAGCGTATCGTCGACGAGGAAGAGGCCTGCCTGCTGCATCGACACCCACTCGGGCTGTTAGCAGTCGACCCGCCCCAAAACAAGCTGCACGCATGGGTTTGTGGTCGAACCGACGCCGGTGATAACGTGGACCAGCCTCAGTCGATCCGCACCAGCCTCCGCGGTCATGCGGAGGCGATCCCTCGGAGACGCTGCGCATGCGCCTGAAACTGATTGCCCTCTTCACGCTGATCGTCGTCGTCGTCGGAGGGCTCGGCTACGCGCTCTCGCGGGTCGCGGTGCGCCCCTTCTCTCAGGAGGATCCGAAGCGCGCGCCTCAAGCGCTCGAGGCCGCGGTCGCGCAGCTGGAGGTGGAGGGCCTCGCGACCGAGCGATGGATCGCGGCCAAGGCAACGGAGCAGGACGTCGTCGACACCTTCTCCGCCGGCAACGAGACGGCTCGGCAGCGGGCCGCCCGCGAGACCGCCGACAAGGTGATCGAGGCAGCGCGGAAGGCGCCCGAGCTCGCGAGCTTCTCCCGCTCCATCTCCACCGTCATCATCGTGGACCGCGCCGGGGTCGTCATCGGCCAGGCGCGCGGGAGCACGGCCGGGGAGCTGAAGCTCGCCGACTTCTACCCTGCGTTGAAGAAGTCGATGGACGAGCAGCGCCCTGCCAGTGAGGTCTGGGCGAACCCCAAGCGCGACGAGCAACGGCTCGCCTCTTACGCGCCGGTGAAGAACGGCGAGGGCAAGGTCGTCGGCGCGCTCGTCCTCGCCAGCGAGCTCGACCCGGGCCGCCTCAACTCCGCCAGCGAGCGGACGAGCGGCTTGCCCCTCATCGTCGGCATCAAGGAGGAGAAGTCCTTCAAGGTCCTGGCGTGGTCGCAAGCGCCCGCCCAGGCCGATCCGGCGGTGGTGAAGGCGTTCGAGAACGGCGCGACCGCGGATTCCACCCTCCGGACCCTCGAGACGGGTGAGACAGGCGAGATCGCCGGCTTGCCGGAGGGCCACTCCGGCGTCGCGCGCCCGCTCGAGGGCTACGACGCGAGCGCCCGCAAGGCGGTGCTCATCGCGGTCGTGAACCCGCCGAGCAAGAACGTCGGCATCGCCCTCTTGTGGCCTTGGGTCGTCGCCTCGATCCTCGGCGTCATCCTCGTCGCGATCGCCGGCTACATGCTGGACGTGTACCTCTCCAAGCCCATCGCCGAGATCGAGGAGGGCCTCCTCGCGATCATGAACGGGCAGACGAACCGCCGGCTCGACATCGAGCACGCGGAGCTCGGCGGCGTCGTGTTCCGGATCAACTCCCTGCTGAATCAGCTGTTCGGGGTCGCCGAGGACGACACGGACGAAGAGGGGCGGCCTTCGCGCGCGCCCACCGCGAGCGGCCTCACGGAGGCGCTCAGCGTCGACGAGAGCGTGGCGATGGCGGGCGGGGGTGTCGACTCGGCCTCCCTCTTCGCCGAGCCGGAGGCTTCGTACTACGCCCGCGTCTTCGGGGAGTACATCAAGGCCAAGCGCGCGGTCGGCGATCCGACCGATCACATCACCCAGGCCGACTTCGTCGCCCGCCTCAAGGGCAGCGAGCAGGAGCTCGCTCAGAAGCACGGCAAGCCCGTCCGCTTCCGCGTCGAGGCGAAGGGCAAAGAGGTCGTCCTCGTCGCCCTGACCCAAGGCTGAGCGCGGTCCCGCGCGTCACCCCGCCTTCGACATCGAGGGCGGCAGCTTCACCAGCTCTTCCAGGTTCGGGACGAGGGTGATCTCGATCCGGCGGTTCTTCTGCTTGTTCGCGTCGCTGTCGTTGGGCGCGACCGGATCGAACTCGCCGTAGCCGGCGGCGGAGACGTTCTCCGGCTTCATCTTGGAGTCGACGAGGAGCTTCACGACCTCGACCGCGCGCGCGGTCGAGAGCTCCCAGTTGGAGGGGAACCGCGCGGTCTGGATCTTCACGTTGTCGGTGTGGCCGCCGATCTGGAACCGGCGATCCGGCATCGAGGCGAGGACCTTCGCGACCTCGACGAGGGTGTCCCTCCCCGCCTTGCGCAGCTCCGCCTTGCCGGAGTCGAACAGGACGTCCGTGGGGAGCTCGATCAGCATCCGGCCCTGCCGGAGCACGACCCGGAGCTTGCCCGCGTCCGCGAGCTTCTGGAACCTCCGCACGAGCTCCTGGAACTGGGCCACCCGAGCCTCCGCCGCCGCCTGCTGCTTCTTCAGCTCGTCGAGCTGCTTGCGGGTCTCCGCGAGCGCGGCCGCGAGCGAGCCCTTCTCGCTCGAGAGCTGATCGACGCTCTGGCCGGCGCTCTTGAGCCGATCTTGGAGCGCCACGTTCAGCACGGAGGCCTCGTCGAGCTTTCGCACGAGGTCGGCCTGCGACACGGTGCACGTCTCCAGCTTCTGATCGCGCGCGAGCATCTCCTGACCGAGCCGCCCGATCTCGGCCTGGGCGTTCTTCAGCCGCGCGTCGAGATCGGCAGTCCGGTTCCGCTCGAACTGGAGATCTGCAAGCGCCTGCGTATAGAGGTCTTTCTTGACGCAT
Source organism: Polyangiaceae bacterium (assembly GCA_044225865.1). Classification (GTDB taxonomy): domain Bacteria; phylum Myxococcota_A; class Polyangia; order Polyangiales; family Polyangiaceae; genus Xiheicaenibacterium. The sequence goes on along the minus strand of JBGAID010000070.1, from coordinate 12,923 downwards.
CCGGTGCCGATCGACGAGATCGCGAATGCGGTGCACAATCCGATCGTTTGGGATACGAGGCTGGTGGCGACCCGCCGGCTCATGTCCGGGGCCCTAGCATGCAAACGAAGGTCGTGTCGAAACTCTGGCTAACGCTGCTCGTGACGGCCGCCCCCGGCTGCCACGAGCCGTCGGGCGTCGGAGCGCCCCCCGCCCACAGCACCGCGGAGGAGGTCCCGACCGAGGTCGCCACCGCCGCGCCGCTCGATCCCACCGCTCCCGTCCCCGTCTCGAAGCTCCCCGCGGAGTCGAGCGAGCCCGGTTGGCGTCGGGCCGTGCGCCTCGAGCGCTACCGCGAGGCGCGCGATCTCCTCGAGGCCTTGCCCGATGCCGAGAAGGGCAAGCCGGAGATGAGGTTCTTGAGAGCGCGCGTCGCCGCCCGCCTCAAAGAGTACAAATCGGTGCGATCGATCCTCGAGGGGGTGAGCCTCCCCATGTTCGACGACGAGCTCACCCGCCTCCGGGCCGAGGCCGCCGCCGAGGTCGGACCGTACGCGGAAGCCCTCGCCTACTACGAGCGTTCAGGGCGCCCGCGCGATCTCGTGAAGGCCGCCCTCGCCGCCCAGAAATCGGGCGAGAGCAAGCGCGCGGTGAGCCTCGCCGATCGCGCCCTGACCGAGGCCCAGCGGCTCAAGCGCACGACCGACGAGCGCGTCGCCCACGGCGCGCGGAGCCAGATCCTCGTCGAGCAGAAGAAGACGGACCAGGCCGTCGGTGATCTGAAGTGGCTCGCGACGCACGCCCCCACCTCGAGCGAGGGACGCTTCGCTCGCAAGACGATCGACGCGAGTGGGACGAAGCTGACCGACAAGGAGAAGCGCGCCGTCATCGACGCCCTCCTCGACGCGGGCGCCGGCAAAGAGGCTACCGAGGCCATCGACAAGTGGGGCAAGTCGTTCTCGCGCGCCGAGCTCTTGCACCGCCGCGCCGAGGCCTACTTCAAAGCGCGCAGCTACAAAAAGGCGGCCGACGCCTTCACCGCCGCGGCGAAGGTCGAGTCGGGCCGCACCGCCGAGCAGCTCTACTACGCCGCTCGGTCCCTCGCCCGGAGCAAGAAAGAAGAGGACGCCCTCAAGCTCTACCGCGACGTGATGAAGCGCTTCCACAAAGGCCCGTGGGTCGAGCGCTCCGCCTATCAGCTCGCGCAGCTCCTCCAGAACCAGGGGAAGTTCCAAGAGGCGGCGGAGGCGTTCACCTCCTTCCTCGCAAAGTTCTCCGACACGTCCAACCGCGACGACGCCGAGTACGCCCTCGCCCTCGCGCACCTCTCGTCGAAGGAGCCCGCCAAGGCGAAGACGGTCCTCGGGCGGCTCGCCTCGCGCGCGAAGCGCACGGAATGGGGGTTCCTCCGCGAGCTCGAAGGGGTCGCCGCCCTGCGCGCCGGCCAGACGGACGAGGCCCAGCGCATCTTCGTCGAGGTGGCGACGGAGCAGCCCCTTACGTGGGGCGCGGCGATGGCGCGCGCCCGCCTCGCGAAGATGTCGGCGACCCTCCCGCCGCTCGTGACCATGTCTGCTGACCGGCCGACGACGCCGCTCTCCCTCGCGATGCCGGCGAAGGCCGCCCAGCTCGTCGCCCTCGGGCTCGACGCGGACGCGGAGTCCCACATTGCCGAGAACGAAGCGACAGCGAGCGCCGCCTATTCGGGCCGCGAGACGGAGGCCCTCTGCGGGATGTACGGCAAGCTCTCGAGGGCGAAGCGCCGCTTCAAAGTCGGGGCGGCGGCGGTGAGCTTCGAGTCCCTCATGCGTGCCCCCTCCGCCGCCGACCGCTGGTCGTGGGAGTGCCTCTATCCCGCGCCATATCAGCACCGCGTCTCGGAGCTCGAGACGGAGTACGCCATATCGAAGGGCCTCCTCCACTCCCTCATGCGGCAGGAGAGCGCCTTCGATCCCGACGCCCGATCGCCGGTCGGAGCCGAGGGGCTGATGCAGCTCATGCCCACGACCGCGGAGCAGGCCGCCAAGGAGGCCAAGCTCGAAGACTTCCGCCCCGAAGACGTGGGCGCGCCCGAGACGAACATCAAGCTCGGGGCGTTCTACATCTCCAAGCTCCTGCGCACGTTCGACGGGAGCATCCCGCTCGCGGTGGCCTCCTACAACGCCGGCCCGGGGGCGGTCTCCCGCTGGGTCGAGACGGCGAAGGAGCTCGAGGCGGATTTGTTCGTCGCGCGCATCCCCTACGAAGAGACGCGCACCTACGTCCAGCGGGTGATGGGCAACCTCGCGCGCTACCAATGGCTCTCGGGCGGGGAGAGCGCCGTCGCGATCGCCCCCCTCGAGCTCCCCCGCGCCGCGAACGCGACCGAGGACGACTATTGATCGAGGCGACGGTGCTCCTCGCCGCGAGCGTCCTCTCGACGCCATCCGCGGGGGGCCAGGTCGCCTCGTCGCTCCTCGCGCCCACCGCGGACGCCTGGCGCTTCTCGCGCCGCGGAGGCATCCGCGGGATCACCGTCGGCCCGGTCGAGAACGGCCGCCGCCCAGGGCGCGGCTATGGCTCGCCGGCGTGGGAGCAGGCCCTCGACGAGGCCCGCGCGATGGGCGCGACGTGGATCAGCGTCACGCCCTTTGGTCGGGTCCAGGATCTGACGCCGGAGGGGATCGCGATGAGCTTCGAGGTCCCATTCGAAGAGAACCGCGCCGCCGTCCTCCGCGCGATTCGAAGCGCTCACGAGCGCGGCCTTCGGGTGATGGTCGTGCCTCACCTTTGGGTCGAGTCCGGGGAGTGGCGAGCGCTGATCGATCCCGGCTCCGAAGAAGGATGGGACGCGTGGGCGGAGGCCTATCGCGCGTTCCTCCTCGACTGGGCCGACGTCGCCGCGGAGGGGGAGGCCGAGCTCCTCAGCGTGGGGGTCGAGCTGCGATCCTGGGTCACCACGAGGCGCGTGACCTCGATGCGCGCGATCGTGGAGGACGTGCGCGCCCGCTTCCGCGGCCTCCTCACCTACTCGTCGAACTGGGATGACGCCGACGACACCCTCCTGTGGGACGTCGTCGATCTCATCGGCGTGAACGGCTTCTATCCGCTCGTGACCCGCGAAGGAGCGTCCCTCCGAGAGCTCGAAGAGGGCGGGCGGCGCGTCGCCGAGAGCCTCGACCGCCTCGCCAAGGAGCGCGGCAAGCCGGTGCTCCTCACGGAGATGGGGTACACGACGCGCGCCGACCCCGCGCTCCGCCCGTGGGAGTGGCCGGAGTCCATGAGCGGTGTCCGCGTCGACGAGCGAGCGCAAGCCGACGCCTACCGCGCCCTCCTCGGTCCCGTGATGCAGACGGCGACGGTGGCCGGGTTCTTCGTGTGGCGTTACTTCGCCGATCCGGAGATCGCTACCGAGGAGGCGGCGTGGGGGTTTTCCCCGCGCGGCAAGCTCGCCGAGATCGTCCTCCGCGATGCGTTTGCTTCGCATTTCGAAGTGGACGGTCCCTGGCTCGTCGGCGAGCTCGCCGGCCGGCACCGCGCCCGCACCACCTACCGGTATGGCTGGGAGGCTTCGCCCCCGTTGTTTCCTTGAACGTGGAGCCAACCTCGGTGACGATTCGGTCACGATGAGCCAGATGAAGCGAAGGACCGCGGTCCAAGCGACCTTGGGGGTGGCGGGCGTTGCAATCCTCGGGTGCTCCGAGGACGAGTCGCCCGCGACGGGGGGCGCCGGCGCAGGCGGCTCTTCCAATGGCGGCGAGGCCCAGGGCGCAGGCTCCGAGGGCGGCGCCGGCGGCAGCGGTCACGGGGGAACGGGCGAGGGCGGCGCGGGTGAAGGCGGCGCCGGCGGCGGGACGAACATCACCTGCGAGGGCGACGGTGGCCTCACCCCCGAGCAGCTCCTGGCCGGCGTCGAGACGATCGTCGTCTTGTGCATGGAAAACCGCTCATTCGACCATTACCTCGGCTCACTCCAATTGGTCGAAGGGCGCACCGACGTCGAAGGCCTCGACGGCTCGGAGAGCAACCCCGCCCCTGACGGGAGCACCGTCCCCGTCTTCAACCTCACCGATTTCACCCCCGCCGATCCGCCCCATGGCTGGGACGCCGCCCACGCCCAGTTCGACAATGGCCTCAATGACGGGTTCGTCACCGAGCACGCCGGCGACTCCCAAGCGGACGTGATGGGCTATCACGTGCGCGAACAAATCCCGATCACCTATGCCCTCGCGGACGCGGGCGCCATTTGTGATCATTGGTTCGCGAGCGTCATGGGGCCGACGTGGCCCAATCGCTTCTACCTCCACGGGGCCACGTCCAAGGGCAACAAGACGAACACGCCCGTCACCGGCTTCACCAGCGTCTTCGAAAAGCTCGACGACGTCGGCGTCTCCAACGTCAATTACTACAGCGACGTGCCCTGGTGCTCGGGCGCCTATTTCAAGCTCGGGGGCCTCGCCACGATCGAGAAGTTCTTCGACGACGCCGCCGCCGGAAGCCTCCCCCAATTCAGCATCATCGACCCGGCGTTCTTCGGCTCCGGGGCCAACGACGATCACCCCGATCACGACATTCAAATGGGCCAGGCGCTGATCGCCTCGGTGTACGCGGCCCTCGCCCAGAGCCCGCAATGGAACAAGTGCCTGCTCGTCATCACCTACGACGAGCACGGCGGCTTCTTCGATCACGTCCCCCCGCCCGAGACCATCGACTACGACGACGAGTTCACCCAGATGGGCTTCCGTGTCCCCACCATCGTCGCGGGTCCGTTCGTGAAGAGGGGCTGCGTCGTATCGACCACGTTCGAGCACGTCTCGATCATGAAGACCTTGGTCACCCGCTTCGGGATCGAGCTCATCAACGCCCGCGTCGGCGCCGCCAAGGATCTCTCGAGCTGCATCCAGGCCGCCTACCTCGACGATCCGCAGCCGCCCGTCACCCTCCCCCAGCTCACCATCTCGATGTCGAAGGTGCTCTCGCGCCCCGCCCCCACGAGCCACGTCGAGATGCACGAGGCGATGAAGCACGTCCCCGCCCACCTCGACCGCCGCGCGGAGGGCGTCGAGATCACGAAGCGGTTCCTCGCCCACGCGGAGCGCCTCGGCGTGGTGAAGGTCGTTCCTTAGCAGGGTGGAGAAAGAGGCACCGTCGTTGTGCTCGATGAGGGAGGTGCTGCTCTTTCACCCCCCCGGCCCCCCTCCCTGCGCGAGGGGGGAGCAGTGCAGAAATCAGCGGTAAAGAGGCTCCAGAAGCCGAAGGCTCCCGCCTCACGAAGTGAGGGGGGCTAGAGCGCCGAGTGGACAAACGCCGCGATGAGGCCGCGCCCCCCTGGTAGAGTCCTCGCCACGTGACCCAGGGCCCTACCGTGCTCGTCGTGGAGGACGATCCGCCGATGCGCCGCTTCTTGCGCGCGTCGCTGACGTCGCACGGCTACCGCCTCATCGAGGCGGACTCGACGGCGGAGGCGATGCGGCTCGCGTCGAGCCACAACCCCGAGCTCATCCTCCTCGATCTGGGGCTGCCGGACGGGGATGGCATCGATCTCACTCGGCGCCTGCGGGAGTGGTCGAAGACGCCAATCATCGTCGTGTCGGCGCGCGGACGCGAGGACGACAAGGTGACGGCCCTCGACGCCGGCGCCGACGACTACCTCACGAAGCCGTTCGGGGTGAACGAGCTGCTCGCTCGCATCCGGGTCGCGCTCCGCCACGCCCAGGCCGTCGCGTCGACGGACGAGGGGGCCGTCCTCGCCTTCGGTCCGCTCGAGATCGACGCCGCGCGCCGCGAGGTTCGCGTCGAAGGCAACGAGGTCCACCTCACCCCGATCGAGTATCGATTGCTGCTCTTGCTCGCCAAGTACGCGGGCAAAGTCCTCACCCACCGGCAGATCCTCAAGGAGGTCTGGGGCCCGAACGCGACCCAAACCCACTACGTCCGCGTGCACATGGCGGAGCTGCGGAAGAAGATCGAGTCGGCCCCGGCGCGGCCCAAGCTCATCGTGACGGAGCCGGGGGTCGGCTATCGGCTGCGCGACGAGCCGTGAGCTCGGGTGGCCTCTGCGCTATGACGCGCGCGTGAAAACGACGCTGGATCTCGCCGCCCTTCAGCCGATCGACGACGCCATTCGCGCTGCCCATCGCCGCCACGAGGGCTCCTTCGGCGGCGGACAGAGTCGCCGCCAGCCCGTCCACACGTTCTATGGGGGAGCGCACCTGTTCCGCGCCGACACGTTCGAGAAGCTCGGCGTGATCGCGAGGCGCTCCCTCGCCACGTACGCGCCGGACTTCTGCGCTCTCGCGCGGGCCCTCGGGCTGCCGGGAGCGGGCCGCCTCCCGGAGGAGCCCTCTCGAGTCGACTCGCTCCGCGCCTCGCTCGAGCGCGGCGAAGAGGTGGACCCGTCGGCGCGGCTCGCCCACTCGATCTACGCACGGGTCCTCGAGAAGCTCGAGCGCGAGCCGGTCGAGGACTATCGGATCGACTTCGAGGATGGGTTCGGGCCGCGCCCCGACGCGGAGGAGGACGAGGTCGCGTCCGGAGCGGCGAAGCTCCTCGCGTCCGCCTCGAAGCGCGGCGGGTCTCCCTCCACCTCCACCGGGGTGCGAATCAAATCCTTCGACGACGAGACGCGGGCGCGCGCCATCCGCACGTTGGATCTGTTCGTGTCGACCCTCGCTGGCGAGCGCCGAGGGGCGCTGCCGGAGGGCTTCGTCGTGACGCTGCCGAAGGTGCGCTGCGTCGAGGAGGTAGGGGCCCTCGCCGACGTCTTGTCTCTGCTCGAGCGCGGGCTCGGGCTCGGGGAGGGCTCGATCGGGATCGAGGTGATGGTCGAGACGGCCCGCGCGATGTTCGACGAGGAGGGCCGCTTCGTCCTGCCGAGGCTCGTCGCCGCGAGCCGGCGAAGGCTCGTCGCCGCCCATTTCGGAACCTACGACTACACCGCGAGCTGCGACGTCATCGCCGCCCATCAATCGATGACCCACCCCGTCTGCGGCTATGCGCGCCATTTCATGCAGCTCGCGTTCGCGGAGACGGGGGTGTTCCTCTCTGACGGCGCGACGAACGTGATCCCGGTGCCCATCCATCGCGGCTCCGAGGGGGCCCCGCTCGACGAGGCTCGGGAAGCAGAGAACCGGGCGAGCGTGCACGCGGCGTGGCGCACCCATTTCGAGAACATCACGGACTCTCTTTCGCGCGGCTTCTATCAAGGCTGGGATCTCCACCCTGCCCAGCTCGTGGCCCGCTACGCCGCCCTGTACGCGTTCTTTCTCCCTCGCGTCGACGAGGCGGCGAAGCGCCTCGTCTCGTTCGTCGAGCGCGCCGCCCGCGCCACCCTCGTGGGCGCGACGTTCGACGACGCCGCGACGGGGCAAGGCCTGCTCGCCTTCTTCCTCCGCGCGCGCGAGTGCGGCGCCCTCACCGCCGAGGAGGTCCGCCGCGCGACGGGGCTCTCGGACGAGGAGCTCGCCCTCCGCTCCTTCTCCGAGATCTTCTTTCGCCGCGCCGCCGCGGAAGCTGGTCAGCTCCCGCGATAGGTCGAATAGCCGTACGGGGAGAGGAGGAGGGGCACGTGGAAGTGCTCCGCGCTCGATTTCACCTCGAACACGATCGCCGCCTCCGGATAGAAGCCCTCTACCCCGATGGAGCCGAAGTAGGCCCCCGTGTCGAAGGTGATTCGATAGCGCCCGGGCTCGAGGGGGGCGGACGCGGGGAGGAGGGTGCGGAGCCGGCCGTCGTCGTCGGTCTTGCCCCGCCCGACCTCCTTCCAGGCACCGGACGCGCTTCGATGCTCGAGGGTGATGGGGACCTCGCGGGCCGGCCGGCCGCGGGCGATGTCGAGGACGTGGGTGGTAATGGCGCTCATGGCTCGAGGAGCTTGTTCAATCGAAGGCAGGTGATCTCGAGGAGCTCGCGGGCGGCGGTGGCGAGCTCCTCGGCCGGGTCGCTCGCGAGCCTCGCGCGGAGGATGGATGCGAGCTCTTCCGCGCTCTTGCCCGTCGCGCAGACGATGTACACGAACCCGAATCGCTCCTCGTAAGCTTGATTCATTCGCGCGATCTCGGCGCGGAGATCATCGGAAGCGGCGCTCATCCCCGCTTGCTCGCGGCTCGACCACGACTTGGCGGCGGTGGTCGCGCCGATGCGGGGGTGCCCGGCGATCGCCGCCCGCCAGTCTTCGGGGCCGGTCGCGGCCCACGCCGCGCGCGCCGCATCGAGGACGTTCGCGGCGGCGCCGAACGGGCGCGCCGTCAGCATCGTGTCGATCCATCGCGGGGCGTTGCAGCAGGCGGCGAGCGCCTCCCGCGCCCGGCGCGGGGGGAGGGCGTCGAGCTTTCGAGCTCCGAGGGCGCGCCGCGTCTCTTCGTCGACCGTGCCGTAGACGCGGAGCCGGCTCACCCCGCCGTCGGGATAGACGTTGATGCGCACGAACGAGCACGGCCCGAGATCGGCGAGCTCCGATTCGAAGTAATGGCGCGTGTGGGCCTGCAGCTTCGTCCTCGGCAGGAGCTCTTGAAACTGCGCGTCCTTCAGATCGTCGGCCCGACACGCCTCCACCATGCAGGTGTCGGGGTAGTTCCCTTTGAAATGGTTCGTGTCGATCTCGAGGCGGGTAATGGTGGCGGCGGCCCCGAGGCGGAGGATCGCCCAATCGCTGCCCGGCCCGCGCCGGCGCTTGGTCTCCCATCCGTCCGACATGTTCACGGCGCGGCCCGGCATCACGAGGTTGCGCCGCTCCCCGAAGAACATGTCGCTCGCGAGGAGGACGTCCCCCCCGTTCTCCACCGCCGCGAAATCGACCTCTCCGCGCGCGTGCCCGTGGTTCGCGAAATCGGGGACGACATCCCCATAGATGCGCAATCGGGCCACCCCGCCGTCGGGGAAGATGTTCAATCGCACGTGGGTGAACGCATACGGCGACTCGATGAGGAAGCCATTCTTCGAATCGCCGGCGAGCTGAGAGCGGGGCAGGATCTCGACCCACTCCGTGCGCTCGTCCGTCAGGGTGTCGAGGGGAGCGTCGAGGCGCTCTGCGCACGCCTCGATGGAGCACGCGTCCGGGTAGTTGCCGCGGAAGAAGCTCGTGTCGACGAGGGCCCCTCGGATGATGCCGGGGACGCCGAGGCGGACGATGGCCCAATCGTGGCCGGGGGTGCGCTTGCGCCGGCTCTCCCAGCCATCCATCCATTTGCCGCGGTCCGTGTACTCGTGCTCCTTGAAGACGGCGGGGCCGGGCTTGAGCAGCGCCTCCTTCTCCGCGAAGAAATCGTCGCTCGCGGCGAGCACGCTGGCCCCGAGCCGCATCGACGCGAGATCGAAATGGTCACCGAAATCGTTCATGCCTTCTCCCTCGCCAGCCATCGTCCGCGCCGCGGCGCCCTCTCGTCGGCGCGCGCCGCATCGTACACGAGCTCTCCTCGAAGCCATGTCGATCGGACCGAGCCGGCGAGCGTCCTCCCCTCATAGGGGGTGAGCTTGTTGCGGTGGCGGATCTGCCCTCGATCGACGACGTACGTCGCCTCCGGATCGAACACCGTCAGGTCCGCGTCCCGCCCCACCTCGATCGTCCCTTTGGATCCTTCGAGGCCTGCGTGCCGCGCGGGGGCGCTGCACATCCACCGCACCAGATCGAGGAGGGAGTGTCCGCGCGCCTTCGCCTCTCTCCAGACGGCGCCGAGGCCGAACTGAAGCCCCGCGATCCCGCCCCACGCCTGCATGAAGTCACCCTCGTCGACGCGCTTGAGGGCGGGGATGCACGGGGAGTGATCGGAGACGACCATTTCGATGAGGCCCTCGCGCAGGCCTGCGAAGAGGCGCTCGCGGTTGTCGCGCTCGCGGATGGGAGGCGCGCACTTGAACCAGGTCGCGCCGTCGGCGATCTCCTCCGCGTCGAAATGGAGGTAGTGGGGCGCCGTCTCCGCGCTCAGCGGCACCCCTTCGTCCTTCGCCCGGCGTAGCCATTGAAGCGCGGTCGCGGAGGCGAGGTGGACGACGTGGATCGGCACCTGGGTCTCCTTCGCGAGCCGGAAGAGGAGCTCCACCGCGCGGTCCTCCGCGGTCGGAGGCCGCGACCGCAGGTAGGTCGCGTACTTCTTCGGATCGGGGGGTGGCTCTTCGCGCGCCATCGCGTCCGCGGCGGCGTCGATGGGGCCGGGGAGCTCGGCGTGGACCATGAGGCGCGCGCCCGTCCCCCGGAGCTGGGCGAGGGCGGCGACGACATCCGCCTCCGCCACGAAGGGAAACTCGTCGACGCCAGACGGGACGAGGAAGCATTTGAACCCGCGCGCTCCCTCGTCGAGCAGGTGACGGAGGCCGCGCGCGTCTCCGCTCGTGTTCTGAGGGACGGCGCCTCCCCACAGGCCCACGTCGATGAACACGCGCCCTTCGGTGAGGGCGGCCTTCTCGGCGACGCCACGCGGCGTGGTCGCGGGCGGGATGCTGTTGAGGGGCATGTCGACGATCGTCCCGATGCCCCCGGCGGCGGCGGCGAGGGTGGCCGTCTCGAACCCCTCCCACTCGGTGCGGCCCGGCTCGTTTACGTGGACGTGGGTGTCCACGAGGGCGGGCATCAACACGAGATCGCCGAAGTCGTGAACATGGGCCCCCTCCGGCACGTCGTCGAACGCGGCGACGCGCGCGATCTTGCCGCCTCTGACGTGCACGGCGCGCGGCTCGACGGTGTCTCGGGCGACGACGCGCTTCGATCGGAAGATTCGCTCTTCGCTCACGGTCCCTTCGCTCCTTGATCGATCCAGGCGCGCAGCGTCTCGCGCTCCTCCAAGGTCATCTGCGTCATGTTCGCGAGCGGCATCGTCTTTTGGGTCACCGCGCGCTCTTTGATCTTCGGGGCCATGCGGACGATCTCGTCGGGGGTGTCGAACATCACGCCGTTGGGGGCGCTCTTGTAGACGTCGCTCGTCGGGGTCACCGAGTGACAGACGGTGCAGCGCTTGTGCATGATGTCGGCGACCTCTTCGAAGGGCACCGGCGTCGTGCGCTTCGGCGCCGCGCCCATCGAGTCTCGGTCCGCGAACAGGACGAGGAGGAGCGCGGCCGTCGCCGCCACCGTCCCCCCCGCCGGCCAGAGCCAGCGGGGCTCGGTGAACCGCATGTTCATGAAGTAGCGAATGCCCGCGCCTCCCGCGCTGATGACGAGCAGGACGAGCCAGTTCTTCGGGTGGGCGAACGTCGCCGGGAAGTGCCCGCTCAACATGATGAAGAGGAGCGGGAACGTGAAGTAGTTGTTGTGAACCGAGCGCTGCTTCGCCTGGTACCCGATGGCCGGGTCCTGCTCGCGGCCCTCCACTGTGGCGGCGATGAGCTCACGCTGGGAGGGGAGGATGACGAACCAAACATTGCCCGTCATCAACGTCCCCACGAGCACGCCCACGTGGATGTACGCGGCGCGGCCGCTCAAATAGTGAAAATAGACGGCGGACGCGGCCACGATCACGGCGAGGGAGAGCACGGTCGCGATCCGCGGGTAGCCGCCTATCTTCGAGCGCCACAGGAAGTTGTAGAGGAGCCAGGCGACCACGAACGAGCCGATGCTGAGGCCGACGGTGAAGCCGGGCGTAACGTTGGCGACCTCCGGGTCGACCATCATCGACGACGCCCCCATGTAATAGATGAGGACGAGGAGCGAGATCCCGGAGAGCCAGGTGATCCCGTTCTGCCATTTGAACCAATGGAGGGTCGCGGGGAGGGTCTTCGGCGCGAGGAACTTCTTCTCGACCTCGTAGAAGCCGCCGGAGTGGACCATCCAAATCGTGCCGACGCTGAGCGGCTGGTCCTTCTGCGGCTTCTCCAGGTTTCGGTCGAGCCAGTTGAACAGCATCGAGTTGCCGATCCACATGATCCCGGCGATGAGGTGGACCCATCGCGCGATCAAGTGGACGAGCTCGTGCACGTGGTCGAACATCGGCCGGCGATGATAGTGAGTCAGTAGCCGCGCGCCCAGAACATGCGCAGATCGAACGCTCCTTCGTCGCTGACGAGGTCGGCCATCTCCCGGTCCGCGAGCACGTCGAGCACGGAGCGCTCACGTCCGGAAGCGATCATCCGATCGTCCACCAGGCGGATGCCGTGGGCGTAGTCCACGTAGGTGTCGTCGTGGGTGAGGCTCAGCGGCTGGATGGGCTCGTCGTCGCGGCCGAACCAACCATAGATCGGCGTGTGCTCGGGGGTGGCGAACATCCGCTTCGTGAGCACGACGTCCTTCTTCGGTCCGGAGACGAGGGCGCCGAGCGGCACCCCCGTCGCCCGCCGCCGCTGCTCGATCTCGTGGTCGTGGGCCACGAAGTAGGCGACCGTCCCCATCTGGTCGCCCGGGGTCATGCTCGGGGACGTGAGCTTGAGCTTCGCGGATGCGTGGATCCGATCCACGAGGTGGGGCGTCGGCAAGACGCATCCGAGGGCCCGCGCCACGCGGTGGGCGGCGCGGATCGTGATCGGGACGCGAAAGAAATCGTCGTCGCTGCCGATCGCGAGATAGTCGGGGGCGACGTAGACCCGCGACCCCGGCCCGACGTCGACGCCCACCAGCGAGCGCTCGAAGTCGGGGATGTTGCCGCGCTCGATCTGCTCGACGATCTCGCGCTCGCGCTCGCCCGCGGAGAGCTTGGAGATGTGGGCCGCGAAGGCTCGGCCCCCGGGCGCCCCCGCGGGACGCGGGGGGACGCGCAGCGCGAGCGACGGCGCGATCGCCGGAGAGGGGGAAGCCGAGACGGCTGGCCGCGGGTGCTCGCTCCGCTCGTGCGAGCACGCGGTGAGCGGGACGATCAGCAGGAGGAAGGCGGGACGATGAATCGCGGGACCTCTGAACCGAGTCTAGTACTGCCGGCCGGAAGTCCGCTTCCGGATCCGGCAGTACCCAGGAACACAGAAGTCCACGGCCAGACTTCGCGCTTCGTGCCTGGAGCTGCTCCGCCCTTCACTTGCCGCGCCGTGCGCGGGGGCGGAGCAGATCC
>JBGAID010000194.1:0-6835 GCA_044225865.1 Polyangiaceae bacterium | reverse complement strand
CGCCTGAGCGACGCAATCGACAGCCGACCATTCACGAGGGCGCGCCTCCAAGACGTCCTGCTCGCCGCCGAAGAGAACCTCAGGCTCCGCAACGCCCTTGAGTATGCCCTCGAGACCCTCTCGGAGGAGTATCAAGACATCCTCCAAGTGTGCGCCATCGACGGCTCCTCCGTCGCCGCGTACGCCAATCGAATCGGCGTCCCCAGCAAGTCCGCCTGGCGCCGCTACGAGCACGCCCGCGTCGCCCTGCGCGCCGCGATCGACAGACAGCTCGGCCGAGGGAGCCGCCGCCGGAGGCTCACGTCATGCACCTCGGAGGGCTGAGCACCTTGGCGACAAAGACATCATCCTCCTCGGCGACCTCAACATCCCAAAGGAGGACAGCGACCTCTTCCGCGCCATCACCAGCAGAGGCCTACGAATGCCCGAAGCCCTCCGAGGCGAACACGGATCCAACCTCGCCCAAGACAAGCGCTACGACCAAATCCTCCACGACCCCAAGTTCGTAAAGAGCTTCACCGCCCGGGGCGGCGTCCTCGACTTCTACCAAGGCGACCACCACGCCCTGTACCCGCACGTCGCGATGACCAAGGAGGAGCTGACGTACGAGCTGAGCGACCATTTGCCGCTGTGGATCGAGGTGGGGACGGACGTGGAGGGGGAGGTGCTGGATCAGGTTGTGGGGGTCCGTGCGGCGTGATTGGGCTGCCGGTCGTGCACGTGATCGTCCGCGAGCGCGACGAGGACGTTCGCGTCGAGGATGACTTCTTCAGCTGCCCCAGACACGCCGGCAGTCCTCAACGGCGTCGCCGCCGAGGTGCACTACTCCGATGAGTCCATCGAGCGTCGCCTTGGATGCGACGGCTCGCGCCCTCTGCGCTGCGCGCTCCTGGGCTGCGCGGATCACGGCCCGCCGCTCGCTCTCGGGAAGCGCGGCAAGTTCCTCGACGAGCTCCTCGTGCGGGCGTGTGGACACGGTCACACGCTCCAATCTTAGCACGCGAGCCTGCCCGTCCAGGGGATGGCCACATTGAGCTCGACCCCGAGCTTCTTAAGAGGAGTGCGTAACCCCGTTTTGGGCAATCCGATCCGTTTCCCTACCGGTCGGGGCGGGCCCTTAGCGAGGCCAGCCAGCGAGGACCATCTCGTCCACGAACACAGCCGGGGTCTTCACGATGAGGCCCACCTCGCACGAGTCGTCGCCCTCGCCTGGATTGTCTGAATCGCTCTCAGCGATCGCTCACGGAGCTGCGCCCGAAACGCGCGACGATCCTATCGCGCGTGCCGGCCAGGAGCTCGGCTCCCGAGATCGACAGAGCGAGCCGGTCGTCTCGGGGATGGGGCGAGTCGAGGAGCGCGCGGGCGCCCCGCTCTCCGATTGGATTGTCCGTGAGGTCGAGGAGCTGGAGGGACGCGAGGCCTGCGCTCGCGGCCAGCGCGATGGCACCTTCGTCGCCAATCTGGTTCCCTCTGAGCTGGAGCGTTACGAGCGGGGGCCCGTTCGCGATGGCCGCGGCCACCGCGTCGTCGATTTGGTTTTCGCTGAGGTCGAGGTGGCGCAGGGAACCGACCCAGGGAGCGCCCAGCAGCGACGCGGCACCGCCCGGCCCCATGTCGTTGCCGGCCATGTCCAGCGATTGGAGCATGGGGCAGTGGCCGGCAGCGAGCGCGCGCGCGCCGCCGTCACTGAGACCCACATTCGCCAATCGCAGGTCACGGAGCGCAGCCAGGCGCGGCGAGCCCGCGAGCGAACGGGCCCCCGTCGACCCCAACGGGTTGCTGCCCAGATCCAGCCGCGAAAGCCGAACGAACGCGATGCTCAAGAGCGTTTCGAGATCGTCGAGATCGTTGGCGCCGAGATCGAGCGCGACAAGCTCAGGGACCCAGCCGGATCCCGCGAGAGCGTCCATACCGTCCGATCCCACACCGCAGCCGGCCAGTCCGAGCGAGCGCCAATGCAAGTCGGGCTCGTCCGCGAGCATCGCCACACCCTCGGGCCCGATCCTCGCGAGGTCGAGGCTCAACCCCGCGCTCGTGTGGCCCGCGGCCGGCGGCAAGGCGGTCACCGTCGCCAAGGCGAAGATCTACGCGATCGTGATCGGCTTCCACGGGCGGCTGCTCATCGTCCACGATCCGCAGAAGACCATCACCGCGGTCGACGTCGACACGCTGGCGACCGCCTGGCAGCACCCGCAGTACGGCCCGGCCGTGCTCCGCGGCGACAAGGTGATCGCCGCGCGCTTCGACGACGTCCGCGAGATCGACGCGCAGAGCGGCGCCATCCTCCGCACGATCACGGCGGTGAACGGCTCGCCCCACGGCGTGGAGGTGGCGGGCGACACCATCGCCGTCGGCGAGCTGATAGGCCACCGCGTGCACCTGGGCGATCTCGCGAGCGGCACCTGGCGCCCCGCGCCGCCCGGCCACGAGGCCGCGATCAAGTCGATCTCCTTCGACGGCGATCGCTTCGCCACCGGCGGCCGCGACACACGATCCATCGTGTGGAAGCGCGGGCAGGCCGAGCCCCTCGCCGCCTATCACGCGGGCAGCACCGGCTACGTGGAGGCCATCCTGCTCGAAGGCGACACCGTGTGGGCGGGCGCCGGCTACTCGCTGCACCGCGTGCGCGCCTCCGACGGCGCCGTGGAGGCGACGGTCCCCGCCGGCCACGCGGTGCGCCTCCTCGCGCTCGCGGGCGGCCTGCTCCTCGTTTGCACCGAGGTCTCGCGCGGCCACTACGGCGAGCTCTCGCTGCGCGATCCGGTCACGCTCGCGCCGGTCCACGGCGAGCGCCTCGAGCACAACTACGCGCGCGCCTTCGTGAACGGGACCAAGGTCCGCATGCACACCGCGCGCACCTGGTCCGAGTACGACGTCGAGGCCCGCGCCTTCGTTGCCCACGGCGGCGCCGGCGGCGAGCCCTGCGCGCTGGACGGTGTGCTCTCGCGCGACGAGACGCTGGTGGTCGAGGTGCGCGGCGACGGCGAGAAGGGCCAGTGGTGGTCGCGCGACTTCGCGACCGGCGCCGTGCTGGTGAACGGGCAGAGCGCGCCGCACCTCTGGCGGCTGCCCGACCTCGACGACGCGGGCAAGCGCCTCGCCACCGGGCACCACGACGGCAAGGTGCGCATCTGGGACGCCCGCGGCGGCGCGCTGCTCCGCGAGATCGAGGTGGGGATGGACGTCGAGGGCGTGCGCTGGGCGCCGGACGGCGCCGCGGTGCTGGCGTGGGACGATCGCGGGGCGCTGGTCGAGCTCGCGGTGTGAGCGCGGGATTCACCCAATGGTGACGCGGACTCGCGTCTAGCGAAATGTGAACCGTGACCTGGGGCGGCAGGCGAGGCTGAACCTGCAGCCTCATCGGCGCGCGTCGGCGGGCTGCGCCGGCTGGATGGGGGGAGTCGGGGTCCACGAACGGGAGCGGAGGCCGGGAGCTGACTGGTCGGAGCAGCTCGGGGGGCGGAGGCCTCGTTCCTCACGAGCGGCTTCATCGCTATCGAAGGCGACAACGAGCTCGCCCGCTACCGTCGGTGCAACGAGGGCCGGCGCTGCTGGTACTGCCGGCCGGAAGTCCGCTTCCGGATCCGGCAGTACCCAGGAACACAGAAGTCCACGGCCAGACTTCGGGCTTCGTGCCTGGAGCTGCTCCGCCCTTCACTTGCCGCGCCGTGCGCCGAGCGTGCGAATCGGCGCCACCACGGTGACGGGACGGCTCCCGACCGAGGTCGTCCAGCGAGTCGTTCGCCAGAACTTCGGGCGCTTTCGGCTTTGTTACGAGAATGGTCTGATGCGCGACTCCGAGCTCGAAGGTGAGATCGTCATCGACTTTACCATTGGAAGAGACGGGAGCATCCTCGACATCAAAGGGACCGGCGACTTCCCTGATGAGAGCGTGATTCAATGCGCGGCCAAACAATGCAGGGGTCTATCCTTCCCCTCGCCAGAAGCGGGGACAGTGAAGGTGAGCTATCCTATGCATTTGGCGCTCGGCCCCATCGGTGATTCACGAGAAGGCGGTGGCGGAGGCGACGATATCGGACCTGGAAGAGGAGCTTCGCGCCATTGGGTGCACCGACATCGCGAGCCGCAAGGACGAGGTGAGCCGTTGGACGGTCTTCACCGTCACGTATGAGACGCGCAAATTCACCATTTCGTTCTCCCCCGCCTCGGCCGGCATCACCCTCACGGCAGAGCAGGTGAAGGGCTTCGCCGAGCGAAGAGCGGCTGTTCGACGCGAGGGCGGCTTCTTCATCGCGGTGGAGAGCGCCGATGAACAGGCGTCGCTCATGCTCATCAGGCGAATTGTCAGGTCGAAGCCGCGCTGAGCGCTACCGCGCCAGTCTGCTAATCTCGACAATCGACTGGGTCACCCCCCCCCGCCGCGGCGCGACGCTCCTCCGAGCGAGGGCGTGGAGCGCGAACGCGGGACGCTCCGCAGGCCCTTGAGTAGCCGGAGCGCCGTCGGGCTCGCGGGGCGGTATGTCACGATCTCACACTCCGCCTCATGAGCCCTCCCCGAATCGATCCTCAGTACCCAAACCCACAGAAGTCCACGGCCAGACTTCGAGCTTTCGTGTCGGCAGTACTAGCCGAGCGCCTCGGCGTGGACGGCGAGCTCGATCGTCCCCATGAGGGCGTCATGGGGAGTCGCCCCGCTCGGGGATGGGGTAGAGATCGAGGACGGACCGTCGTCGCTTCATACTGTTCATAAACCGCCAATCTGCAGAGCGGCCACGCTTTCTGATAGGTTGCTATCCGGCAGGTGGAACATGCCTCGAGGGATGCGCAACACTCCTGACTCGGTTGTAACTTCGGCGCTGCAAGCCGCGCTCGCCGCGCTTCGATCTCGCGAACGCGAGCGCGCGCTCGACACACTCCTCGCCGCGTGGAAGGTCGGGCGCCATAGAGCGATCGCTGAGGCGATCGTCGAGCTTGGTCGTGAGCTCAATCGATCGCTACCCCCCATTGCAGGCAAGAACACGAGCGAGCGGCACGAGAGCTGGATGAAGGTCTGCCTCGAGGAGCGCACGCGCGACGTCGATCGGCTCATGGCGGGTGTCCTCGAAGGCAACGGGCGCCTCATCGCAGATCGCGCCAAAGAGCTCGCGAGGCGGCCACCCGATCCGCGGATCGTGCGCGGGTTCCTGCCCCTTGTGCTCGCGTCGCCGTGGACCGCCACGTCGACCGAGAAGAACTGGACGGCCATCTTCGCCACGCTCCGCGCGATGGGCGATCCCACCATCAAGCCCGAGATCGAGCGTGCGCACTCGGCGGGAGCTCGCCTCCCTCCTCTCGACAAAGTGGGCCGGCTCCTCGCGAGCTTGCCCGACGCGTCGGAGCTCGAGCTCGCGCAGGCCGCGACGCTCGACGAGATACGCGCCGAGATCGCGACGCTCGCAGGCGAGCCGCCGCTCGCACTGTCCCTCGAGACAGCGTCGATCGACGCGGAGCTCCGCCTGCTCCGCGACGTCGGCGCCGACCCGACCGACGACGCGCGCAGACAGGTGCTCGCTGACTACTGGCTCGAGCGAAGCGACCCACGCGGAGAGCTCATGAGGATCCAGCTCTCGAAGAAGCCGAGCCAAGCGGACAAGAGGCTCGAACGCCAGCTCTTGAAGACCCCTCGCCGCTTGCTGGGAGAGCTCGCGGCGGTCCTCGAGCCCAAGACGATCGTCTTCGAGCGGGGGCTCCTGTCGCGCTGCGCGACCCAATTCAGAAACAAGAAGCAGCGCGAGACGCTCCTTCGACACCCGGCCTGGATCACCGTGGAGCAGCTCTTCACCGACGAGCCGCGCCTCGTGTCTGCCGAAGCGACCCCCGCGCTGCGCGCGCTCACTATGAATCGCGCGCTTCTCGAAGAGCTCATGCGCGCGCCGGCGGGGCCTCCGCGCTTCACGCACCTCACCCTCTTCGAAGAGCGCCTCCTCCTTGGCCCCCCCGAAGAGCTGCCGCGTTTGGATCTCTCGGCGCCAGTGTTTCGGGGGCTCGAGCACCTCACGCTGAAGGGCTCCCAATACGGGGAGGATCCGTCCAAGATCGACTGGGTGCGTTGGGCGAAGCCTGGATCACCCGAGCTCTTGGAGCTCGCGACTTTCGAGCCGCCCGCTATCGCGGAGTGGCTCGATTGGCTACTGACGAGCGGCCGCGTTCAACGACTCCGCTTCCGCACCAACTTGGTCCAAATAGATATTGGCGCTCTCCCCCAGTCGTCGAAGGTTCGATTGGCCCTCACGCCGCTGGCGAACGACCCTGCCGTCGTCGAAAGGGCGCTCGCGGACGTCGCGCCCCACCGAGTGGAGGAGCTATTCGTCTTTGCCTCTCCCTACTTCCAAACGCCAGGACGGCTGGACGAGCTCCTCCACCGTTTTCCGAACGCCGTCGTTCGCCCGCACTCCGTTGTGGATGATCCAGCTTGATCATCGTGCTTCACCTCGACGGATCGATCACCGCGGCAAGTGCGGTTGTCGCCTGGCTCGCCCTTTGCCATCGAGGCAGCATGCTCAAGTCCGCACGCCTCTTCGCTGTCCTCTTCCTCGAGCTCGCTCGCTCTCGGGTGTGAGCCGGACGGCGCGCCGACCACCGGCGACGATCAGAACGTCACCGAGTCGACCCGCCACTCGTCCCGGCGCGCGCAGCCCGCACCGCGACGCTGGGTGTCTGGAGGTCCAGACAGGGGCGTTCGAGCTCCCGTACAGGGTGACCGATCGGCCAAGCCGGGATGCGTCGGACAAGAATCCATGCCGCGGCTCGAGCGGAAGAGCGCCGCTCAGCGGCGGAGTTTCTTGAACGCAGCGGGAGTGATCTGCTCGAGGTCGAGCCCGAAGGCGTTGCGATG
>JBGAID010000193.1:0-6868 GCA_044225865.1 Polyangiaceae bacterium | reverse complement strand
GACTGCGGGGGCGGGAAGCACCCCGGCTTCGTCGCACAGAACCTCGGGCCGGTGGAGTGCGACGCGGTCGAGTACAACAAGCACGCCGCCAACGCGAACGTCATCCTCTTCAACGGCGACTGGGAGCACGAGGGGATGGCGAACACCTACGGGCTCACGACGACGACGTTCGACCCCGAGACGGGGGAGCTCATCGGCGCCGACATCGAGCTCAACGCGAACGTCGACTTCACCGTGAGCGACGAGGACGTGCGGGCGGATCTGCTCAGCGTGCTGACCCACGAGGTCGGCCACTTCCTCGGGATGGGCCACGCCGACGCCGACCACCCCGAGGCCACGATGTACCCCTACTACTCGGAGGGCACCGCCGAGCTCCGCTCCCTCACCGAGGACGACGTCGCGGGGATCTGCGCCATCTATCCCCCCCGCGAGGATCTCGACGAGACCTGCAATCCGCTGCCGCGCCACGGCTTCTCCCCCCAGTGCCGCGACGACCAGACGGAGGGGGACTGCACGATCGCGGAGGTCGGCTCCGCCTCGAGCGAGCGCGTCCCTCTCGGCGCGCTCGCGGTGCTCGGAGCCGCGCTCATCCACGCCGCGCGCCGGCGAACGCCCGGGCGCCGCTTCACAGCCCGAAGCGGAGAGCGGTCCCGGTCAAGAACCCGTTGAGCGTCGCCGCGAGCTCGAGGTCGATCGCGACCCGCGGCGCCGGTCGGAACGAGAAGCCGAGCTGGGGGAGGGAGAGCCACGGATAGACGACGGGCCGCAAGCCTCCGTCTCCCCAGGTCGCGTCGGGGCTGCCGTATCGCTCCGCGTCCTTGTCGAGCTGGTTGCAGTACCGAAAGGTGCCCCCGGGATCGTTGGGGCCGTTGCACTTCGCGTAGGTCGAAGGGTCCGACGCGTCGTCGCCGGTAGGGTAGGCCTGAAAGCGGTGCACGTCGCCGACGAAGGCCCACCCGATCCCGAAGCCGGCCCCGATGCGGAAGTCGACGGAGCTGCTCACCGCCACCCGATAGAGCACGTCGATCGAAGCGGTCGCTCCCCACAAGCTCGAGTCGAGGATCTCCCACTCCGTGTCGGGGGTGCCGTGCGGCTTGAAGGGGGTCTCGGGGAGGTTGTAGCTCGTGAACGTGATCGAAGGCTCGATGTCGACCACGCCGAGCCGCGCCGTGTACGTGACGCCGACCCCCGGCCAGTACGTCGTCCGTCCTCCGTCGGCGACGATGTTCATCACGAAGTCGGGGACGAACAGGCCGCGAAAGCGCACCCCCAGCCAGTGCTTGCGCACCGGATCGATCGGCGCCGGCTTCTTCGGGGAGGAGGGGCCGGGGCTCTCTCCCTCCCCTTCGCCCCTCGGCTTCTCCTTCTCCTTCTCGAGCTCGAGGCGCATCGGCTTCTGCTCGCGCTCGTGCAAGAGCACGGTGATCGCCTTGGTCGCGTAGCCCTCCGCCGTGATCACGATCTCCGTCTTCTCGTCCGGTGGGACGCGGATGGGGGCGCGCGGCTCGCGCACCGTGGCCCCCGCGACCTTGATCGTGATGGCGGCGTCGCGCGGGTCGACGGTGAGGAGCAGCTTGGGGATCCGGGCGTCGAGGTCGGCGGCGGTGACCTTGGCGCCCGCGGCGGCGGCGCGATCGGCGGCGTCCCAAGCGAGGCTCGGCTTCTCCCGCGCGAGCTCCATGTAGATTTCGTGGGCGAGGAGGAGCTCGCCGAGCGCGATGTGGCATTTCGCGAGGGCGGCCGCCGTCGAGGGCCGGTGCCCCTCCGTCTCCGCCTTCTCCAGCACGGGGACGGCCGCCACGCAGTCACCGGCCTTCGCGAGATCGAGGCCCTGCTTCGCGGTCTTCGAGAGGGCCTTGGGAGCGGCCTCCGCGTTCGAGGCGGCGAGCCACACCGCGCCGGATGCGCCTGCGATCGCGACGAAACGCGCGAACCGGCGACCGACGCTCGTTCGGAGGCTCGGCGAGGGGTCGAACGCGCGGCACATCGGAGCGCGTAGCATGCATGAGAACGATGAAAATGGGCTAGGCTACGCCCGAATGCACGACGGTTTGGACGGGCGCCCGCGGGTGCTCGTAGTCGATGACGAGAAGGCCATCCGCGAGATGCTCGCTGAGTTTCTCGACATGGAAGGCTACTCGGTGAAGACGGCCGAGGACGGCATCGCCGCCGTCTCCGAGCTCGGCCGCCAGGAGTTCGATCTCGTCATCAGCGACCTGAAGATGCCGCGGATGGGCGGGATCGCCTTGCTCGAGGAGATCTCCAAGGCCGCCCCCACCGCCGTGACCGTCATCATGACTGGGTTCGGCACCGTCGAGACGGCGATCGACGCGATGAAGCGCGGCGCCTACGACTACGTGCTCAAGCCCTTCAAGCTGGACGAGGTCGTCCACGTCCTCAAGCGCGGCCTCGAGAAGCAGCGCATGACGGCCGAGAACATGCGGCTGCGCGAGGCGGTCTCCCTCTACAAGGTGAGCGAGGCGATCGCGGCGAGCCTCTCCCTCGAAGAGGTCCTCGACACCGTCGCCGACGGCTGCATCCACGAGCTCGGCGCGGATCTCTCCTCGACGTGGATCGAGGACGGCGAGGGCGGCTTCTTCGAGAGGCAGCGCCGGCGCGGGCCGGAGCTCCCGGATCACCTCGACGTGGGCAAGCTCGCGAGCGGCCCCATCCTCGAGCGCCTCCGCGCGGACGGCCACGTCTCGCTCCGCGCCGAGTCCGCGTGGAGGGCGTTCTTCGAGCAGGCCCCGGAGGTCCCCCTCGCGTCCCTGCTCGCGGTGCCCCTGAAGGTGCAGACCCGGCTCGTCGGCTTCGTCGCGGCCGCCTCGTTCTCCGCCAACAAGCGCTTCGACGAGGGGCAGCGCAAGCTCCTCTCCATCGTCGCCTCGCGCGCCGCCGCCGCCATCGAGAACGCGCGCCTCTATGAGGATCTCCAGGCCACCTTCCAGCAGACGATCGAAGGGCTCGCCAAGGCGATCGACAAGATGGACCGCTACACCGCCGGCCACTCCGATCGGGTGGCCGCGTACGCCGTCGTCCTCGCGCGCGCCGTCGGCATGTCCGCCGCCGAGATCGAGATCGTGCGGCAGAGCGCGCTCATGCACGACGTCGGCAAGATCGGGTGCGTGCTCAACCTCAACAAGCCGGGCAAGCTCACCGTCGACGAGTACGAGATGTTCAAGAAGCACCCGACATACGGGCGCGACATCCTCGAGCCGATCAAGTTCCTGCACCCGCTCATCCCCGGGGTGCACCTCCACCACGAGCGCTGGGACGGGCGTGGCTATCCGCTCGGCCTCAAGGGACAGGACATCCCGATCATCGCCCGCATCATCGCCGTCGCCGATACCTACGACGCGATGACGAGCGATCGCAGCTATCGGCGAGCGCTCCCCCACCAGGTCGCGATGTCCGAGATCCGACGCTGCGCCAAGACCCAGTTCGATCCGGAGGTCGCGGAGAGCTTCGCGAAGAGCATCGAAGCCCACCGCGACGAGCAGCAGAACACGGGCAAGAAGATCCCGATCTAGCGAGCCATGGGATCGCGAAGCGGACAGGCGGTGTTCTTGGGGCGGCGCAAGTACGCGCCCGTCCACGCCCTCCAGCAGCGCATCCAGGAGGCGCGGCGCGAGGGCCGGATCGGGGACACCGTCCTCTTCGTCGAGCACGAGCCGGTCATCACCCTCGGCCGCTCCGCGAAGGAGGAGAACGTCCTGTTCTCGGCGGAGTGGCTGGCGAGCCAGGGCGTCGATCTCGAGACGACCGGCCGCGGCGGCGACGTCACCTATCACGGCCCCGGCCAGCTCGTGGGCTACCCCATCCTCGATCTGAAGCCGGATCGCTGCGACCTGCGCCGCTACGTCCGCGAGCTCGCCGAGCTGATGATCCTCGTCGCGCGGGACCACCACGTCGAGGCCGGCACCGTCGACGGGCTCATCGGGGTCTGGGTCGACGAGGACAAGCCCGCGGAGTGGGCGACCGCCGCCTGGGCCCGCCGCCTCGCGAAGATCGGGGCGATCGGGGTGAGGGTCTCGCGCTGGGTCACCATGCACGGCTTCGCGTTGAATCTCGACCCGGATTTGAGACACTTCGATCTCATCGTGCCCTGCGGGATTCGAGAGCATCCAGTGTCCTCCATCGCGCGGCTCGTCGCGCGCGAGGGGACATCGTCGGTCAAGACGGTGCGCCAAGCCGCCCTCTCGATCGCCCCTCACCTCGAGGCGGCCCTCGATGTCCGCGTCGACCAGGTGGAAGACTGGGAGAGCCTCCCGTGGGAGACGGTCTGGGCGCGCCTCGCCCCCGGAGCGCCCCTCTCCGCCGATCGAGAGGTCGCGTGAACGAAGATCCCGTCGACCCGGCCTTGTTGTGCCCGCGCTGCGGAGGCGCGCCGGCGCCGCGGCGCACCCCCACCGCTCGCAACCCGTTCTTGCCCAAATCGAAAAGGCTCTGTTGCAGCCTGTGCGGGCTCGACTACGAGAAGGGCGCCGAGCCCTGGGGGCCGGAGCGGCCGTCCGGGGCCACCGGCCCCCTCGAAACTTCTTCCTCGAGCGCTCGTGGAACCAAGCCCCGCTAGCACCGTCGCCTCACGCAGGAGAAAGCCACACCCGATCGACCGCGCCCTCGGCGCCTGGGATCGAGCGTGCGACGCGGGGGCGCGCGGCGTGGAGCGCGTGCTCGCGACGAGGCCCGCCGCGTACGTGAAGCTCGTGGTCTGTGCGCGATGGTTTTGGCTCCTCGTCATCCTCGGCGCGCTGGGGTTCATCGTCGCGCCCGAGGTCGCGGTCCGCCGCGCCCGCGCCCGCGCCACGCGCTGCCTCGCCGAGGCGAAGGAGAAGGGCCTCCCCGTCGTCAAGAGCTGCGGGCCCATCGTCCGCGACTTCGACTACCCGACGAAGACTTGGTACACCCGCCACGACGCGACCTACCGCGCCGAAGAGCTCATCGCCCGCATCGCGATCCAGCGCTACCAAGAGGCGGCCATCGGCGACCCGGATCCCGTCCGCCTCGCAGAGGCGGCGAACGAGATGAAGCGCACCCAAGAGCTCGTGGACGCCGGCTCCCGGCGCATCTCGCTCGAAGAGCTCGGACCTGCCGTGGGCGCGCCTCACCTCGGAAAGCTCGCGAGCGCGGTCGGTGACCGCGCTGCCCTCATCGGCAACCCTGCCTACTTCGGCCTCTGGTACACGCGCCGCGACGTCGTCGAGGCCACGATGATCGAAGCCGACTTCGAGCACGTCGACTGGCTCGCCACCAAGTACGCCCACGCCAAGCCCACCGATGCGGATCTGAAGTCCATCCTCGGCGCCGCCCTCTGCATCGCCTCTCCGGAGGAGGGGTTCGCCCTCCTCAAGGAGATGCCCGCGCAGCGGGCCGGCAAGCGCTACGAGAACCTCCAGCGGAACTTCGGAGAGCTCTTCGCGGTGCTCGAGGCGTGCGCGGCGAAGCTCGGGGAGTTCCCCCAGTCGATGCCCGCGAACGAGGGCGCCGGGGTCGGCGATCTCCCGATGCTCCGCCGCCTGACCGAGCTGCGCGTCTCCCTCCCCGGCGAGGATCGAGCGAGCCGGGTCGCGCGCGCCAAAGAGATCCTCTCCGAGGGAGAAGGAGACCCGATCGATCAGGGGCAGCCGTTCGCCCGCGCGATGCTCCTCGCCGCCGTCCTGACCCTCGACGACGGGACGATCGAGCCCGCGTTCGCGGCGCGCATGGCCACCCCCGACACGTCCGGAGGCGAAGGGCCGCTCGCCCCTCGCGCCGCCACCCTCCGCTCGATCCTCGTGCGCGCGCCCGGGCTCTACCCCATCGTCCCCGCGCCGTGGCTGGTCCACGCGGGAAAGCGCCTCCAAGAGCTCTCGTTGCGCGCCGTCGGCACCGACGTGGGGAAGCTCGAGCGGGCGGCGAGCGCGATGTTCGTCCTCGCGAGCATCGAGCTCTCCCTCGACGGCGAGCTCGAGCCTTCCATCGCCGCCGCGGGAGCAGCGGCGATGGGAGGGCAGATGCCGGAGCGCCTCCGCGCCCTCGCTCAGGCGAGCGTCGCGTACGTGGCCGGCGATCCCGCGCGGGCGCTCTCCATCCTGACCGCGTCCCCATCTCCGAAGGCGAACGACACCGACGCCGACGTCGAGCTCTCCATCGACGCCCTCACTGCCCTCGTCGCGGCTTCGAGCGGGGACCAAGACCTCGCGAAGAAGAAGGCCGCGCTCCTCCCCGTCCTCGCCCGCGACGTGCGCGACGCCGACCTCGCCCTCTTCGCCCGATGGGTCGCGGTCGCGCTGGCCCCCGCCTCCGTCCAAGAGGGCGCTCCCGCCGCCCTCGTCTCGACCGGCCAGGCCGATCCTCTCGCGCGATACCGCGACCGCGGCGCCGTCCCGATCGACCTGACGCTCCGCGCCTGGGCCCGCGCCGCCTCCCTCCCCCCCGCCGAGCAGCGGCTCTTCCGCTACCAGGCGTGGGAGAAGAAAGGCGACGCCCCGAGCCTCGCCCTCCCCTTCATCGTCGCCGCCGATCACGCCCTCACCTCCGAGGCCAGCGATCCGCACGAGGTGTGGCTCGACGCGATCACCGCCGTCGACGCGCGGCGCATGCGCCTCCGCAGCTATGCCTTCATGCGCAAGGAGGCGGCCCGCATACGCGGTGACGCGCGAGCCGCCGCCGACTGGGAAGACCGCCTCGAGGTGCTCCGCGAGGTCGCCAAGAACGAGGACGACATGGACGCGGCGAGGTTCTTGAGGCTCTAGAGCACCGATTCATTTGAAGGCCGAGTGATGTCGCGCGAGTTTGCGTGGGAGGCGCGCGCCCGAGGAGTGAGCACCACAGCACGACTCGCAGTCATGCGAGGAGCGGAGCGACGAGGCCGCGTGGATCACGCGTG
>JBGAID010000192.1:0-6883 GCA_044225865.1 Polyangiaceae bacterium | reverse complement strand
TCGATGGGAGCCACCTCGACCCACGAGAGGGCGCGGAGGCGCGCGTCGTCGAAGCCAGGCAAGCAGCGAGGCGTTCGTCGACGCGCGTCATAAGGGAGCGGTTGGGCCAACAACGCCACCCCCGTAAGATGCCTGTTAGCGACGCCGCCCTCTTCGCCGTCGCGTGGGGGAGACCGAAGCGCCCGCGCGTACCATCACCGAATGGGTCGTTCGCTGCTCCTCACGGCGGCGTTGAGCGTGGTCGCGTGCGGGTCGGCCGAACGACCTCCGGCGGCCGTCCCTCCCGAGCCGATCGTCGTCGCCACCGCGACCCTCCCGCGCGCCGAGGTCTCGGTCGAGCCTCCAATGGAAGAGCCGGTGAAAGAGGAGGCGCAGGACGCTCCGCCGAAGTGTCTTTCGACCTGGGACCCTCACCTCCGCTCGCGGGCGGTGACGGTCGAGCAGCTGCGGCAAGTCCAGGTCGGCTGGACGACGGCCCAGGTCACGGCGCTCCTCGGCCCGCCCACGGAGTGCGTCCGGTCGGGGTGGAGCTACCGAGCCGGTCCGAGATCGGGGCCGGCGGACCTCTTCATCTATGACCTCCGAGGCGAGGCGGTGATCTCGATCTCCCGCGTTCGAATCGGCTGCTACCTCAACTGATGGGCCCGCTCACGTCGGCACCCGCGAGACGCACTCGTAGGTCGCGCCGTCGTCGAGCGTGTCGCAATAGGCGCCCTGCTCGCAGCAGTCCTGGACCGGGTCGCACGTCTGCCCGAGGTGGACGATCTCGCTGCAGCCGGGATCGCCGCCGCCCGCGCCCCCCTCGCCGCCGCCGCCCTGTCCGACGTCGAGCGTCCAGAACGCGCGGTGGTTGTTCTCCTCGAGGCCCTGGAAGGGGACGCGGAACGCCGGGTAGCTCGGGTCCTCGCCATTGGCGGCTTTGTCCGGGTCGACGGCGGCGATCCAGATTTGCTGGGTGCCCTCCTCGGAGATGACGCCGTATTCGCGCTTCGTATTGAATGCAATCCAGTGCAGATCGCCGGGGGGCGCCCACGTCGGCTGGCTGTTCTGATATTGGCCATCCGTCATTTGATTGGAGGTCACGCGGTTCGCGTTGACGAGCTCGATCGGATCGTTCGCGCCCTCGGCGTCCATGACGAACAGCTGGGCGGTGTTGTCGCCGTGCCCCCCCTTGCCCTGGGCGAAGGCGATGTAATCGCCATTGGGAGAGAACATCGGAAACAGATTGGACTTCTGCGCGGGAGGGGCGAGCAACACCGCCGGCGCGCCGAACGCGGCGCCGTCCCAGGCCGCCTTCATCAAGGACGCTCCCCCCGGGGCGTCCCCCGATTTGTTCGCGAAGACGAGCTCGTCTCCGAGGGGAGACCAATCGGGGTGGGTGCCCTTCGCCCCGCCGAGATCGATGTCGCCGATCTTCGCGCCGGTGGCCCGGTCCAAGAGCATCATCGCCCCATTGAACGCGGTCACCACGTGGACGTCGTCGGGGGAGATGGTGGCGAACCCGTGGCCCCCGGTGTCCTCGATGCTCGTCACGAGCGGGGTGGGCGGCGGGTCGGTGGTCACTTGCATGATCCAGAGGCTCTGGCCGGAGGTGGCCTGGACGGGGGCGGCGAGGTAGAGCCCGTCGCGCGAGATGACATGGCACGCCACGCACTGGACTTTGTCCGTCCCGTACTCGGTGCTCGGCTTGCCGACGACGTAGTTCTCTGGATCCTGCTGGGAGATGCGGCCGCGCCGCACGCCCGCGGACGTCGTCGACCAATAGAAGATCGCGCCCTCCACGTCCTGCTTGGAGAAGCCCATTTCAATCGGGTCGCTGCGGCGCACGGTGGGGGGATCGGTGGCGTGGTCGAGGGCGTCCACGACCCAGGTCGCGGTGCTCCCCGCGTTGGAGCCGGCGATGTAGCTCCACGCCAGCTCATTCACCTCCCAGCATCCGGCCGCGGGGTTGGCGGCGGCGCAGAGGCCGTGGGCGCCGTCGGTGTAGACGGTGACGGTCGAGTTGGGACCGGTATAGACGAGCCGGAACTCGGTGAACCCCTGGCTGCGCCATTGAAAGATCGTCCGATAGAGGTTCCGCGGGAAGCGCGTCTGATCGCTGGGATAGACGATGAGGGGGGCGTCGCCGCCGCTCACCGGGGCGCCGCTCCAATCTCCGGGATCGACGGGATCGCCGATCGTCACGTCGAGGACGAAATGCACCGTGGTCGCCGCGCTCACGCAGCCGTCGGTGGCCTCGATGTCGACGACGCCCCCCGCGGCTGGGTTCGGCTGGAGGACCCCGTCCTCGATCGTGCCCGGATCGGTGTCGTCGCTGCGCTTGGCCGTCCATTCCAGCGCGTCGACGGGGATGGCCTCCGACGATCCGTCCTTGAACGTCCCCGTCACGGTGAACGCGACGGGATCGGCGGGACCTCCGTCGAGCGTCACCGTCGAGTCGGCGGGGGCGATCGCGATCGAGTCGAGGTTGGAGATGCACTGCACCCCTCCCCCCGAGCCGAAGTCCGCGCCGTGGCCGCCTTGGCCCGCTCCTCCTCCCGCGGTGGTGGTGCCGCCCCCACGGCCTCCCCCTCCGACGAGGCTCTCGTCGTCGGAGCACGCGAACGCGAGCACGACCGCCGAGCCGGCCGCGAGGAGCGCGGGAAATGATCCGATCCGGGGCAGCGTCATGGGGAGCCTCCGCGGCCATGATCGCCGAAGCGCGCCCGCGTCGCCCCTCCCCCGGCGCAGAAAGCGTGTACTGCCAGTGTGCGGTGCCGCCAGCGAGGTGTAGCCTCCCCGGCATGGCGATCGAAACCCCGAGCTCGACGGACGAGCATGTCCTCGCCGCCCTCATCTACGCGGAGTCGACCGTGGTCCACGGGACGGAGCCCTCCGAGGAGATGCTCGCGATAGGCTGGACGGCGCGCAATCGATACCTGCACGTCCAGAACCACGCCTCGGACCGCAAATGGTGGGGCAACGGGTCCGATATGGAGAGCATCGCGAAGGGCAATGGCGGTCGCGAGTTCGTGTCCGTCAGCGGACCGCGCTACACGACATTCCGGAATCACCTCGGCGAGATCACCAATTCGCTCGAGGTCGCCTTTGGAAACCTCGCCGTGAAGGCGGCGAAGGCCGTCCTCGCCGCCCCTGCGCCCAAGGTCCCAGGCGTCTTCGGGACGTACCCCTATGTCTGGTTCCAGCGCGGCTCTACGTCGCCGAGCAAGCGCGCCTGCGCGACGCCGACCTCGCTCGGGTCGCACTACTTCTGGTCATTCGCGCCCGGCGGCGAGAAGGGCTGAGCGCGCCCCGTCATTGTCGTTCGGGCGGCGTCACGAACATGTGCGCGACCGCGCTGAGGTGCCGCCCGTTGGACTCGTGCAGCAGCCTCTCCTGATGGGCGCGCCAGCAGGTGTCGCACTCGGGGCCGTCTCCGGTGATGTTGGCTCGTCCGACGGGCACGCTCGCGATGCACCGGACGCACTTCACCGTGGCCGGTCCCGCCGGCTTGGGCGTCGCGAGGGCGATGAGTCGCTCCACCACGTGCTTGAGCTCGAACGGATCGAACCAGGTGCCGTGCTCGTCGCAGACGTCGACGGTCAACCCGTGGGCGGGGACACGACGCATGTTGCCTTCGCAGTGAGGGCAGGGGACGAAGCGGGCCTCACGGAGCTCGGCTTGGGCCCGCGCGTTCTTGCCGGCGCGATCCGCGAGATCCGCGAAGACGCGCTGGGGTGAGGTCACGACGGCGCGCGCGCTCGCGTTGTCGAGCCAGATGCCGCCGCAGCGGCCGCAGCCGTGGAGGGCGACCTCGGCCACCTGGGCCGTCACCAGCCGGACGCGACACTGCGGGCACTTGAGCTCGCGCGCGGCCGTCTCGGGCCCGCCGACGACCTGAACCGTCTGGTGGACGATCTGCACCGGAACGGGCACGAGCCGCTCTGGGGGCGGAGCGGCGTTGGCGACGTTGCAGAATTTGCAAACGCTCGGCGCCGGGGACGCGTCGAGCGCGGCCCCGCAGTTCTGACAAACGTTCATGGCCGGGCAGCCTATCACTCTATTTCGAGCGGCAAGGCCCGCCCCGAAGGCGAGCTGTTCAGTTCACGGCGCCCGAACCAATCAATCAGACAGGCCCCGACCGCGGCGCGAGACGCTCGAGCTCGTCGAATGCCTCGTTCAAGACGGCGGCGAGCGCTCGCTTGCCTCCCTGTCGCGCCCAATGCAGCACGCCGACCGAGAGGGCGGAGACGAGCGCCCCGGCGGTGACGTCGGCCGCGAGCTTGCTCTTCGATCGGCGACGGATGAGCTCGGACAGCGCGGTCTGGAGGGCGGCCTGATCGGAGAGGGTGAGGGCGGCGATCGGCGGGTGCGCCAGGATCAGGCGCGTGCGCCTGAGGACGCGCTTCTTGTCGCGAGCGAAGACCTCCTGGAGCCGCTCCACGATCGCGTGGCGGACCGCCGCGAGCGCGTCCTCGGTCGAGAGGCGCCGCTCGATCGCGGCGAGGAGCTCGGGATCGTACTCGTCCCAGAGGACGATCCGCTCCTTGGTGCCGAAGCTTCGGTAGATGGTGGCCGGCCCCACCCCGGCGCGCTCGGCGATGCGGTCGATCGTCACCGCGTCGAAGCCCTCCTCTTCGAATAGGTCGAGGGCGGCCGCTTGGATCCGGCGCATGGCGTCGACGCGGCGCCGGGTCCGGCCGTCTTCGGGGTCTTTGGGCCGGCGGCGCATGTTGTGATAGTAACTATCACAACATGAAGAGCCCCGCGCATCTCGATCTGGCCACGTCCATCCGTTCGCTGCTCGCCGATCGGGCGCAGGCCGTCCCCACCGGCCGGCTCGCGCGCGCGATGCGCTCGGCCCGCGGCGCCGTCGGCCTCACCCGCCAGGTCCTCCACCGCGACGCCTTCGACCCGGACGCGATCGCGGCCGTCGTCTCCCAGCTCGGGGAGCTCAAAGGGGTCGCGATGAAGGCGGGGCAGATCCTGAGCTACATCGATCCGAGCTTGCCGCCGGACCTTCGCGCCGCGCTGGCGGTGCTCCAGGCGTCGGCGCCGAAGAGCCCCTGGCCGGAGGTCGAGCGGACGCTGCGCGCAGAGCTCGGGGGGAGGGCAGACGTCCTGCTCTCGAGGCTGGACCGCGAGCCGCTCGCGGTCGCGAGCATCGCCCAGGTGCACCGCGCCTCCTTGCCGGACGTCGGGGAGGTCGCGGTGAAGGTGCGCCACCCCGGCATCGACGCCGCGCTCCGCGCCGATTTCGCCATGGCCTCGAGCGGCAGCGCGATCGCGCGCGCGCTCGTGCCCGGCGCCGGCGTCACGGTGGCGGACGCGATCGCGGAGGCGCGCGCGGCGATGCTGGAAGAGTGCGACCTGTCGCTCGAGGGTCGAAGGCAGCAGCGGTTCGCGGAGCTGTTCCGCGATCACCCGACGATCGTGATTCCGCGCGCGCACCCATCGTGGTCGACGTCCGCCGTCCTCACGAGCAGCTTCCGCCCCGGCCTCGGGCTCGACGGGTGGCTCGACACCGCCCCGTCCCCCGCGCTGCGCGATCGCTTCGGGGTCGCCCTCTTCGAGCTCTACGTGGGCGCGCTCTATCGACACGGCGTCTTCCACGCCGATCCCCACCCCGGCAACTACGCGTTCACGCCGGAGGGCCGCGTCGTCGTCTACGACTTCGGGTGCGTGCGCGAGTTCGACCCCGCCACCCTGCGGGCGTTCCGCGCGCTCGCCCGCGCCACCCGCGCCGACGATCGCGAGGCGATCGTGGCCGCGCTCGTGGCGCTCGGGGCGCGCCCTCCGCGCGACGCCGCCGGTCGCGAGCGCCGGCGCGAGCTCGCGCGAGGGTTCTTCGGCCCGCTCTGCCGCCCAGGGGCGCGACCGGTCTCCGCCGACGCTCCCATGCACGCGGGCAGCATCCTCCGCGACAAGCGCGCGATGATGGAGCTCGCCCTCCCGGGTAAGCTGCTCTTCCTGCTGCGTCTGCGGTTCGGCCTCTACGCCGTGCTCGCGCGGATCGGCGCGGTCGCCGATTGGTCCGACCTCGAGGCCTCGTTCGACGCCGAAGCCGACGCGCGCGGCGGCCCGGTCGAAGCGTGGTCGCCTCGGCCGGGCCCTTCGACTTGAGCCGCCGCCCCCCCCCGCGCAACCTCCTTTACGCCTCCCTTCGGCCGAGGAAGCGTGCCTGCGATTCCGCATGCAACGCGGCCTCCTCTCTGCCCGCTCTCCCGTCGGCATGATCGGGCGTGAAGCCGATCTCGAGGCCGTTCGCTCCGCGTTCGCGGGAGGCGCGGCGCTCGTCACCCTCCTCGGCCCGCCCGGCGTGGGCAAGACGCGCCTCGCCGAGGCGCTCGCGAGCAGCCTCGACCCCCGCGCGGTGGTCCTCGTCGATCTGACCTCGGCGCGCGGCTCGCAGTCGGTCCGGGCCGGCCTCGCCTACGCCCTCGGCGTCCCCCTGCGCGCGCGGACGACCTCCGACGACGACGACGTGCTCGCCCGATCGCTGCGCCGGCTCGGCGCGGCGATGGTCCTCTGCGACAACGCGGAGGTCGCGCGCGAGGAGGTGGGGATCTGCGTCGCGTTCCTCGCGCGGGTCGCCTCCCAGGCGCGCTTCTTGGTCACCTCCCGCGCCCGGCTCGGCTTGCCGTTCGAGCGCGTGGTCGAGGTCGAGCCGCTCCCGGTGCTTCGCGGCGAGGGGGCGCCCTCGCCGGCGGCGCGACTCTTCGAAGAGCGGGCGCGGGGCGCCGGCTATCGAGGGGCGCTCTCCCCTCCGATCGTCGAGACCATCGTCCGCAAGCTCGACGGCCTGCCGCTCGCGATCGAGCTCGCCGCGCCGCGCCTCCGCGTGCTCTCTGCCGAGCAGCTCGCGGAGCAGCTCGATCGCCGGCTGGAGCTGCTCGCCTCCGAT
>JBGAID010000191.1:0-6940 GCA_044225865.1 Polyangiaceae bacterium | reverse complement strand
GGGGGGACCTTCGCGCCCGGCTGTGAGCCGACGGGGGTATGGGTCTGGGTCAACATCACCCCCGACACCGATTCCATCGAAGGGGGCGCGCCCACGATGGTGGGGATGTTCGCCGACTGATCCATCTTGAGCGCCGCGTCGCGAACGGCGGCCCGGCGCTTGCGGTCCCGCTCCCCGAGCGTCGCCCGCACGAAGGTCCCGACCTCGTCGACGGGGACCGACCCATACGAGGCGGCGATGACCGCGTCGAGCTCGGTCTCCATCTCCGCTGCGCTCGAGAAGCGCTTGTCTGGGTCCTTCTGGAGGGCCTTGAGGATGATGCGCTCGAGCTCGACGGGCAGGCTCGGCGTCTTCACCCGCGGCGGCATCACCGGGCGCGAGATGATGTTGCGCATCGTCTTGATGTCCGTCTCGTCGAGGAACGGGTGGGTCTGGGTCGCGATCCGATAGAGGATGATGCCGAGCGCGAAGATGTCCGTTCGCCGGTCGACCTTGCCGCCTTTGGCCTGCTCCGGCGACATGAACGGGACCTTGCCCTTGAGCTGTCCGGCCGAGGTCTCCCCGGAGCGCCCGAGGGCCTTCGCCACGCCGAAATCCACGATCTTCACGACCCCCGACGAGCCGATGAGGATGTTCTGAGGCGATACGTCGCGGTGGACCAGCTCGAGGAGACGGTCGTCGTCGTCGCGCAGCTCGTGGGCGGCGTGGATGCCGGCGCACGCCTGGGTGAGGACGCGCAGCCCGACGCGAAGGGGGATGTCGGTGCCGTTCTTCCGCGCGAACTTCGAGAGCGTCGAGAGCGACTCCCCGTCGACCCACTCCATCGCGAGGTAGAGGATCTCGTCCTCTTCACCGAGGTCGATGATCTGGGCGACGTTGGGGTGCTGGATGCGCGAGGCGATCGCGGCCTCGTCGAGGAACATCTGCTCGAACTGGGGATCGTCCGAGAGGCTCGGCAGGATCGTCTTGACCGCGACCGTCTTGGAGAAGCCTCGCGAGCCGCGCGCACGCGCGACCCAGACCGTCGCCATCCCTCCGGAGGCAACCGGCAAGAGCAACTCGTAGCGCCCGAGGACGGTTCCGGGCGCGAGCTGATGAGTCTTCATCTCAGCCCACCATGGACGAACGGACGTGGACGAACGAGGAGCAAGCGCCTAGGCCCCGATCCACGAAGAATACCCCATCGCGCGGCGAAGGAGGCAAGCCCGCTCGTCTTTGATCCTGCTTTCGGGCCTTCGCTTACCCGGCCCCGTCGACAAGGATGAACGAGGTCCCCCTCGCGGCTGTCCCGGGAGAGCCCGTTTGCGGCGACCCGGGCTTGACGACAGCCCCCCGATCGACCAACGTCCGCCGCCCTCAGCGGGGTCCGCGTTTGGTGGCCCCCCAAAGAAGAGACCAAGGTCATGGCGAACATTGCGAAGTGGAACATCCGGCTCCGTCACGAGTGGCTTCAGACCCCGCTGAAGAAGAAGCGCGTGAAGCGCTCGGAGAAGGCTCGCATCGGGTTGCTCGATGCCGAGACGCGCAAGGCCCCCAAGGCCGAGGCCGCCGCGGAGAAGCCCGCCAGCTGATCGCAACGCGCGCCGCTCGAACCGATCGCGGCGCCGCTCGAATCGTCCGGCCTCACCGGATCATCGGCCCTCGAGCTATCGGCTCGGGGGTTTCGCGCTTTGTGGCCGTAGAACTCCCCGCGTGACGCGCGACGTTTTCCTGTTCGGCCAAGGTTCCATTCCCGCGTCGGGGGGCGAGCAGGATGCCGACGACGTAAAATCAGCTGCGTCGCGTATTCCTACCCCGGCCGTGATACGTCTGAGAGGCAAGATGAACCTCGCTCGCTCCGCCACCCTGCTCGGTTTGCTGCTCGCCCTTCCCCTCGCCGCCGGCTGCAACAAGCGCACGGCACCCTTCGGCAACCTCGACGACGCGTCGATGACCATCCTGAAGTTGCAGGGCGACCAGAACGCGAACAATCCCCTCAGCGGGTTCCCCATTCCCATTCCTGGGATGACCCAAGAGCAACAGCAGCAGCTGGGGCAGATCCCCGGCCAGATCCTGGGGCCGTTCCAGCAGATGATCCCGCAAATCCCGGGCCTGCCCTTCTTCGGCGCGAACGCGAACCAGCCCAAGTTCAACAACTACACGGTGCTCGGCTCCTCCTACGGGGACGACGATACCAAGAGCGAGATCCTCGATATCTTCGGCCACGAGGACAGCTTCAATCAGAACCGTGGCCAGTGCTTCAGCCCCGAGATGGCGGTCGTCTTCACCCCCGCCGACGGGAGCCCCAACGTCGAGCTGATGGTCTCGTTCGCGTGCAATCAGGCGGTGGGCAACGGCTTCCAGTGGCCCTACCCGTCGAACGGTCTCACCAACGAGACTTCGAACAAGCTGCGGAACATCTACAGCCGCTCGTTCCAGACGGTGCCCCAAGGGGGGACGATGGGCAACGGCATGGGGATGGGCCAGCCCCACTACTGATCGGGGCCCTTCGAGCAGGGCCCGTCCTCAATCCGGGACCCGATCCATCCGAACGTCGAGGCGGATGGGCGGGTCCCCTTCCTTCACTTGAACGAGCTCGTCGTGAGGGAAGTACCCCGGCTTCTCGACGGTGACGCGGTGGCGGCCGGGGGGCAGCGCGACGCCGCGCTTTTCGACGACCTTCGCCGCGCCCAGCACCTGGTCGTCGATGGTGACGACGGCGTCCGGCACGTCCGAGTGCACCTTCAAGGAGGTGGTCTTCGGGGCGCCCACGCAGCCGGCGAAGGAGAGGGCGAGGAGCCCGAGAGGGAGGGGGCTTCGCTTCACGCGCTTCATCTCCGTCACTCCCACTCGATGGTGGCCGGCGGCTTCGAGGAGATATCGTAAGCGACGCGGTTCACCCCGCGGACCTCGTTGATGATGCGGGAGCTCGCGCGCGCCAGGACGTCGTGGGGGATGCGGGCCCAGTCCGCCGTCATCCCGTCCGTCGAGTTCACCGCTCGAAGGGCGATGACCTCGTCGTAGGTTCGATCGTCGCCCATGACCCCTACCGTCCGGACGGGGAGGATGACGGCGAAGGCTTGCCAGATCGCATCGTAGAGACCGGCCTTGCGGATCTCGTCGATGAAGATCGCATCGGCGCGGCGGAGCACGTCGAGGCGCTCGCGGGTGAGCGGACCGAGACATCGCACCGCGAGGCCGGGGCCGGGGAAGGGGTGCCGGTAGAGCACGTCGTGGGGGATCCCGAGGGCCTCGCCCACCGCCCGCACCTCGTCCTTGAAGAGCTCGCGCAGCGGCTCGCAGAGCTTGAGGTGCATGCGCTCGGGGAGACCTCCGACGTTGTGGTGGCTCTTGATGACGGCGCTCGGACCTTTGAAGGAGACGCTCTCGATGACGTCCGGATAGAGCGTCCCCTGGACGAGGAACGAAGCGCCATCGATGGTCCGGGCGTGCTCCTCGAACACCTCGATGAAGACGCGGCCGATGATCTTCCGCTTCTGCTCCGGGTCGGTCACGCCCTCCAGGGCGGAGAGGAACTTCGTCGAGGCGTCCACGTGGACGAGGTTCAAGTGGAAGCGCCCCTCGAACATCGCGACGACGTGCTTCGCCTCGTCCTGGCGGAGGAGGCCGTTGTCGATGAAGATGCATGTGAGCCGATCGCCGATCGCGCGCGAGCAGAGGACCGCGGCCACGGAGGAGTCGACGCCATGTGGGCGCGGACGGCCGCGATCGACTCTTCGACGAACGACGCGGCCGTCCAGTCGGGAGCGAGCTTGGCGACGTCGAACAGGAACGCCTCCAGGATCTGCCGGCCCTGCTTGGTGTGGGCGACCTCCGGGTGGAACTGCAGGCCGAAGATCCGCTTGTCGCGGTTCTGGGCGGCGCAGAAGGGGCTGTTGGCGCTCTCCGCGACGCGCTCGAAGCCGGGGGGGAGCGCCTCGATCCGATCGCCGTGGCTCATCCACACGTCGAGCTCTGCGCCGGTCGTGAGCCGCGAGAAGATCCCCTCCGCGCGCTCGACCTTCACCTTCGCGGGGCCGTACTCGCGGTGATCGGCGCGCTCCACCCTTCCCCCTCCGACGTGGGCGACGAGCTGCATCCCGTAGCAGATCCCCAGCACGGGGACGCCGAGCTCCAGCACCTTCGGATCCATGGTGGGGGCGCCCTCGTCGTAGACGCTGGAGGGGCCTCCCGAGAGGACGATCGCGGCGGGCTCTTTCTCGACGAGGGCAGAGAGGGGCGCCGTGCACGGGAGGATCTCGCAGTAGACCGAGAGCTCGCGGATGCGCCTCGCGATGAGCTGCGTGTACTGAGACCCGAAGTCGAGGATGACGACGGCCTTGCGACGAGACATGCGGCGGGAGCTACCACGCCTGCCTGCCGTGGGCGAGGCCCCCTTCGACTCGCGCTCGATTCCGGGGTGTTCGCGGGTCGCGCGCCGAGAATCGAGTCTCGGCGCGGTCGCCTCGGTGTAGCTTCTCTGCCATGTCGTCCAAGCACCTGACCCGCGCGAAGCTCGTCTTCGCCGGCGCGCTCCTCTTCGGTCTCGGCGTCGTGCAGGCAAGCTCGTTCGGGTGCACGAGCGCGAGGTTTCCGTACTGCGAGAAGGACGACGACTGCAAAGACAAGGGCAACGCGAAGCTCTGCTACGACCTTCGATGCGTGCAGTGTCGCTACGACGCCGACTGCGGAGACGGCAGGTTCTGCGAGCGCAAGGTGGGCGTCTGCCACGAGATCGACGCGACCCGCGAGAGGACGAGCGAGACCGCGTCGCCGTCCGCGTCCGCGCCCACGCCTTGAGCGATCAGTCCTCGAGGGGCTCCTCGGTGGAGCCGCCTCCCGGCTGGCCGGTCGTGGGCTGGCCTGTCGGGGGCGGCGCGGGCGGGGGTGTCGTCGCGGCCGGCTTCGGACCGGGCGGACCGGGGCTCTTCGGGTTGGGCGGCATCCCGACGTCCGTCGGCGGGGCGGGCAGCGCGGCGCGGTCGGCGGAGCTCAGGCCGCGGAGAGGCACCCCTCGCGCGTCGGTCGCCGCGCGCGGTTGGGACATGGCGGGGGGAGGGGCGGCCGAATCCGTCTTTGCGTTGCACGCGGTCGAGCCGAGCACCCACGCAGCGAGCCAACCGAGGCGCGATCGCACGCCGGCAGTGTAGCCGTTCGCGCGTCGACCGCTATGGCGCTCGAGGGGTGGGCCGAGTAGGGTTCGGCGCCCTCCATGAGCCCCGAACGCACCGGCTTGCGCGACCGCGTCGCCCGCACCAAAGCGGCCGCGCGGAGCGTCGCTTCCGCGCCGCGAGCGGCGAAGGACGGGGTGCTCCGCGCGGTGGCGAGTGCCCTCGAAGAGGCGGCGAGCACGCCCGCGAGCGCGCTCTTCGTCGAGAACGAGAGGGACGTCGCGGCCGCCCGCGCCTCCGGGATGACGGAGTCCCTCGTCGATCGGCTGGTCCTGAGTCCGAAGCGTGTGCGCGCCATCGCATCCGCGGTTCGTGCCATCGCCGACGAGGACGATCCGGTCGGCGAGGTCACGGGGATGCGCCGCCGCCCGAACGGGATGCTGGTGGGGCAGGCGCGGATCCCGCTCGGGGTGGTGGCGATGATCTACGAGTCGCGCCCCAACGTGACGATCGAGGCGTTCGCCCTCGCCCTGAAGAGCGGGAACGCCGTCGTCCTTCGCGGCGGCAAAGAGGCGCGCCGCTCCAACGAGGCGCTCATGGCGATCGCGCGCGCCGCGCTCGCGGCGGGAGGCCTGCCGGTCGAGGCGGCCGAGCTCGTCACCGGCGATCCCGAAGGGGGAACATCGCGGGAGGAGATCCGCGAGCTCGTGTCGTTGACGGGGCTCGTCGATCTGGTCATCCCCCGCGGGGGGGAGGCGCTCATCCGGTTCGTGACGGAGCACGCCCGCGTGCCGGTGATCCAGCACTACAAAGGCGTCTGCCACGTCTACGTCGACGCGAGCGCGGACCTCGACGCGGCCGAACGCATCGTCGAGGACGCCAAGCTCTCGCGGGTTGGTGTCTGCAACGCGCTCGAGTGCCTGCTCGTGGACGAGGCCGTCGCGGACACGTTCCTTCCCCGGCTGCGGCGCCTCGTGGGGAAGGGCCTCGAGATCCGCGGGGACGGTCGGACCGTCTCCGTCCTCCCCGAAGCCAAGCCCGCGACCGAGGCCGACTACGGCTTCGAGTTCCTCGCCCCCATCCTCGCGGTGCGGGTGGTCGCGGGGATGGAAGGCGCGCTCGATCACATCGCGCGCTTCGGCTCCCAGCACACCGAGAGCATCGTCACCGGTGACTACGCGAAGGCGCAGCGGTTCCTTCGCGAGGTGGACGCGAGCTGCGTCCTCGTCAACGCGTCGACGCGGTTCAACGACGGGGGCGAGCTCGGGCTCGGCGCGGAGATGGGCATCTCCACGTCCAAGCTCCACGCCTATGGCCCGATGGGGCTCGTCCATCTGACCTCGCTCAAGTGGATCGTGTACGGCGAAGGTCAGGTCCGAGGCACCTAGCTCGTATCGAAGCAGCATCACGGAGGCAGGGTTTTGAGCGACAAGAAGTCCGAGAAGGAGACCCACCCGAAGCGGGTGGCGCGAGGCGGGGGCAAGAGCACGGGAGCGCCCGCGGCGAAGAGCCGGGTGGCGAGGCCCAAGCGCGCGGCGCGCGAGAAGCGCGACGACGACCGCCAGCCGGCCGAGATCGCGGCGGGGGCGCGGCGTCCGAGGACGCCCCCGCACCCGCTCGCGGCGGTGCGCTCGACGAGCGCTCGGACGCGCCCTCCCGCGAGGTCTTCGCAAGAAGGCCGGCCGCGCATCCGCGCCAGCCACGCCGAGGGGGCGGACGCCGATTTGTCGGATCGGGAGATCGCGCAGCGCCGCGCCCGAGCGAAGGCGAGCGTGCGCGCGCTCGGCGCGTCCCGGGTCGCGCCCCAGAAGCTCCCGCCCCCCTCCAAGCGCGAGGGAGCGGGGCCGCGC
>JBGAID010000069.1:0-62960 GCA_044225865.1 Polyangiaceae bacterium | reverse complement strand
TCGACCTTTGCAGGCTTCCGGACTGGATTGTTTGAGCTCTCGAGGCGCAAGGAGCGGCTAAAGCCCCTCGCGCGGCTCTCGTCTCAAAGGTCAGCTCGGTTCGCCCCTCCCGAAGAAGAGACTCTCGAGTCTGACTCGCGCCTGGCCGAGGCTTGGGTGCCTGGTCCAGATCGCGATTGGTTGCCCGGCGTAGCAACATCGGCCCGAAGACCGCTGCTGCTCGCACGTACGTCTCAGTTTTCAAGGATCGAGCGGGCCAAAGAGGCCCTCGGACACCGTGGGCGGCCGGAGCTTTCCACAGGGTCTCCCCAGGTTGTGGATAAACCTGGGTTCGTCGTCCGCTTACGCCGTGATTCCGACGGGCAGTCGGCGTGCGTCGCGGCGATCGATTGGTGGTCGTCGCGGCGCTGCATCCCACTTGGCCCCGGAAGCTTTCGCTTCGGCGCCGAAGGGGAGGCGAACACTAGTGAGCTTTCGGAGGCTTGTCAACGACTTTGTTTTTCTCGTCGTCGACTTTTTTCGGCCTGCTTTCTCCGAGGAGAGAGGCGTGGCCTCCGCTTGGACGGCACCCTTTCGGGCCGGCGTTTCCGCCGCAGTCCGTCGAAGCAGGGGCGCTTTTAGGGCAGCAGGATGCCGTCTGCCAAGCAAAATCGGATCGGTCCTCTTCAGGGGCAGCAAATTGTCGAAATTCCCAGGCAAAACGGTGCTCTCGCGAAGCATTCGTGCGCGCGGGCTCGTGGCCGCGCGGCGGTGCGCGCATCCATGAGGCGCCTGGCTTCGTTCTCGGAGGACCCATGAACAAGTTCCATTTCGTTCTCAGTGTGGCGCTCGCGTGTGGCGCTTCCGCCTGCAGCAACGTGCCCGTCGCGATGCGCGCGGACATCACGACCATCCCCATCGATCAGCACCTCTCGGGCATGTCGGTGGCGGTCTCGAAGGTGCGTGATCTCCGGCCCGATCGCGCGACGTTGGGCAAGCATCGCGACGGCATCGCGAGGGTGACGCAGTACGAGTATGCGCCCGCGGGCGATGTCGGCGGCTACGTGAAGAAGCTCGCGGAGCTCACGATGCTCGCGCGGGGGGCGAGGCTCACGCCGGCGTCGGAAGCGGACGTGCGCGTCGAGATCGACATCCTCGCCATCGACCT
Organism: Polyangiaceae bacterium; assembly: GCA_044225865.1. Classification (GTDB taxonomy): domain Bacteria; phylum Myxococcota_A; class Polyangia; order Polyangiales; family Polyangiaceae; genus Xiheicaenibacterium. The sequence continues at coordinate 61,813 of JBGAID010000069.1, read as the reverse complement.
CACCACCGACGGCGCGCTCGCCGGCGAGGAGACGTTCGGCTCCGTTCAGATGGCGTTCCGCTTCCTCGATCAGGACGACAAGCTGATCGGGGAGAAGGTCGTCAAGCGGCCGTTCCGCAACGAGGAGCTCGATGATCGAGGCCTCGTCGGGGACGCGCTGAAGGACGCCGTCCTCTCCGCGGTCGCGCGGATCCATCCGCGACAGGGGCGCCCCGACGTGGCGGCGGCGCGCTGAGCGAACCGCGGCGGGCGATCAGGTCGCGGAGCGCGCTCCCGTGCGCGACGCGATCCAGGCTCGCGGGTCGCCCCCGGGGAGGACCCACGCGACGCGCCCCTCGGACAGAAACAGCTCGGTGGGGAGGGATCGTCCGTTGTACGCGCTCGCCATCGTGAAGCCGTAGGCGCCTGCGTCGCGGATCACGACCGCGCGCGGCGGAGGGTCGGGCAGCTCGTGGGCCCCGAAGTCGTCGGAGCTCTCGCAGACGGGGCCGACGACGCGATAGCTCGCCCGCCCCTCCCCCTCCGGCGCCTCGATCGGCTCGACGCGGTGGAGCGCCTGGTAGAGCGCGGGCCGGATGAGATCGTTCATCCCCGCGTCGATCATCAGCCAGCGCCGCTCTTCACCCGAAGGTCGGGCTCGCTTCTGCATGACGACGGTCGCGAGGAGGACGCCGTGGGCGCCGACGAGGGATCGGCCTGGCTCGATCACGATGCGGGCGTGGGCGGGGCCGTTGCGCTTCAGATCGCGGACGACGGCGTGGACGAAATCAGCGGGCGTGACGGGGCAACCTTTTCCGTAGTCGATGCCGAAGCCGCCGCCGCAGTCGAGGAGCTCGAGGGGGGGCCTCCCGCCTTGGAGCATCGCCGCCTCGCACGCGGCGAACACGGGGACGAGCATGCGCGCGGCGGCGACGTACTCATCGGTCACGAGCAGCTGGGAGCCGACGTGGTTCCCGACCCCCACGAGATCGACGTGATCGGCCGCGAGGATCGTCTCCACCGCGACGCCGATCTCGGAGCGCGGGATGCCGAACTTGGCCTCGTCGTGGCCGGTCGCGATGTACGCGTGGGTGTCGGCTTCGATGCCGGGGTTGATGCGCAGGCTCACGCGCGCTCGGCGGCCCGCGGCGCGGGCGCGGGCCTCGATGCGCGGGATCTCCTCGACGCTCTCCGCCTGGAGGGCGAGGATGCCGCGGGGCCCGGCCGCGATCGCGAAATCCAGCTCCGCGTCCGTCTTCGCGACGCCGCTGTAGACGATGTCGTGGGGGGCGACACCGCACGCGAGGGCGAGCTCCAGCTCCGCCCCCGAAACAACGTCGGCGCCGACCCCCTCCGCGCTCAGCGCGCGCAGGATGGGACCGGCGCTGTTCGCCTTCACCGCGTACGCGACGAGGTGCGGATAGCCCTCGAACGACCGGACGAGGGACCGCGCCGAAGCGGCGATCCCGTCCAAGTCGTACACGTAGAGCGGCGTCCCCCAGTCGCCGCGCGCGAGCAGATCGTCGAGCCGCACGCCGCCCAGGGTGGCGGCTCCTCGATCGTCGCGCGCGACCACGTCAGTTGCGACCGCGGCGGTCGCCGCCGAATCGTCCTTCGCGCCCACCGCCGTCCCGGCGCGGCCCGCGCGGGCCCTCCGGGCGCGGGGACCGCTGCACCGCCTCCATCCCTTCCGGGAGGGGCAGGAGCTCCTTGCGGGAGAGCCGGATCTTGCCCTCGCGATCCACGCTGAGGACCTTGACCTCCATCTCGTCGCCCTCCTTCGCGATGTCCTCCACGCGCTCGACGCGGTGGTGGGCAAGCTCCGAGATGTGCACGAGACCGTCGATGTTCGGGAGGATCTCGACGAACGCGCCGAAATCGGCGACGCGCTTCACGGTGCCGCGGTAGATCGTGCCGACCTCCGGCTCCGCGGTGAGGCCCTTGATGATGTCGAGGGCGCGCTTGACCGCGTCCGAGTCCGCCGACGACACGTTGACCGTTCCGTCGTCCTCGACGTCGATGGCGACCCCCGTCTGGTCGACGATGCCTTTGATCGTCTTGCCGCCGGGCCCGATGATGAGCCGGATCTGATCGGGCTTCACCTTGAAGGTGGTGATGCGAGGGGCCCAGCGCGAGAGATCCTGGCGGAAGGCGGGGAGCGTCTCGAGCATCTTGCCGAGGATGTGGAGCCGACCCTCACGAGCCTGGGCGAGAGCGCGCTCGAGGATCTCCCGAGAGAGGCCGGCGATCTTGATGTCCATCTGGATGGACGTCACCCCGCGCGAGGTGCCGCACACCTTGAAGTCCATGTCCCCGAGGTGATCCTCGTCGCCGAGGATGTCGCTCAGGATCGCGTACTTCTCTCCTTCTTTGATCAGCCCCATCGCGATGCCGGCCACGGGCGCCTTGATCGGGACGCCGGCGTCCATCAGCGAGAGGCAGCCGCCGCAGACGGCCGCCATCGAGGAGCTGCCGTTCGACTCGAGCGTCTCGGAGACGACGCGGATCGTGTACGGGAACTTCTCCTGCGGGGGCATGACGCGCGCGAGGGCGCGCTCGGCGAGGGCGCCGTGGCCGATCTCGCGCCGGCCGGGGCCGCGCATCGGCTTGGTCTCGCCCGTCGAGAAGGGCGCGAAGTTGTAGTGCAGGTAGAAGCGCTTCCACGTCTCGCCGAGGAGGCCGTCGATCTTCTGCTCGTCGGACGTCGTCCCGAGCGTCGTCGTGACGATCGCCTGCGTCTCGCCGCGCTGGAACAAGGCGCTGCCGTGGACGCGCGGGAGCAGGCCGGCCTCGGTGACGATGGGACGGATCGTCCGTCCGTCACGGCCGTCGATGCGGACGCCCTCTTCGAGCACCATCGTCCGGACGATGTGAGCCTTGCGCTCCTCGAACTCGTTCTTGATGAGGGCCTCGTTGGCGACGTACTTCTCGTCGCCGAGCTTGGCCTTGAGCTCAGCCGCCATCCTCTTCTTGATCTCGGAGTAGCCGTCGTAGCGAGCCTTCTTGTTGAGGACGCGGGTGGCCTTGCTGAGGTCGGCGTCGACGGTCGCCTTCACGAGCTCGCGGATCGAGTCGTCGAGGACGGGGGCGGCCCACGTGCGCTTCGGCTTTCCGATGGCGGCCCGCATCTTCTCGATGAGCTCGAGGACGGGCTGCGCGGAGCGGTGCGCGAACATGAGGGCGTCGATGATGTCGGCCTCGGTGGCCTCTGCCGCGCCGCCCTCGACCATCACGATCGCGTCCTTCGACACCGCGACCACGAGCTCGATGTCGCACTTCTCGCTCTCCTCCACGGAGGGGTTCGCGATGAGCTCGCCGTTCTTGCGGCCGACGCGGATGCCCACGATGGGGCCCTCCCAGGGGATGTCCGAGATGTGGAGGGCCGCGCTGGCGCCGGTGAGGGCGAGCACGTCGGCACGGTTCTGCTTGTCGCTCGAGAGGACGGTCGCGATGATCTGCGTGTCCTTCTTGAACCCCTCCGGGAAGAGGGGGCGGAGCGGACGGTCCATGATGCGGCAGGTGAGGATCTCCTCCTCGCGCTGGCGCCCTTCGCGCTTGAAGAAGCCGCCCGGGATGCGGCCGGCGGCGTAGGTCTTCTCGACGAACTCGCAGGTGAGCGGGAAGAAGTCCAAGCCGGGGCGCTCGTCGGTGCAGACGGCGGTCACGAGGACGACCGTCTCGCCGTAGGTGACGAGGATGGAGCCATGGGCCTGCTTGGCGAGGCGGCCGGTCTCGAAGGTGAGCTGGCGCCCGCCGAGCATGACGGATTCACGAACGAACATGGAAGTGAGCCTTTCTCCCGGGGTGGGGGACTCTTCTTCCTCGTTCTCTGGCGCCGATATCGAGGAGGGATCGGCGGCAGGGAGCGAAGTCGAAGGACCGTCCCCGACCAGCGGGCTTTCTCTGGTTGCTGAATTTTCGAGGGCGCGTTCTACCGCCGGTGAGGGGATCTGTCACGCGATCCCTGCACGGACGGCCCGAAGGGGCGCCGATGCCCAGGAATTATACCCGGGTACAAAAAGCGGAAGGACGCGACCCGCGGCGAGGCGGGGGCTCGCGTCCTTCGGCGCGCTCGCGCTACTTGCGGAGGTTGAGCTTGTTGATGATGTCGCGGTAGCGCTCGACGTCGACGCGCTTCAAGTAGTCGAGCTGGCGGCGGCGCTGGGAGACCAGCTTGAGCAGACCACGGCGGGAGTGGTGGTCCTTCTTGTGCGTCTTGAAGTGCTCGGTGAGCTGGTTGATGCGCTCGCTGAGGAGGGCGATCTGGACCTCGGGAGACCCCGTGTCGCCCTCGTGCTTCGCGAACTGACCGATGATCGTCGACTTCTGTACGGAGTGAAGCATGGCCTTCTCTTGGCGACGCCCGTCCGAAAGCCCGGCCGCGCTGGCCGAAGCCCCCGAAGGGCCGTTTCGATGAAATGGGTGATGTGACGAAACTCTACGCTCGACGGGAGCCGGTGCCTTCGAGCCCTGGCCCTCGAGCGAAGGGCGCGCACTATACCGACGGCCGGCTCGGGGTCAACTCGCGCATCGACCCCCTGCCCTACCCGCGCGTCTCGAGATAGCCTGGGATACGCATGGCCAGGACGCCTCCTCTCGGATCCAATGCCGCCCAAGGGCATCGGCCGTCGGCCGACCCGAGCGGACCCGAGAGCCAAGGGCGTTCGCCGGAGGGCGGGGCGGTGCCGGCGCGCACGATGCCCCGCGCAGGAACGTGGATCAATCAGCTGCCTCCGCCTCAAGCGGTGGCGGCACCGCGCGCGGTGATCGGCTCGTCGCCCGGCGCAGCCGCGGGCCCCACCATCCCCGTGCCGGCGGGGTCGTCGCCGGGCGCGTCGACGCCGAACCTCGCGAGCCCGCTCGCGGTGGGCCCGACGTTGCTCGGGCAGGTCGGGCTGACGCGCGAGGGCCTTCCGCGCGAGGGCGTCGCGCGCGAGGGGCTGCCCTCGTACGCGTCGGGCACGCACGCGCTCTCGTCGGATGGCTTTCGCAACGAGGAGACGCCTTCTCCCGGGTCGGCGATCGCGGCGCGCATCGACGCACGCGCGAGCCAGCAGAGCAACCCGAGCCTCGCCCACAGCGCGAGCCTCTCCCACGCGGGCCGCGGATCTCTCTCCTCGGCGAACCAGATCACGTTGCAGACGATGCTGCCGAAGATCTGCACCCAGTGCGGGATGCGGTACCCGCCCGAGTTCAACGTCTGCCCGAAGGACGCGGCGGAGCTCGTCGACGCGGACGCGGAGGACGACGAGCACATCGGTCAGGTCCTCGCCGGCACCTACGCGATCGTGCGCGTCATCGGCGAGGGCGGCATGGGCCGCGTCTACGAGGCTCGCCACACCCGCATCCACGGCAAGCGCTTCGCGGTGAAGCTGCTCCATCCGGAGTACGCGCGCCTGCCCGAGGTGCTCTCGAGGTTCCAGCGAGAGGCAGAGGCGGCCGCTTCGATCCAGAGCCCGCACGTCGGCGACGTCTACGACATCGGCCGGACCGACGACGGGCGCCCGTTCATCGTCGCGGAGTACCTCGACGGTCGAGAGCTCGCCGTGTTCTTGAAGGAGCGAGGCCGCCTCGACGTGCAGCTCGCGGTGCGGGTCGTGCGGCACGTTTGCAAGGCGCTCTCCGCGGCCCATCAGCTCGGCATCGTCCACCGCGACATGAAGCCGGAGAACGTGTTCCTCGTCGGCGACCTCGCGAGCCCGACCGCGAAGGTGATCGACTTCGGCATCTCGAAGGTCAAAGAGGCGGGCGGGCAGTCGCTGACGAAGACGGGCATGATCATGGGCACGCCCTCGTACATGGCGCCGGAGCAGGCCAAAGGCGAGCGCGTCGATCATCGCGTCGACATCTACGCGGTGGGGGCGATCCTCTACGAGCTCGTCACCGGCAAGCGGCCCTTCGACAAGATCGATCCGACCGCGACGATCATGGCCGTGCTCCTCGAGGAGCCGGAGCGGCCCTGCGCCCTGAACCCGAGCCTCCCCGAGGCGCTCGAGATGGTGATCCAGCACGCGATGGCGAAGGCCCCGGAGGCCCGCTACCAGACGATGGACGAGCTCGAGTCGGAGCTCGCCGCGTTCGTCGAGCGCACGGCGGCGGGCAACAGCGTGATGCCTCCGTCGATGCTCAAGCAAGGGGCGGGCGCGGCCCCCGTGGGCGCGCGCGCTCCGTCCGTGGACGCGCGCGAGCGCGACGTGGCCCTCTCGCGTCCTACGATCGCGGTGCTGGGGACGCTGGGAGCGTTCGGCGCCCTCGGCGGGCTCATGACGATGTCGGCGTCGATCATCCGCATGTCTCGCGGCGGAGGGGCGGCCGCGAACATCACCGGCTCGGAGGCGCTTCTCCTCGCGTCGCTGCTCACCCTCACCCTCGCGACGCCGATCGGGTTCACCGTCCACTACGTGCGAAAGAACATCTGGAGCAACAGCGCGAAGACGGTGACCCTCGCCGCTTCGATGCGCCAGGGGATCGTGGGCGCCTTCGTCACCTACGGCGTGGTCTCGCTCGCGATCCGGCTGACGGAGGCCCTGCTGCTGCGCCACGCGGCCGGGGTCGCGTGGCCGCTCTGGGACATCGTCTCCGCCCTCGTCGCGGTGACAGCCGGGATCGGGACGTACGGCCTCCTCCGCACCGATTCCAAGCGCCCCGACACGAAGCGCTGAGGGAGGAGCTCACCGCGCGGTCGAAGCGCGTGCGTCCAGCCACGCCTGGAGCACGACCGCGGCCGCGGCGGCGTCGATGGCGACGCTCGATCGGCGCGAGCCCTCGTGGGCGAAGCGTCGCTTGCGCTCGGCCTCGACCGTCGACCACCGCTCGTCGACGAGCTCGACCTCGAGCCCGGTCGCGTCGGCCACCGCCTGGGCGAGCTCCCGCGCGCGGCCGGCGCTCTTGCCCGCCTCGCCGCTCATGTGGAGCGGCAAGCCGACGAGGACGCGCTTCACCTCGTAGCGCTCGCAGAGCGAGGCGATCTCCCGGACGAGCCGCTTTCGGTCCTGCCCCGGCAGGACGGCGTGGGGGGTCGCGAGGACCCGGGTCTCGTCCGAGAGCGCGAGCCCGACGCGCGCCTTGCCGTCGTCGATCGCGAGCACCCTCCCCGGCTCGTCCGCTTGGGCCACGAGCGCCTATTCACCGGGTCGGGTCTTCGATGCAAGCCTGGCCTTGGGGGGCCCGGCCAGCGCGAAGGTGCGTCCGGCCCTGGCTATGCGCTTGACCCGCCCGCCCACACTGGCCATAAGCGCCGGGCCGTTCCCGCCGCGTACCCGTTTCGTTCGGGGCCCGCGGTGGCCGACCATGACCGCTTCTCCCGCCCTGCGTGGAACACGAGAGCCGACCGAGAGACCTGCCGTGAAGATCCGCGCCGTCAGGGGGATGAACGACATCTTGCCCCCGGAAGCCAAAAAATGGCGCCGGGTCGAGGCGGTGTTCCGCCGTGTCGCCGAGCGATACGGCTACGGCGAGGTCCGAACGCCCCTGATCGAAGACACCTCGCTCTTCTCCAAGCAAATGGGGGAGACGAGCGACGTCGTAGAGAAGGAGATGTACTCCTTCGAAAGACACGGAGATTCGCTGACCGTCCGGCCCGAGGGGACGGCGGGGGCGGCGCGGGCGTTCGTCGAGCACGGCGTCGGGGCCAAGGAGCCGGTGACCCGCTGGTACTACCTCGGCCCGATGTTCCGGGGCGAGCGTCCGGCCAAGGGGCGCTACCGCCAGTTCCACCAGGTCGGCTGCGAGCTCTACGGGGACCCGGGCCCCGTGTCCGACGCGGAGATGATCGAGCTCGCCTACCGCTTCCTCGAGGAGCTCGGGATCGGGGACCTCACCGTCCACCTGAACTCGCTCGGCTCCGGCGACACGCGGGCGCGCTATCGAAAGGCCCTCCTCGACTACTTCACCCCGATGGCGGGGAGCCTCTCCGAGGACTCGCAGCGGCGCCTCGAGAAGAACCCGCTCCGCATCCTGGACTCGAAGGACGCCCGTGACCGCGACGCGGCCGCGAAGGCGCCGAGCATCGTGGACGTCCTCGACGAAGAGGACCGCCGCCACTTCGGGGGGGTCAAGGGCGCGCTCTCGGCGATGGGGATCCCGTTCGTGGTCGACCCGGCCCTCGTCCGCGGGCTCGACTACTACACGCGCACGCTCTTCGAGATCAAAGCGAACGGCGCGGATCTCGGGGCCCAGAGCACCGTCTGCGGAGGGGGCCGCTACGACGAGATGGTCGAGAGCCTGGGCGGTCACAAGACACCGGCGATCGGGTTCGCGATGGGCGTCGAGCGCATCCTCGTGGCGATGCCAGAGGTCGCGCAGGACGAGGCCAAGGCGAGCGTCTACGTCGTCGCCGTCGACGAGCGCGCGGATGCAGGGGCAGAGCCCGCGCCGGCCGGCGTCTCGCTTCAAACGGCGGCCGCGCTCCGGCTCGGCTCGGAGCTGCGCAAGCGAGGCATCGCGTGCCTGGTGGACGCGCGCGGCGGCAAGCTCAAGGCGATGCTCAAGCGCGCCGACGCCTCCGGCGCGAAGCTCTGCGCCATCCTTGGCGCGGACGAGATCTCGCGGCGAGAGGTCACGGTGAAGGATCTCGCGGCCCACGCCCAAGACGCCGTCGGCCTCGAGGGCGCGGCCGAGGTGATCGCCAGCCGGGTCCGCGCAAAGGCAGGCTCGCAGCCTGCGGGGGTCGAGCATTGAGCACCTCGAAGAGAGCTCGCGCCTTCGCCTGCATCGCGTTCTTGGTCTCCATCGCGCTCGGGGTCGCCTTCGCGCCCGCGGCGCTGGCCCAGATCCCCGGCCTCGGCGGACCGACCCAGTCGGCCCCCAAGCCGCCCCCCGGCACGCCCGAGACCCACGCCGCGACCGGCTCCGATCAGCAGACGCTCCCGAAGACGGAGACGCAGCTGCCGGAGGACCCGCTCGCGATGCCCGACAACGCGAAGGGCAAGATCGGCTCGAGCCGCATGCCGGAGGACGACGAGCAGGGCAAGGCGCTCAAGAGCGACGTCGACTTCTACGGCCTCTGGTACTCGGAGAAGAGCGGCGACTATCGCTTCCGTGCCCTCTTCCCGTTCTGGGCCGAGCGCACCCAGCCCGGTGAGCGGGCGAGCGTCTTCGGTCTCTACTATCAGCAGCGCGGCGTGCACGCCGACGCCGACGTCCTGTTCCCGTTCTTCTGGCACCTCCGCGACGAGGATACGTACACGACCGTCGTCGGTCCCTTCGCCCATCAGGAGTCGAAGGGGACGAAGGACAAGCCACCCACGCACGCCAACTGGCTCCCGCCCCTCTTCTTCGAGGCGGCCACCAGCGACGGCGGCGGCTATCTGCACATTCCCCCTCTCCTCACGTTCACCGAGCACTCCAATCACGACGGCTTCAACCTCGTCGGTCCGCTCTTCTGCAAATGGAAGGGCGGCCCATCGTGCGATCCTCGCACCGCCGACAAGATCGATCTCGGATTGGCGCCCTTCTATTTCTACGGCCGGGACAACGGCCCCGACGGGCACACCGGCTCCGAGTACGAAGTCATCCCGCCGCTGCTCCACTACTACGGCTACAACGAGGCCAAGGACAGCGAGACGAACCTCTGGGGGCCGTTCCTCTGGCAGCGAGACCGCGAGGGCGAGGTCTTCGACATCCTGCCGCTGTTCTATCGGAACTGGGGGCCCGACTACGACAACATCACGCTCTTCCCGTTCTTCCACTACGGGTACAAGGGCAACTCCCACAAGATCATCACCCCCCTCTTCGTCGAGGCGAAGGGCGAGCAGGGCGAGAGCACCTTCGTCACGTGGGGCTACGCTCGCTATCGAGGCCGCACCGAGCTCGACATGGTGACGCCGCTCTTCTGGTGGTATCGCGATCCCGACATCGGTCAGGATCTGAAGCTGCTCTTCCCGTTCTACTATCAGAACACTTCGCCGAAGAGCGACGACCTGATGATCTTCCCGTTCTATGCCCAGTTCAAGCGGCCGGGCCTGCGGGAGAGCTACTGGGTGACCCCGCTCGTGAACTACAACACGAGCGTCACCGGGTGGTCGACGAACATCTATCCAATCTTCTTCAGCGGCCGAAACTACGAGGACACCCACCTCGTCATCCCGCCCGTCTATTGGGATTTCAAGACGCCGAAGTCACGGACGACCGTCGTCTTCCCGCTCTTCTTCCGCTACGCGGACGCGGACAGCGTCGATCAGGTGGTGCTCAACACCTATTACAGCGAGCAGAAGGTGGCGGGCGGCAAGGAATGGGAGTTCCACTTCTTCCCCGCCTTCCAGTTCGGATCGTCGCCCACCGGGCATTGGTGGAACATCCTCTACGGGTTGGCCGGCTACACGAAGGACGGCACGATGTCGAAGGTCCGTGTCCTCTACATTCCCTTCAAGATGAGCAACTGAGCTCGAAAAGGTGACGCTTGCCATGACGATTGAACGCCGGAAGTTCCTCCACGCGAGCCTCGCGGCCACCGCCGCCGTCGCGGTCGGCTGCGACAATCAACAGAGCACCGTCGCCGCGAGCGCCGAGCCCTCGTCGACGACGCCCGCGAGCGGGCCGAAGCCTCGCCCGGGCGCGACTCAGGCCCCGAGCGCGGCCGCCATCCCCGCCCCCGACGACGTCGCCACGCCCCCCGCCGACGCGACGAAGACGGCCTCCGGCCTCGGGTACAAGACGCTCCAGAAGGGCACCGGCACCGAGCACCCCTCCGCCGACGACACCGTGAAGGTGAACTACACGGGCTGGACGAGCGACGGGAAGATGTTCGACAGCTCCGTCGTCCGCAACAAGCCCATCTCGTTCTCTCTGCGCCAGGTCATCAAGGGCTGGACGGAGGGCGTGCAGCTGATGGTCGTCGGTGAGAAGGCGCGCCTGTGGATCCCGGTCGAGCTCGCGTACAACAACGCCCCTGGCAAGCCCGCCGGTCAGCTCACCTTCGACGTCGAGCTGCTCGAGATCAAGAAGGCTCCCCCGAAGCCTGAGAAGCCCAAGCCGCCGGAGCCGCTGCCCGCTCCCGAGGACGTGGCGAAGCCGCCGAAGGACGCGAAGAAGACCAAGAGCGGCATCTATTACAAGGTGCTCACGCCGGGGACAGGCAAGGCCCATCCGAAGGCGGACAGCCGCGTCGAGGTCCACTACACGGGCTGGACCACCGACGGGAAGATGTTCGACAGCTCGGTCGTGAAGAAGACGCCCTTCCGCACGATGCTCAACGGCGTGATCAAGGGCTGGACCGAGGGCGTGCAGCTCATGGTCGAGGGGGAGAAGACGCGCTTCTGGATCCCCGCCGATCTCGCGTACGGCGACAAGCCGCCGGCCGGCTACCCGGCCGGTCAGCTCTGCTTCGAGATCGAGCTGCTCAAGATCGTGGAGTGATCTGCGCGCGACGTCGGAGGCGGCCGAGGGCCGCCCCGATCGCGACCGTCAGCGCGAGCCAAGCGGAGGGCCCCGTCGCGGAGAAGCCGGCGTTCGCGACGGCGCACCCACCGTCGTCGTCCTCGGGCTGCGCCTGGGCGGGAGCGCCGCCCTGCCCCGCTCCGCCCTCGGGAGCGCTGCCGCCCTGCGCGGCGCCGCCGCCTGCACCCGCTCCACCTCCCCCGCCGACCTCGTCGTCCACGTTGGTCACGACCTCGAGCGATCCGCGATCGCCGGTCGCGTCGGCGAAGGCGGGCGCGAGCTGCTCCGCGAACGGCTCGAAGTCGGCCGACGCGGCGGCGATGTCCTCGTCGGTCGCGTCCTCGGGGACCATGAGGACGATCCCCAGCGTGAAGGATGTCTTGGTGCCCGCGACCGGATCGCGAGGACCGTTCGTCGCGATCACGTCGTCGATGGTGAGCTCGCGACGATCCGCCGTCACCGTGAACGGCGCCGCGTCCTGTTCGAACCAGGGGAACGAGTGGGCGGCGTAGGTCCCGCCCCAGAAGGGATCCGTAGGCGTCGAGGGGACGGCGGTCGGGATCAGCACGCCGAAGGGACCGACCTCCTCCGGCTCCGCGAGCCCGAGCAGATAGAGATCGAGCGGGCTGTACGCGACCGTCGCGGGATCGCCCGGGACGGCCGTGAACGTCCCGTCGCCGTTGTCGGTCCACACGTTGCCGCCCGCGGGGCCCCCGCCCGCGTCCAGGAAGAACGACCAGTGATAGGGGAACCCGATCAGGTCGTTCGCCCCCGGCGAAGGGACTTGGATCGTGGGACCCCAGACGTGGGAGAGCTCCAAGAGGAAGAGGTACCGCCCGTAGCCCTCGACGGGGGCGCGATGGAGGGCGGCGCGCTGGTCGAGCGCGGTGAAGTTGGAGTGCCAGAGGACCGCGCGCAGCGGCGGGTTGTGAGGATCCTTGAGCGGGATCCCGATCCCCGAGACGTCGTTCGCGGTCGGATCGATGAAGGTGCCGTAGTTGGAGCCGTTCATCGGGAACGTCGTCCAGACCGTGAAGATCTCGGGCAACGGCAGACCCGTCTCGGCATAGCCCTCGAGGAGCCGGCTCCGCATCGAGATGGGATTGGGGCTGGAGCTCGAGGCGGTGCCGCCGGCGTCACGCAGCACGACGAAGGGCCGGGCGCTCGCTTCGTCGGGGACGGCGAGCGTGGCGAATGCGACGGTCGTGGCAGCGATGAGCCCGAAGGAGAAGGAGCGCATGGTGGGGCGCGACGAAGCAACCCGTATGCCCCGAGCGAATCCTCCGATTTGGAGCGGGGTTTCCTCGGCCTTCGAATCGCCTCCGTTAGACCCGTGACGGAGGCGCGCCGGTTGCAACCTCGAGAGGGCATGCGAGCAGAACGTCGCGTGCGCGGGGTGCTCCTGGACATCGACGGCACCCTCGTCGACAGCAACGTGGCCCACGCGCGCGCGTGGCACGAAGCGCTTCAACAGTACGGGCACGAGGTGTCGCGCGACACGCTCCTCTCTTGGATCGGAAAGGGAGGCGACAAGCTCCTCCCGGAGTTGACGGGGGTGCTCGAGGACAGCGACGAGGGCGAGGCGATCGGCGAGCTGCGCCGATCGATCTTCCAGGAGAAGTTCCTCCCGCGCTTGAAGGCCCTCCCCTCCGCGCGCGAGCTCGTCGCCCGCCTCCGCAACGAAGGGCTCCTCGTCGGGGTCGCCTCCAGCGCTACGAAAGAAGAAGCGCGGGCGCTCCTCGATATCGCCGGGGTCTCCGAGCTCATCCACGAGATCGCCACCGCGAGCGACGCGGAGCGGTCGAAGCCCGAGCCGGACATCGTGCAAGCGACCCTCGAGCGTCTCCGGGTCCCCGCCGATCTCGCCCTCCTCGTCGGCGACACCCCGTACGACGTGGAGGCGGGACGCCGCGCGGGGGTGCGCGTCGTCGCGGTCGGGACGGGAGGATGGAAGCGGCGGCAGATGTTCGGAGCGGTCGCCTACTACGAGGACCTGACCGAGCTCCTCGCGAGCTACGAGGCCTCTCCCTTCCGAGCCCCCGTCCCCGAGCCGCGCCCGGAGCGACGACCGACGCGCCCGACCCCGCCCCGGCTGTCGCGGACGCTCAGCCCTTCGCGCTCGCGAGGTGCTCAGCGATGATCGAGAGCGCGCGGCGCAGGGGGAACGGCTTCTCGAGCATGGGTGCCCCCACCTCGGCGAGGAACCGCTGCAGCTCGGGGCTGAACCCGACCCCGGTCATGAAGATGAAGCGCTTCGCTTGTTCGGGATCGCGCGAGGCGACGGCGCGGTAGAGCTCCTCACCTCCCATCGAAGGCATCTTCACGTCGCAGAGGACGGCGTCGAAGCGCTGGCGCGCGATGCGACCGAGCGCCTCCTCCGCGCTCGTCACCAGCGTGACCTCGTGCGACTCGGAGAGCTGGTCGGCGAGGGCCTTGCCGAGCAGCACCTCGTCTTCGACGATGAGCACGGAGCCGCGTCGAGACGCGTGCTCGGTGGCGCGCCCGCTCTCGGGAGCCTCCGCCTCCGGGAGGTGGGCGGGCAGGCGGATCAGGAAGCGGGCGCCGCACGGCGGATCGCCGAGGCCGCCGGGGCTCTCGACGCCGATGCTCCCGCCTGCGCTCTCGACGATGGTCTTGCTGATCGCGAGGCCGAGGCCTGTCCCCACCTCCGGCATCTTGGTCGTGAAGAACGGCACGAAGACGCGATCGATCACGTCCCGCTTGATGCCGTTGCCGGTGTCCTCCACCTCGACGACGACGAAGTCCGACTCGAGCCGGGTGGCGATCCGCACCTTGTCGCCTCCCGCGAGCGGTCCGCGCGTGGCGCGCGCCTCGGCGACGGCCTGGGCCGCGTTGACGAGCAGGTTCACCATCACCTGCCCGAGGCGGCCGTCGTCCATCACCACGAGCGGCAGATCGGAGGCGAGATCGATCTCGACGTCCGCCTTCTCCACGATCTGGGCGCGGGTGATGGTGAGGGCGCTCTCGATGGTGCGGCCCACGTCGACGAGGGTGCGGCGATTCGCGCCGCGCGGCGGCGGGCTCGCGAACGTGCGCATGTCGCGGGCGATCTCGACGATTCGCCGGCCGGTGTCCCGCAGATCCGCGACGAGCTGCTTCACCTGCTGCTCCGTCTCGGGGGCCATGCGCACCGCCGCGCCCCCCAACGTCCGCGCGAGGACGTCGAGGCCGAGCAGCATGAAGGCGGCCGGGTTGTTGATCTCGTGGGCGACGCCGGCCGCGAGCATCCCTACCGTCGCGAGGCGATCGGCCTGGAGGAGCCGGGAGCGGACGGCGCGCTCGCTCGTCACGTCGAGGAGGATGCCCTCGATGCCGACGACGCGCCCAAGCTCGCTGAGGATCGGGTAGATGGTGCCGCGCGCGATGATCGGCTCGCCGCCCTCTCGCCGCAGGCGCGCCTCGTAGGCCGGCATCACCTGGCCGAGCTTCGCGACGATGACCGCCTCTTCGAACGCGGTCGCCCCCTCCGGATCGACGTGCGCGTCGCGGAGGAAGCCGGGGGTCGACAGCGCCCGCGCCGCCGGCACGCCGAAGAGGTGCTCGGCGTGGCGGTTGAGGTAGAGCACCTCGTGGGACTCGGGATCGAGGCGGAAGATCAAGAGCGGAGCGTTGTCGAGCAGCACCATGTGCTGCTCCGTGAGCTCACGGAGCTGCGACAGCCGATCGGCGGCGTCCTGCTCCGCCGCCATCACGTCCGAGAGATCCCGCAGGAGCGCGTGCGCGAACACGAGCGGGTCGCCGTGGACGGGGCTCACCGTCGCCGCCACCATCAGGAGGCGTCCGTCGCGGGTGCGGAGGGAGAGACGCTGGCCGGTGGAGGGCCCGATCGGGATCGCGCCGAAGAGCTCCTGGATGGGGATGCCGAGCAGCTCGGAGCGCGTCGCTCCCACGAGCCGCTCCGCGGCCCGGTTGAGATCCGTCACGCGGCCCTCTTGGTCCCACGCGATGAGGGCGTCGCCGGACGCATCCAGGATCCGCAGCGCGCGCTCGCGCTGCCCAGCCAAGATCCCTCGCGCCACGCTCGGCCCGATCGACGCGGCGAGCTCGGTGAAGAGGGCGATGTTCGACCCCTGCGCGGCCTGGGTGTCCTGAAAGGCGACGACGAGAGCGGCGATGATGTTGCCCCCGGGGCCCTCCGGGATGGGGAACATCGCGTAGGAGCCGACGCCGACCTTCGCCCCTCGCTGCTCGATGTCGATCCCCTTCTGGAAATCGCTGACGATGTGGGCTTGGGCCCGCTGGTAGACCGTCTCGTAGATGCGGCGGGTGGAGCTCAGCAGCGTCCGGAACGGGAGGACCCGCTCGACCTCTCCTCGCGTCGACGCAAGGACGCGGAAGAACCCGGGGCGCTCGGACCGCGTGATCGCGAGGTGGAAGAAGCCGGTGGGCTTGCGGAGGAGGTCGACGAGCTCGTCGAACGCGTCCGGCGCCACGATCGTCTCGTGGCGAGCCACGATACCGAGGGCGCGGGCAAGCAGCTCGAGCGTGCCTTGGTCTGCCATGCGCGGGACGCGCGCGAGCGTAAACCAACGGCGCCGCGGACGCGCCAAAAGTCTCGGTTGCCCTCCGACGATGTCCGAGGGAACGTCCTTTTGCGTCCGTTCCCGCGACCGCGTAGGGTTTCTCCAACTGCGGATGAGCCCTCCCAAGCGCGCGCGGCTTCGGACCGTCCTGCTCGTCGCGACCGCGGCGGCGGTGCTCGTCGCCGCGCTCGGGCTATGGGTGAGAGCATCCCTCCGGCGGGACACGCGGCGGCTGGCCGAGCCCTTGCTCGGGTGCCCCGCTGACCAGATCACCGTGACGAGCTCGGACAGCGACACGGAGACATACGAGGTCGAAGGATGCGGGAAGGAGGGCAAGATGTACTGCCCCGGCCCCGACTTCGAGTGCTTCATCGATCGGCGTTGAGAGCGTCTTCGACGCAGGCCCGGCGGCGCTCGATGAATCGGCGCTCGCGCCGGCCCGTGGCCCGAGCGAGGGCCTCGTCGTACGCCGCGCGCGCCTCGTTCATCGACCCGCGACGCGATGGGTCACCCCTGGAAAATCGCGACCCACAAAGAGACGCTCAGCCCGGACGAGATGATGAAGCGAATGGAAGGGCGCGCCTGAGATGAAGTACCTGCTCCTCATCCACAAGGACGAGGCCCGGTTCCGCGCGACGTCGGAGCAGGAGCGAGCGGCCCTCGAGGCTCGCTACGGGGCCTGGGGCAGCGAGGTGATGAAGCGCGCTCGGTCCGGTGCGCGCCTCGAGCACGCCGAGACCGCGACCACCGTCCGGGTGCAGAATGGAAAAGGCCGCCCGTCACCCCGACGCCGAATGGGCGAGCGTCCAGGTCCGACCCGTCATGGTGTTCATGGAAGGAGCCGAAGAATGAGACCCCGACCCCACCCCGCCCTCCCCCATGGCGAGATCGAGGAGCCGCTGCCGGGCCTCTTCTTCGTGACGGGGACGGTGCGAATGCCGATGCCAGTGCCGATCCTGTTCAGCCGCGCGATGACGATCGTGCGGGAGGGCCAGCGGCTCGTGCTCGTGAACTCCGTCCGCCTCGACGACGCCGGGCTCGCGAAGCTCGACGCGCTCGGGAAGGTCACCGACGTCATCCGGCTCGCCGGGAACCACGGCGCCGACGATCCCTTCTACAAAGAACGCTACGGAGCCCGCGTCTGGGCCCCGAAAGGCGCGCCCTACATGCCGGGCTTCGACGCCAAGGCGGAGCCTTACTTCGAGCCCGACGAGCGCTACGAAACTGGTAGCACGCTCCCGATCGCGGGCGCGGTCGTGCACCTCATCCACTCCTCGCCCCCGGAGGCGGTCCTCGTCGTCCCCGCCCACGGCGGCGTCGCCATCACCGGCGACGCCATGCAAAACTGGGCGAAGACGGACGCCTTCTTCAACTTGCCCGCCAAATGGATGATGAAGGTGATGGGCTTCATCAAACCGTGCAACGTCGGGCCGGCGTGGCTAAAGCAGTGCAAGCCTCCCGCGAGCGACCTGCGCGCGATCCTCGACTTGCCCTTCGACAAGGTGCTGCCCTCGCACGGCTTCCCCGTCCTCGGCGGAGCGCGAGAGGCGTATCGGGCCGCGGTCGAGGCGGCGGCCCAGCAGCGCGGAGGCTGAACGTTACTTCTGCTCGATCGCGGAGACCTCGACCTCGATCTCGACCTTGTCGCTCACGAGCAGACCGCCCGTCTCGAGCGCCTGGTTCCATTTGAGGCCGAACTCGCTCCGCGCGATGGAGGTCCGCGCGCTGAAGCCGAGGCGGGTGTTGCCCCAGGGATCCTTGCCGCCGCCCGTCTGCTCCACGTCGAGGGTGACCTCGTGGGTCGCGTCCCGGATCGTCAGATCGCCGACGAGCTTGTAGTGTCCCTCGCCCGCGCGCTCGACCCGCTTGCTCTTGAAGGTCATCTTGGGGAACTTTTCGGCGGCGAAGAAGACGTCGCTGCGGAGGTGGCCGTCGCGCTTCTCTTCGCGGGTGTCGATGCTCGCGACGTCGACGCTCACCTCGACGGTGGACTTCGACGGGTCGGCGGCGTCGAACGCGAACGTCGCCGTCCACGCCTTGAACTGCCCGCGCACCTTCGCGAACATCATGTGGCGGACGCTGAAACCGATCTCGGAGTGGGTGGTGTCGATGGCGTACGTGGTCATGGGCTGTCTCCTCGGGGAGAGCCTAGGTCGCGCAGAGCATCGATGGCATCGATGAAAAATCGATGACGTTCATCGCTTCAGGCGATGGCCCGGCGCCGCCCGTGACGTCTCTCGCGCGCAGAGCGTGCCGAGGCGCTCCAGGATCCAGCGATGGGCGGGCCCGAGCATCGTGTCCGTTCGGTAGACGGCGGACAGGTAGAGCTTGTGCTCGTCTTTGCCCCACGCCGCGGGCCGGATCGTGACGAGGCGCCGCTTGCGAAGGTCGTCGCGGACGAGGTGCTCGGGGAGGTTGCCCCAGCCGAGCCCCGCTCGAAGCATCATGTGCTTGGTGTGGAGGTCGGCCACGCGCCACGTCCGCGCGGAGAGCACCGCTTGATCCGCGACTCCGACCTCCGTTCGCTCCGAGAGGACGACCTGGATCGCGTCCGCGAGCTGCGCCGTCGCGATCGGCCCCTTCACCGCCGCGAGCGGGTGCTTCGGCGATGCGACGGGGATCATCCGAATGGGGGCGAGGAGCGTCCGCTCGAGACCAGGAGCGATGCCGGCCGGCCCCACCACCCCGAGGGTCGCCGACCCGTCGAGCACGCGCGCCGCGACCGCGCTCATGACCTGGGTGTCGAGGCGGAGATCCACGCCCGTGAACTCCTTGTTGAACTGCGCGCAGAGGTCGAGGAGCGCGTCGAGGGGAAACAGCGCGTCGACGCAGAGCGAGACGGACGCCTCGAGCCCGGAAGAGAGCCCGGAGGTGAGGCGGCGCAGGGCGTCCATCTCGGAGAGGACCTTCCGCGCCGACGCGAGCACGGCCTTGCCCTGCGGCGTCAGCTTCGCGACCTTGGTGGAGCGATCCCAGACCGGGACGCCGAGCTGAGCCTCGAGGTTCGCCATCGACGTGCTGATCGCGGATTGGACTCGCTTCAGCTTGCGAGCGGCGGCGGAGAAGCTGCCCTCCTCGTGAACCGCGATGAAGGCGCGCAGCTGATCGAGGGTGACCGGATCGTACAAGGTCGAGCTCCCGCGCGGCGGTTCAGGGACACGAGAGAGGGGCGTCGTCGAGGACGAGATCGTCGATCCAGACCTCGAGGGGAGCTTCCATGTCGTGGAAGCTGAAGGCGCCCACGTAGATCTCGTCCACGACCGGGCCGTACCAGCCCGAGTCACCGGGGACGTCGCCGACGCAGCCCTGACCGTGATCGTCGACGACCGCGATCGGGTCTGGGCCTCCGTCGATCGACATCTCGAGGTGCCGCGCGACCGAGTCCATCTCGAACGTGACGCACGTCCACCCCGCCGTCGGCATGGGCGTTTCGCTCTGGAACCAGCAGTCGTGGTACGGGTCCGGATCGGCGGCGGCGAGACCGTAGACGAAGCTGTAGGTGTTGGCGCCGTCGCGTGGGAGCGAGCTCATGAGATAGGTAGCGCGCCGTCCCGCCACCGGCGAGCTAGGCTCGGCGTCGCCGCTCGCTCCGAAGAACGTCCAGTGGATGCTCGGCCCGTTGGGGTCGACGTACATCATCATCCGGCCGTAGAGGCGCGTCGGCTGACCCGCGAAGAGGGGGAGGTCACCGTCCGCGAAGAGCCGTCCGCCCGCCGTGACGCCTTGATCGATCTGGACATGGAGGGCGCGCTCGCCAGACGTGGTGTGGGCGCCATCGAGGCCCATCGTCGCGCCTTGGGGGATGACCTGCGCGTGCCACGGACCGAACGCCTGCGCGTCCGCGATGCCGGTGACACCCGCGTAGTCGTCGAACGTCTCGCAGAAGAGGGCGGTGGCGCACGCGTCCTCGCCTCCGCCCGCGCCGCCGCCGCCGGAAGCGACATGACCGGCGGAGCCCCCCTCCGACGACGCGCCTCCTCCTCCGCTCGGTGCGCCACCCGCGCCGTGACCGCCAGCGGCGCCACCGCCGCCCGCGCCCGTCGAGTCGGAGCAGCCGAGGAGCAGCGCGACGAGGGTGACGGCGTGGGCTCTTTCGATCATGTCGGGGATGCTACACGCGCGCTTGGATCAGTACGAGGAGCCGTCCTTCCTGGTGAACATCGGCTTGCCCCCCTCGCCTCGTCGATAGGCGAGATCGACGTCGGGGTAGATGGCGACGTCGGACTCGTCGCGGTTGGAGATCTCCAGATACCGGGCCGGCACCGAGCCGCGGTTGGCGAGCTGATGACCGTCGCCGCTCCCGGCGGGGAAGCCCGCGCACATGCCCGGCGAGAGCGTCTCCTCACCGGCGTCGGTGACGAGCACGACCTCCCCTTCGAGGACGTAGACGAGCTCGTCCTCGCGGGTGTGATGGTGCCGCATCGACGACACCTTTCCGGGAGGGAGGGTGGTGAGGTTCACGCCGATGTTGGTCAGGCCGAACGCGTCGCCGAGGGCTCGCTTCTCTCGCGGCAAGACCTGGGACCGGAACGGCTCCGGATAGCCGGAGCCGGTTCGCGGCTCGAGGTGGGAAGGATCCAAGGCGGCTTTCTTCTTCGTCATGGCGGGAACCATGACATGGGCGCCGGCGAGGAGCAGCTGGACGCGGTGCGCACGTGGATCGAGGCGGGCGCGCCCGACTGAAGCGCGACGCTCAGGGGAAGCCGCGGCAGAGCTCGACGAGGCGCCGGGCTGCTTCGATGCGCGCGGCGCGCACCCCCGGCTCGCGCTCGTAGTCGCCGAGGGTCTGCTCGGCGCCGTCGCAATCGCCCATCGCCGTCTGGGAGATGAGCTTGAGCCGATGCGACTCGATGCGCACGCGCGGAACGGAGAGGTCGCGCGCGAGGGCGCGGCTGAACGCGGCCACCGCCGTCTCGTAGTTCGCGGAGTCGATGAAGTAGCGGCCGAGCAGGTACGGGGCGAGCCCGTCCTTCGGGCGCTCGCGATCCAGCACGCCGAGCATCGCGGCCGCCCACGTCCGGTCCGCTTTGCGCTTCCCCTGTCCGACGAGGAGGGTGACGAGCGCGGGCCGCATCTCGGGATCGCGCGTCGCTGCGATCTTGACGTAGAGCGTGCGCAGCTTGCTCTCGTCGATGGTCCGCGAGACGAGATCCTCGTACCGCTTGCGCGCGACCTCGACGTCGCCGCGCTTGAGGGCTCGATCCGCGAGCTCCTCGGAGGCCCGGTCGCGGGTGTGGCGCGGCACCTTCTCGTCTCCCTCCACCGCCTCGAGGAGGGCGACGCCCCGCTCCGGGTCGTCGGAGACGAGGAGGGCGAACGCCTCGTCGAGCCGGAGGTTCGGGTTCTCGGGCTCCCACCGGCGCGCGATCGCGATCTGCTCGAGGGCGCCCTTCGCGTCGCCTGAGCTCGTGGCGCTCTCGGCCTTGTCGCGACACTCGTCGACGCGGCGCGGGCACCGGCGGGCGAAGAAACCGGGTCGATCGAACTTCGCCTTCGCCAAGATCGAGACCGCGTCGGGGAGCACGATGGAGTCGAGCTCGGCGTGAAAATCCACCTCGAGCTCCTTCATGTCCTTGCCCGTGAGCTCGCGGAGCGTCTTGCCGCCATACCAGCGCCGCACCGCTTGGGCGCCGTAGCGATCGTGGACCCAGCCTACGAACGCCCCGCTCACGGTGTATGCCATCGACGCGTTCTCCCCCACGAAGCCGAGCTGGAAGAGCTCCCCGAGGGTGGGCAGGATCCCGAGATCCTTCATGGCCTTCGCCCACTCCATCGGGGAGAGATCGTCCTCCTTCGGTGACGCGGCGACGGCGACGCCCTCGATGAGACCGGGGTTGGGCAGGTAGCCGCCGAGATCTCCGCCGATGCGGAAGATGCTCCGGCCATCGCTCGACGCGATCACGTGCATGAGCTCGTGGCCGATCACACGGTGGGGGTAGTCCGCGTCCTGCACGTAGACCTCGGCGCGCCACGGCTTCGCGATGTTGGTCCCCGACGCCCCCATCAGACGCGCCTTCTGGCTCTCGCTCGAGAACACGAAGGCAGTGATCTTCTCGGGGCCGTGCGCGCCCCACCACGCCTCGTCGAGCTTCACGTGCGCCTCGCACTCGCGGACGAAGAGGAGGATTCGCTCGCGCTCGAGGGAGCGATCGTAGATCACCACGCAACGATCGCCGTCCACGCGCGCCCCGAGCTCCTCCGTGATCGACGCGCGCGTCGACCAGTGACCGAGCGAGGGACCGAGGGCGGTGACGGCGACGCTCGCGGCGAGGGCGAGGACCCCGACGCCGAAGACCCCGGGGCGGCCCATCCATCGCGGGCGGGCGCGCCCCGCCTCGTCGCGGCGGAGGTGGAGGGCGGCCGCGACCGCGAAGACGGTGGTGGCGGCGGTGCCGAGCCGGTACGTCGCGAGCGTCCCGAACTCGATCACGGTGTCGTAGATGGTCCCGCTGAAGTACCCGACGAACGGGTCGTAGGCGAAGATCATCGGGCTCGTGTAGTAGCGGACGAGGCTCGCGAAGATGCCCCCGACGGGGCCGGCGAGGGCGAGCGCGACCCGCAGCGCGGCGCGCAGGCGGCCTTGTCGCGCGTACTGGGAGAGCTCGGAGGCGACCCAGCCCCACATCCCGGCCGCCACGAGCCCGATCCCCGGCCCGAGGACGACGACCTGGAGGCCGAGCTCGAGATCACAGAAGCCGACCCGCAGCCCGTGGATCAGGGCCGCCGCGAGGGAGACGCACGCCGCGCCGAACCCCACCGTCGCCCCGCGCGCGAGCCCCTCGAACGGCGTGCGGAGGGCGGTCGAAGACGCGAGCTCTTGGGCGACCGCGACCGCGACGAAGGACGGGATCACGATCCCGGTGACGAGGGCGATCTCGTACCCCGGACCGCCGAAGCCCGAGAGCGACCCCACCACGAGACCGAACACGAAGGCGAACCCGAGCGCGATGGGCGCCGGCTTGGCGAAGCGAGACGCGCGCGCGAGCAGGCGTCTCCCGCGCGCGCTTCGTTCAGCCGTAGGCGGCCTCGTCCGAGGGCGCGCTCGCGCTCTGCGGGTCCGTGCTGGCCGCGCTCGCGCGTTCGGGCCCCGCAGAGTCAGGCGCGGCCTCGCCCGCCTTCTGCGGCGGCAACAGGCCGTGGGCGAGGACGTCCTGCACCGTCGAGACGAGCGTCACCTTCAGCTCCGCCAGGATCTCCGGCGGGATCTCGTCGAGATCGCGCTTGTTGCGGGCGGGGATGAGGACCTCCTTCAGGCCCGCTCGGTGCGCGGCGAAGAGCTTCCGCTTGATGCCGCCGACGGGGAGGACGCGACCTCGCAAGCTGATCTCCCCCGTCATCGCGAGGTCGCTCCGGACCGGGCAATCGAGGAGGAGCGACACCACCGCGAGGAACATCGTGATGCCGGCGGAAGGGCCGTCCTTGGGGGTGCCGTGCTTCGGCACGTGGACGTGGAGGTCGATCTCGCGCAGCCACTCCGGATCGAGCTGGAGCTCGGCGGCGCGGCTCCGCACGAAGGAGACGGCCGTCGTCGCCGACTCCTGCATGACGTTGCGCATGTTGCCGGTGAGGACGAGCTGCCCTTTGCCGGGCATCTTCGTCGCCTCGATGAAGAGCAAGTCGCCACCCGCGCTCGTCGTGGAGAGACCGGTGGCGATGCCGGCCGCGAGCTTCCGCTCCGCGATCTCGGGGCGATGCTTGTGGGGGCCGAGGACGCGCTCGACATGCTCGCGATCGCAGACGTCGTGCACGTCCTCGCCCTCTGCGAGCTTCACCGCGGTGGCGCGGCAGATGGCGGCGATCTCGCGCTCGAGGTTCCGGACGCCGGCCTCGCGGGTGTAGTGGTCGACGAGCGTCTCGAGGCCGGGCTCGGTGAACTCGAGGCGCTCCTCGGTGAGGCCGTGCGAGCGGAGCTGCTTCGGCACGAGGAAGGTCCGCGCGATGCCGAGCTTGTCGGCGCGGGTGTAGCCGGGGACCTCGATGACCTCCATGCGGTCGAGCAGAGGGCCGGGGATCTGATCTCGATCGTTCGCGGTCGCGAGGAACGTGACCTGCGACAGGTCGAAGGGCAGGTCCAGGTAGTGATCCTGGAACGTCGAGTTCTGCTCGGGATCGAGGACCTCGAGGAGCGCGGCGGTGGGGTCGCCGCGGACGTCCGCCCCCATCTTCTCCACCTCGTCGAGGACGAGGACGGGGTTCTTCGTCCCCGCCTTCTTCAGGGCCTGGATGATGCGCCCGGGGAGCGCGCCGACGTACGTCCGGCGGTGCCCGCGGATCTCCGCTTCGTCACGCACGCCGCCGAGCGCGATGCGCTCGTACCGGCGGCCCATGGCCCGCGCGATCGACTTGCCGAGCGACGTCTTGCCGACGCCGGGAGGACCGACGAAGAGGAGGATCGGTCCCTTCTTGTCGGCGCGCAGCTGGCGGATCGCGGTGTACTCGACGATGCGCTTCTTCACCTGCTCGAGGCCGAGGTGATCCTCGTCGAGGCAGCGACGAACCTCCTTGACGTCGATCTTGTCCTGGGTCGACTTCGACCACGGAAGGTCCGCGATCCACTCGAGGTACGTCTTCGTGACGTTGAACTCGGCGGACTGCTGAGACATCGATCGGAGCCGCGAGAGCTGCTTCTTCGCCACCTTCTCCGTCTCGGGGGGGACGTTGGCGAGACGAATCCTCTCGCGGAGCTCTTCGATCTCGTCGTCGTCGCCCGCCTCTCCGAGCTCCTCGCGGATCGTCTTCATCTGCTGGCGGAGGATGTACTCGCGCTGGGACTTGCCCATCTCCTCCTGCACCATGTGCGAGATCTCTTTCTTGACCCGCAGCACCTCGAGCTGACGATTCACCATCGCGAGCACGAGGCGGACCCGCGCCTTCACCTCGAAGGCCTCGAGGATCTCTTGCTTGTCTTTGATGGAGGCCTGGGCCTGGGGGAAGTTCGACGCGATGAGATCGGCGAGGGCGCCGGACTCTCGCACGTTGTCGAGGATGCCGGCCGTGTCCTTCGGCAGGTTCGGCATGAGGGTGAGGACCTCGCGCGTCGCCTCGCGGAGGCTGGCCCCGAGCGCGTCGAGCTCCACGTCGCGGGCGAGCGACTCCGACACGCGCTCGATCGACGCCCGCATGTAAGGCTCGAGCCCTTGCGGCTCGCGCACGCGGAATCGGCCGAGACCGTTCAGCACCACCGAGTAGTTGCTCTGGCCGAGCCGGATCACCTTCACGACGCGGGCGAGCGTCCCCACGCTGTAGAGATCCCGGAACGTGGGCTCGTCCACCTCGGCGGAGGTTTGGCTGAGCACGCCCACGACGGCGCGCTCGCGGCCGAGCAAGTCCTCGACGAGGCGGACGCTCCGCGGCCTCCCCACGTTGATCGGCACGACCGACATGGGGAACAGCACCGAGTTTCGGAGCGGCAGGATGGGGACGCCTTCGACGTCGGACGGCGTGGGTGGCGAGTGACCCGAGGCCATGACCCTCGGAAGCTAGTAGAAAAGCGCGCTCGGTGCCACCTCGCCGAGCGCGAGCGCGAAAGGAGCTGCGAAACGCCTCACCGGCCGCGGAGGCCCGCGTAGTAACGCTTGCGGAAGTGCAGGGTGAGCGCGTCCGTGCGCACGGAGCGCTCGTCGCCCGCGGGCGGCACCTCGCTCGGCTGCGACGACTCGACGATGGCCCGGTCCTCGGTGGCGATCTTCAGGTTCGTGCGGTGGAAGAACGGGTCGAACACGCGGCTCGTGAGGAAGCTGCGAGCCATCGCGAGGATCATCTCGGTGTGCCCGTCGTCCACCGGCACGCACGTCACGACCATCACGAGCGTCTTCTTGGGGATCGGGATGAAGAGGTTCATCTGGTTGGGCCACCGCAGGTCGAGCGATCCCGGCTCCTGTGCGCCGTCGATCTCGATGTGCGAGCGCGCCCCGAACGAGGTCGTCTCGAAGACCACGTCCATCCGCGAGCCGGTCCGGGAGCGGAGGTTCTTGCCGATCGTCTTCGCGTGCACGAAGGGCAGATGGGGCCAGTCCAACATGTTCTCCATCGCCCGCGTCCAATGGACCGCCCACGTCACCCGCGTCCCGGTGACGGAGACCCCCGGCCTCGTGAAGGCCTCGTGGACCGCCGGCTCGGAGGGAGGCGGAGCGCCCGATGCGTCCGTGTACACGAAGACGTGACCTCCGATCTCGCGCGCGGGCACGGCCACGCCTCGCAGTCGATCGAGCTTCGCGTCGGGGTTCCACGGGACCTCGACCACCGCCCCTTCCTTGTCGAGGCGCCAGCCGTGGAACGGGCACGCGATGCATCCGCCGCGGACGGCGCCCAGAGAGAGGGCGACCCCGCGGTGCGGACAGCGATCGACGAGCGCGGCGGGGGCTCCCGCTTCGTCGCGGAAGAGCACGAGGGGCGTGCCCGCGACCTTCACTGCGAGCGGTCGCGAAGGGCGGAGCTCGCTCGCGAGAGCCACCGCGGTCCAGACGCCTGCGAAGCCGCGAAACAAGCGGGCTTCATCGGCGACGAGCCCAGTCGCATGTCGTTCGGGATCTCGGTCCAATGCCATCGTCCCTCGACGTACGTCCGACACGCCGGCTCGTTAGCCCACGGCTCGTTCGAGCGGCGGCTTGCCGCGACCCCCGACCCCGCGCAGAATGCGGCCTCGGGAGGAACCGTGGGCACCACCGTTCGACTCGGGCTCTTCGCGTCCGCGATCGTGTTCATCGGAGGGCTCGCGGGGTGCGCGGAGACGGCCACCCCCCGCTCGGCGCGAGCGCCCGCCGCTCGATCCTGTGGGGTCCGCGGCCGCTCGCTCGTGCGGAGGCCGGCGCGCGGCCACGTCGCGGGATCCCGGCGCCCCCGCCGCGACCGGGCCGCCCGCGCGCGGGCGGAGGCGGCTCGCCGAGGCTCCGGCGCCGAGACGGACCTCGGCGCATCGAATCAACCCGTGCCGCGACGGAGCTCGAAGAACGCAGACGCCTGGCAGGGGTCGGAGAGCGCCCAGCGGTCCCGAGACATCGCCCAGGTCGGCGGCCCCGCGCCCGAGCTGGAGATCGTCGAAATCGCCGGCTCCGGCCCGATGAGCCTCGCAGAGGCCCGCGGCAAGATCGTCGTCGTGGAGTTCTTCGGCGAAGGCTGCGACGCCTGCAAGCGCTCGTTCGCGGGCTATCAATCGCTCGTGTCCGAGAGCCACGGCGCAGTCGCGGTCATCGCCGTCGACGTCGACGAGCCATCCGAAGAGAGCACGCGGAGCCTCCGCAAGCTCGCCCTCGGCGCCGGCGCGACCTTCCCGATCGTCTCCGACGCGGGCCACCGCACCGCCGCCAAGTACAAGCCGATCGATCTCCCGACGACGTTCGTCATCGATCGCGAAGGCAAGGTTCGTCACCTCCACGCCCGCCGCGCGGGAGACGTCGCCAACATCGCCGACGAGGTGCGGGCCCTCCTCGCGGAGTGAGCGCGCTCAGAACTCTCGGATCTTCCAGGCCCCGCGCTCGCGGATGAGCGAGACGGTGCCGCCCGAGCCGTAGCTCATCGTCGCCACGTCCCCCGTCTCTTCGATGGTCGCGCTCGCGAGGGCGGCGCGGAGGGCTTGGGTGATGCGAAGCATCTCCTCTTTCTGCGGGCCCTCCCACGCCGCGCGCAGCTTCTCGGGCGTCAGCTCGCCCCCGTCGACGTCGGCGAGGCTCGTCGCGGGAGGGGGAGCGGCGGGGCCGCCGGCGGTGCCGGCCGGCTTCGCGGGGGCGGCCGGCTTGGACGAAGGGGCCACTCCTTCCCGCTCGGCGTCGGGGACGAAGCGCAGGACGACGTCGTAGCGCTTGCGCTCGAACGCGCGAAGGAACCCCGTGAGAGCCTGCCGCGGCGTGCCCTGCCCGTACAGATCCACCGCCGCCGCGTCGATGCGCCAACGTCCGTCTTCGTAGACGAGGGCGAGCTCCTCACCGTTGGGGAGGGTGACGGTGGCCTTCACCACCGGATCGGAGGCGGGCCGCGCGAGGGCGCGCGCCACCTCCATCACGTCCTGCGGGTTCTCGAGGACCATGCGGCGAAAGGCCTCGAGCGAGATCGACCGCTTGGCCTCGTCGGAGAGCATGCGGTACGCGTCCTCGACCCGCTGCTCCTCCAGGGCGCGCGCGTAGCTTCGGAGCGTGTCGCTCGGGCCCTGTCCGAAGGTGCCGCTGCATCCGCCGACGCAGAGCGCCACGACCATCGCGAGCGCGCTTCGCGACCGGCAGCGCCTCTTCGTACGCGCGGATCGGGGAGCCATTACCGGGGGGCATCCTAAGTCAGCGAGCCTCATTCGGCTACTCGACACGATGCCTCGTCGCGCACCGGTCCAACCAAGGCTAGTCTAGCCCGCCTTCGATGACGGACGAGGACTTGGGCGCGGAGTCGGTGCGCGAGGTCGCGGCAGAGGACTTCCTCTACCACCTCTATCGCGGCAGCGAGCTCTTGCAGGACGACCGCGTCCACGAGGCGAAGCAGGAGCTCGAGAACGCGCTCGCCCTCCAGCCCCGCGACGCGAAGGGCCAGGATCTGCTCGCCATCGTCTACTTTCGCCTCGGCCTCTACCCGCGCGCGATCGCGATCTACTGCGAGCTCATCGCCGCCTATCCGGACGCGACGACACCGCGGATCAACCTCGCCCTCTGCTACCTGAAGACGGGGCAGCCTGGCGCGGCGCGGAGCGAGCTGGAGCAGGTCATCCAGAGGGATCCGAGCCACGCGCGCGCGTGGGGATACCTCGGGCTCGCCTTCCAGCGACTCGGCGATCTCGAGCGCGCGATCGCCGCCTTCCAGACGGGCGGCCACCACTCGATGGCGCGGCGTCTCCGCGAGCTCTTCGCGGGTCAGGCTCCTCCCGGCCCCTCGGTCTCGACCGCGCCGCCGTTTCGGGGGCTGACCAGCACCGAGCGCGACGCCGTCTCCCGCGTCTCGACGGAGGCGTTCGCGGAGCTGGATCGGGCGGAGGGCGCCGCCTTTCGCGCCGACGCGTCCCACGCGCGGCCCTCCTCCGGCACCTGGGCCGCCGTCGAACCGGGGCGAGAGGCCCTCCGCGCCTTCGACGCGAAGAGCTACATGCCCGGGTTGATCCCGTCGCTCGCGCCGAGCGAGTCGCTCCCCCCGCCATCGTTTCCTCCGCGCGGCTTCGCGGGCGCGGTGGCGGCCCATCCTTCGAGCGCGCCGCCCGACGATCGCGTCACCGACCCGGGCTCGGCACCGGCGATGGCGTTCGAAGGTGCCACCGCGGACCCGCCAGCGGCGACCCCGACCGGCGGGTCGCGGCCCTCTCCGCCGACGCGGCCGCCGCCGGCGTGGAGACCTCCCGCGACCGCCCAGTCGTTCGCGCGCGATCACCTCCTCGTCTTTCCTCGTGATCACGCCGTCGCCCTCCACGACTCCGGCTGCGTCCTCGTGCAGACGGGACAAGGCCTCGCGGCGCGGTTCGACACGGTGCGGTCGATCTCGTTCGGCGCGAGCGTGGCCCCGCGACCGCTCACGAAGAAGAGCCGAGGGCGCGAGGGAGACGAGCCGCTCGGCGCACCGGGGGCTCCCCTCCTCGCGATCGAGGGGGCAGGACAGCTCGTGCTCGGGCCTCCCGCGGGAACCAAGCTCGTCCCCATCGCCCTCACCGAGGAGCTGCTGACCGTGCGAGAGAGCGCGATCGTCGCGCTCGAGGGCGACGTCGTGTACGACGGCGCTCGCCTCCCCGGCGGCGATGGAGACTTCGTATCGATGGTTCACCTGCGCGGCTCCGGCTCGGTGACGCTCGCCCTCCCCGTCCACACGACCGCGATCGAGGTCGACGCGGGCCGCGCGGTCCTCGTCCGTGTCCACGCCGTGCTCGGCTGGTTCGGCCGCGTCACGGCGCGAGCCCTCGCCCCGAGCGAGTCCCCGACGCGGGCGCGCGGCCTCGCCGCCCTCGAAGGAGAAGGGATGGTCATCCTCGATGGTCGATGACGCGGGCGACCCGCGAAAGAGCCAGCCCGACTCCAAGAAGAGCTCGCCCACGAGGAGCCGGCGCTCGGAGAAGCGCGCCCAGCGAAGGGCTCAGCGACAGAAGATTCGCGAGCAGAAGCGCCTCGAGCGGCGGACGCTCTGGAAGGACGCCAAGAACCTCCCCAACCTCCTCACGTTCGGGCGCATCGTGATGATCCCGATCGTGCTCGTGCTCCTCTCGCGCGGGACACCTCACGACTGCTTCTGGGCCGCGTCCGTGTACGGGCTCGCCGCGATCACGGACGCCCTCGATGGATGGCTCGCGCGCCGCCAGGGCCTCGTGAGCGTCCTCGGAAAATTCCTCGATCCCCTCGCGGACAAGCTCATCGTGGCGGCGACGGCGGTGTGGCTCGTGGCGATGGGTCGCATCGCGGCGTGGGCGGTGGCGCTCCTCATCAGCCGCGAGATCACCATCACTGCCCTGCGCGGGATCGCCTCCAGCGAGGGCCTCGTCATCGCCGCCGAGAAGGGCGGTAAGGCGAAGACGGCGCTGCAGATGATCGGGATCATCTGCCTCATCTTGGGCTTCCCCTACCGAGTGAACGGCCTCTTCTACGACTTCGGCACGATCGACCTCGTGCACGTGGGACGACTCATGGTCTACGCATCGCTCGTGTTCTCGGTGACGAGCGCGGTGGGCTACATGAGCCTCTTCGCCCAAGCGATCGAGCACAAGGACAAGCCGTCGTCTTGATCGGACCCCCGGCGCGCTTCGCGCTCGCCGACCCCTACCACGCGCCTGCGCTCTTCGAGCTCCGTCGCGACAGGGGTTGATCGGACCCCCGGCGCGCTTCGCGCTCGCCGACCCCTACCACGCGCCTGCGCTCTTCGAGCTCCGTCGCGACAGGGGTTGATCACCGGCGCGAGCGCGGCGGACGCGAGGGTCGCGCTCGGCGCTCCCGCTCCTCGAGCTCGGCGGCGAGCGCCCGATAGCTCGCGAGTCGGCTGGCGGGGACGGCCCCGGACGCGACGGCGGCCAGCACCGCGCACCCCGGCTCGGAGCCGTGCCGGCAGTCGCTGAACCGACAGCCGAGGGCCATCTCCGCGATGTCGGGGAACGATCCATCGAGCGAGGCCGAGTCCCCCCAAAGCGCGAGCTCCCGCATCCCGGGCGTGTCGATGACGATGCCGCCGCCCTCGAGCACGAAGAGCTCCCGACGCGTCGTCGTGTGCTTTCCGCGGTCGTCGTGCGCGCGGACCTCGCGCGTCCGCAACACCGCCTCGCCCATGAGGAAGTTCGCGAGGGTCGACTTGCCCACCCCCGATGATCCGAGCAAGGCCAGCGTCACCCCGGGCTTGAGATAGCTGCGCGGCACGTCCGCGTTCAGCCCGCTCACGACGTCGATCGCGTGCACGCGAATGCCCGGCGCGACCTCGCGGACGGCCTGCAAGCACGCGTCGACGTCGGTGGAAAGAGACGCCTTCGTGAGAAGGACGACCGCCTCGGCGCCGCTCTCGGACGCGAGCGTCAGGTAGCGCTCGAGGCGTCGCAGGTTGAAATCACCGTCGAGGCCCATCAGGACGAGGAGGACATCGGCGTTCGCGGCCACGACCTGGGCCTCGTCGCGCTTGCCGGCGGCGCGCCGCACGAACTGTGTCGTCCGCGGCAGGACGAGCTCCACCGCTCCTCGCTCCCTATCGATCGCGACCCAGTCGCCCGTGACGGGCGCGGCGCTTGCGACGCGCACCAGGCTCTTCGGGACGTGGAGGAGCGCCTCGCCGTCGGCCGTCAGCACGGTGGCAAAGCCACGCTCGACGCACGACACGCGGCCGAGCTCCAACGTCCGTCCCCGGGTCGAGGGAGGTCCGCTCGCCCGTGCCTCGAACGCGCTCGCGATCGCCTCCGTCAGACCGAGCGCCTCCAGCCGGGGGTCCGCCGGCGTCACCGGGCTGCGCGCCCCCGCGCGAGCGTCGCTCGCGAAAAATAGCCGGACCGCCGACGTCTCAGAGACACGCTCTACCGTATCCATGCGTCCGAGCGTGGCGCCACCCGAAAAGCGCGGTGCGCTGCTCCCCCCGCCCCCATCCGGCTCGACGCTTCAGCCCTACCTCGAACTCGTGTAGAGACGACCCCGATGATGCCTTCGCGATGGTCCTTCGGCTTTGCCCTGGTCGGTTCCATGCTGCTCTGCGGTTGCCCCTCCCAAGGCGAGGGACAGCGTTGCAACGCAGACAACGGCAACGCCGACTGTGAGGCGGGCCTCATCTGCGAGAGCTCCCTCAAGCTCGGGGGCAACGCGGACATCTGCTGCAAAGAGGACGGCACGAGCCAGTCGCCCGAGTGCATCCCGGGCGGCGGCACGACGACGACCGGCGGCGGAGGGGCGGGCGGAACCCCCGCCACGGGTGGCAACGGCGGCAACGGCGGCAACGGCGGCAACGGCGGCACGCCCTCCCAGGGCGGCGGTGGCAACGGCGGCACGCCCTCCCAGGGCGGCGGTGGCAACGGCGGCAACGGTGGCAACGGTGGCAACGGCGGCGCCGGCTGAGTGAAGGTCACCGCGCGCGCGATCGTCGTCTCGAAATTCGCGCTCGACGGCGGCGCGATGCACGGGGTCGTCCCGCGCATCCTCTGGCAGCGGACGCACAAGCCCGACGACAAGCACCGCATCGCGTTGGTCGCGCGCGCGCTCCTCGTGGACGAGGCCACCTCCGGCGCGCGCACCCTGCTCGACCTCGGCCTCGGCCCGGCGTGGAACGACGCGGAGCGGGATCGATTCGGCATCGAAGGCGATGGGGACGTCCCGGCCACGCTCGCCGCCGCCGGGATCGACCCCGCGACGGTCTCTCATGTCGTCCTGACCCACCTGCACTGGGATCACATGGGCGGTCTCGTCGACGCCGGGGGAGACCTCGCGTTCCCGAGCGCAGAGATCATCGTGTCCCGCCGCGCGCTCGAGCACGCGCGCGCGCCCACCGCCAAGGACGAGGGGAGCTTTCGAGCCGATCTGATCGATCACCTCTCGAGACAGAAGCACGTCCGCGTTCTGGACGAAGAGGCCCTGGACGGGCGCGGCGCGATCGCCCCGGGCCTCGTGGGAATATCGAGCCACGGCCACACCCAAGGGATGATCGTCCCCCTCGTCCTCGACCGCGAGGACGGCCCTCCCCTCGCGTTCCCCACCGATCTCGTCCCGACGCGGAGCCACACGCGGGTGCCGTGGATCCCTGCGTACGACGTGCTGCCGGTGGAGAGCACGCGTGAGAAGGCGGCGCTCCTCGACCGAATGGCGGACGCGGGAGGGGGGCTCGTCTTTTATCATGACCCCAAGGCCGAGGTCGGGTGGGTATCACGCTCGACGAGCGCAGAGATCGAGGTCGATCCTGGCGCGCTCCACCCGTCGCCCGGTGTCGCGTGAGCGCCGCACCGCACGACGAGGCGATCCTCTCCCCCTCGGATCTCGCGGCGCTCCGAGATGGCGCGAGCGTCCGCGTGGGCGGTCGGATCCGCCGCGCGGGCGCGGAGCTCGAGCTCTACGACGCGCTCGCCTCGATCACCATCGGGGACGCGGCTGGCCCGATGGCGGGCCTCGAGGAGGGCGATCTCGTCATCGTGCGCGGAGAGCTCGCGGCCGGTCCGGCGCTTCGAAGCCCCCGGGTCGTGGCCAGCCACCCGCGGCCGCGGGCGGCCCCGCGCTCCCCCTTCGAAAGCGAAGTCTCACGCTTCGTCGACGGGCGCGTCGGCCCGACCCTCGTCGCGCGCGCGCGGGCCCTCGCTGCCGTCCGCTCCTACTTCGCCGAGGCCGCGTTCGTCGAGGTCGAGACCCCGAGCATGGCCCCCTGCCCCGGGCTGGATCTCCACCTCGACGCGTACGCCGTCGGCGGCTCGCGGCCGTCCCGATACCTCGTCACGTCGCCCGAGTACCAGATGAAGCGGCTCCTCGTCGGCGGGATCCCGAGGTGCTTCCAGATCGGGCGGGCCTTCCGGCGAGGCGAGCGCGGAGCGCATCACAACCCGGAGTTCACCATGCTGGAGTGGTAT
The DNA here is from genome assembly GCA_044225865.1 of Polyangiaceae bacterium. Lineage (GTDB taxonomy): Bacteria > Myxococcota_A > Polyangia > Polyangiales > Polyangiaceae > Xiheicaenibacterium. Next base: position 27,952 of record JBGAID010000069.1, on the reverse strand, counting down.
CGCGCGTTCGCGTCGATGGAGGCGGTGATCGCCGACACGGAGGCGCTCGTCGAGGCCGTGTTCGCGGCCGCCGGTGAGCCGGGCAGCGCGCTCGCGAAGCTCGACCGCGGTCGCCCCTTCGAGCGGCTCACGGTGAAGGATGCGTTCGAGCGGCACGCGAACGTGCCCGAGTCGCGCATGCTCGAGCTGGCGAGCGAGGACACCGACACGTTCTTTCGCGTCCTCGTCGAGCAAGTGGAGCCTCGCGTCGCCGAAGCAGGCCATCCCGTCGTCCTTCACCGTTACCCCGCGACGATGGCCTCTCTCGCTCGGCTTTGCCCCGACGACCGCCGCTACGCGGAGCGCTTCGAGGTGTATGCCGCGGGCGTCGAGCTCTGCAACGGCTTCGGTGAGCTCACCGATCCGGTCGAGCAACGCGCGCGCTTCGAGCACGACCTCGCCGAGCGCCGAGCCCGCGGTCTTCCCACCTACCCGCTCGACGAGCGCTTCCTCGCCGCGCTCGGGGAAGGCATGCCACCCTCCGCCGGCAACGCCCTGGGGCTCGATCGCCTCGTCCTTTTGTCTCGCGACGCGCGCTCCATCGACGAGGTGATCGCCTTCCCGGACGGGCTTTTGTGAAGTCGCACGACCGCCCCATCGGGCTCGAGGCCGCACACCTCGAGAGTCTCTCGGAAAAGTACCGTCGCATGCTGTGGCTCCGCGGCGCCCACGGGCGCGGGATGGAGCCTGCTCCCCGCCACATCCTCCGCGAGCTTTCGTCGGCCTTTCCGGGCGCCCTCTCCGAGCTCGACTCCATGGAGAGCGAGGAGCTCGAGGCGCGCGCGCGCGCCCTCGAGACCGCTCGCGAGACAGGCGCGCCCGAGCCGTGGATGGTCGAGGTGTTCGCGTTTCATCGAGCGCTCCAGGCGGCCCTCGCCCTCAAGCGGGATCCATCCATCCCGCTCTCCGAGCTGCGCGATCGGTTCGGGACGTTCATCGACGCGCCCTTCGTGGCGGCGCTCACCGCGAAGGGCGCGCGACGAATGCTGCCCGTCGTGCTCGACGCCGTCGCGCGGTGGACGCGGCAGGACGTGACCGAGGTGGCGCCGCGGATCCTCCCGCGTCGACGCCAGCGCCCGCGCTCCTGATCGCCGCCGCTCAGAGCGGAGCGCAGGGCTCGTCGGCGGGGATGGTGGCGGGCATCCCTTCCTCGTCGACGATGCCATCGACGAGCCAGCACATCGTGGCGAGCTGCTCGTCGGAGACCCGAGACCCCTCCGGCACACACGGCGTCGTGCCGAGCGCCGCCTCGCACTGGCCGCCGGACGAGGCGATGGGACCATCGAAGATCGAGCCGACGCCCGTCTCCGTGGCGAGCTTCTGTCGAGCCTCGTCCAGATCGTTCGCGAGGCTCGTCGCGCCGCTGATGCCGGCGCCGACCACGAACCCGACCGGACTGTCGGTGTCGGACGCGGTGATGCCGAACAGACGCGCTCCCTCGTCCAGCTGGTCGCGGTGATAATCGTCGAGGATCGTCTCCAGCGCCGGTCCCCAACGGAAATAGGTCGCGCCGATGCATCGGCCGTTCGGCAGCGCCTCGCACGCGTCGGGGAGGTTCGCTCCGATCGCGAAGACGCTCCCCCCCGCGGCATCGAGATCCGCGACGGCGAACAAGGGGATGCCGTTGTCGACGTCGTGCGCGATGACGTCCGCGCCTCCCGCCACCATCTCCTCCGTGAAGATCCGCTCCCGAGACTTCCCGTTCACCTTCGGCTGAGTGTCGTGGGGCTCGCGCAGCCAGCGCAGCTCCACCGTCACCGGCTGGGCAGAAGCCCGCTGCGCGCCGAGCACGAAGGCGTTCACATCCGCCACCTTCGGCGGCGTCATCACCGATCCGACGAAGCCGATCCGCTTCGACGTGGTGTAGCGGGCGGCCGCCATCCCCGCGAGGTAGTAGGCCTGATACGTCCTCGCATCGAACGGGATCAGGTTCGAGGACGCGCGCGTCCCCTGGTACGAGAGGACGAGGACATCCGGCGTCTGCGCGGCGAAGTCCGCGAACGCATCCGCGTGAAGCGAGGAGGCGGACACGATGACGCTCGTCCCGCTCGCGGCGAGCTCGGTCGCGTGCTCGACCGCCTCGCTCGACAGCATGTAGGGCGCGTCCGCGGTCGAGGCGAGATAGCCGAGGTCCTCCTCTGCCTGCTCGCGGCCCTGATCGAGCGCGCGTCCCGCGTCGTCCTGGGCGAGGTCGAACGGGTAGACGAACGCCACCTCGAGCGGTACCTGGCAAGCGCCGCTCGCGCAAACCGTCCCGAAAGGACAGCCGGCAGAGTCTCCGCACCGCAGGGCGCAGATCCCGTCGATGCACTCGGCGCCTTGGCAATCCTCGCTGCTCAAGCAGCTCGTCCCGAGGCCTTGTCCCGGGTCCGGGTTCACGATGACGGTGCACGCACCGAGAAGGGCGAGCCCACCCAAGATCGTCGAGAGCTCGAGGCGAGGGCCGGTCACGGCAGCGCGACCTGCAAGGATACGCCGGTCGGCGCGATCGCCACCGCGACCGGCGGGCGCTCGTCCTTCTTCGGCTTGTGGATCACGTTCACGACGCTGAAGGATATCGCCGTCGCCCCCGTGACGGCGAAGAGCGTGAGGAACACGTCGGCCGCGGTCGCGAACGCGTTGGTGCGCTCGACCTTCTCGTAAAGATCGGTGCCGGGGAGCGGCGTCCGCGAAGGTCCGAGATAGACGTCGTCCTCGATGTCCTTCGCGCCGAGGATCGCGAGCGTCCCCGTCACCGCCGTACCGACACCCATGAGCCCGGCCGTGATCCACATCGCGCCCACCAGCCCGCTCGGGAAGCGGAACTTCGGACCCTCGACCACCACCTCTTTCAGGTGGAAGTCGGCGATGGCGCTGCCCCCCGCCGCCACGTCGATCGCGCGCGTCTCCCGCTTCGACCCTTCGACTCGCACCAGCCGGTGCCCCGGGTTCACCGGGACCGGTTGATCGAGGGGGGACGTTCCGACGACGACGCCGTCGACGAGGACCCTGGCGCCCGGCTCGTCGACCTCGATCGCGACCAAGCCAACCTTCTTCTTCAGGGCGTGGATCGACGCGGTGACCTCCGCCTGCGCCTTCGCGTCGATGTCCGCGCCGCCGTGCTCGAGGTGGCACTCGTAGGCGAGGAGGGCGCGCGCGTGATCACCGGTGAGCTCCGCCGCCTTTCCGATGTAGAGGAGGATGACGTAGCTCGGGCTCAAGTCGTAGGCCCGCTGATAGGCGGCGAGCGCCTCCTCGTATTCGCCCTTGTTGGTGTGGTCGACGGCGGACTCGTACACGCGTCGAGCCTCGTCGCTCGGCTCCGCGAGGGGGGGAGCAGGGCCGCAGCGAGACCTTTGGGGGGCTGGTCGCGGCTCATCCGCAAGACACGGCGCCGCCGTCGTGACCGCGAGCAAGGCGAATGAGGACGCGAGGGCGGCGCGGAGGCGGCGTCCAGACCGAGGCGAAGACGATCGGCGGGAGGCCAGCCTCACGGCTTCTTCTTCGTCCCGTTCCTTTGCCACGGGTCGCCTGCAGGGGTGAAGCCCGTCGACGGCGTTGCCGGTGGGGGACTGGGCGCCGTGCGCGCGGCCGACGACGAGGCCGCGGGCCGATAGGGCCGCCGCACTGCCTTGCCCGACCCCGCGGTCTGCGCCACCGCGGACGCGGTCGTGCCACCGTCTTCTGAATCGGGACCTTGCGCTGGCTTGGCGACCTCCCCGGCCGGGACGAGCGTGATCGACAAGTCGAGATCGCGATCGAAGACGACCACCTGAGACTTCGTCACGAAGCCGGGAGCCTCGACCGTCAGCTTGTGCCCCGCCTTATCCTTGGGGAAGCTCGCCGCGAACGGCAGTCGATCGATCTGCATGTCGTCGAGGTGCACGAGCGCGTCCTTCGGAGTCACCGTCAGCTTGAGCTCGATCCGGGCCGACTCATCCGCCGCCGGCCTCGTGCCCTCGGAAGGTGCGCCGGAAGCTTGGCTGCGCGCGACGAGTCGAGGCACGACGAACGCGCCGAGCCCGACGAGGCCCACCAACGCCGCGACCCCGGCGACCCACGACCGCGCTCGACGCCGGTGTGGATTCACCTCGACCGTCGTCGCCGCGCCGGTCTCCGTCATGAAGCGGTCCGAGCCTTGAGCCCGCACGCTCGAAGGCGCGAAGGTGCCCGAGTCCGCGAGCGACGGCGGCGACTCCGGCACGGACGACTCCGTCGCCGGCTCGATCGTCATGGCAGCCGCGCGCGACGATGGGACGGGGGCGTCCATCGCCTCTCTGGGCTCACGCTTCGAATTCGGCTCGTCGGCCGGTCGCGGGGAGGGAGCCTCGCTCAAGCTGATCCCAGGAAGGCCGGCGGTGCCGCGGGCTTCCTCGAGGTGGCGATCGACCAGCTCACGCAGGGCGGACCGGTACTCCTTGGCTTGCTCGGCCACCGCGTTGCCCAGCGCCGTCCTCCGGAACGAAGCGTCTCGCAGAGGAATGAGCGCTTCTCGAAACGCCCGCGCCGTCGGGTAGCGGTCTTCGGGCTTCACCGTGACTCGCTCACGTCGGGCTTCGTCTCCCGGATCTTCGGGAGGTCGCCGAACGTCATTCGCTTGAGGATCTGCACCTCGGAGAGGCCATCCCAGAACGGCTTCCCGACGACGAGCTCCCATAGGATGACGCCGGCCGCGAAGACGTCGGCGCGACGATCGAGGGCGTCGCAGAGCGCCTGCTCCGGCGCCATGTACGAGAGCTTGCCGCGCACCACCCCTGTCGCCGTCTGCTGCGCGCGGCCCCGCGTCCGCGCGATTCCGAAATCGACGAGCGTCACTCGCCCCTCGTAGGTGATGAACACGTTGTGGGGGCTCACGTCGCGATGGACGAGCTCGAGGCTCGCTCCCTCACCGTCCCGCAGCTCGTGGGCGTAGTGAAGCCCGTCGAGCATCTCGCAGGCGAGGTGAATCGCGGCGCGCTCCCCCAGCCCAGAGACCGTCGCTGCGCATTGATCGAGCGGGAGCCCATCCAAGAACTCCATCGCGAGGTAGCGGCGCCCGGCCTCCTCTCCCACGTCCGTCGTCCTCACCACGTTCGGATGTGAAAACAGCGGCATGATGCGCGCTTCTTCGTCGAACATGGCGCGGTGCTCGGGGTCGTCCAGATCCGCCTTCAGGCGCTTGAGGACGATGAGCTCGGCGGGGCGCTCGCGGTGAGCGGCGAGAAAGACCTCGGCCATTCCCCCTTGGCCGAGCCGCGCGATGAGATCGATCGCGCCGAAGTGGCGGGCTTCCCCCTCCACCACTCGGACGGACGACGGCGCGGCGCTCACGCTTATCATGCTCGTCGGTACAGGGGAAAAATCAAGATACTTTCCAAGGACCGCGACGACCCGTTTGAGACGTTCGTCACGCCGCGACGGCGCGATCTTCCGACAGCGTGATCTTACAGCGAGCCGATGCGCGTGCGCTTCCCCATGGAGGAGAGCTCATGGCGCTCTGCGAACACCCAGCTCGAACACCACCAAAGCATCGAAGCGCGCCCACAGCGTAGCGCGCTCATGCGATGCCGGCCAATGGGCCAGCCCCAGCCGCAAGCGCACCTCCAACGCGTCGCTTGCGTACCGGGGCCGATGTCGCCGGAGCTACTGCCCGACCTTGATCTCCAGCCCGAGGCGCTTGCGGAGCTGGAAGTACTGCGGGCTCACCGCGAACACGAGCAGCTCCTTCAGCTTGTCTTGAGGCGTGAGATCACCGGGCAGCTGCTGCTGGTCCTGGAGGATGAGCCGCTTCGCGATATCGAGATCACCCGAGAGCAAGAAGCCGGCGCGCGTGCTTGTGAGCTCGACGGCCTGACTCCAGCGCTTGATGTTCGCCTTCGCCTCCTCGTCTTGGATGAACTTGCGAACGGCCATCTTCAGCCCCTCCGCGTGGATGGGCTGCATCGACTTGGCGACCGACTTCGCGACGTGCATGACCTGGTTCGCGATATCGGGCGGGACCGGCTGCTCCTGCGCCACCAGCTTGATGCCGGCGAAGAAGAACAGCGTGAGCTCGGTGAGCGTGGGGAAGTACGCTCGAATGAGGTGCTCCGGCCGGTAATAGGCGGCGTGCTTCCCGATGATGTAGAGCAGCTCTTGGGCGTTGAAGCCCTGCAGCACCGTCGATCCCGCCAAGCTCGCGTAGGGCTCGACCGGCACGTGGGTGAGCACGCCCGGCACGTCGTTGCGAACGTAGAGCTGCGGCATCGGGACGCCGAGGACATTGAGGGCCCAGCCGAACGTCCTCGCGAACGTGACCGTGCTCGTCGCCGGGTCTTGCTTGAAGTGCGGATCGAGGACGGGGAGCTCCTTCTTCTCCTTCATGAGCTCGATCTTCACGCGCAGCGCGGAGGGCGCGATGAACTCGAAGATCTTCCCCACGTAGAGGTTCTCGTCCTCGTGGAACAGGAGCCGCATCCACGCGTCGTTGTCGAGGCGCGTCTTGACCTGCGGCAGGCCCTGCGGCTTGTACCCTTCGTAGAACTCGCGCTCCTCGTCCCCTGCCTTGCCGAAGAACACGAGCGCCGCGGCGAGGCACCACGCCTCGTCGAACGACTCCTTCGTCAGGAAGAGAGTGTAGAGCTTGCGATACGGATCGAGCCGCATCGGGTCCAGCTTGAGCAGCGCCTGGTACTCGGCGATCGCGTTGTCGACCTGATCCTGCTCCTCGTAGAGCTCGGAGAGGATCAGGTGCTCCGTCATGTCGGCGGGGCGGAGGCTGGAGGCGAACTTGAACGCCTCGAGGGCCTTCTCCTTGTCCTGCAGACGGTCGCGATAGATGAGGCCGAGGGCGTGCCAGAGGTTGAACTCGACGTCGACCTTCTTCTGGGTGCCGATGTCCGCCCGCTGCAGGCCCGCGAGCCGATGCAGCATCTTGCGGTACGCCCGCTCGAGCTGCTTCCAGTCCTTCTGCGCGGTGAGGATCTTGTTGATGCGCTCGAAGGCCTCGAGGTAGCCCGGGTTGAGATCCAGCGCCTGGTTGAAGAACTCCACCGCGCGGTCGGGGTCCTGCACGTGGTCGCGGTAGATCTGCGCCATCGTGAAGAAGTACTTGCTCCGCCGCTCCGGGTTCGCCTCGAGATCGGCGATGCGTTGGAGGGTGTCGTTCATCCGCTCCCACTGCTGCGCGGCCTGGCAAGCCTGCAGCATCTTGTGGAGCAAGACGTGGTCCTGAGGCTTGAGCTCGAGCGCCTCGTCGAAGGCGTCGATGGCCTTGCGCGGGTCCTTTCCACGCTGCGGCTCGGCCCAGATGTCGCCGATGTCGACGAGCAGCTTGAACCGCTCTTCGCCGTCGTAGACGTTGTCGAGGATGATCCGCTTGTAGTGGCAGACCTGCGGCCAGTCCTTCGCGTGCTCGTAGAGGGCCACCATCTGCTCGAGGGTCGGCCGGTGCGAAGGATCGACCTGGAGGGCCTTCTCGAAGTTGTTGATGGCCTGCTTGGGCTGACCTTGCCCCTGCTTGATGCAGCCGAGCTTGAAGTAGACGTAGGCGCGCTGGTCGGTGTCGTGCTCCTCCAGTGCCGTGAGCACCTTCTGGAAGTTGGTCAGTGACCCGGGCCAGTCCTGCAGGTTGAAGCAGACCTCCGCGAGACCGCGGATCGTCTCCTGATCCGTGAGGTCGAGCTGGTTCGCCGCCTGGTAGGCCTTGAGCGCGCCCTGCCAGTTCTTGAGCGCCGAGAGCACCTTGCCGAGCAGGTTCTGGAGCATGTGCTGCTCCGACCGCTCGCGCTTGCCGCTCTTCTTCACCAGCATCTCGGCGAGCGGCTCGGCTCGCTCCCACGCCTGGTTGGCGATGTACTCGTTCACGAGGGGAAGGGCGGCGTCCTCGTTGTCCGGGTCGCTCTGGAGAGCGAGCTCGTAGGCCTGCACGGCGAGGTCGTGCTCGCCGAGCATCTCGTCCCGCATCTTGCCGAGCTCGACGAGGAGCTTCGCCCGAACGCGCGGAGACTCCGTGACGAGCTGCTCCGACTCGAGGTACCGCGCCGCCCGATCCCAGTCCGCCGCGTCGACCGCGATGGTTCGAAGGGCGGCGAGGGTCGGCTGGTGGGACGGCTCGAGATCGAGGGCGCGCTCGTAGTTGTCCTGCGCCGCCATCCGATCGCCGAGCTTCTCGTCGAGCTGCCTACCGATCCGGTAGTACATCTCGACCTTCTGCTTGCCGTCGGTGGTGAGCTCCGCGACGCGCGTCATGTAGTCGATGGCGCGCGACGACTCGCCCTGCTTCTCATAGAGCTTCGCGAGCGCCTCGAGAGCGGGGATGTGTTGGGGATCGATGTCGGCGACGTTGAGGTACGCGTCGATCGCGTGCTCCACGTCCTCGAGCTCGTCCGCGTGGACGACCGCCATCGCGCTCCACAGCTCGATCCGCTTCTGCCGGTCGAGGGTGGCGTTGATGTGGCGATCGAAGGTCTGGATGAGGTCGTGCCACTGGCGCTTCTGCCGGTAGCAACGGGCGAGCCCTTCGTACGCCTCCTCGAAGTTCGGATCGATCTCGACGACCTGCTCGAGGCGCGCCGCCGCGAGGTCGGGCTTGCGGAACAAGTCCTCCTGGATGCGGGCGATCTTCATCAGGACGTCGATGCGATCACGCTCCGTCGCGACGACGTCGAGCTGCATCTCGAGGATCTGTACCAGCTCGTTCCACTGCTGGAGCTGCTGATAGACGCGCTCGAGACCGCGCATCGCGAGGAGGTTGCCTGCGTCGACCTCGAGCACCTCGCGGTACACCTGACCGGCGCGGTCGGGCGCCCCGAGGGCGGTCTCGTACAAGCCGGCGGAGCGGAGCTTCGTCGCCGCCACCTGTTCGACCTGGGTGAGCCCGCGCGCCTTCGCGTTGAGCACCTCGACGAGCTCGGCGTTCGCGCCGCGCTCGGTGTAGATGCGCTCGAGCTGCTCCAACGCGGGGACGAAGTTCGGGTCCACCTCGAGCGCGCGTCGGTAGTGCGCGATGCCCTGCTCGGCGTCCTGCATCTTGAGGTGGAAGATCTCGCCGATCTCGGTGAGGATCTCCTTGCGATCGACGTCGCCCACCGCGTTCGCGAGCGCCTGGTGGAGGAAGTAGCCCTCCTCCTTGTGACGCCCCGCCTTGCGATGGAAGTTCGCCATCTGGCGTAGGACCGCGACGTTGTTCGGGTCGAGCTTGTGGACCTGCTGGTAGTACGGAACGGCGTAGTCGTCGCGCGACAGGTCCTCCGCGTACCACTTCGCGAGCCTCAGGCAGAGCTGGATCTTCCGCCGCGGATCGGACTCCGCTTGGAGCCACTGGTTCACGACCGGCATGAGCTCCGGCCACTTGTTGGTCGCGCTCGTGATCCTCTCGAGGTACCGAGACGTCTCGTTGTCGTAGACGTCCATCTCGAACGCGGTCACGAGGGCGTCGAAGGCCTGCGACTTGTCGTCGAGCTCCTCCTCGAAGACGCGGGCGACCTTGCGGAGGATCTCCGTCTTCTCCTTGACCTCGTCGCGCGTGTCGAGCCGCGCCAAGAACAGCTCGATGAGCGGCTCCGCGCGCTTCGCGGCGGCGTGGAGCTTCTCGAGGGCGAAGAACGCCTGGTCATGCGCGGGGTCGATCTGGAGGATCGCCTCGTACGCGGGCGTCCCCTTGTCCGGCTCTTGGACCCGCTGCTCCCAGAGCGCCGCCACCTCGAGGTACTCGCGGATTTGCTCTGCGTCGTCGGGCAGCGCCTTGGCGCGCCCCATCTTGACCTCGATCACCTCTTCCCAGCGCTCCTCGGCGCGGAGCAAGGTCTCGAGGTTCTGCATCGCCTCGAAGTCGCGGGGGTCGATCGCGAGTAGCCGCCGCCAAGCGTCGATCGCCTCGTACGGCTGCCCGAGGACGTTCTGATAGGTGAGCGCGAGCTCGCGGAAGAGGGCGACGTTGTGCTCGACGGGCAGCTTGTCGCCTGCGCGATCCACTGTCTGGTGGAGCGACTCGACGAGCTGCTGGGGATCGTTGCGCCGCCGCCAGATCGCGCTGATCGCGTAGAGGGCGTCGATGTTGTCGTACTGGATGTCGAGGATGCGCTGGTAATCCTCGAGCGCGGAGTCGTCTCGCTGGAGCTGGCCCTCGAAGAGCCGCGCCCTTCGCAAGAGCACCGCGACCCGCTCCTCGTCCTCCACCGCGATGTCGAAGTGGCGGCCGAGGACGTCGGTGAGCTCCGCCCACTGCTCGAGCCGCTCGTGGAGGTTCGCGAGGCCGTGGAGCGCCTCCGGATCGTCTCCGCGCAGATCGAGGACGCGCTTCCACGTCTCGATCGCGCGGTCGGGATCACCGAGGCGGTCGGCGAGCAGGTTCGCCATCTTCGCGCGGATGTCGGCCTCTTGGCTGTCGCCGCCGGCGTTCTCGAGCTGACGCTCGAGGACGACCTTCAGCTCCGGCCATTGACCGCGCTGACCGTAGATGCGCTCGAGGGCGAGGATCGCCGCTTCGTTCGGGGGATCGAGCTCGTCGAAGACCCGCCGATACACCCGCGTCGCGTCGTCCAGCTGGCCGATGCCCGCGCTCTCCCCTTCCGTCGCGCGGAGCCGGTCTTCGTAGACCTCGCCGACGCGCAGATGGAGCTCGACGAGCTCGAGGTTGTCCTTGGTCGCGAGGATGCGCTGCTCGAGCACCTGGGCGAGCTCCGCCCATTGCTCCAGCGACGTGTAGATGCGGTCGAGCTGGGTGAGCGCGTCGACGTCCAGCGCCTCGACGCCGAGCACGTAGCGATAGGTCCGCTCCGCGTTCGCGATGTCACCGAGCTCCTCCTCGAACACCCGCGCGAGCCGCTTGCCGATCGTGGCTTGAACGGCCTTGTCGGAGTGGAGCTCGAGGACGTCCGCGTAGGCGTTGGCGAGGGTCTCCCAACCGCCGTCGCACGACGCGGCCAAGCGCTCGCACTCGTCGAGCGTCTTGTCGTCGCTCGGATACTCCTTCAGCGCGCGGACGTAGACCGCGAGCGCGCCGTCGAGGGAGATCAGCTTCTCCTCGTGGAGCTCCGCGATCCGGTAGAACATCGCGAGCCGGTCTTCCCGCTCTGTCTTGTGGGAGAGCTCCGCCTCGAGGACGCTCGCGAGCTTCTCCCACTCGCCCGTGCTCTGGTAGAGCGGCTCCAGGATCTCGCCGATCTCGAGCTGGTGCGCACCCGAGGCGAAGAGCTGCTCGAGGGCCTCGAGGCTCTGCGTGTGCTCGGGCGCCGCCGCGAGGACCTCGCGGTAGCTCTGGATCGCGGACGGCAGGTCGGCGAGGTGGGTCTGGTGGACCTGTCCGAGCCGATACTTGAAGGTGAGGATGTCGTCTGGGGTCTGCCCGATCTCCGCCTCGCGGGCGAGGACGGGGACGAGCTCCTTCCAGCGCTCCATCATGACGAGGAGCCGATCGAGAGAGCCGATCGCGGGCCAGTTCTCCGGGTCGACCTCGAGCACCGCGCGGTAACGCGCGATGGCGCTGTCGATGTTCTCCAGCTGGGTCTCGAAGATCTGCGCCAGGCGGAGGCCCAGCTCCACGAATCGATCGGGCTGCTCCGCCTTCAGTCGGATCAGCTGCTCGTCATAGAGCGCCGCGACCTCCGGCCACCGTCCGACCGTCATCGCGAGCCGCTCGAACGAGGACAAGGACTCCTCGTTCGTGACGTCGAGCGCCACCGCGCGGGCGTACACGTCGAACGCCGCGTTGTGGTCGGTGACCATCTCCTCTTCGAGGCGGGCGATTCGGTGGAGGAGATCGACCTTGGCGTAGGTGTCCTCCGCGTGCTGGACCTGCACCTCGAGGACGCTCACGAGGCGCTTCCACTCCCCCGTCGCGTCGTAGATCGGCTCGAGGACCAGCGCGGCCGCGAGCGCCTCTCGGTTCGAGCTCTTGATGCCCTCGAGCGCCGCGATGGTCGGGGCGTGGTCGGGCATCTGCTGCAAGAGGTCGCGGTAGAGCTCGATCGCGCGCGGGAGATCGTCGAGCCTCTTCTCGTAGAGCTCGGCGATTCGATACTGGTAGCTGATCGACTCCGCGGAATCGTTCGCGAGCTCGGCCTCGTGTTGGAGGACCGTCAGCAGCTCGGGCCAGTTCTCCGCCATCTGGTAGAGCACGTCGAGGCGTGACAGCGCTTGGAGATCGGCAGGATCGATCTCGAGGATCCGGCTGTACGTGTCGATCGCCTGGGCGACATCATTGAGCTCGCGCTCGTAGACCGCCCCGATCTGGTAGTGGATGTTCTTCTTCTCTTCCGGGTCCTGGACGAGATCCGCCTTCTGGGCGTACACGCCGAGGAGCTCGGTCCACCGAGACCGCGCGAGGTAGAGCTTGATCAGCGCGTCGATGGCGCGCAGGTCTTCCGTGTCGAGCTCGAGGGTCTTGCGGTAGACGGCGACCGCGGCGTCGTGACGGTTGAGGATGTCCTCCTCGATCGCCGCCGCCTGGAAGAGCGCCGCCTTCTTGTCCCGGAGATCGTCGAGGATGTCCGCCTTCTGCTGGAGGACCTGGGAGAGCTCCGCGTACTGCTCTCCCCCTCGGAAGATCCGCTCCAGAGCCTCCGCGGCGGCGAGGTTCTGAGGGTCGATCTCGAGCACCTTGCGGTAGTGGGCGATCGCAGGCTCCGCCGCTTGCAAGTCGTTCTCGTAGACCCGCGCCGCCATCATGAAGAGGTCGACGGCGACCGCCGGATCGCTCACCGCCGTGGCGTCGGGATCCTCCGTCGCTCCGACGAGCTGGGCGACCGCGCGCTCCTCGAAGACCTTCGCGAGGTCCGCGTAGCGCTCCGTGGCCCGCGCGAGCCGATCGAGACCTTGCTTCGTCTCCTCGGAGGTCGGGTCCTCCGCGAGCGCGCGCGCGAGGGTCGTGAACGCCGAGTCCGCGTCGCCGCCCGCGTCCTCGTAGAGGGCGGAGATCTGGTGGAGGAGCTCGACGCGGCGGCCCGAGTCGTCGCTGCGGCGGACCTGCACCTCGTAGACCCCGATCAGCTTCTGTCAGTCGCCGCTCTGACGATAGAGCGGCTCGAGGATCTCGGAGATCGCGAGCTCGTGCGCCTCGGTGGCACCGAGCCTCTCGAGCGCGGCGAGGGCGGGAGCGTTCTCGGGATCACGCTCGAGGACCTCTCGGTAAATCTCGATGGCGGTCTCGACCTGGCCCATCTTCGTCTCGCGCAGGTCGCCGAGCCGGAGCATGAGCTGGGTCTGCGCCTCCTCGCTCTCCGCGAGCTGGAGCTGGGCCTCGAGGTTCTCGGCGAGCTCTTCCCAGCGCCCCTGGCGCGTGAAGAGCCCGTCGAGCGCGGAGAGCGCGACCGCGCTCGTCGCGTCGAGCGAGAGCACGCTCCGATAGGACGAGATGGCGTCTTCCGGTCGGCCGAGCTTCTCCTCTTGGACCGCCGCCATTTGGCTGTAGAGCGCCTCGCGCGAGGCGGTGTCGTCGGCGAGATCGATGCGGCGACGATAGACGCCGATCAGATCCTCCCAGCGCTCCGTCCTGCGGTAGAGGGCGTCCATCGCGGAGAGCGCCTCTTGGTCCGCCGCGTCGATGCCCAGCACCTTGAGGTACCGCTGCGCCGCCTCGTCGACCTTGCCGAGCCGCTCGTCGATCACGGCGAGGCGCATCCAGTAGGCGCGCGCGAGCGACGGATCGCCGAGGCTCTCCGCGATCTCCGAGAGGATCTGCTCGAGGCGATCCCAGGCGCCGGCCTGGGCCGCGAGCTGCTCGAGCTCACCGAGGGTCTCACCGCTCGTGGGATCTTCGCGGAGCGCGCGCGCGACGGCGTCGATCGCCTTCGGCAGGTCCTCGAGGTTCTCGGAGGCGACTCGCCCGACCTTGCGGAGCAGCGCGACCCGCCGCGCCGAATCCGCCTCGCTCTCGGCGAGGATCTCGAGCGCCCCGACGAGCTTCGGCCAGTCTCCCTGGCTCTCGTAGATCTCTTGCAGGATGGAAGCCGTCTCCGCCCGGAGCTCGGGGTTCTCCAGCAGGTGCTCCAGCGAAAGCCGCGCCGGATCGTTGCCCGCGTCGAGGAACAGGATCTCGCGGTAGTTCTCGAGGGCTCCCGCCGGATCCCCGAGGTGCTTCTCGAGGGTCGAACCGAGGCGGTACTTGAGATCGATCAGCTCGGGCTCGGGGTTGTCGAGCTCGATCCGAGCGCGGAGGACCTCGACGTAGGGCTCCCAGTCGCTCTGATCGCGATAGAGGCGATCGAGAGCGACGAGCGCCTCGGGGTCGCGCTCGTTCTCCTCGAGGACCTGGCGATACGTCGCGATCGCGGCGCTCGGGTTCGCGAGCTCGTTCTCGTAGAGGCGCGCGATCTGGAACAGGATCGCCCGTCGCTCGTCGGGCTCCGTCGCGAGGTCGCGCTTCTTTTCGAAGATCCCGAGAAGGTCCTGGTGGCGATTCGTCTGCCGATAGAGCCGCTCCAGAGCCGAGATCGCGTCCTGGTTCTCGCTGTCCTGATCGTAGACGGCGCGGAACTCCTCCAGGGCTTGGTCGATCCGGCCCACCTCGTCGACGAGGACGCGTCCCAGCCTCAGGCGAAGGACGATCGCGAGCTCGACGTCGTTCGTCTGCTCCGCCGCCCCGATCGCGTTCTTGTAGGATCCGATGAGGGCCTCCCAGCCCGTCGTCACGCGCGCGGCGCGCTCGACATCCTCCACGCAGCGCTCGTCGGTGGGGGCCAGCTCGAAGGCGGCGAGGTACCGGTCGAAGGCGCGCTCCGGATCCTTCAGCTTCGTCTCGTAGAGGCCGGCGACCTCGCGCAAGAGCGCAAGGCGCTCCTCCGCGTCGACGTCGTGCTTGAGCTTCACCTCGATCGCGGCCGCGAGCCCCTTCGGGTTGTTCGACTGCTGGTAGATCGGGATGAGGGCCTCCGCCGCTCCCAAGTGGACGGCGTCGATCGTCAGGACCTTCTCGTAGGCGCGCGCGGCACGGTCGAGCTTGCCTTTCTGAGTGACCCAGAGCTGGGCCGTCTTCACGAGGAGGGAGATCTTCGCCTTCTCGTCGGTCTCCTTCGCCTCCTGGGTCTCCAAGAGCCGGATGAACTCATCCCACTTCCCGCTCTCGGCGTAGAAGACCTCCAGGTCGTCCCACATGCCGAGGGCGAGATACTTCTTCTTCAGCGCCTCTTGGGCGGTGCGATCGTTCGGGTTGAGCGTCAGCAGCTTCCGCCACGCGTCGACGGCCTTCTCGTCGTCGTTCAGCCGATCGCCGTAGAGCTGACCAAGCTTCTTGTAGATCTGCTCCTGGGAGGCGCCGTCCCCGGTCGCCTCCACTTGGCGCTCGAGGATGCCCGCGAGCTTGTCCCACTCCTTCGACCGCTCGAAGAGGCCGGCGAGCGCGTTCAGCGCGTCCACGCTGTCGGGATCGTTCTCGAGGACCTCGGACCACAGCTCGATGCAGACGTCGGGCTTCTTCACCCGCTCGTTCGCGAGCTTGGCGATCTCGAGGAACTTCGCGCTGCGATCGGGCCCGTATGGCAGGACCGCAGCCTCTCGCTTCATCAGCCCGATCAGCTTCTCCCAATCGCGGCGCTTCTCGTACGTCGCGCGCAGGTGGTCGATCGCGAGCTGGTTGTTCTCGTCGATCGCGAGCACGGCCTCGAAGCACTTCACCGCCTCGGCGGCGTTCGGGAACTTGGTCGTGTAGAGCTCAGCCGCCTCCAGGTACAGGGCGACCTTCTCGTCCGGATCGACCACCGCCTCCGCCAGCTCGACGAGCGTCTTGACGTACTCCGTCATCCGCTTCGCGGCCTGGAGCTTCTCGAGCTTCTGGCGGAGCTCCGAGATCTTCGCAGCGTCCGCCTCGGGCGCCGCCGCCACCTCCGCGATCTCGACCTCGGCGGGTGGGGCCGGCGCGGCTGCCGCCGCAGGCTCCACGTGCACAGCCTCGGGCTCGACGGGGGCCGGCACCGGCTCCGCGTGGGCCTCCGGCTCCGGATGGACCTCCGGCTCCGCATGGGCCGCCGGCTCCGCATGGGCATCCGGCTCCGCATGGGCCTCCGGCTCCGGATGGACCTCCGGCTCCGGAGCGGCTTCGGCGATCGGCTCGTGGTGGGTCTGCTCGTCTTGAACCGCGGGCTCCTCTGCGACGGGCGCTTCGGCGGCCTCCTGCGGTGGAACGCTCGCCACCTCGACAGGAACGTCGATGTCCGCTCCGGTCTCGGCGGGAGCCTCTTCGCTGCTCGCCCCGCCGACGCCCAGCTTCTCTCCGATCTGGATCTCGAAGGCGTGAACGGAGGGATGCTCCGGCGCCATCTCGGCGAGCTTCTCGAACCAGCCGCGTGCCCTCATCAGGTTGCCGAGCTGCCGCCATGCGACGAGCCCGGCCTGGGCGACCGCGAAGGGCGATGGATCCTTTGCGGAGGCCGCCTTCTCCGCCACCCCGAGCACGCGGTCCCAGTTGTTCTCTCGCGTGCCCCAGAGGTCCCGCAGGAACGAAAGTGCCGCGTCGCGATGGGCGTCGGAAGCGAGCGCCGCCTCGAGCAGGCGCGCCCCCGCCTCGAGGTTCTGATGCCGGGTCGCCCAGCGCGCGCCGAACCGGAAGGAAGCCTGGGCCTTGGCCTTCTGGGTCAGCGACTCCAGGTACTCCAGCTGGAGCGCTTCCAGCTGGGCGGCGCGCTCCGAGCCTACGAGCAAGCCTTCATAGAGGTTCGCGATCTGTCGATCGAGCGGCGAGGACTCGTACGCCTTCGCGAGCAGCCCTTCGACCTCCGGCGAGTCGAACCTTCGCGCGATTCGAGCCGCGCGCAGATAGATCCGTCCCGCCTCTGCACCTTGCTCCTGCTGAGCCTGCGAGAGCAGCTCGCCCACGTAAGGGACCCACGACTCCGAGTCCAGCTGGCTGTCGGCGAGCCCGGCGCGAGCCGCGTCGCTCTGGCCTTCGGAGGCGCCGAGGGCCTTCGCGTAGGTCGCCATCGCCCGCTCGAAGTCTCCCGCATCCAAGAGCACGTCGCCGAGCTCGACAAGCATCGGGACCGCTGCGTCTCCGTCGAGCGATCGAAGCTCGATGTCGAGGAGCTTCTGCACCATCGGCGCCTTGCCGAGCTCCCAGTAGACGCCGCGGGCACGAGCCAGCGCTTCGAGCAGCCCCGGGTTGAGCTTGTAGGCCTCTTGGAAATGTTTGAGGGCCTTGACGCCGTTCAGGAATCGCTCGTCGAGGACGCGACCCAAGCGGAGAAAGTAGCTGGCTTTGGCCGTCGAATCGGACTCGGCGACGATCGCCTTTTCGAGCTCGTCGACGAGCGTGTGCCAATCGTGAACGGATTCGAGGAGACTCAGCCTCTGCACAAGATCCATGGATCCCTCGGCCTCAGGCCTTCACGTGCGTGTCGTTCGGGGAAGCTTCAAATGGGCGGCACGACCCAGCCGTTGGGCGAGGTCGCACCGCGGCGACTTCACTGCGGCGTCGCGCCGTACTTGGCGAGAAGCGACGTCGTCGAGTCGCACTGGTCCGGGTACTGATTCGCGATGTTGCCTTTGCAGCGGACCGCGAACCCCTTCAGGTTCTCGACCGCCTTCTGGTCCTTCTTGAGGTCCGAGTACGCGACCCCGAGCGAGTAGAGGATCAGGATGTTCTGGTCTGCGTCGTCGCCGAGGTTGATCGCCTTGGCCGCCTCCAGCTCCGTCACCTCTCCCGCGAAGTCACCCTTCTCTTGAAGGATCTGGCCCATCAGCACGTGCACGCCCCACATCTCTTTTGCTTCGGGCTTGCCGTGGTTCTTGGCCTCGGTGAGGACCTTCTCGGCGAGGTCGTTGTAGTTGAGGTTCAAGTACAGCTCGGCGAGCGGCGCATAGAAGCGAAGCTCATCCGGGTTGTGCGCGATCGCGTCGGTGTAATACTGGATGGCTTTCTGCTCGTCGTCCGTCCAGAGATACACGTTGCCGAGCTGGTGGTAACAGTCGGCGTAGTTCTCATCGAGCTCGATGCACTTCAGGTAGGGCGCCTTCGCGAGCTCGTAGGCGTCCGCCCTCGCCTTCGGCTCCTTCTTCTGGAGCGCGAGCCGCTCGAGCGCGTAGCCGCGCTTCGCGTGATAGTTCGCCCAGGTGCCGTCTTCCTTGCTGCGCTCGTCGGCGTTGATGGCGTTCTGGAGAGCCTCCGCCATCTTCTGCCAGTCTTCCTTCTCCTCGTAGACCGTCGCGAGCTTGAACCAGATGTGATGGTTGTCCGGGTCGAGACGCGTGGCTTCGTCGAGCTTCTCGATCGCCGCCTGCTTGTCGGACTTGCGGATGTTTTCCGCTTCGTTCGCGCGCAGGATTGCCTCCTGCTTGTTGCGCGAGCATCCAGGGAGGAACGTGGCCGCAAGGAGCGCTACGCCAGCGCCGAGCCGGCACGCTTTGCCGAGCTTCATCGAGAGGGCTCTCACTTTCCGGAGGGAGGTCTTCTTGAGGTTCTTCACGGGGCAGGTGAACGTTGCGTTCGGCCTGAAATGCGCATCGTTTCGGCGCCTTTCTCACGACCGTGCGCGAGCGCGCGACGCTGTTGGCGCTCCAAGCAAAGCAACGGCTCGCGAGAATAGGAGGCATTGCCCGACGAAGTCCAGGGTTAGGACGAGTGCGCCCATTCAGCGTCGAGCGTGCTGCCCCGCACGACGACGAAGGGCCCGACCCCTCTCGGTGCCGAGCCCTCCGAACCCCCCGTTCCGAAACCTTCGAAACGCGAGAGGCGGCCGTTCGGCCGCCCCTCACTTCAGCAAGTCCCTACCGAAGAGACTCGCGCTCAGCCGCCCGGCGAGAAGGCGATCGGGTAGCTGACCTTCACGACGCCGCCTTCGGGCTGCGGGAAGGAGAGACCGTAGAACGCCTTCGTCACGCAACCGACGACCGCCGAGTCCGGCAGCGAGCCGCCGCCGCCCACGCTTCCGACCGAGCCGTCGCGACCGATCGTGAAGCTCACGCTCACGGTGCCCTGAAGGTTCGGGTTGTTGCGCAGACCGTTCTCGTAGCAGAGGCGGAACCGACCGAAGTTCTGGCGAACGATACGCTGGATGACCTCGGGCGGCAGACGCCCGCTGACGCTCGTGGCGCCCATGCGCACCGTCGGCGGCTTCGAGACGTGCTTGCCACCGAGGTGGCCCGCGCCGTTGCCGAAGCCCTGACCGGTGCCGGTGCCGGCGCCGTGGCCGATCGTCCCGATGCTGCCGAGACCGATGCCTTCCCCGCGGCCACCACCACCTTCACCGATGCCCGTCAGACCGAGGCCGCCGGCCCCGAAGGCATCGCCGATTTCGTCACCCCACATGTTGCCGCGCGCGGACTTCTCGTCGTTGCCGAGCGAGTCGTCACGACCCCAGGGAGCGGTCGGAGCATCGGGATCGCCACCCGCGCCCGAGTTCAGGAGGCCGATCATGCCGAACTCCATCGCGTCGCGGAGAGCGGCCTGCTTGGCGATGTGCGGATCTTGGTTGTCGGCGGGGCCCTTCACCGCGAACCGCTTGTTGACGGCGGTCACGTTCGGGTTACCCATCGACCCCTCTTCGCCCTTCGCGCGGGTGCCGGTGCCGCCCTCCTTGATGTCCTGGTTGACGGTCTGCTCTTCCGGCTGCTCCTTCTCCTCTTGCTGCCGATCTGCCTCGGCGCGCATGACGAGCGAGAGCATGTAGTCCTGGTTCCCGGTCATGTCGTTCTCGTCCGTGTTGGAGAGACCCGGCATGAAGAAGAACATCGCGGCGAGGAGCCCGCCGTGCACCGCCCCCGAGAGCGCCATGAACGCGAGCGGCGCCGCTGCGAGCGCGATGTGTCCTGCGACCTTGCGGCCGGCGTGGACGGTGGAGACCTGGAACGTGAGGCCGTTGTCGAGGATGATCCGCGCCTTGCCTCCCATCGGGAGCTGCATCTGGTGGGCGCCCGAGAGCTCGGCACACGGCTGGGTCCGCCCGGAAGCGATCGCGTCCTGGAGGCTCATCGTCTGACCGTTGATCTCGATGGTGCCCGCGGCGCGCGGCAGCAGGACCACGTTCACGGCCGAGGAGTTGGCGAGGACGATCGGTGCCCGCGTCGTTCCGAGCTTCTCGGAGGGCACGAAGTAGTCGCACCCGACGTGGCTCCCCTGCTCCTCGCCTACGTAGAAGGAGCGCGGGGGAGAGAGATGGGCGACGTGCAGGATCGACTGATCCCACAGCACCATCACCTCGACCGCGAGGTTCGCCGACTCCACCTCTTCCGTCGCGACGGGCGGCCCGGCCTTGATCATCGCGTAGGTGTAGGAGCCCTCCGGCGCGTCCGGCGGAACGTCGTCGTGCGGCGCAGGCGCGAACGCGCTCTGGCCACCGAACGGGTTGTCGAACGGGTTGGCAGCCGCGGTGCCCGCGAACGGATTCGCGTCCCCGAAGGGGTTCGCCGCACCGCCGAACGGGTTCGCTTGCTGCTGGGCGAACGGATTTCCACCGCCGAACGGGGCCGTCGCCGCGGGAGCCGCCATGACTGCCGTCGTCGCGGGAGCGGGGGGTTGCGACGGAGGAGGAGCCGACGCCTGCGCCGCCGCGGCCATCGCCACCGGCTCGGCGCGCTCCAGCACGATCTTCGTGCCGCCGATTTGAATTTGGTCCCCGACCCCGATCTTGCACTTGTTCACGCGGGCGCCGTTGACCAGCGTCCCCGGCTCGTTGCCGAGGTCGATCAAGGTGATGTCGTCCGGGCCAGCCCCAACCTCGATCACGGCGTGCATCCGCGAAGCGAGCTCGTCTTCGACACGCAGATGGCTCTTGGCGTCCTTGCCGATCTTGACGATGTCCTGAGTCACCGTCTCTCGGCGAACGAGCGCTTCGTTCTGATAGAGCCCGAACGTGAGGGCGATCTTCTGCTTCCCTTCCATGACCTAGCCTTCCCTGACTGGAGCCTTCAATCCGCGCTTTTGTAGGGCCGCGACAACCTACGACCCAGCTGACTCCGAGAACCAGCCGAAAGTTCCGAGAGACTCGAGAAAGTTTTCGAGGGCTCGAGCGGGCAGCCGCTCGGCAACGACGAGCCAGAACCCGCCGGCCGCCTGACAGGACAGGCGTCGGCGGTTTTCGGTGTTGCCATCAGGCGCTCCGAAGAGAGCGCCCGATGCGAGAGCTCAGAGGTTCTCGACCGACTTCAACATCTCGTTCACGAACGAAGTCCGGGGCCGAATGAGGGTCGTGCGAACCGGACCGGGGCGAACGCGGATTGTGGCGTCATTCGGACCAAAACCGCCAGCATTCAGCGGATCGTCCGAGAACTCGTAGCCGTATCCACCTTCCGAATCCGTCGTCTTCACGTCCTGCGCAAAGGCGGTGGAGCTCGCCAACGCGGTGACACCGAGCACGAGGGCTCCGACGAACGCCTTACGGGTCGACCTCTTCATGATGTAACTCCTTCGGCGCCCCCGCCCGACCTGGGAGTCGAGGGACCGACGTTGCAGTGGCATTGTACGGCGACCTCCCCTTCCCCGTCAACGCCGGCGCTTGCCGACCTCGGCTTGGGGGAGTTTCGAAACATGTCGACCCGCCGTCCTGGCCGGACATTGGGTCGTCACGTGCGATTGGGCTTCGCGCCCCGCTACTCGGTCTGGGGCTGCCCGCCAGCTTCCTCGATAGCGTTTCGGGTCTTCGCCTCCTCGGCGAGCTTCTTCTGCTCAGCCGCGCTCTCCTTCGCGAAGGCGATCTCGTCCTTCAGGTCGAAGATGCGACCGCGCTTGCACGCCTTGTCGGCCTTCGCCTTCGGACCCATGCACTGCTTGTCCGTCTTGGTCGGCGTCGCCGTTACGTCGTCGACCGCGTCGGCGAACTCCGCCTTCCCCTGCGCTCGCTTCACGAACTCGTTGAAGAGCCCGATCGCCTCCTCGAGCGCCTTCGTCGGGTCGGGGCTGCCCTTCGACTTGTATTCCTGGGTGAGGATCGCGTGGTTGAAGTACGCCTCGGGGCGGTTCGCGTCGATCGTCTTCGCCTTCTGGATCAGCTGCTCGGCCTCGGCCAGCTTCTTGTCCCCATCGGGTGAGGTGTCGATCTGGCCACGCAGCGCGAGCGCGAGCCCGAGGTGCGCGTCGTAGTCGCTCGGACGAAGGCGGATCGCCGCGCGGTACGCGTCCTCTGCTTTCCCGAAGCCGCGGAAGAGCATGTTCACGGCCGCGAAGTTCATGTGAGCTTCGAAGAAGTTGGGATCCAGCTGGCGGGCCGTGCCGAAGCGCCGAACCGCGTTGTTGAGATCGCCCGTCTCGACGAAGATCAGCCCCGCCGTGTTGTGGATCGAGGCGTAGTTCGGGTTCTTCCGAATGCCCTGCGAGGCGACGAGGAGGGCGAGGTCGATCGCCTGCGTGTCGACCTTGGACTTCTCCGCGCTGCGGGAGCTCTTGGAGACCTTCACGCCCGCGTTCTGCTTCGCGCGATCCAAGTAGTAGAGCGCGAGCAGATTGAAGGCAGGCATGTACGCGTCGTCGACGGCGAGAGCGCGCTGAAGGTTCTTCTTCGCTCGCTCGTAGTCGTTGGCGCCGTCGTTGTCCGAGGCGGTGCTGTTCCGCTTCATCTGGAGGCGAGCCAGCTCGACCAGCGCCTCCACGTTCTGGAAGTCGGAGTCCGTGATGGCGCGCTGGTACTCGCCCATCGCCTTGTCCACCGCGGTGTCGCCCGAGTCAGCGAGATCCATGCGAGCCAGCTGCACGCGGGCGCGGTGGAACTTCTCGTCCTTGTCGAGGACTTGCTTGTAGTACTCGCGAGCCTTCGCGAAGTTGTTGCAGCGGTGGTAGCTGACGCCGGCGTTGTAGATGGCGCCCGCGAAGAACTTTCCTTGAGCGTCCGCGGCGTCGAGGAACTTCTTCGCCGTGGCCGCGCAGGTCTGCTCGTTCCAGCCATTCGGCGTCTTGTCGAGGCGGTCCATCTCGGCGAGGCCCTCGCCGTAGAGCTTTGCCGCCTCGGGGTTGACGGGGTTCTTCTTGTCGTCGAGCGGCCCGCTCGGCGTCTTGCCCTTGCCGCCGTCGCCGTCGGTGCTGCTGCAGCCGGTTTGGGCGACGCCGATGGCCAGGAGGTAGGCCGCAACGCATGCGATCTTACGGATGTGTCTCATGGTCAGGGCCCTCACTTCTTCTTGATCGCACGCTTGAGCGCGTCGTCTTCCTTGTTGCCGCCCTTGGACGGAGCCGGAGCAGCGGCCTTCGTCGGGCCCGTCGCCGGCTTCGCGTCCTTCGAATCCTTCGCGTCCTTCTTCGGCTCCTCCGCCGCCTTCGGCGTCGGAACGGGCTTGCTGTCGGACTTGTCTTCGGTCTGCAGCACCACCGGGGTGCCATCCATGTTGAGCTGGATGGCGCGCTCGTTGATGCCGGTGCCGAGACGGTTCGGCGCGGAGCGGAACTCGTCGATCAGGTGGTACTCGGCGGGGAACGTCTTCGAGAGCCACGCCTCGCAGGAGCGCGAGAACTCATCGAAGTACTGGAACTTCACGGACCGATCGAGGCAGTCCTTGTAGGCGCCCTTGGCCGCTTGCTTGTCGGGCTCGGAGACCTCGTCGAGCTTCGCGTAGTACGCGCCTCGAATCTCCTCCCACAGCAGGTCGCCGTAGGGGCTCGGGCCGTTCTGCTTCCAGTCCTTCGGGATCGGAGCAGCGCGGAACTCTGCGACGAACTTCCCCTTCATCTGGCCGACGCGCGCACCGGCCGCGATGACCCAGCGGGGGGGAGGCTCGGGCTGGAGCGTGAGGATCTTCTGGTACTCCTTGTCCGCCGCCTCGATCGCCGCGCGCTTCTTCTTCTGCCAGTCGGAGACCTTGGTGTTGACGAACTGCTCGACGTCCTTCTTCTCGCCGGAGCCTTTGTACTCGGGGAAGACGATCTTATCGACCGCCGCCTTCTTCTCCTCACCGAAGAAGAAGTACGCCTCACCCACGGCCTCGAGCGTCTTGCCGATGCGACGTTGCGCTTGCGCGTCTCCCTCGCCGGCCGCCTTCGAGACTTCTTGGATCTTCGCGATGGTCGCCGCCGGATCGTTCCAGCTCGAGCGAACCTTCTCGTACTCCGTTCGCGCCTTCGCGCCGCCGCCCGACTTGTCGTTCACGCGAGCGAGGAGGGCGTGGGCTTGGATCTGCACGTCGATCGTCGCGCTCTTGTCGATCTTGCCGATGTCGCGGTCGAGGCTCTTGCGAGCGGCCGCCCAGTCTTCCTTCTCGGCGTAGTGGGCGCCGATCGCGAAGGCGATCTGCGCGGCTTGAGCGGCGCGATTCGAGAACTGCTTCTGGAAGAGCTCCGAGTCCTTGATCGCCTGGTCCTGCTGGCCGAGGCCGAGGCGAAGAACGACCGCGTCGCTGAGGGCCTGGGGGGCCTTCTCATCCTTCGGGTTCTCGGTCGCGAAGCGCTCGTAGTAGGCAGCGGCTTCGTCGTAGACGGCGATCGCTTGGTAGTTACCGCCGATCTCGTAGACGGCCTTCTTCGCCGACTCGGTGTCCTGCAGGTTGTACTTCGGGTTGATGAGGATCTTCTTGACCGCGATGCTCTTCGCCAAGAGGCGGGCCGCTTGGAACGCGCTCGACGCGTTGTAGAGGATCTCGTCGTTGCGGGCGCACGCTTCCTTCTGGTTCTTCTCGCACGCCTCGCGCCCGTACTTCTCCCACATGTCCATGTAGAGCTGGGCGGCAGAGCGATACTTCTCGAGCGAGGCCTGGCTACCCAGCGGCAGCGCGTTGCCTTCCTTCACCATCGTCTCGGCCTGGAGGCGCTCGATGTCGCGCTGGATGCGGTTCAGGATCCCGCACTGCTCTTCGTTCTGCGACTTCTTCGAGTCGCTGCAGTAGAGCTTGATGAACTCGGGGACGTCCTTGCCGATGTCGCCGTAGCACGCCGACCGCGGCGGCTCCGAGTGCGTGCCGATGATGTTGAGGGACTCGAGGTAGAGCTGGGCCGCGTAGATGCCGACCTCGTGATCGGAGTGGTTCATCGCGACATCGCGGAACCCGAGCGCTGCCTCCTCCCAATGCCGTGACTCGAAGTAGGTACGCGCCCTCGCGTACTTGACCTCGACGTACTGGGAGACCGCTTCCTTGTTGCCCTTGTCCGGCTGGATGTAGCAAACGTAGCGGTTGAAGGCCGTGAGCATGCCCTTCTGATCGGGCGTAAAATCCTTCGGCTTGTACTTCGCGCTGTCCTCGGGAGCGGCCTTCTTGTCCTTCTGTCCGGGGAGGTTACCGGTGCCCTTCTTGGCCTCGTCTCCCTTGTGCCGCTCGGCGTAGATGTTCTGGTAGCAGAGCACGGCGGCGAACGCGGCCTCGGCGGCGTTCGGACCTTTCGGGTCCTCCGCGACGACCGAGTCGAAAGCCGGACCGCACTTCGCCCAATCCTTCTGGAAGTAGAGCAAGTCCGCCATCGCGTACTTGATCTTCATGATGTCCGGCCAGTCCTCCTTCAGGATGCGCGGGAAGGTGAACTTGGCGAAGTCGTCCTGCTTGAAGTTGTCGACGACCTTCGAATAGAGCTCGGCGGCGAGCTTCATCGTCTTCGCATCGCCGGTGCCGCGCACGCCGCCCGAGCCCACCGCCTCGAGGTGCCACGCCATGGCCGTCTCGGTGGTGATGCTGGCGGTGATGTTGCCGCACTTCGTCTTCGCGTCGGCGGGAGCGCTTCCCCCGCTGAACTCCTTGTAGATGTCGAACTGACGCGCGAGCACCTTCATGATCGCGTCCTTGTCGCCCGACTTCTTCGCGAGGGTCGCCTCCGAGATGTGGCCCTGGTACTCGCAGTACTTCGTGCCCTTGTCGCGGCCCATCAGGTCCGTGTAGAGCGCGATACCCTCGTCGTAATGGCCGGTGTCGAGGTAGTTGACCCCGAGCTCATCCATCATCTTGAAGGTCTTCTCGTTGTCGCCGCCCGAGTCTCCGGACAGCGGCTTGAAGAACGTGTAGGCCTTCTTCGGGTCACCCCAGAGGGCGTAGACCGGGATGATGTCGCGGCGCGCGGAGGTCGCGAGCTGCGGCGCGTTCGGGAGGTTGGAGAACTTCGTCCCGTAGTCGATGACCTTCTTGAAGGAGTCGACGGCGGGCTCGTAGTTGCCCAGGTTCCAGTGCACGTACGCCAGCTTGTAGAGCGCGTACCCGAAGACCTTGTTGTCGGGGGGCGGGGTCTTGATGACCTCCTCGTAGGCCCCCTGCGCGAAGCTCCACTTGTTCGGATCGCTCTGGGCGTCCTGGAAGAAGAGCTCACCGAACGCGAGGTACGCGTTCGGGCGGTACTTCGAAGTCTTCCAGTTGTCCGTCAGCTCGAAGTAGACCTTGCGGGCGTTGTCGTAGTCCTTCGCCTGCTCGTACTCGTAGGCGAGGTAGTAGAGCACCTCGTCGCCGCAGCCTGCGCTCTTCGTCGCGTCCTGCGCGTTGGGCTGCAAGCACCACTTCGGGTAGTCGTTCTTCAGCAGCGTGTAGTACTTGATCGCGCTCTTGCGCGCGGCCGCGACCACCTGCTTCGACTTGGCGGCGGAGTCGTTCTCCTTCTTCGCCTGGTCCTCGTTCTTCTTCCGCTTCGCGTCCTGAGCCCGAATCTCCGCCTCCGTCTGCTCCCGGAACGCGGCCGCTTCCAGCTCGACGTAGCCCTCGGCGAGGCGCCTCGCGAGCTTGGGGCGATCGGGAGAGTTCTTCTTCGTGTCCGTGAAGAGGCTCTCCAGGTTCTGGATCTCGGTGACGAGAAGTTGGCGAGACTTCTGCTGCATCTTGGCCTTGCGCTCGTCGCGGAAGGCCGTGTCGGCGATGTCTTTGGGGTTGGAGGGCTTCGTCTCGCCCTCCCGCTTCTTCAAGCTGACGGCCTGGGGCGCGCCCTTGAAGGAGACCCCGGGCTTTTGACTCGTGGACGCTTTCAGCGCGCCGGACGGACATTCGTTGAGGGCGGTCTTGGCGGCAGCGGAGATGCATTCATCGGCTGCAGAAGCGTTGCCCCCGACGGAGAATGCACCGGCTGCAACGGCGGCGACCGCGGCGGCGACGCGAGATCCGCGTCGAAGGCGCGGCCAAAGCGCCTTGCTACGCCCAAGAGCATCAAACTTCGGCTGGTTCATCGTTCGTCTCCGTGTCCTCAGACGCGCTCCTCGTGCGCGGCCTTGGATCCAACGTTGCCTTTCGCAGACAGTCTCGTCTCGTCCGTCGCTGCCCCCCGCGGTCCGCGACGAAGGCCCGCGCGCCGATCGATTGAGTCGGCGCGCGAGCGCGCGGGGGCACGCGGCTTGGATTACTTCTTGGGACCACCGCACTTCGACACGACGACCTGCCGGTAGAAGCCGAGCTCGTCGCGCCAATACTCCCCGTCGAACGGCCAGAGGACGTGCTCCTCGTCCGGGGTGACGACGCCGTAGACGTCGGTGTCGCCCTTTCCGACCTGGCCCTTCAGGATCTTCTCGTCGAGCTTGTTGCGCTCGGCGTTCACGATATCGATGAGGATCTTCTGCGCGTTTCGGAGGTGCTCGTTGAGCTCCTCGAGGTAGCGCTCGTATCGATCCTTCGCGAGCGTACCGGCGTTGCGAACCGCCAGCTCGCGCGCGAGGTCGAGCGCGTCCGTGATGTCCGCGCCGAGATCGGACGACTTGAAGGCGGCCGGCTGCGACTTGAACAGGTCGGCCTCCTTGTCGAGCTGCTTCACGTACTCGATGTTTCGGAGCAGCTGACGATCGGAGAGGGCGTTCTCGACGATCGGCTTCACCGTGTCGGAGAGCTTCGCCTTGCCGTCACGGACCTCCTTCAAGAACGCGAAGAACTGCTGCCCGCTCTCGTCGCCCTTGTACTTGTCGAGGATCGCCTCGAGCTCCTTCTTGATGGGCTCGTAGCGCTTCTTCATCTTCGCGACGATCGTCGTCGCGTCCTCGTACTGGCAGATCGTGAACGAGATGACGGCCTTGAGAACCTCCGCCTCGGGGTAGAAGGCGTTCGGGAAGTACGGCGACTCGATCGTGTGGATGTTGCCGAGGGCGTGCGGGTAGTCGCCGGCCATGAAGTAGGCCCACGACTCCTCGAAGAGCGCGTCGAGCCAGTACTCGCTCGCGACGTCGACGCGGTTCCAGTACTT
>JBGAID010000068.1:0-63528 GCA_044225865.1 Polyangiaceae bacterium | reverse complement strand
GGTCGGGGCGGGGGTGGGGAGCTAATGTTAGGGTTCTGAGCGCGCGCGAGGTCGCGCTCGCGCCGCCACGGCCCGCGTCCTGACCCCTTCGCGCGCCGGTTCCGGCAGGCAGGTGGGGCGCAGCGACGGTCTTCAGTCGCGCGCCGCTTTGCCCCAGCTGCCCGGAACCGCCGAGCCCTTCTCGGCGACGGCGGCGAGCTTGGAGAGGGCGCGCTCCTGCACCGCGACGAAGTCGACCGGATCGAAGGGGACGACCTTGCCCGTCTTCACGACGATCTCGCGGTAGAGGATGCGGCGCTCGGCAGGGGTGATCTGGTACGTGTCGAGCTCGAGGAAGGACGCGGCGGGGGTGTAGGGTTGCCCGCGTCGCATGCGGCGATCGCCTTCGAAGCGCACCCGCTCCGTCTCGAGGTACGCGCGCCAGACGGCGGGATCGATCGTGGGCAGCTTGATCCGATCGGGAGAGCCCGCGCTCGGCTTGTCGCGGCGATCGCTCGTCATGCGGGTGAGCTTGGGGGCGTCGCCGGGTACGGGGGGCGCCTCCGGGAGCTCGACGTCGACGTGCTCGGGGGCGAGGCCCACGTCCTCGTAGAGCTCGGCGCCGGTGATGCGCTGGAGCGCGAAGGCGACCTCGCGATGGAGCTCGGGCCCCGCCTCTCGCTCGAGGATGTCGACGAGGAGGGGGAGCGACCGCGGCGAGCCGAGGTAGCCGAGGGCGTTCGCGAGGGAGCGGGTCGGCTGGCCGACGAAGGCCTCGACCAAGGTCGGCGCGTCGGTCTCGTCGGCGGCGAGCGCGAAGGGCAAGAGGACGCTGGCGGCGTCCTCTCCTCCGAGGCGCTTCTTGAGCCGATCGATCGGGTACGAGACGCTGCCGAGGACGGTCGCCCACCCCAGCGCGGTGAGGAGGGGACCGTGCTTGCTCTCCGCGCGCTCCTCGATGAGCGCGCCGAGCTGGGGCACGTCCGCGAGGGCGGCCCCGAGGAACGCGCTCGCGGCGACGTCCTCCGCGGCGTCGCGGCAGGCCCGCGAGAGCTCGTCCGCGGTCGCGAGCCCGCGGTGGGCGAGCACCTCGATCCCGAGCGCCCGCATGCCCGCGTCTTCGTCCTCGAGCCAGCGGCGCGCGACCGTGCCTATCTCGGGGTGAGGCGCGATCTTCAGGGCCGCGGCGGCGAAGCCGCGCACCTCCGCCTGGGTGGGCCCGAGGAAGCGGATCGCCCGCTCCACCGCCGCGAGCGCGTCTCGGCCCTCGAAGCACCCGAGGACCATCGCGACCGCGAAGGCGCGGCTCGGATCCTTGGCGGGGGCGTCGACGACGAGGGGCTCGACGGCGGCGAGGCCCTCGCCCCCGAGCGACGCGATCGCGTCGACGTCACGGAGCATCCGCTGATCGAATACGGACGAGCCGCGCCAGTAGTCGCCGAGCTGGGGCGTGCGCTGCAGGCCCATCGCGCAGACGTCCTCGAACAGCTCGCGGGCCTTGTCGCGTACGAAGGCCTGCGGCGTGCGCGCGACGTGCTTGCCCTTGAGGTAGCCGGGGGGAGGCTCCTCGGCGTCGCGTGCCTTCGCCGCCTGGCGCGCCTCTTCGCGCTTGCGCTCGCGCTCGTCGCGCCGGAGCGCCGCCTCTTCGCGGAGCTTCTTCGCGCCCTCCTTGAGGGCCTTGATCCGGTCCTTCGGAGGGAGCTTGGCGAGATCGTCGGCGAGGGTCTTCTCGACGATCTTCGGCGCGAGCGGCTTGGCCACGTCGAACCTCGGGGGGAGGGTCGCCCGGGCGAGGCGCTGGAGGGTGGGCTCGTCGCGGCTCGCCACGATCTCGCGCGGCGGGGGGGCGACGAGGCGAAGGGCGGCGAACCGCTGCTCGGGCACGCGGAGCCAGTCGCGGGCGGCCCTCGGCCAGGCGACGGTGTCGGCGAGGCCGGCGTCGACGCGGGCCGCGGCCGCGAGGAGGCCCTCGACCTCGTCGCACGCCTGGATGCCGTCTCGGATCGCCTCGACCGGATCGCGCCGGACATCGTAGGCGTCGAGGACGGCGGAGATCGCGCGCTCCACCGCCCGCGCGAGGGGCGCGAGATCGTGCTCGGTGGCAGGGGCGTCGACGGCGACGCGACCGACGGCGTGGAGGAGCTTGAGCGCCGTCTCCATCGCGGCCACGTGCTCCGGGAGGGGCGCGGGGGCCTGCTCGGGCGAGGCCTTCATGGGCGGGAACGTATCCCGATCGAAAGACCCTCGAAAGACATTCTCGGCGCGGGCGCGGGATGCTCTCATCCCCTCGCGCGCCATGAGCGAGCCCGCCGCATCGTCGCTCGAGACCTACGCCGCCGTCGTCGCCGGGATCGCCGCCGGGCGTCCCCGCGAGGCCATGCTGGAGGAGCACGGCCTGACCGAGGAGACGTTCGTGGCGATGGAGCGATCCATCAAGGCGGAGCTGTCGCGGGCGATGGCGGCCCCCGACGTGCCCCCGTTCATCCAAGCCTACGAGGCGGCCATGCGCACCGCCCAGACGAAGGCCTCGGGCCTCGCGCATCTCGAGCGAGGCGTTCATGCGCGGCCTCGCCGCCATCCAGGAGCGCGGGGATCTGGTCAAGGCCCTCGAGCGCATCGGGCTGGAGGCGAACGACCTGGTTCGGTCGCTCGCTCGCTTCCGAGAGGAGCCTCGCCAAGACCCGGCCCTCCTCGCCCGTTTCGAGAGGATTCGCGAAGAAGAAGAAGCCGTGAGTTCGCGCGCGCGACGCCGCGGCGCGGGTCGGGTGAATCCGGCCGCGAGCCGCGCTATCGTTGTCCATTCGAGGGCGGGCGCCTGCGCGGCTCGCCGTGTCCAATCGATGACCCGACCCGTTCTCGAGCTCCGCACCTTCCCGCGCGCGTCCGTCGACGTCTCCGGAACCATCCAGCTCGCCGATGGGACGGCGGTCCCCGTCGAGGTTCGCAACCTCTCCGAGGGCGGCATGCTCGTCCACGCCCGGAGCTCCATCCCCGAGGGGGAGGCGGTCTCGGTGAGCCTCGTCCCCTCCACCGGGGATCAGGTCACGGTGCGAGGGCGCGTCGTCCGCGCGACGCTCCAGGGCGACGACATGAGCGTCCTCGGCATCGCGTGGGATCAGATCGAAGACGGCGTGCGCGAGCGCCTCCGCGAGCTGGTCGTCGCGTCCGACGCAATGGCGTGGGGACCGGTGGGGGGAGCGCTGCCCGACGACGTCGCGCGGAAGTTCGTCCCGCGCATCCGCGCCCACGCGTGGGTCATCACTCGCCGCTCGCGGCTCGACGCTCACCTCGGCCTGGACGATCTCGTCGGGGCCGGCTTCGTCGCCCTCGTGGAGACGTTCGCGCGGAGCGGCACCCTCCCGCCTGAAGAGTTCGAGCGGCTCGTCGACGCGCGCATCCGCGGCGCGATGCTCGACGAGATCCGGCGCGCCGATCACGTCCCGCGCTCGACCCGCCGCGCCGCCCGCGAGCTGCGCGCGAAGCGAAAGAAGCTCGAGGCGAACCTGAATCGCCCCCCGACCCACGCCGAGCTCGCCGACGAGGCCAAGCTCCCCATGCGCGCTTACGACGAGCTCGCGAGCGTGCTCACCCCCATGCCCCAGATGTACGTGCGGCCGAACATGGACGAGGAGCCGCGCGGTCCGGACCCGACCCCGGAAGAGGCGGCCCAAGCCCAAGAGCGCCTCGCCCTCGCTCGCCGCGCCTTCGAGGCCCTGCCCGATCGCCTCCGGCAGGTGCTCACCCTCTATTACGGCGACGAGATGACCCTGCGCGAGATCGGCAACCTCCTCGGCGTGAGCGAGGGCCGCATCTCCCAGCTCCTCTCGGGCGCGCTCGAGAAGCTCAAGGGCGGCTGAGCGCGCGCCGGTGCTATCAAAATCATAGCGCTGCCGTGCGCGCCGCTCGCCGCCGCCAGTGGAATGAGCGAGCGCAATTCTCGATCAGAGGTCCTCGCGCGATTCGGTCACCGCCGCGCGTGGCCGAGAAGTCGGTTTCGTTCGTCGAAACCTCCGCCGCCAAAGACGGGGCCCCATCCATCCGGTCAGGATTGCGACCGGCGATTCAGTGGCAGCCTTGGGTCGCGGTGCCGGCGTTGGGGGCGGACGAGCAGCCGAGCAGGGTGTTGCACTTCTTCATCGTGGCCGTGTCACCGCAGCCCTGCTCGCCGGGGGAGACGGGGAGC
This sequence comes from Polyangiaceae bacterium, assembly GCA_044225865.1. Taxonomy (GTDB): domain Bacteria; phylum Myxococcota_A; class Polyangia; order Polyangiales; family Polyangiaceae; genus Xiheicaenibacterium. The sequence continues at coordinate 59,366 of JBGAID010000068.1, read as the reverse complement.
CACGGCGCGCACGGGTTCGGGCACGCGACGAGGTACTGCGTCTCGACGGAGCCGCTGCAGTCGTAGTCCCAGCCGCCTGCGTTCCGCGGCTGGGTGAAGAACGTGGCCTGGTTCGGGTGGGTGTACTCGTCCGCGTCGTCGCAGTCGTGATCCTTGCCGACGTAGGGGGGCAGCTCGTCGCAGCCCGGATCGGAGGCGTCCGAGAGGTAACCGTCGTCGTCCGCGTCGACGCAGTCGAGCTGAGGTCCGCCGCCGGCGCCGCCGCCCATCCCGCCCGTCGAGGGCGCGCCGCCGGTGGGGCCGCGCCCGCCTTGTCCGCCCTGGCCCGTGCCTCCTGCGCCGGCCGCGCTCGTCCCCCCATCGGACGTCGAGGCGCCGTCGCTCGTCGACGCGCCGGTGCTCGTCGATGAAGGCGGGCCGTCATCGAAGTCGATCTCGGGGAACGTGCACGCGACGAACAGCGACGCGAGGACACGAAGGTAAGGGGAGCGCGTGAGCGCCATGTCCCATCACCTTACGACGCTTCTGCAATGGGACCAGCGTCCGGTGCAGATGATTCGCGTGCGATCTCGGACGCGAATCGAAGGCTCGTTCGTGGCGTTTGTGTTCTTAGGATGGCGCGCCGACGAGGATCGCGCCGCGCTCGCCGCTGTCGCTGCCGCCCACGACGAGGCCGAAGGGCGTCGGCGCGTAGCCGCGCGCGACCATGTCGGAGGCGACGACCAGACCGAGCGGCATCGCCGCGGCCCCGGTGTGGCCGAGCCTCTGGGCGGGAGCGTCGATGGCGATGGGAGGACAGAAGAGCGAGCTCGTGCGGGTGAGGGCGCTGTAGAGCTCGCGCACGCGGAACCCCTCGAAGCCGTGATCGGCGAGGGCCCACCCGACCTGAAGGCCCTCCGGCAGCGTTCCCGCCGTGTCGCGGATCACGCTCGCGAGGGCGCTCGCGTCGAGGGCGCTCGTGTCGCCGTAGGGCGTGATTTCTCCGGACGCGGCCGCGATCGCGTGGAGGGTGAGCAGGGGTGGCTTCTTGATCGTCGCGCCGAAGTCTTCCCGCGCGATGAGGGCGAAGGCCGCGCTCTCGCCGGGGACGATGGCGTCGAGGCGCTCGGTGCTGAAGAGGCGACCGGCCACGTCGAGCGCGATCATCTGCAACGGATCGAAGTCGCTGTGGACGCCGCCGACGATCACCGCGTCGACCTGCCTCGCCGCGAGCGCGGCGAGGGCGCCCGGGAGCGCGTAGGCGGGGCCGGCGGCGCCGCTCGTGGAGACGTCGACGGGGACGTCTCCGAACGTCTCGCGGACGGCGGTGGCGAGGCCGCGCGAGAACACGTTGCCGATCGCGCCGCGGCTCTGGCCAGGGCGCGGCTCCGTGAAGGCGACGACGAAGCGGGCCTTGATCGAGCGCGGGGAGGGGAGGGAGAGGGCGAGCTCGCGGAGGGCGGCGGCGGCGAGGCGGACCGCTCGCTCCTCGCCGACGATCATCGGGTCGATGGTGGTGTCGAACGCCATCGTGACGGGGCCGCCCTTCGGGTGGGCGAGGGGGGCGGCGGTGACGGCGGGCAGGCCCGTGCGCAGCAAGAGCGCCGTCTGCTTCGCGTCGAGCCCGAGCGGTGTGCGTGCGCCGACGGCGAAGACGGTTCCGAGCCTCTTCACGCGATGCTCCCTTCTCGCGCGATCACGCGCGCCTCTCGCGGACGTAGACCTCGGCGTCTTGGAGCTTGCGCGGGGCGCGGACGCTCGCGCGCAGGACGAGCTCGAGGACGAGCGAGGTGAGGGGCGCGCCGACGACGCCCTCGGGGGCGGGCTCGCGCGGGACCGCGACCGTGTCGAGGACGACGGTGTCGATCGCGGGGGTGAAGAGCTCGGGGGCGCGGCCCTTCACCCGAATCCCGATCTCGATCGGGATCCTCGGCAGGACGAAGGAGACGGTGCCGCCCAGCGGGGTGAGGTTCGTCATCGCCCCCTCCTCGCCGCCGACGATGGGCGGGCTCACGACGAGCTCCGGCGGGGCGCAGAGGTTCGCGCGGTCGTCGAAATCGGGAGGGAGGAGCGGGGCTCGGTTCTCGAGCCACTTCGCGTCGTACGTCCCCCAGTGCTTGCGGCGGGGCTCGAAATGGCGACCGAGGGGGCCGAGGCCCGTCGGCTTGGGGCGGCTCCGCGCCGTCTTGATGGGGGCGACGGGATCCTCGATCTGCGGAGCGGGGGTGCGGTCGAGCGACTCGAGCCGAGCGACGACGCCCCGCCCGACCGGGTTGCGCGGCTCTTCGACGAAGCGCTTGGGGTCGCTGTCGTCGCTCCCGCCGAAGGCGAAGTCGTAGCGGACCGCGAGCTGCGCGATGGGCTGCGGCTCCGTCATCGCGTCGCCCTCGTGGACCCAGAGCCGCGTGCCGGTGATGCGCACGACCTTCTGGGCGGTGGCGATTCGGACTCCGGCGTCGAACGTCGGGACGGGGATGCCTTGAGGAGCGTGGGCGACGGCCGCGACGACGATGTCGGTGGCCGGCTTTCGCAGGCAGAGATCGCTCGGCAGGAAGATGCTCGCCTTGGCCGGATCACCCCACGGGAGGTCCGCGGAGCGCACCCGCCTCCGCCGGGCCTTCGGGGCGATGACGAACGAGCCGTCCGCGCCCCGGGGAGGGCCGGGCACGTGCTCGAACGTCGCCTTCACGATGATGCAGAGCTTCTCTCCGTCGCGATCCGCGAGGACGTGAGGCTCGGCCACGAAGTCGGTGTCGTTCTCGATCTTGGGCAGGCTCATGTCGCCCCTTCGCGCGACAGGAGGTTACAGCTCCGCGACCGACTTCGTGAGAGAGATGTTGCTCGCGAGCACGGCGACGAGGGGGCTCTCGATCGTGACCCCGCTCCCGTCGATGGTCACCGTGCTCGCGCCGCACGTGAACGTGATGGCCGTCTTCGCTTCCCAGCTGTGGAAGGCCCCGATGAAGGTGGCCGGCCCCGCCGCTTCGATCGCGTAGGAAGACTTGATCTCGTCGTACACGAGCCCGAGCACCGAGGTCGAGGCGTCGTTCTGGGCGTTCTCCGACTCGCCGCCCTTCGAGTAGGCGATCTGTCCGAGGGCGTTGATCGTCTTGTCGCCCGCCGTCGTCTCGGTGATGTCGGCGAACGCGGCCGTGACCTTCGCGAGGCCGACCGTCTCCGTGACGTTGGTCCCGATCTCGGTGTGGATGCCCATGATCGCCGCCTGGATGCGGAGCGATCCGACGTCCTCGGAGAGGGACACGTCGACCTTGTGGGTGTTGTGGCCGGGCCCCTTGGCGCGGTCGGTCTGATCGAGCCCGGGGACGTCGCCGGGCGGGCCGTCGCGGTTCGCGTTGCTCGCTCCGCGCTGCCCAGCGGGATCCAGTCCGAGCGCCTCGCCGAGGGCGTCGACGCCGCCGTGGATGCCGGAGTCGATCGCGCTGTTCACGGCGGAGTCGATGCCGAGCATCGCGGTGTAGCTCGGGTCTCCGCCGCCGTCGCCGCCGCCGCCGCCGTCGCCGCGATCGCCGCCGCCGTCCCCGCCGTCGCCGCCTCCGCCTCCGCCGACCCGATCCGCGGAGCCGCCGCCGCCCGGCGATCCTCCGAAGCCGGGAGGCAACGGCAGGCCGGCCGCGTCCGCGGCGAGGGGCGCGACCGCGCCGAGATCGCCGTTGGAGAGCGCCTCCATCCCCGCGCCGATCTGCCCGAGCTGCGCCTGCATGTTGTTGATGGGGCCCATCACCTGGTCGACCCGGCTCTGCACGGCCGCGTTCACCTGGGCGAGGGCCGCGCCCGCGGCCGCCTGCGCCGCTTGGATCGCGACCTGCGCCGCGATGTTGAGGAGCGCCTCCAGCGGGTTGCCGTCCATCTCGAAGTGGTCGCCGCCGATGGTCTGGGTGCTGTCGCCGCTCGCAGTGAGGGCGGTGACGGCGTTGACCTCCGTCTTCCGATCGCCGCCGACCGAGATCGTCTGGGCGCCGCCAACCGTCGTCTGCGATCCCATCGTGATCTTCGTCGTCTGGTCGCCGCCGATCGTGATCGTCTCGTTCACCCCGACGACGCGCGTCGAGTTGTTCCCCACCGTCGTCTTCTTGTCGTTCGCGGTCGCGATCGTCTGATCGTGCTGGGCGTGGATCATGATCTCCTCGCCCCCGGCCCGGTCCTCGAGCCGGATCTCGTTCGAGCCGCCGCCGCCCGGCGTCGAGCGCGTCTGCATCGTCGTCCGCGTCTTGCCCTCGGGGAGGGCGTAGGGCGGCATGAACTTGCCGTTGTAGAGCTTGCCGGTCACGAGCGGCCGGTCGGGGTTGCCCTCGATGAACTCGACGACGACCTCCCAATCGAGGCGGGGCAGGATCATCGAGCCCGACGTCTGCAGCTGGCTCGTGCGGATCCAGCAAGACGCCTTGTCGTCCTGATCCGGGCCGAGATCCCAGTTGAACTTCACCTTGCAGCGCCCGTGCTCGTCGGTGTGGATCGCCTCGGGCTGGGCGCCCTCGGGGGCGACGACGCGCGCCGACTGAGGCCCGTGGATGACGGGCCGCGGCGTCGTCTGGGCGGTGCGGTACTTCACGTCCTTCGGGATGAGCTTCGCCTTGACGACGTAGACGTCCTTCGCGTCGTCCGCTCCGCCGGCCGGGTCCTGCTCCGTGAAGGCGGTGAAGAGCCTTCGCGCCGCGTGGCCGTAGGCGTGGGTGACGGCGACGATGCACCGATCGGCCTCGAGGTCGTCGAGGGGGGAGTCCCCGATCTGGACGAGCCGGCCCGCGTGGAGGCGCGGGCACTCCCCCAGGATCTCGAGCGTGTCGCGATCGACCTGCTCCGCCTCGAGGCGCACCTGGGCGAGCTGCTTGCCCACGCTCGGCTCCACGTACATCCCGGGGAAGTCGTAGCGCTCGAGGTTGGTGTCGTGCTCGGCCTCCGCCTCGACCGTCATGTCGAGGCTCGGTCGCTTGAAGTCGTAGTCGCGGAGGGTGAACTTGCCGGAGCGGATCTGGGCGTTCTCGCGGAGGGCGAAGATCGCGTCCTTGCCGGTGGAGAAGCCGAGCTCGCCGCGGAAGGGGAGCTCGGAGCTCTCGCCCTCGATCGGCTCGGACGAGGGGCTGTCGTCGGCGAAGACGATCTTCTCCTCGCCCTCCTCCGCCACCGAATAGAAATAGATCCCCTCCTCTTCGAGCAGCCTCGACACGAACGCGAGGGACGTCTCGAGGTACTGCACGCAGTACTCCCGCTTCGCGTAGGAGCCCGTCGTCTGCCACTTCTGATCGTCGGAGGGGATCCCGTGCTCGTCGAGCACCTGGGTGACGATCTCCTTGACGTCCTTGTCCTGGAAGATGCGGCAGGTCGTGCTCACCTCGAGGAGCTTCATCTTCGAGACGACGCGCAGCCTCACCGCGTGGGCCGAGCTCGCCCCGTCCTCCGCGACCCCCGTGTCGGGAGAGCCGATCACGGTGACCGAGTCGATGACGCCCACGAACTCGTGGACGGGCTCGCCGTCGAAGGCGAAGGTGAGGCCGGCCGCCTTGCCATGGGCGTTCTCGGGGGCCACGTCGACGGCGAACCGGACCTCGACGTCGAGGACGGCGGGGCGACCCAGCTCGCGCACGAGCTCGAACGCGGTGACGCGGTCGGCGGCGGTGTCTTCGATCGTGAACGTGCTGACGAAGTCGCGGCTCATCGGGGCCTCATCGAGCTCAGTTGTCGAGGATCAACGCGGCCGTGTCGGCGCTCGCGCCGTCGACCTTCAGGGAAGCGCCGAGGATGGCGACGCTCGCGGGGGTGATGGAGAGGATCGACGCGCCCATGACGAGGGTGATCGCGCCTTCCGCTTCGAACTGGATGTTGTCGGCCTTGACGAAGGTCGCTCCGGCGGCGACGGCCATGTAGGAGGCCCCCGAGTTCTCCACCCGCGAGCCGTCTAGCAGGTTCACCCGCGCGCCGCCGATCTGGGTGTTGAGGCTCTTCGCGTCGATGCCGATCGCGCCGAACGAGACGACGACCTTGGCCGCCCCGAGCTCCTCCGTGTGGTTGCCGCCGATCTCCGTGTTGTAGCTGCCGGCGGTGAGCGACACCCGTGCCGCGCCGACGTCGAGGGTCATCTCGCCGTCCGCCTTCTCGCTGATGCTGCCCACGACGAGATCCGTCTTCATCGAGCCGACCTCGACCGACTCGGAGCCGGTCACGGTGTGCTTGTGATCGCCGCCGACCTTCATGTCGCGGTTGCCCCCGACGTCGTAGGTGTGCCCCGCGCACTGGTCGACTTTGTACGTCTCGACCGACCATTTCTGATCGCCGCCGACGTCCACCGTGTGGTCGGCGCCGATGCTCAGGGTCAGGCTGTTCGTGATGTCGAGGGTCTGATCGCCGCCGACGTCGAGGGTGGCGTCGTTCGTGACGGAGGTGGTGGCGTTGTGGTTCACCATCACCGTCATGTCCTTCGACGCGTTGAAGAACATCTCCTCACTGCCCTTGCTGTCGTCGGTGCGCATCTCGTTCGACGAGCCGCCGCCGGGGGTGGTCGCGGTCTGGACCGAGCTGCGGGCGGCGCCGCCCGGGAGCGCATAGGGCGGGGGCTTCTCCGCGTTGTAGAGGCGCCCCATCACCAGGGGGAGATCGACGTCGCCCTCGTCGTGCTGCACGTAGACCTCCCACCCGACGCGGGGCAGGAGCATCGAGCCGCCGGTCGGCATCTGGATCGTCCGCATCGGCAGGCTGGCCGTCTCGTCCTTCTTGCCGAGGCGATCCCAAGGGAAGAGGACGTTCACGCGCCCTGCGTCGTCGACGTGGATCTCCTGCCCGGAGGCGCCCGTCGTGACCCCCGTCTGCACGCCCGCGATCTCCCGCGCGCGCGGCCGTCGCTCGGGGCGGTACTTCGAGATCTTCGTGGGGATGGCGTCGAAGACGAGGCTCGTGCTGCTCCCCGTCTCCTCGTGGCCTTCGCGTCCTCGACGCAGGCGGCCCGGCTTCTTGAACGGGCTGCGCTCGTTCTCGTACGAGAGCTCGACGCCGATGGCGAGCAGCTCTTGGTTCAGCTCGCCGTAGGGGTGGTCCTCGATCGTGAGCTTGAAGCCCGGATAGAGGGACCACGACGTGGTCTTGCCCTGGACGATCTCGCGGCGGCACTGGATGGCGTCCATGAGCACCTGGGCCCAGCGCTTCACCGTGGCTTCCTTCACGCTCCGCGCGGGGAACTCGTAGGTCTCGAGCGCGTGCTCCCCCGCGTCCTCGCTCTCCGCCTCGCCCTCCACCGTGAAGCGCGGCCGCTTGAAGTCGTAGTCGCGCAGGTAGACTTTGTCGGAGACGACCCGCGCGCGCTGGGAGACCTTCTGGACGGAGGCCTCCGCCTGCTCGAAGCCGAACTCGGGCCGGTACGGCATCGTCGCGTCGGGGGCGTCGCCGAGGCCGTGGGGGTCGTCGAAGAGCACGACCTTCTCCGACTCGTGGTCGAACGCGAACGCGATGCCCTCTTCCGCGAGGAGCCGCCGCAAGAAATCGAAATCCGTCTCGCGGTACTGCACGACGTACTCGCGCTCGTCGTAGCTGCCGCCGAGGGTCGTCTCGATCTGGGTGACGCCCGCACCCTCGAGGACGGCCTTCGCGATCGCGTCGACCTTCATCTTCTGGAAGGTCCGGAGGTCCGTGCGCTTCGTGAGGTTGAAGAGGAGGGGACAGGCGACGACGCGGAGGAACGGCCGGCCCTTCCCGTCCACGCGCCGCTCCGCCTCGACGACGACCCCCTTGAAGTGGCGCCCCCTGTCGAAGGCCTCCATCGTCCCGATCTGGAAGGCGAGGGCGGCGTTGAGCACGCTCGCCGGCTTCGGGATCCCTCCGTCCTTGTAGAGACGCGCCTCGAGGCGCGGGATCTCGTCGAGGCGCTCGACGACGTGACACTCCAGCACGTCGTAGTCCTCGCCCGCGATCTGGAGCGTCGCCTTGATTCCGTGGAGTTCGTCTGCCATCAGCCAGCCCCCATCTTCAGGCCGCTGCTCAGCCGAACGAGCAGCGCCGTTTCAATCGCGACGGTCGAGCCCTTGATCGTGACGGGCGCCCCTCCGAGGACCAGCTCCGAGTCGCCCCCCTTGAACGTCCCGGTCGCCCCCACGACCGTGATCATCGGGGCCTTCACCGTGAAGTCGCCGGTGACCTTGGAGTAGTGGAGCCCGCCGATGAGCGACATCATCGAGGCGCCGCTCGAGGTCACGTAGTCCGCCTTCGAGATGTGGAGATCGGCGGCGACGAGGGTGACGTTGCGCGCGCCGCTCAGGTTCTCTCCGTAGGAGGCCTTGCAGACGTCCACCTTCGCGATGTCGATCGACTCCGAGTGGTCGCCGCCGAAGGTGTCGCTGATGGAGGCGATGCTCCCCGAGAGCATCACGTCGCCGACGCTGCGGGTGATGTCGGAGGTGATCGTGTGCTCGATGCCGTTGCAGATCACCAGCATGTCGCCCCCGGCGGAGTACGAGCGATCGCCCCCCACCTTCTCGATGTAGTTGCTGATGGCGTTGTCGACGGCGTCCCCTCCTACCGAGATGGAGAGGTCACCGGTCACGTTCGCGGAGGCGACCGAGCCCACGTTCACCTGGTGATCGCCGCTGATGCTCACCGACTCGTTCGAACCGACGGAGTGGGACGCGTTCACCTTGATGGTGTTCGAGTCGTTCGCGGCGACCGTCTCGTTCTGGTCGTGACCGACGGTGACGTTGAGATCTTTCTGAGCGGTGAGATCGAAGCCCTGGCCGCCGCCGCTGTCGCCGAGCTTCAGCTCGTTCGCGCCGGCGCCGCCGGGAGAGGACGCGCTGCGGATCGCCCCCGACGTCTTCGCGCCCGGCAGGGCGTAGGGCGGCGTCCGCTCCGCGTTGTAGAGGCGGCCGAGCACGAACGGCTTGTCCGGATCGCCGTCCATGAACGCGACCGCGACCTCCCAGCCCACGCGCGGGATGATCATCTGCCCGCCGAGCGGCGCCTGCATCACCCGCAGCCAGCAGCTCGACTTGTCGTCGAACTGGCTGACCCGATCCCACCGGAAGCGGACCTTCACGCGGCCGTATTTGTCGGTGTGGATCTCCTCCTCGCCCATGGAGGGACCGGTCACCATCGCCGTATGGATCCCGTGGATCCGCGGCCGCTTCGTCATGCGCGGGCCCGCGAAGGGAGCCCCCTCCGGGATGCCCTGGAAGGTGTTCTCGACGGTGTTGGCCTTCCCGTCCGCAGACCCGCCCGTCGACGACTGGCGCCCGCGCGCGCGGAGCTCGGTGACGACGAAGCTCTTGTTGAGCGACTCCTGCGCCGCCCCCACCACCGTGACGAGCTTCGCCGCCTCGAGGTTGGACGCGTTCGTCATCCCCTGCACCGCCTCCGCCGAGGAGCGCAGCTCCCGGATCCGCGCCTGGGCGCGGCGGGTCCCGTCCTGCCCCTTCGTGAAGCCGGCGGGGTACTCGTAGTACACGCCCGCGACGACGTCGGAGGCGTTCTGCGTCGCCTCCGGAGGGACGTCCGGCTTCTCGAAGTCGAAGTCGCGCAGGAGCACGATGCTCGGCCGAACGTTCCTCGTGTAGCTGAACGATCCGATCGGGTCCGTCCCCCCTGCGCCCGCGGACATCGCGAGCGTCGTCGGCACCTTCGTCGGCTCGGAGAGGGACTCCGTCGAGTCGGCCACGACCATCGTCGCCTCGCCGCCCTCGTGCTTGAAGAAGTAGAAGATCCCTTCCTCTTCCATCAGGCGGGTCATGAACGAAAGCTCGGTCTCCCGATACTGCACGATGTACTCGCGCTTCGGGTAGTCGGTCATCAGGTGCCACTCGACCTTGTCGACGCCGGCCTTCTCGAGAAGCGTCTTGATGACGTCGACGACGCCCTGGTCTTGATAGATGCGGCTGTCCTCGCGGTGGGCGAGGGCGGCGACGGGGCTGACGAGGCGGAGCCGGAACGTGAGCTGCGTGCCGTCGTGCCCGACGAACTCGCACTGATCGCAGATGCCGGTCAGAGACCGCTCGCGCCCGCGATCCTGATCGATCACGTGGAGGGTGATTGACGTCCTCAGGGCGGCGAGCGGCTTGAACGATCCGTCCTTCGTCCCGAACGTCACGAGCGCTTCGTAAGGCCGCGAGACGGCCTCCGTGAGATCGTACCCGGAGGGCACCGCGTCTTGGGGGAGGGCATCGCCGAGCAGCTTGAACTCGAGTTTGGCGCTCATGGCTTGCGACAGAGCCTACGCTCCGCCGTCCTTTCTCGCTACACGTCCGACCCGGAGTTTACGTTCCGGGCTGCCCGGATCCTGCCTGCGGGATCGTGCCCAACCGAGGGCCACCTACCTCAGCCCCGCTTCCGCTGTTGGATGTACCCGCGGTAGCGCTGCACGATCCCGAAGTAGCGCTGCCGGGTCTCGTCGCTCCGCTGGAACTCCTCGGTCCAGCGCATCGACTCCTCCTTGTGCTCCGCCTCCGTCACCCCGTAGCGAGCGCGGATGGCCTCGGCCTCGTTGGGGCTCTCTGCGATCTCCGCCGTCAGAGAGGCGAAGACGTTGATGCTGAAGCGCTTCTGCTTGGCCGGGGAGGCGGGGCCGGTCGCCGTCGCCGCCGCGGGGCCCGGTCGAGGCGCGGCCGCGGCCGGCGCTCCGGGGCCAGAGAACGGCAGCGGCTCACGCGCGCTGGGGAGGCCGGCCGCGCTCGAGGTATCGAAGGCCATCGTCCGCGGGGCCTCGTCCTCGTCCGAGTCCTTCGCCTCCGGAGGCCCGGCGTCGACCTTCACGTCTCTTCCCGCGAACGGGGTGACCTTCGCGAGGGCGCTCAGCACCATCTCCGCGTCGACGAGCTTCGTTCGCGGGCTGTCGTCGTCGTCGTCGGAGGCGCTCGCGGCCGGGGGCGAGGGCGCGATGGGGGCCGGCGGCGGGGGCGCCGGCATGGGCTTCGGCTCGAACGGGAGACTGCCCCGCCCTTGCCCCGCGAACGCGTTCGGATCGAGCGTTCCTTCGATCGTCTTTCGTCGGAGCGGGAGCGCGTCGCGCAGCTTTTTTCGGGTGTCGTCGTCGAGGTCGAGGGGCACGGTCGTGCTCGCGCTCGGGCCCTCGGGGATGGCCGGAGAAGAAGGCGGCGGAGGAGGGGGGGCGCGGAACGGGATCGCTTCGGGGGGCCGATGCCCGTCGTCCACGCTCCACGTAGCGCCCAGATCTCGCCTCGGCTTGGGGGGCTCCGCGACCGCGGGCCCCGGCTGTCGCGCGGCGTCTCCCGCGTGGAAGGGCGTGGCGGACCGCGTCGCCTCGATCGCGCCGAGGGGGATGGCCATCGTCCCGAACCGGTGGTCGCTCGCCTCGGGCGCGGCGGGGGGGACCGGCGCGGGCGCGGCGACCCTCGCCGGCTGGGGAACGTCCGCGAACGCGGGCGCCGGCGCGGGCGCGAAGGGCACGGCCCGGCCGGGAGCGGGCGCGGCGTCGCGGGCCGTGATCGGATCGATGCTGGGCGGCGGAGGGAACGCGAGGTCCCCGTGGCTCGTGGTGAGCGGCGCGGCGAGCTCCGCGGCCGCGGCCGCCAGCACCTCCACGGGAGGGGCGGTGAGGGGAGGGCGCTCGCGGCGCTTCTTCTCTCGCTGCGCCCGCGCGTCGAAGGACTTCCGCTTCGCGTTGAAGAGGGTCTGATAGCGGTTCGTCGTCTCGAAGCGCTTGCGGTGGGCCTCGTCCGCCATGCGCTTGAGCCAATGGGCCTGCGTCGCGAGCCAGAGCTCCTTCTCGACCTTCTCTCGCTCGAGGATCGGCGAGAGCTCTTGGGTCACGTCGAGCTCGGCCGCGAGCGTCGCGTAGCGCTCGAGGGGAAGCGGCTCCGTCCTCTTCGTCTTCGCGTCCGTCACGGCCGGCAAAGGTACCGGATCTCGGCGGCTCGGAAGGGGACTTCCCGCGCCCCGCGCTCAAGGAGCGGGGATCGCGTCCTCGACCTTCAGCTTCGCTTGACCGCGGGCCTGTCCGTAGAGCTGCCAGATGTCGACGATGTACTCGCCCGCGACCCCGGCCGTGAATTGAACGGGCGGTGCGCTCTGGGGCTTTCCGTCCGGGAGCTCTCGGAGGACCCGCTCGAGCACGACCTTTCCTCCGGGGGAGGTGATGCGGCACGTGTATGGCGGGTCGAGATCTTCGAGGCCGCGAAAGATGAGCTTCACCGCATCTCCGACCTTGGCCGTGCTGGCCAAGGAGATGGTCTCGATGAGGCCCGAGCTTTCGAGGACGATCGGCACGCGCTGTCTACCGCTTCACGCTCTAGGAGGCTGCGGCCGGGCATGGAAAGCGCCAGGCCTTTGCCAGAATTGTAGAACGACGCCCCCCAATTGCGCCAATTCCAGGCGCGACGCGCCCGCGACGGGCATCCGGCCGCGCGGCGAGCGCGCAGGGCCGCCCTGGAATTGCTGCTCCAATCGGCTGGGAGTACGCTCTCGCCTCATGACGGTCTCACGACGCTCGATCACCTTCGCGCTCTGCGCCGGGGCGCTCGCGGCTGCGGGATGCAGCGGCGGCTCCGGCAAGCCGAGGACGGCTTCGCTCACGCCCGGGGACATGCCCGAGGGCGCGGATTGGACAGGGAAATACTTCGATCAGGTCTACGGCTACTTCCACATCGTGCAGGAGGGCAAGACGATCTCCGGCAAGTGGGAGCGACCGCAGAAGGACAAGTGGGCCGAGTTCCACGGTGAGGCGACGGGCAACACCGTTCGATTCACGTGGACCGAGTACACGAAGGGCGCCATCGGGGTGAACTCGAAGCGCGAGGGCCGCGGCTACTTCGTCTACAAGCGCCCGCCGGGCGAGAACGTCGACGACATGATCGAAGGCGAGCTCGGCCGGAACCAGGACGAGGTCGGGGACAAGATCTCGCTCGTGAAGCAGCGCAACGAGATGCCGGACCTCGGCTCGATCGGCGGCACCCAGCCGACCGACTTCCAGGGCGGTGACTGGGACAGCGGCGAGAACAAGGAGAAGGGCAAGAAGCCCGAGCCTCCGCCGCCGCCGTGAAGGTCGGCTCGGCCGCGTTCGTGAGGGCGGCGTCCGTCTCCGTGACGCTCGCGCTCCTCGGCGGCGCCTGCGACGCGAAGAGCCGCAGCGAGCGCATCGCCGAGGCGTCCGCGAAGGCGAAGGCGCTCGAGGGGGACGCGAAGAGCGCGGCGAAGAAGCAGATCGATCGAGGGGCCTCCGCGGCGAAGGCGGCCCTCTTCGGCCTGACCGACACGGGGGCGTTGAGCAGCGCCGCCGTGTCGCTGCTCGACGCGAGCGCGTCCGCCTCCGGCTCGGCGAGCATCGAGGCGGCGGTGGCGAAGGGCAAGCAGATCGCCCCCGTCGTCGTCGAGGCGAAGCGGACGATGAACGAGGCCGTCGACGAGGACACGGCCATCGAGCCGATCTACCAGCCGATCGAGCCGGGGGAGGCGCCCAAGGTCTCGGAGTCGATCCGCGCCATGCCCCGGGTCGAGGTCATCGACGGCGTGACGGTCGGGTTCAAGATGCTCGACGACGTCGAGATGACCAAGATCAAGAAGGAGCGCGCCGTGCTCGTCATGTGGCAGCAGGGCGATCACCTCGTCGGCTTCCTCTATCGGAGCAGGAGGACGATCGATCTCGAGGTCGTGGTTCGCAAGACGCCCCAGCTCATGAAGCTCATGCAGGCCGCGGCGAAGTAGGGTAAAGCCGGACCCATGTCCGACTCGGCGAGCCGCGCGCTTTTCGAACGAGCCCTGAAGATCATCCCCGGAGGCGTGAACAGCCCCGTGCGCGCCTTCCGCGCCGTCGGCGGCGATCCCGTCTTCATCCAGCGCGCAGAGGGAGCGCGCCTCTACGGCGCGGACGGCACCGCCTACGTCGACTACGTCGGATCGTGGGGCCCGATGATCCTCGGCCACGCTCACCCGGACGTCGTGCGCGCGGTGCAGGACGCGGCCACACGCGGCCTCTCCTACGGCGCCCCCACCGAGCTCGAGGTCCGCTTCGCGGAGAAGATCAAGTCGCTGTACCCCTCGATCGAGATGCTCCGGTGCGTCTCGAGCGGGACGGAGGCGACCATGAGCGCCATCCGCGCCGCCCGCGGCTTCACCAAGCGCGACTTCATCGTGAAGTTCGAAGGCTGCTACCACGGCCACGCCGATCACCTCCTGGTGAAGGCGGGCAGCGGCCTCGCGACGTTCGGCGCCCCCGACTCCGGCGGCGTCCCGGAGGGGATCGCGAAGACGACCCTCACCCTGCGCTTCAACGACGAGGCCGGCCTCCGCGAGCTCTTCGCGAAGCGGGGCGCCGAGATCGCCGCCGTCATCGTCGAGCCCGTCGTCGGCAACATGGGCTGCGTCCCTCCCGAGAAGGGCTTCCTCGAGTCCATCGTCGACATCTGCAGCGCCCACGGCGCCGTCTCCATCTTCGACGAGGTCATGACAGGCTGCCGTCTCGCGCCCGGCGGCGCCCAAGAGCGCTTCGGGATCCGCCCCGACATGACCACCCTCGGCAAGATCGTCGGCGGCGGCTTGCCCCTCGCCGTCTACGGCGGGCGGTCCGACATCATGTCGTGCGTCTCCCCGCTCGGCTCCGTCTACCAGGCCGGCACCCTCAGCGGAAACCCCATCGCCGTGAGCGCCGGCCTCGCCACCCTCGAGCACCTCGGCCCCGGCCTCTACATGCGCCTCGAAGCCCTCGGCGCCCAGCTCGAAGAGGGCCTCCTCAAGGCCATCAAGGACAACGGGCACGTCGCGACCGTGCAGCGCGTCGGCTCGATGCTCACCCTCTTCTTCTGCGAGGGCCCGGTTCGATCATGGGACGCCGCCAACCGCGCCGACCGCGCCAAGTTCGCCGCGTTCTTCGGGGCGCTGCTCTCGCGCGGCGTGTACTTCCCCCCCGCCCAGTTCGAGGCCGCGTTCATCTCGGGCGCCCACGGCGAGCCGGAGATCGAAGCGACGATCCAAGCCGCGCGCGAGGCGCTCGGCCATATCCGCGGGTAGGGACATCCCTTCGGCGCGCGTTCAGCGGGCGCGCGCCTCGCGACGCCAACATCGGAGCGTGAAGGGCGCGGCGCCGTCTCAGCGCGACGCGTCCGGATACTGATCGCGCCGCCGCAGCCAGCCCATGTTGCCGGTCGCCTCCTCGTCGCGGCCCTTCGGCAAGAGGTCGAGGTAGTGGTAGCCCGCGTTCAGCATGTCGAGGCCGCGCGCGTACGTCGAGTAGGTGTGGAACACCTCGCCCGCCTCGTCTCGGTAGAAGACGCTGATCCCGGGCAGGTCGCTCATCGCGCCGGTCTTCGGCGCGTAGTTGTAGCTCTGCTCGCCGCCGCGGCTGGGATCGAACGAGGCGTGGAAGTCGAAGCTGAAGTCGCTCGGCGCCGACGAGAGCCACGTGAACGTCCAGCCGAGCCGCTTCGCGTACGCGGTGAGCTTGTCGATCGGCGCGCGCGAGACGGCGACGAGGGTGGCGTCCCGGTGCGCGATGTGGACGACGTTGCGCTCGAAGTTGTCGGCCCAGAACGAGCAGCTCTTGCAGCCCTCCTCCCACCCCGGCGCGAACATGAAGTGGTAGACGATGAGCTGCGAGCGCCCGGCGAAGGCCTGGTCGAGGGTCACCCGGCCCTCGGGCCCGTCGAACGCGTAGCGCTTCTCCACCCGCACCCAGGGCAGCTCTCGACGCGCCTTGCTCAGCGCGTCGCGCGCCCGATCCAGCTCCTTCTCCTTCGCGAGGAGCGTCTTCCTCGCCGCGAGCCATTCGTCCTCCGAGACCACCGCGTGCTTCGTCATCGTCACCTCTCCTTCAACGACGGTAGGGCGGACGGCCTCGACGCGGGAGTAACAATCCTGGCGCGAAGGCTCTGGCTCCTGCTTCGCGCTCGCTGGCGGGGAGCGTTGGGTGGCAAGCGCGCGCCCCGCAGCTCGGCTCGCTGCGGTCCGCTCGGCGCTCGGGCCCGAGAGGTCCTCGCCCATCCTGCGTGTCCGGTACGAGCTGCACCTCGTGCCCCGAAAGGGCCCGCTCATCAAGCTGGCCTCGAGCCTCGAAGACCGGGAGCAGGTCCGCTACCTGAAGCGCGCCGTCGAAGAGCACCTGGGCGTTCGGACGGGGCGCGCTATGAAAACGATAGCGAAGGGTCGATGCCCACCCCCCTCCGCGCTCCGCGCGTCGGCCCCTCCCTTGCGTCGCCCTCCGGGCGCCGCGGGAGGGGAGGGCGCGGCGATCACAGGTCTTTGCAGCAGCGAAAGCCGAGGTGATAGTTGCTGTGGTTCTTCCCCTCGTTGGCGTGCCAGTCGGGGGAGCGCCAGCGGCAATCGTCGATGTGGGCCTCGTAGCGGCCGAAGATGAACCAGCTCCCTTTCATCTCGGGCTCACCGAAGCCACCGCGCGAGCCGAGCTCTTCGATGCGCATGGGGAGGGCCATGTGCTCGGCGACGTTGCCGTGCTGGTCGTAGACGCCGAAGGGGCTCTTGCACTCGGGGAAGGAGCCGGCGGGATAGGTGTTCGAGCCGCAGCGCTTCCACCCGCTGGAGGTGCAGGTCTTCGACTTGTTGCTCATCGTGCCGCACTTCGCGTGGTCCTTCTTGGTGCCGTAGGCCCAGCGGATCTCGCGGTGGAGATTGTGGAGTCCGCGCATCGTCTTGCGGTCGCGGCCGAAGGCGTACTCGTCCTCCGCGGGGCGGAGCGATCCGGCGCAGCCGCCCTCCCACTCGTGGGCGTCGCAGAGGCGCTTGCCCATGACCTTGCAGATCGCCTCCGCCTTCTCGGTGGAGATCCACGTCATGGGGTACTCGCACGGCAGGCCGGGGAACTCGTAGCGATCGATGCAGACCTTGGCGTCCGCCTCTTTCTCGCGCGACGAGTCGTAGAGGGGGACCATGAAGGGGGCCTTGCAGAGCGGCTTCTTCTCGTCGTGGACGCCGGCCTCTTTGCGGCGCGCGATGCACTCGGCGCGCGTGAGCGGGTGCTCGACGACCTCGGGGTTGCCCTGCCCCGCCCACTTGGAGGTCTTGAGGATGGCGAGGATTCCGTCGACGCCTTTGTCGTCGATGACGCCCATGTCCTTCATGCGGCGGAGCATGACGTCGCGCTGCTCGTCGAGGGTGGACGGGTTGACGTCGGGCTCGGGCAGGTCTTCTCGCTCGAAGCCGGCGGCGCTCTCCGCCGGCGCGGAGGCGGAGGCAGAGGGGCTGGTGGCGGCGCTGCCGGTGCTCGAGGGCGGGGGCGCCGCGCTCGCGGTCGCGCCCGCGGGGGCGCGCGCGGACGCAGAGGACGAGACGGCGGTGCCCGCCTTCGCGGTGTCGGTGTCGCAGCCGAGGGCCACGAGCCCGAGCGAGGCGACGAGCGGAGCCACGACCCATGACGCACGACCGAGACCCATGGGGCGAGGCGTAGTTCGTCGTGGCACGGCAGGCAACTTCAGGCGACCTCAGGGCGGCAGGAGGAGCGCGCGGTAGCCCATGTACTTCATGAACGTGCGCGACGACTGGCTCCACTGCTTCGGGGCGCCGGCGTACATGTTGTCGATGCCGTGGTTCGCCATCGTGTCGCCGAAGTCGAGCCAGGCCGGGTCCTCGGAGCAGAAGAAGGCGGCCCCGAAGACGTGCGAGATGAGGAGGTTGAGGTCGGCGCCGTCGGAGTTGTCGTAGTCGACGTCGTTGCAGTGCCACAGGTACTGGAATGCGACGCCGTCGGAGGTGATGGCGTCGTCGCGGTACCACTCCGCCGCCTTGACGACGACGGGCGGGATGGCCTCGTTGCCGGTGAGGGTGTAGCTCTGCATGAGGCCGTCGATGAGGAGCGAGGTCATGAAGGGCGAGCCGCCTGCGGGGCCGTCGCCGCACTCGTCGGGATCGGGGCGCATGATGTCGTGCTCGAACGCGCCGCTGTCGCTCGCCGCTTGCCAGTCGATCGTCATCGTCACCAGGGTGTCGAGGGCCGCCTTCACCTCGTCCGTCGGTGACACGGCGTAGTAGGAGGCGAGGCCCATCATCGGCCACGCCATGTTGCGCTCCGTGACCTTCACGGTGATCTCGTTGCCGGTGGTGAGGGCGGTGAGATCCTGGCGGAACGCCTCTCCGAGGCCGCGCACGGTGGCGAGGGCGTCGGGGTCGCCGGTCACGAGGTAGTCGTCGAGCATGCCGTTGCCGAGCATGCGCCGCATGACCCCCCAGTCGAGGGGCTCGCTCGGATCCCAGGTCGGCTGGCACTTGTAGAGCGCGACCGTGTCGCCGTCGTACCAGTCGATCTCGTTGTCGCGGTACCAGAGGGCCTCGGCGCGGGCGCGGCGATAGGCGGCGGCGCCGCTCCGATGGGCGAAGCGTTGATAGAGGGCGTGAGGGCCATCGTAGTAGGTGCGCTCGGCGCTCGTCGTGTCGCAGTCGAGGCCGTAGCTCTCCCAAGCGGGGTCCATGTTGGCGAGGTAGTCCTCGATCCCGGACTCCCACCCCGGGAACGCGGTGTCGTCCTCGAGCGCGACCTGAAACCCGAGCATGCGCGTCTCGGCGTAGTAGGGCGCGGGGAGGGTCGCGGCGATGGGGCCATCCGGGTTCGGCGCGAGCGCGCCGGCGTCGGCGCCCTTCGGCGCGCCGTAGTCGATCGAATAGACCTTCTGCTGGCCGGCCCCGAGCGTCGCGCGGAAGGCGACGAGGACGCTCCGCTCGGAGCCGTCGCTGGGCCACGTCGCGAGCGACGCTGAGTAGGAGGGGATCTCCGCGCCTGCCTCGTCGCGCACGACGATGAGCGACGCGTCCGCGAAGTCGCCGCGCTTGAAGGGCACGCCGAGCGAGACGACGACGTCGTCCCCCGCGCCCTGATCGGCCTCGAGGGTGACGGGGATGGATCCGGTCGCGCCTCCGATCCCGCCTTGGCCGTTGCCGCCGATGTCGCCCCCGCCTTGGCTGGAAGCGCCCTGGCCGTTGGCGCCCACGTCGCCTGCGCCTTGAGCGCCGCCGCCTTGGCCCTGCGCGCCCGCGCCCGTCGCGCTGTCATCGCCGCACGCGACGAGCGCGGCCATCGCCGCCCCGAGCGTGAACAGCGTGCGGGTCGAGCGGACCGTCGTGGATCGGGTCGTCATGATCCGCATCGTCTCACGTTCTCGCCTCGTCGCGCGCTCGTGGACGTGGCCTTGTGAGGACGCACGCTCGGCCGTACCCTCGCGCGGCACGCGTCCAGTGTGGGAGGCCGACCGATGCAGACCGTTGTCGTGGAACGACCCGAGGCTCGACTGCGCTTCGGAGACGAAGAGACGCCCGCGCCGCGCGGCGTGCTTCGTGACGGCTCGAAGATCGAGCTCGTCGTCGCGGTGCTCCCCGCGCGCGACGTGGAGATCATGGCGGTGGCGCTGGTCTTTTCCGTCGATGGCGGCGAGCGTCGCACGCAGTTTCGGCGCCACACCGGCGCGCTCACTTCGTCGAAGGAGCAGTTCTTCCTCGCCCAGTTTCCGAAGCTGCGGCCGGGCGCGGAGGTGACCTACGAGGTCGTCGTCCTCTTCTCCTTCGGAGGCGAGACGGAGACCCTCGCGTCGACGCACGGCGGGCGCGCGCGCCTCCGCTTCTCGATCGCGGACGAGGTGCCCATGGAGCCTCCGAGCGCGACCGCCCCGAAGATCGCCTCCGTCGCGCCGCCCGCCCCGGCCGCTCCCGTCGTCGCGGCGAGGCCTCGCGAGCGGAGCCTGAGCGGGCTCGTGATCTCGGACCGAGCCGAGGCCGCGCCGGGGGTGAAGCTGAGGCTCTACGCGGCTTCGTTCGGCGGGGGTCGAGCGGCGCTCGGAGAGATCACGTCGGACGCGAGCGGCGCGTATCGGTTCGACTACGCATCGGAGGAGGCGCGCGATCTCGTGGTGTGCGCGGTCGACGCCGATGGCGTGGAGATCCCCCTCGCGCAGCCGCGGCGGGCGACCCCGGAGGCGGCGCGCGCCGACCTCATCGTGCCGGAGCGGATGGTCCCGACCCGGAGGAGCGAGCACGCCGCCATCGTCTCGGATCTCGTGGCGCAGCTGCCGGAGGGCGCGAGGTTGGGCGAGGCGGTAGAGCGCGAGGATCAGCGCGACGTCGCCTGGCTCGCGCGGGCGACGGGCTGGGACGCTCGGCTCGTCGCGCTCGCGGCGAGCGCGGACCGCCTCGCGGGCGAGACGGGCCTCGACGCGGAGAGCCTCTACGGGATGCTGCGCGCGGGCGCGCCCGACGAGGCTGACGCGCTCGCTCGGCTCGACGCCAGCGTGGTGCCCGAGCTGCTCCACGCCGCGTGCCGGGCCCGCGTGATCGGCCTCGACGACGCCGCGATCGAGCGCGCCGCGGACGCGTTCGGCGCGTTCGTTCGCGCGGTGCGTCTCGGCGCGCGGCCGCGCGACGCGAGGAGCACCCTCGCCGAGCTGCTCGCCGCCGCCGGGCTCGAGGAGAGCGCGCGCGCTTCGGTGGAGCTTGCCGTCGTAGCGCGGGGAGGAGACGAAGGGGGGCTCTCGTGGCCCGGCCTCTCGGGCGCGGCCCGGCAGAGCGCCGAGCTCGCGGACGCGCTCGCCGAGCTCACGCAAGGCGACGCCACGCTCCTCGCCCGCTTGGGAGAGCGCGTCCGCTCGATGCGTGATCTCGTCACGCTCGGGCTCTTCGCGCCGGACGCGTGGCGCTCCTTCTTGCCGGAGGGGGAAGGGGCGTGGCGGGCTCGGGCGGAGGACCTCGCCGCGCGGGTGCGCGAGCGCTTCCCGGAGGAGAGCGCGCTCGAGCGGTTGTCGAAGACAGGCGCGACCGACCCGGCCGCGATCCGGCGCCTCGCCCGGATCGGCGTCACGCCGCTCGCGATCGACGTCCTCTTCGGAGCCGGGTATCGCTCTGCGCTCGACGTGGTGAGAGCAGGCCGGGAGGCGTTCGTGGCCGCGACGAGCTCGCGCCTCGCCCCCGACGTCGTGGAGACGATCCATCAGCGCGCGGCCGACATCGTGGCCGCGACGATCGCGGGCCTCGCCCGCGCTCCCGCGGCGTCGGACCGCGCCGACACGATCGTCGGACCGCGCGCGTACTGCCTCGACACCCTCGCGATGATCCGCGCCTCCGCGGGCGACGCGGCCATCGATCGCCTCGCGGAGCGCCGGCCCGACGTCGTGCGCGCCGCCCAGCAACGCGGGCCGTCGAAGGAGGTGCCCGAGATCGAGCTCGTTCGCGCGGTCATCGAGGCGGACCTGGAGCGGCAGGGGGGCCGGGGCGAGGTGGAGCGCGCTTGGTTCCCGCTGACCCTTCCGTTCGATGCTCCTCGCGAGATGCTCGCCGCCCTCGCGGCGGAGGCGGGGGGATCGCTCGCGGAGCTCTCGGCCGCCTTCGACCCGGATCTCGCCCGCGCCGACGACCGGCCGATGGGCCCGTCCGCGTGGGCGTGCATCCTCGGGAACCTCGGCATCGGCCCCCTCGAGGCGCCGATCTTCCTCGCCAGCCAAGAGGTGGTCGAGCGGCACGAGGAGCTCTTCGGCGAGCGCTCGGGGGCGGATCTCGAAGCGCGGTTGCCGACGGCGCGGGCGATCGCGGCGCGGCTCGGACGCGCCGACGGCGAGGAGCTCGACACGGCGGCGGCGGCCATCGAGAAGATCCTCGAGCGCCGCGGGGCAGGGAGGCGCTCGGCGGCGTTCTGGGTTCGCCTCCACATCGCGGCGCGCCTCGGCGACAAGCTGGGGTGGTCGATGAGCGACGTCGATCGCGCGCTCTCGGTGCTCGCGCCGCCCAACGCGGGCCGGCTCTCGGACGGGATGCCGACCGCGCTCGTCCACCTCGCGAGCCTCGTCGAGCTGGAGCGCGCGCTCGGGACCTCCCCCGAGGAGCGGGACAAGCTGATCGACCTCTTCCGTGCGGGGCCCGACCGCGACGGCTCGGTGGCGTTCCTCGCCCGCGTGCTCGGCGTCAGCGTCGTCGATTTCGAGGGGTTCGTCGCCGCCCTCCGGCTCGATCCGGTCGGTCCGGTGACGAGCGAGCCGCTGCGAAGGCGCTCCGACGACGTCATCGCGGCGCGGACCTTGCCGTTCGTGCGCGCGGTGCGCGCCCTCGGGGAGCAAGGCCTCAGCGGCGCCGACGCCGCTCGCCTCGCGCGGTTCGAGGCGCTGGAGGGGGCGCGCCGGCTCCACCTCGGCGCGGTGGAGGTCGACGTGATCGCCTCCGAGGAGGCGGCCGGGAGCTGGCTGCTCCGGCTCGTCCCGTACCTGTCGCTGAAGCGGCGCCTGCGCGCGAGCGGCGCCACGCTCTCGATGGTGTTCCGGAGCGCGAGCGTCGTCGTCGCGCCCACCGCCACCGAAGACGCGGCGAGGCGCGAGCTCTTGCGAGGCTTCTCGGAGGCGCTCGCCTCCCTCTCCAAACATCGGCCCGAGGACGTCGCCTCCGTCGCGAACGCGCTCGATCCGGGCTTCGTGAGGCGCGAGGGTCCGGGGGCCTTCAGCCTCGTCGCGACGCGCCTCAAGGATCCGACGATCCTCCTCGCGATCCTCCGCGCCCTCGACGTCGCCGCCGAGCTCGGTCTCCGGGGCCGCGATCTCGCGGAGGAGCCCGGGTTTCGGGCGGACGCGGTCGGCGCGGGGGCGGTCGGTCGCGCCCTCTCCCTCTTCACGGAGGCGCGCGGTCAGGCTCGCGGCGAGCAGCTCGCGGCGCGCGCACGGGCGCGGGTCTCGCCGCGGCTCGTCCGCGCGCTGCGCGCCGCGTGGGCTCGTCGCAGCGGGGTCTCGGAGGCGGCCATCGAGGACCGGCTGCTGCTCTCCCCGGTCGCCGCTGACGACGCGAAGACGACGCCGATCGAGCACGCCGCGGACGCGCTCTCGCGCTTCGCGGGTCGGTGTTTGCTCGGCATCGAAGACCCGTCCGGCGGGAGCGCGGGACTGCGCGATCGGGAGCGGTGGGCGCGGGCGCGCTCGTTCGAAGCCTGGAAGGCCGCGCGCGAGGCTGTCCTTTTCCCGGATGCGCTCGGGCCCGTCGAGCCGACGCCGGCGTTCCTCGATCTGCTCCGGGCGCTCGACGACGCGGAGGGGTACCCGGACGAGGAGCGCGCGTACGTCGCCTATGCGCGGGCGTGCTCGGAGCTCGGGCGGCCGACCGCGCCCGGCAAGGCGTACGCGTTCGATCGCGCCGCCTTCGAGGGCGCGGGAGGGGGGGAGCGCGGCGCGCCCGCGCTTGCCTTCGAGCGACAGCGCTCCTCTGCGGAGCCGCTCGCGGAGCTCCCTCAGGCGAGCATCGACTCGGTCCGAGCGGAGCGCCTCGTGAGCGTGCGAAGCTCGAACGATTGGCTCCTCGTGGAGGGGGCGACGGTGACCTATCGAGGCGAGCTCGTCGGTCGGTCCGGCTGGGTGTCGCGCGCCCCCCTCCGCTCCGAGGAGGACGCGGCGAGGACGGCGCCGTTCGACCGGCGCGCGGCCGCCGCTCACGAGGTGCTCGAGCGGATCGCCGGTCGTGTCTTCGACGTAGGACCGGAGGGCGCGTTCGAGATCGGGGCTGCTCGGGACGAGCTCGACGAGGCCGACCGGTACGGCGATCTCGCGCGCGAGATCTTGTTCCACGCGCCGCTCGCGGCGGCTCTCTCGGCGTCGCGCGCCGGCCGCCACGCCGACGCTCAGCGGTGGCTCGACGGGCTCTTCCGGTTCTTCCGCGGTCCCACGTCGGCCGACGCGCCCCCGAAGGGAGCGTTCGCGCGGACGGCGGCTCGCAGCGTCCTCTTCGCCGTGTTCGACAACCTCGCGGCGTGGGCCGCGCGCGCGCGTGAAGCGGGGAGCCCCGAGGAGGCGGCGCGGCTCGAGCGGCTCGCGAACGACGTGCTCGACGCGTCCGAGCGCGACGCGAGAGAGCTCGAGGGCACGCCCGTCGACGAGGAGCGGCTCGCGCGCGGGGAGCTCGAGACCCGCTTCGCCCCGCGCGTCGCGGAGCCGGAGGTCGTACGTGATCTCCTCCGCGATCTCCTCTCCGGGGAGGCGGGAGCGATCCCCGAGGATCCACACTTCACCGCTCGTCGTAGGGCCATCCGCGCGCGGGGCAGCGGGAGACCCTGACAGCCCTGTCGCGATGATCGACGATGGGGGGGAGCGCGCGGTGGGCGCGGGGAGGCGCAAGGAGCGCGATTCGACGCTCCGCGCGCGTCGCTGCCACCGGGCGTGACGAGGGGCACGCGCGTTGCTTTGCGACCGCCCATGCTCTCATGCTCCGCGTGCGCTGGCTTCGTCCCTCACGACCTCGAGGCGTGTCCGAACTGTGGTGAGCCGAGAGCCCCCCGGCCGTCCTCGAGCGCGCTGGGCAAGCTCGCGAAGCTCGCGGCGGTGGCGGGGACGATGGCGACGCTGATGGCTTGTTACGGCGCGCCCTATGAGCCGCCCGAGCCGTGCTTCTCCAACGCGGACTGCTACGGAGGTCAGGTCTGCCAATCGAACTACTGCGTCTACGCCCAAGCCGAGTACTGCGGCAACGGCATCGACGACGATCTGGACGGGCTCATCGACGGCGCCGATCCGGACTGCGGCTCCGAGGTCGTCGAGCTGGTCTGCGACGATGGCCTCGACGACGACGCGGACGGACTCGTCGACTGCGAGGACTCGGACTGCGACTTCGCGCCCGCGTGCGTCGAGGACTGCTCGAACGGGATCGACGACGACGACGACGGGCTCATCGATTGCCAAGACTCCGGCTGCCCGGCGTGCCCACTGGTCGAGACGAGCTGCGGAAACCTGTTCGACGACGACGGTGATGGCCTCGCCGACTGCGACGACCCGGACTGCGCCGCCCAGTGCACGCCGCCCGTCTGCGGCGATGGCATCTTGGCCGGGGTCGAGGAGTGCGACGACGCGAACCTCGACGACGGCGACGGTTGCTCCGGGAGCTGCCTCGTCGAGACCGACGTCCTGTGCGCCTCGATCCCGATCCTCGCCCTCGGCTCGAACGCGGGGACGACGGCGGGCGGAACGAGCGCGTTCGAGGGATCGTGCGTTCCGGCGGGAGGGCTCGAGACGAGCTATCTCTTCACCGCCGCCGCCGACGGGACCCTCAACCTCACCCTCCAGTCCGCGTCGACGGCGGGGATCTACGTGCTCGGGACGTGCGCGGACGACGCGGTCGAGCTCGCGTGCGCGAACGACCCGGATGCGGCGACCCCCGATGTCGTGAGCGTGGACATGCTCGCCGAGCAGACGGTCTGGATCGTCATCGACGAGTCGACGACGTCTCCGGGGGGTCCGTTCACGGTGGACGCGAGCTTCGTGCAGCAGTGATTCGCGGGAAAGCGCGCAGTGTTGGTGCCTTCGAGGCCGACTTTGGTGTACGACCCTACGCCGGCACCCGATGCGCGCACGCCCCCCCGTCTTGCCAGGCTCCAGTCACCCCGAAGAGTCGCCTGCGGACCGCGCGCTCCAGCTCACCCTCGCCGGCGAGCGGGACGCCGCGCTCCGCTGGTCCGCTGCCATCCTCCGCGATGATCCCGGGGCGCCCACCGCCCTGCTCGTCACCGGTCGTCTGCTCGGCGAAGGCGGGCGCGAAGAGGCCGCGCGCGAGGCCCTGACGATCGCCGCGCGCCGCGCGATGGATACCGAGAACCTCCCCCTCGCGGTGGCCGCGGCCCGCGAGATCCAGCGGTTCGGCGGCGATCACGAGGTCGTCCTCGACGAGATCGCCGCCTCGTTCTGCCGCGACTCGGCCCGCTTCGGAGCGGGGGCGACGCCGCCTCCGATGCTCCCCTCCGCGTCGGGGTTCACCCCGCTGCCTAGCGTGCTCACCGGCGTCGCCCTCAACAACAAGGCGTGCGAAATCGTCCACGAGTGCACGAAGAAGCACGCGGAGGCGCCGCGCCCTCCCATCGGTAAGGTCCCGCTGTTCTCCATGCTCGATCGCGAGGGCCTGCGGGACCTCGCGGGCGCGCTCGAGCCGGAGTGGCTGCCCAACGACACCAAGGTGATCGAGCAGGGCACCCCTGGTCGCGACGCGTACTGGGTCGCCCGGGGGGAGCTCGAGGCCAGCCGCGTCGGCAAGAACGGCCAGTCGGTGACGCTCGCGCGCCTCATCGCGGGCTCGATCTTCGGTGAGATGGCGCTGCTCTCCCGCTCCCCCCGAGCCGGGAGCGTCATCACCTCTCGCCCGACGATCGTCGTGCGCATCGACAAGGCGAAGCTCGACGCCGCCGCCGCCCGCCACCCGGAGATCGGGGTGCAGCTCGGAGCCCACTGCCGCGATCGCATGGTGGAGAACCTCCTCAAGATGAGCGACGTCCTCCGCGTCGTCCCCGAGAAGGACCTGCCCGCGCTCGTCTCACGCTTCAAGATCGTCTGCTTCGACAAGGGCGAGCGACTCGTCGTGCAAGACGAGCTGCCGACCGGGCTCTATCTGCTGGCCTCCGGCGAGGTCGCCATCGTGCGCCGCGAGGGCGACAGCGATCCGCTCGTCCTCCACTCGCTCAGCGTGGGGGAGGTGGTCGGTGAGGTCGCGACCCTGCTCCGCCGCAAGACGAGCGCCGACGTGGTCGCCGCCCACCCGACCGTGACGTTGTTCCTCCCCACCGCCGACCTGCTCGACCTCGTCAGGACCCACCCCGCCATCCTCGCCGAGCTCTACCTCCTCGCCGTGCGCCGAGACGACGAGACCCGCGCCATCCTCGACGAAGAGGCGAGCGCCGCCGTCGACTTCGACTTGCTCTAGGTCTCTGTTTGTCCGCTCGGCGCTCGGCCCAACAGCTCCAGATGCTCGCTCGCCCATAAGGCTCGCTGCGCCGGTCTCTATGATCCGCTCGGCGCTCGGCCCGGGAGGAAGATGCTCGCTCGCCTATAAGGCTCGCTGCGCCGGTCTCTATGATCCGCTCGGCGCTCGGCCCGAGAGGAAGATGCTCGCTCGCCTATAAGGCTCGCTGCGCCGGTCGTCGCATGAGGAACATGCGCCGACCGAGGTCGTCGCGAGGCTGGGCGGGGGCGAGCTTGGAGGTTGTGGCGAGGCTGGGCGGGGCGAGCTTGGAGGTCGTGGCGAGGCTGGGCGGGGGCGCGCTGAGAGGTTCGGGGTGGCGGCGCTATTGAATCCGTAGCGCATGATCGCACGGGCTTGTCTCCCCCACGCACGCGCAGGGCTGCGCTTTGGCAGCCCGAGCATGCGTTTGGGGGAGACCGGCGGCGCGCAGGCGCGTGAGCGCCGAGCACCTACGAGTGGGGGCAGCACTCGCTCGGCGCTCGGCCCGGGAGGAAGATGCTCGCTCGCCTATAAGGCTCGCTGCGCCGGTCTCTATGATCCGCTCGGCGCTCGGCCCGGGAGGAAGATGCTCGCTCGCCTATAAGGCTCGCTGCGCCGGTCGTCGACGGAGGAACCGTCGCCGACCGAGGTTGTGGCGAGGCTGGGCGGGGGCGAGCGGAGAAGTCTGGGCGGGGGCGAGCGGAGAAGTCGTCGGGAGTTGGGGCGGGCTCGAGCGGAGAGGTCGTCGGGAGTTGGGGCGGGCTCGAGCGGAGAGGTTTCGGAGGTTGCTGCTACTGAATTCGAAGCCAAGATCGTACGGGCTTGTCTCCCCCACGCACGCGCAGGGCTGCGCTTTTGCAGCCCGAGCATGCGCAGCGACGAAGCTTCCGCCGTCTTGCGAAGCAAGTCGGCGAGAAGTGTCGCTGGGTTCGCGGTTATCCGCGAACGCGAGGGGAACTGGGGGCAGCCCTCGCTCGGCCCGAGCGTTCCAGGTGCTCGCTCGCCGATGAGGCTCGCTGCGCCGGGCCGCGAGGCGCAGGCGATCTACGCGCGTGTCGCCATCGGTCGGGTGGTGCGTCGATCCACCCATGGCGAGCGCGCGTCCGCTGCTTCGATCGCGCTTGCGACGTGGTAAGGCGATCCGCCATGAGGTTGCGTCGCTCGCTCTCGCTCGCCGTCCTCTTCCTCGCGCTTCCGCTCGCCTCGTGCGAGCCGCCCAAGCGTCCGGGGCCCAAGCAGGCGATGGTCGAGCGCGCGGCGGCGGAGGCGGGGGTGCCCGTCGATCTGATGCTGGCGATCGCCGATGTCGAGGGGGGGCTCCGTCACCGCATGCAGCGCGAGGTCCACCCCGACGAGCTCGTGAAGGTCGCGGGGGTGCTCGAGCTCCGGCACGGTCTCTTCGACTCGCTCGCGCGCGGCGCGGAGCTCATGCAGCGCTCCGAGGACGAGCTCGCGGGGGACCTCGCCCTCGGCACGGAGGCGGGCGGCCGCGTGCTCGCGGATCTCGCGCGTGAGGAGGGGCTGCCGTCGTCGGCGTCGCTCGATCGCTGGGCGAGCGTCGTCGAGCGCCTCTCCGGTCATCGCGGCGAGGGGCAGCGAAAGGAGTATCGGGCCCGAGTCTTCGCCCTGCTTCGCAAGGGCGGCTCCCTTCGCGCTGGCGACGGAGAGACGATCGTCCTCGCGCCCCACCCCGAGATCCCCGTCGAGCTCACGTTCGCGCCGCCGCTCCCGAAGGTGCAGGGCGGCCAAGACTTTCCCGACGCGATCTGGTTCCCCACCGACTGCACGGACAAGTGCAACACCACCCGCGACGCCGAGGTCTCGATGATCGCGATCCACGATACGGAAGGGGACTGGGATTCGAGCGTCGCGACGCTGCAGAACGACCCTGGCAAGAGCGTCCACTACATCATCGACTTCGACGGCAGCCGCATCGGCCAGTTCATCCCCGAGTCGTACAACGGCTGGCACGTCGGCAACTCGTACTTCAACAACCGGATGGTGGGGATCGAGCACGTCGGCGTCGCGTCCGTCGACGACTATCACGCGGCGATGTACGCCGCCTCCGCCGTCCTCGTGAAGGACATCGCGGCCCGGCACGCCGTCCCCCTCGATCGATCGCACATCGTCGCCCATCAAGAGGTGCCCGATGGCGTGAACATCCCTCAGAGCTCGCCGCCGTGCCCCGACTCGCCGGGCGCGTGCATCGACAGCGGCAACTACGGCGGCTCCGCCCACCACCACGATCCCGGGATCTACTGGGAGTGGTGCCAGTACATGGAGATGGTCGGCGGATCGTGCAAGTGCAACGACACCTTCGAGCTCTGGAACTGCGTGCACGACCTGACGATGATGAACCGCTGCAACGCGGGCACGGTCGAGATCGTGCACTGCGCGGACGCGTGCGTCGTCGAGCCGATCGGCACCGACGACCATTGCACGCCCGTCTCCGAAGGAGGCGGCGGGGCAGGGGGCTCGAGCGCGACGGGCGGAGGCGGCGGCGCGGGCGGCGCCCTCTCGGGCGCGGGTGGCGCTGGCGGCACCCCCGACACGGGGGCGGGGGGCGCGGGCGAGGACGTGGTCGAAGACTGCAGCTGCAAGGCGGGTGCGGTCGATCGAGGCGCCGAGCGCGAGGGTCTCTCTGCGCTCGTGCTCGCGATCGGGCTGGCGACGCGCAGAGGCAAGCGCCGCTCGTCGGCGCCGCGGGCGTAGCGTCCACCTCGAGTTGCAATCGCCCCATCCATCGCCGACGATGGCAGCCGCGAGCTGCGCCCGCGGGTGGCTCGAACCCAACCGAGCCATGGAGATCGTCGGGCGCCCACCGCTCTCGCATGCATCGCTGATTTGGCGGCGATCGACGGGCCGCATGGTCCTGACCGTCGTCGCGAAGACGTCGTACCGCCTCCTGCCCGGAGAGTCGGAGCTGCTCGATCCCGCCCACCCGGTGAGGAGCGTCGACCGCTACGGGTCCGAGTCGTCCTCGCGGGCGCTGTTCGCCCCCTCCGATCTCGTCCCGCACAAGGCCCGCGCGGACGTCCTCCTCGTGGGGAGCGCGTTCTCGAAGCACGGGCCCGTCCCGATGCTCAAGGCGCGGCTCGCCTTCGGCGCGATCGACAAGACGATCGAGGTGTTCGGCGATCGAGCGTTCTCCCAGGACGGCTCGCTCCGCGATCCAGTGAAGTTCTCCAAGATGTCCCTCGGCTGGGAGCGCGCCTCCTTCGGGGCCGAAGGCTTCAACCCCGCGGGGGTCCGCAGCGACGCCGTCGACTCGCTCGGCCGGTCCCCGTTGCCGAACCTCCAGCCTCCCGGACTGTTCGTCACCGACAAGACCTCGGCCATCGCCCCCATCGGCTTCGGTCCCATCGCGCCGTGGTGGCCGGCCCGCCGCACCCTCTGGACCGCGCCCGGCGAGCCCCTCGTGGAGCGCTTCCGCGACGAGCCCCTCGTCGATCTCGTCGACAAGAGCTTCTTCAACGCGGCCCCTTTGGATCAGCAGCTCGAGAAGCTGGGGCTGAGGGATCGGCTCCTGCTCGAGAACATGCACCCCGATCACGCCGTCCTCATGACGACCCTCCCGAACGTGAAGGTCCGCGCCGTGATCGAAGGGCAGAGCCCTGCCGAGCTCGCGATCGTGCCCGACACCCTGTTCATCGACACGGACCGGCAGATCGCGTCGCTCACGTGGCGCGGGGGGATCGAGCTCTCCGAGCCGGATCCGAAGCTCTTGATCCGGGTGTTCGCGGAGCAGGACGGACGCGCCCTCGAGCCCGCCCTCTACGACGAGGAGACGAGCGACGAGCTCCCTCCCGAGACGGCGCGCCAGCTCGGCGAGCGCCCCCTGAAGCGCCAGCCCAGCATGACGCTACCATTTCAGAAGCAGCTGGCCGCCCTCCCGATGCGGGAGCCGAAGCCGCCCTCGACCGGCGCCTTCGCCCCTGGGGCGGCGCCGCCGGCGCCGCGTGGCAACGGACCTTCGTGGCTCGCCCCGCCCTCTCCGCGCTCCGAAGCGCCTCCCATGCCGGCCGCGCCGCCGCCGCCGCCCGTCCCCGCGCTGCCCATCCCCGCGTCCGCGCCGCCTCCCCCGCGAATGGCCGCGCCCGCGAGCGTGCCCGCGCCTGCGAACATCCCGAACCCACCCCCGGCCATCTTCGCGCCCGTCCCCGTGCGCCCCGCCATCGTGCCCACCCACGAGGCCGTCGTCGGAGCGGAGGCGGCGTCCAACGCCGCCGCCAAGAAGGCGCAGGCGGTCACGGCAGAGGAGAGCGCCCCTCTCCGCGCGGGCAGCCCCGGCTCCGCGCCCGTCGATCTCGTGTGGATCGATCCCAAGGGGGTGCGAAGGGTGCGGTCCTATTTTCGGTCGCTCCTCGCCGAGCTCGAGTTCGAGGAGTTCGATTCGAAGCACGAGCTCTCTTCGGACGACCCCGACCTCGACAAGGCCCGCAACGAGCTGAGCTGCGTTCTGTCGCGCGAGCCGGCGAACGATCCGGCCGTCGCGCGCCGCGTCCTCGATGAGGCCATCGACGAGCAAGGCCGCTTCACCCCGCCCCTCGCGGTGTTCGAAGCCGACATGAAGATGAGCTTCGCGGAGCTGCCCCGCCTCGAGTCGCTCCTCGGGCTCGTGGCCCCCCTCGCCGTGAACGACAAGAAGATGAAGGACCTCTGCGATCAGGCGGAGGCGGCGATGAAGCGGCCCATGGCGGGGGCGTCGCCCCAGCTCTCCCGATGCGCGACCCAGATCCGGGAGCACTACGCGACGACGTACGGCCGCTCCCCTCCCATCAACCTGGAGGCGGAGCTCGACCGCGTCGCCATGGAGAACCGCGCCTACGACGTGCGCTCCGTGCTCGGCGGCAAGCACCTCCGCGGCGCCCTCGGCCTCGGGCCCTCCGCCGTCACCCTCTATCTCGCCCAAGAGGCGGCCGAGCACCTCCCGCTGTTCGAGGTCTTCCGGGCTCGCGTCGTCGCGGAGGTCCACATTCGGCAAGACCGCTCGGAGGCCTCGAGCCTCGCCTTGCGGATCGTCGCCCTCGCCCGCGTCCTCACGAAGGAGGACGGGATTCGGAGCTGAAGCGCCTTCGTCCCTCCTCGAACGGCCGACGTCATCGCGCGGACCGAGCGTGCACTACGAAAATAGTAGCAATGCCCACCCCCCTCCTCGCTATCGCTCGTCGGCCCCTCCCAAGCGCCGCGCTCCGCGCGTCGCGGGAGGGGCGCCCGCGCGGGCGTCAACGGGGTGCGCCCGCGTCCTTCTCCGTCAGGCGCGCCGCTCGTCGAGGGCGCGGTGGATCGCCTGGCCCACTTCTTCCGGGTCGCTCCCGAGGGAGATGGGCGCGTTGGCGTGCGCGGATTCGAACGGTAGCTCGCGGTCGTGGTAGCGCCGCTTGAAGTCGACGAATTTGAGCCCGTGAGCGGTGGAGACGACCACGACGCGCTCTTCGCTTCGGATCGTGCCTGCCTTGACCAGCTTCTCGAGGCACGCGAGGGCGACGCCGGTGTGGGGGCAGTTGAAGAGGCCCGTCTTGTCGGCGCGGGCGACCGCGTCCGCGAGCTCCGCCTCGGAGGCCTGCTCCACGACGCCGCGGGACGCGACGAGGGCGCGCACCGCCTTGGGGGCGGAGACGGGCGCGCCGATCTGGATCGCGGAGGCGAGGGTGGGCTGGGCGGTGAGGGGGACGACGTCGTCGACCGTGAGGTCGCGACCCTCGGCGCGGGCGCGCTCGTAGGCGGCGAAGAGGGGGTTCGCGTTCTGGGCCTGGCAGCACGCGAGGCGCGGCATCCGACCGACGAGGCCCGCCTCGACGAGCTCGGCGAAGCCCTTCGCGATCGCGGAGACGTTGCCGAGGTTGCCGCCGGGGACGAGGACCCAGTCCGGGACGTCCCAGTCGAGCTGTTGGGCGATCTCGTAGGAGAGGGTCTTCTGGCCCTCGATACGGAGGCTGTTCATCGAGTTCGCGAGGTAGATGGTCGGGTCCTTCGTGAGGGCCCGCACCGCCCGCATGCACCCGTCGAAGTCGGTGTCGAGCTGCCCGACGAGGGCGCCGTTCGCGAGGGGCTGGAGGAGCTGGGCGGTGGTGATCTTCCCGCGCGGGAGGAGCACGACGACGGGGATCCCGGCGGCCGCTCCATAGGCGGCGAGGGCGGCGGACGTGTCGCCCGTCGACGCGCACGCGACGGCGCGGATGGGCCTGCCCCGATCGATCGCGTGACGCACGGTCGACACGAGCACCGTCATGCCGAGGTCCTTGAACGAGCCGGTGTGGCTCGTCCCGCACTGCTTGATGAAGAGGCGATCGAGCCCGATCGAAGCGCCGTAGCGCTCTGCGAAGAGGAGGTTGGTGTTGCCCTCGTACAGGGAGACGACGCGCTTCGGATCGAGCTCGGGCTGGACCCACTCGAGCTTGCTCCAAACCCCGCTCCCATAGGGAAACTTGGCGCGGCCGTGGCGCGCGTCGAAGAGGCGCTTCCACCCTTCGGCGTCGTGCGCTCCGCGTATCGCGTCGAAGTCGTGGGTCACCTCGAGCAGGCCGCCCGACCTCGACGCGTAGACGACCTGGTCGAGCGGGTAGCGCTCGCTCGGATCGTCGAGGGCTTGGAGCCACGCTCTCACGGGTGGGGCCTCCGGTTCATTCCGCATTCTCCTTCACGGGGAGGGTCCCTGCGAGCTCCTCGGTGAGGGCTCGGATCGCCTCTTCATCGGCGATCTTCGCGCACTCGACGGGCACGAGCATGACGAGGATCTTCGCCTTCTCGTTCTTCTCGATCTCGGCCGCGTCGAGGATGAGCTTGCCCCGGTAGTTGCCCTCGAGCTTCTGGGTCTTGTCGAACGTGCCCACAATCTTCACGGGGGCCGGCTTCACGTCGACGACGGCGAAGCAGCCCTCGCCGCGCGCGGCGTAGGCGCGGATGCGGGGCACGTTCTCCTTCTTCGTGAGGTCGATGACGAAGTCGCGCTTGTCTGCGCCGTCCACGGTCGAGGTCGCTTCGTGGGCCTTGTTCGACTCGAGCTTCACGGTGGCCCACGACCGAGGCTCGATGTCGACCTCCTGGTCGCCCGCCTTGACGTGCACCCTTCGATCGCCGTCGTTGTAGATGGGCACCGGATCGGTGGCGACGGTGCCGAGGGTCCCGACGAGGCCCATGATCCCGAGGGTCAGCGCCGAGATCGACTCCCCCGCGATGAGGCCGCCGCCGACGAGGCTGGTCGTGCTCATGTCCTCGGGGAGGTCCTCCGCCGGCGCGTCCTTCTTCGCCGCGGAGGCGCGCTTCTGCTCGCTGTACGTCGCGTAGAGGGAGCCGAGGATGCCGCCGGTGCCGAAGTACATGGCGGTCGGGAAGCGCACGAAGCCGCCGAAGCTCGAGGCGTACGGGCTCGGCAAGAAGACGGCGTCGAGGAGGAAGTCCACCACGTAGCCCGTCTTGCTCCCGTCGCGGAAGCGCTTGTAGCCCGCGCTCGCCTTCATGAGCTTGCGGGCGATCTCGGTGACGAAGCCGATGCCGAGCCCCATCAAGAGGAGCTTCTTGCTGGTGGGGTTCGGGTTCGTGATCTCGTGGAGGGCGCCCACGAACTTGAACGTCATGGTCGACGACCACCCCGGCTGCTTGAGCTCCGCGAAGTCGTACGTGTTGTCGTTCAGGACGGGGTACGCCTTCAGGAAGAGCGTGGTGATGCCGACGGCGCAGATCGCCCCCATCGTCACCCCGACCACTTGATAGCGGAACTGGATCTTCCGGTTCGTACCCAGGCGGAAGCCAGTCGATCGATCCTGCTGCATGTCGCAGCCGACGCTGCACGACACGAGGAGGATGGCGCCGCAGAGCAGGCCGACGCCGAGATCCTTGAGCCCGACGAGGGCCATCAGGAGCACGCTCGTCACGAAGGCGGCCGAGATGGGGTTGGAGTCGCTCACCCCGAAGGAGATGCCGTTGATGAGGACGAACACGACCGCGAGCACGACGGCGAGGATCAGATACGGCACGGGTGCCTTCATGATCACGGCCCCCGCGACGACGGTGGCGGTGGCCCAGAAGGCAACCCAGGCGAAGAGCCGCTTCATGCTGAAGTTCTGGCCGTCTTCGGGGGCTTGGGGCGCGCTCGTGGTGCGCTCGCGGAAGCGCGCGACGGCGGCGCGGAACACGAGGAAGATGTCGACGATGGCGGCCCCCATGATCGTCCCGAGCGCGATGAGGAAGCCGATTTTGCGGTACTCGTCGTCGGGCCCGAGGAACATGTGGACCTTGCCGTCGGGCCACACCGCGCCGTGGGTACGGAGCCAGGGGGTCATGAAGTCCCCGATGACGGCGACCACGATCGCGGGGATGCCGATGCGCGCCCCCACGATCATCCCCGCCCCGAGCGTCGACGCCTCGAACGTCGCGAGGATACCGAGCACGGCGCCGCCCGCCTTCGCCGCGGAGGTGTCTCCCTCCTTCAGCTTCTCCGCGTACTCGCCGACCCCTAGCTTCTCGATCAAGAACGCGAGGAAGAAGCCGATGCCGGTGCCGGCCCCGAGCTGTCCGACGCTCCTGCGCAAGAGGCGCTTGTCGGTGAGGGCGCGGAGGATGTTCGCGACCGCGAGCCCGGAGGGGTAGGTGAGCTGCATGCGATCGACGAGCAGCGGCGTGTAGAGCATGCCGATGCCGACCCCGAGCATGCCGACGCAGAGGAAGTACACGACGAGCTGCCACGCAGGCGGGATGGGCAGGCCGACCCAGACCATCGCCTGGATGAGCACCCCCATCGCCCCCATGCTCGCGACGGACGCGGCCATCGTCTGCATGTAGTTCGCGCCGTGCTTGCCCTCCGCGCCGTACCCGTAGGTGACGACGCTGCCGAGGATCCCCGCGAGGACCTGCCCGCCCACGAAGAACCCCAAGCTGAAGTTCATGTACGCGGCGGTGACGGCGCCGAGGGGCCCGAGGATGAGGATCGCGACGGCGCCGAGCAGCAGGTGGTACTTCACCGAGCCGATCGGTGGCAGGATCCCCTTCGCGCGAGGCGCCTCGGTCGTTTCGGCCATGGGCGCGAACGTGCCGGACTTCGCCCGAACAATCAATGAGCCTCTGAGCTGATGAAACGCGGTTCTCGCTTCGCCGCTGCGATCGCGGCCCTCGCGGTCGGCGCCTGCTCGGCGCCCACCGAAGGCCCCGCCGACGCCCGATCGAGCGCGCGCGCGACGACGCTCGCATCACGTCCACCGAGCGCGGAGAGTTCCGAACCGGTCGCGTCGAGCTCCGCGGGCGCGGCCGCCTCCGCGCGCGCAGAGGGACCTCCGCGTGTCTCCCCCGCGCGGGCGGCGTCGCTCCTGTTCGAGGGGGAGGTCCCTCCCGCCGCGGGGTGCGGCGCGCCCGAGAGCGAGGGGCACGTTCGCTGCCTCGTCGCCGCGCGCTATCGAGAGCACGCCGACGCTTCGAGAGACGCCCTCGCCCTCTTCGACGAGATGGGGGACGTCGCCGGCTTGGAGCGCGAGACCGACATGGACGGCGGCTTTCGCGGCCAGATCCACCTCGTGCCCGAGCTGCCGGTGGGGCCGTATCGCAAGCACCTCGCGTGGGTCCTCGGCGCGCAGCGGGACATCGAGCGCTTCGTCACCGCACTCTCTGCGAAGGCGAGCCGGCCCCTCGCGTACCGGCACAAGGCCCTCGGCTTCAAGTTCATGCGCAGCGTGAAGCGCACGACCCCTTCCGCCTACGCGCAGGGCTGGGAGGTCGGCTACAACGTCTCCGGCTCGCTCCTCGGATCGGCGCGCTCCGTCACGGAGACGATCTTTCACGAGGTCTTCCACTTGAACGACGAGGCCCACCGCGACTGGTCGCGCCGATCGCTGGGGCCGATCGTCGACGCGATCGCCAAGAAGTGCGGCACGAAGATCCCGTGCCTCACCCCCTACGCTCCGTTCAAGACGATGGTCCGCGGCGGGACGTACTACGCGTTCCAGCCGAACAACGGGGATATCGCCCACGAGTACGCGGCCGAGCTCGCGACCCGCTACTTCGAGGAGCAGCTCGCGGCCTCGAGAGGGGAGCGCTACCCGGGCGGGTTCTTCAAATGCGGCCCGGAGGAGAACGCGAAGACGATGTCCGCCCTCGCGGAGGAGTTCTTCGCGGGGGTCGATCTCACGCCGCCCTGCCGCTGACGGGCGTCTCTTGACGCGACACCCTCGCGGTCGCAGTCGCATCGCGATGAGACGGTGGAGCCTCTGCCTCTTGGGATCGCTCGCAGCCTGCGCCCGCCAGGAGCAGAGCCAAGAGGACACGATCCCCTCGGTCGCGGCCCCGTCCGCGCCCTCTGCGGTGGCCACCGCCTCGGCGACGGCGAGCCCGCTCGCCTCCTCGCCGGCACCGCGCACCTTCGTCGACCAGGCGCCGGCGGGGACGTGGCTCCTCGCGCGTCTACCGCTCACCGGCATCGAGCGCGTGCTCGGAACGCCGCTCGATCCCGCGATCGCCCAGTGCGGGCAGCGAGACGCGAAGGTCACGGAGGCTCGCATCGCCTTGGCCGGACCGCAGTCTTTCGTCGTCGAGGTCGACGGCTCGATCAGCGCCGAAGCGCTCGACTGCCTCCTCGGTGAAAAGGGCAGCGAGGCCTTCCCGGGCGGCGCTCGCTACCGCAAGGGGCCGGCGGCGAGCGAGGGGGGCGCGCCCGCGTCGCTCGTCGCCGCCTTCCGCGGCATGCCAGCGCAGAGCGTCGGGATCGTGATCGAGCAAGGGGACGTCCGCGGGGCGGCGCGCGAGATCGATGGAAAGCTGGAGGTCCGCCTGAAGCCGCGCCCCGGGCAAGCGGCGCGAGCGCGTTCCTGGTGGGAGCGCACCGGCAAGAGCGGGCCCATGCCCTTCGCGTTGAGGCTGGAAGGCGATGAGCTCGTCGTGTCGATCGACGTGAGCGGCAAGGACCCGGTGGCGTCCGCGCTCGCTGTTCGAGAGAAGCTCGAGGCCTTCCGCATGCCCGCCGGATCGATGCTGCCCACCCTCGATGTGGGCGACAACTTCTTCATCGACAAGACAAACACACAAGGCGCGTATGCGGACGTCGTGGCGTTCCGAGATCCCGAGCACGGGGCCGCGTTCGTGAAGCGCGTGGTGGGTCGCGGCGGAGACACCGTCGAGATGCGCGGACCCCGCCCGGTCATCAACGGGTGGACGGTGCCGCGGTGCCTCGTGGACCCGGTCGGCACGGGAAAAGACGGCATGACCCTGTTCGTCGAGTTCTTGAACGGCAGCGCCTACGGAGTGCTCGTTCGAGACCCCAACACCGAGAAGGCGCAGGGGCCGTGGCGTCTGGCGAAGGACGAGCTCTTCGTGATCGGAGACAACCGCGACGCAAGTCACGACGCGCGCCATTGGTTCGAGGGGCGCGGCTCGGGGCTCGCCGTGTCGCAGCTGACCGGCACCGCCACGTTCGTGTACCTCGACGCGGACGGTGGGCGCCTGTTGTTCGACATCGGAGGCCCCCCCGTGATGCCGCGCGCGCTGACGCCACCGAGCGGCGCGCTCGAGCGGTGCTTGGCCTCCCCTCCGTCGCTCGCCGACCAGACCCCACCGAAGCCGAAGCGGTAGCGACCCGATCCGATCGCGCTTGCGAGGTCGCCCCACGCGAGCGCCTCCGTCACACGCGCCGAGGGGGACGGTTCGTCCGTCGGTAGTGGCCGTGGACCTCCGTTCCGTCGGTGCGCGTGTAGCCGCCGACCCACACCCGGCTCCGCTGCTCGGGCGGCGTGTCGCGCGCGTCCGAGCGGGAGTACTTGTTCGATCGAGGGCGCGCCTTGCCGCTCTCGTGCACGCTCGCGCGCTCGTTCTTCCATGCTCGTCCGCGCGCGCTCCGTTGGTTCGATGCCATGCGTGTCGTGCTCCTTTCGGAGTCGAGGATTGCAAGGCGCGGACCGGCGCAGACCCAAGGGGGGGGCCACCGGCTGCGTCTCACCCGACGATGCGAGCTGCTCCTTCTCGCGCAGGGCTCCTCCTCGCGGCCGCGGCTCTCTTCGGATGCGCGGCGTCCCCCGCCGCGGTGGCGCCCATCGAGGCCACCCCACCCTCCGCCGCCCGGCCGATGGCCACCGGAAGGGCCCGCCCCGGCGAGGGCCGGATCGTGATCGACCTTCCCGCGCTGCCCGTCGTGGGCGTGGCACCGAACGACGGGAAGCTCTCGGTCGAGCTCGCCGTCCTTTGCGGTGGCGTGGTGGTGGCCGTCCCTCGTGACAAGCCTCCCACGCCCGTGATCGCCATGCCTGGACGCGTCGTGGTTCGTACTGGAAATCGCGGCGACCAGGGCCGCTGTCCCGACGCGCCCGTCGACAGCTCCGTCGCGGCGAGCGCGATCACCCTGAGGCCGCTGCCCGCCCCGGAGCCCTCCCTCCCTCCGCCGCCGCTCCGCGTCGGCTTCTTCGAGACCGCGATCCGAGCCATCAACGGCAGGGGCTCCTGGATTACCTGGGCGACGGAGGCGGTGGACGCTGCTCCGATCGTGCCGCGCTTCGTCTATGCGTTCGTGCGACCGGCGCGCGCCGGCAGCGTCGAGCACCTCGCGATCGTCATCCCTCGCGCTCTCCACGTCGTCGTCGGCGGTGAGCCTCAGAGCGAGGCAGCCGCTCTCACCGGTGACTTCACGCTGATCGAGCTGCCGGTGCAGCGCGGGGGAGCGGCGAGCGCGGAGGCGACGTTCGCGTTCGACGACGCGTCCGTCCTCGCTCCGCCGACCGCCCGGAAAAAGGCCTCGAGCCCGGAGACCATCCTCCATGTCGCGGTCGACGTGACGTTCGGGCTCGGCGATCGCGAGCCGCTCGCGACGCTGTCCATCTCGCGCCGACGCTGATCGATCCAAGCTCGGCGACGCGGGCGTGTCTGCAACGCTCGTGACGCTCCTCTCTCGCCTGCGCTCGCTCGCGGCGGTGGCCGTGCTCCTCGCCGCGTGCGCGAGCCCCGCCGAGCCGCGCGAGCCCGACGCCCCCCGCCTCGTCATCGCCCCCCGCCCCGAACGCGCCCCCGTCGCGGCCGAGCTGCTCACGTCGCGCGCGTGCGCGCTCCCTCCTCACCGCCGAGGCGCGGCGCGAGGCATCGGCGACGCCAGGCGCGGCTCCACGATCGCGGTCGTGCAGGCGGAGAAGAAGAGGCTCGCGCTCTTCTTGGACCACGACGGCGCCGTGGATGTCGTCGACCTCGATGCCCTCCGCTTCCTCTCTCGCACCCTCGTGCGCGGCGGCCCCCGTGAGCTCGTCGTCATGGACGATGGCCGCGTCGCGGTGACGCTCGAGCAGGATGGGTTCGTCGTCGTCTTCGCGCCCCTCGACCTCACGGATCTCTCCGCGCCCCTCGAGCCGCTCTGCGCGCGACCGCTGCCTCGCGGCCCGTTCGGGATCGCGGTCACCCCGGAGGGCTCCGAGGTCGTGGTGACGAGCGGCTGGGATCCGAGCGTCATCGCGCTCGACGCCGCTACTTTCGAAGAGAAGTGGCGAAAGGCGCTCCCCCGATCGCCCCGCGGCGTCCTCGTCGATCGCGACCGCCGCGCGTACGTCACCCACCTCGTCGGGGGGCGCGTGAGCATGGTCGACCTCGACGACGCGAGGATCGGGCACGAGATCCCGCTCCGCGTCCGCGGCGTGTCTCCCGAGGCGAGCGGCTCGACCCTCGAGGTGGAGAGGGCAGGGGGCCAATCGTATGCGCTCGCGAGCGTCTCCCTTCGACCGCGGCGGCCCGGTGCGTTCGCAGAGGACCAGCCGCGCCGCATCGTCGTCCCCATGGTCAGCGTCGATCCCGGAGGGCCGGATCGACCGGTCTTTCAGTACTACGGCCCGCGCACGGACGGCCTCGCGAAGGTGCTCCCGTTCGCGGCGATGATCGATCCCGTGTCGGGCCGGCGCATCGGCGACCGCGTCTTCGGCGCGCCTCGTGAAGAGGTGAGGCCCTGCACGATCCCGCGTGCCCTCGCGCCGGATCCATCGACCTCTCGCGTCGTCGTCGCGTGCATGGGGATCGACCACGTCGTGATCCTCGACGCGCGCGCGGTCGACCCCTTCCGCGCCGAGCTGGGGCGGGTCGCGGTCGCGGCGGGGCCGACCGGGATCGTCGTCGACGACGCCTCTCGCCGGGCCTACGTCGCGTCGCAGATCGACGCCGCCGTCACCGTCGTGGATCTCGACACCCTCGAGCGGACCGGCGTGGTCGCGATCCCCTACGTGCCGCGCCCGCCCGCGATCCGCGAAGGACGCGCCGCCTTCTACTCGGTCCGCGGGGAGACTTCGAACGAAGGCCTCGCGTGCGCGAGCTGTCACCCGGACGGGCTCGAGGACGGCCTCACCTGGTTCACCCCCGAGGGGCCGCGCCAGACCCTCATGCTCGCCGGCCGCCTCGAAGGCACCGCGCCCTACGGGTGGACGCGCGGCGAGTCGACGCTCGGCGGCTACATCACTTCGACGACGCGGAGGCTCTCCGGATCCGGCTTCTCCGCCCCGCGCCTCGAAGCCCTCGCGCGCTACGTGAAGAGCCTCTGGGTCCCCGCCCGCCCCGAGCGCGCCGACGAGGCCCGCATCGCTCGCGGTCGCGAGGTCTTCGACTCCGCCGCGTCCGGCTGCACCGAGTGCCACATCTCGCCCTCCCGGGTCGATGGCCAGGCTCACCCCCTCGCCGACAAGACGCCCTTCGACACGCCGTCCCTCGTAGGCGTCTCCGCGTCCGCCCCCTACTTCCACGACGGCCGCTACGACTCGCTCGAGGCGCTCCTCCGCGATCC
Organism: Polyangiaceae bacterium; assembly: GCA_044225865.1. GTDB lineage: Bacteria > Myxococcota_A > Polyangia > Polyangiales > Polyangiaceae > Xiheicaenibacterium. The sequence goes on along the minus strand of JBGAID010000068.1, from coordinate 18,073 downwards.
CAAGAGCCACATGGGCACGAGCGCGACCCTCTCCGTCGAGGATCGGGGGAGCCTCGAGGCGTACCTGCGATCGCTGTGATGGGGGGCGGGGAGGCGCGCCTTGCGCTTCGCGCTTCGCGCTCGCCAGAGAGAGGGTGGAGCTGAAGCGTCGTGGTGCTGGGAGTGTCGTAGCCGCTCGCGCGAGCCCCCGCCGCTCGGCTCGCTCGCCGTGCTCGTCTCTCGTCGCTCGTCGCTCGTCGCTCGTCGCTCGTCTCTCGCCGTGCTCGTCTCTCGTCTCTCGTCTCTCGTCTCTCGTCTCTCGTCTCTCGTCTCTCGTCTCTCGTCTCTCGTCTCTCGTCTCTCGCGCTTGCGCTCGCTCCCGTCTCTCGCTCACTGCTACGAGCTTGATAGCGCCCGGGATGCCCACCCCCGTCTCGCTTCGCTCGCCGTCCCCTCCCAAGCTCGGCGCTCCGCGCCTCGAAGCCCTCGCGCGCTACGTGAAGAGCCTCTGGGTCCCCGCCCGCCCGATGATTGGTTATCAAAACGGATAGCGGGCTTCCCCTCCCGCGAGGGGCGTGAGCCCCGAGCTTGGGAGGGGACGCGGCGCGAAGCGCCGCGGGGGTGGGCCTCGGGCTGTGACGTCGCACCACCGGCGCTCTCGCGTGGTGATCGACGGTCGATGGACTAGGCTGCCAGCCACAGACGAGAAGAACCCTGCACGCCCGAGCCTCTCGCTTCCCTCTTGGAGACGAACGGCACGACCAGTCCGGAACGCCGGCTTGGTCGCGGAACCTTCGCAAGCTCTCCTCCGAGGAATCGAGATCGATATGGGCAACCGTCTTTATGTTGGCAATCTCTCGTTCGGCGCGACCGACGACGGTCTCCGCGCGGCCTTCGCCGAGGTAGGCGGGGTCGACGACGTCCGCATCATCACGGACCGTCAGACGGGCCAACCGCGCGGCTTCGCGTTCGTCACGATGGCTTCCGAGCAAGGGGCTCGCGAGGCGATCTCGAAGATGAACGGGCTGATGTTCGAAGGTCGTCCGCTGCGCGTGAACGAAGCGGAGGATCGCCCCCGCGGCGCCTCTCCTCGTGGCGGTGGCGGCGGCGGTCGTTGGTGAGATGCGGGGGGCGAGCCCGCCCCCCACACATTTGAAGTTGCCTGCTCGAGTGGAGGCGGTGTGTCCCAACCCAGCGTGAACAAGCGCCAGAAAGAACGTAGTCGACAGGACAAGCAGCGCGAGAAGGAGGTCAAGCGCGAGCAACGCAAGCGCGAGAAAGCCAGCCGCGGACCCAACGACTCCGGAGAAGATCCGGACATCGCCGGCATCGTCCCCGGGCCTCAGCCCACGACGGAAGAGACGGCCCAGCTGTAGCGGCCGCGTCGCGCGGGCGCGTCACTCTTCGCCGAAGAGCAGCCCCGCGCCTCCGTCATCGTCGGCGCAGGTCCATTCAGAGCTCATCGACCGGATCGGGTTCGTCCGACCTGTCGGCGAGCTTGGCCCAATGGGCCCGCGCCATCGGGTACGCGAGTCGAGCCGCCGCCTCGAGCTCGAGGGTGCTCGGGGTCCCGAACCACTCCGGCAGCTGCTCGTGGACGAAGAAGCGGCGAGTGCGCTCGCGCGCCTCTGCGACCGTCCCCGGCCAGCCGCCGATCGCCCGTCTGCCCTCGGCGGCGAGGGCAGCGCGGATGTCGGTGACCCACACGCTCGCGATGCGCATCGCGCTCATGTTCGTCAGCTCGCGCCGCGCCTCCTCGTGTCGAGCACTCCCGCGCGGTCTGCTCATTTCGGACCTGCTAGAGCACCGAACATGTTGAAGGCCGAGTGAAGTCGGGGGAGTTTGCGGCGGAGGCGCGCGCCCGAGGAGCGAGCACCGCAAGACTGCTCCTCGCAATCTGAGGAGCGGAGCAACGAGGCCGCGGGGATCGGCCGCGAAATCGCGCGAATGCGCCGGCTTTCAACATGATCGGTGCTCTAGAGCGCGCGGACGGTATCGAGCAGCGAGAGCACCGCCGGCCAGTCGAAGGGCAGCGACTCGTCCTGCCACTCTTCGCCCATCGCGCGCACCCCGGCGGCGCGACTGGATTGGACGGTCGCGCCGTTGCACTCGGTGCCGCGGATGAGGTGACGGCCGTGCCCCTCCACCGACCACTGTCCGTCCGTCGACGCGGGCTCGATCCGGATCGTGAGCCGCTGGTCTCCCACCGCGAAGTCATAGGCGAAGCCGCGGGGGGTGCGGACTTGGCCGACGATTCGCAGCTCGGTCGAGGTGGTGCGCGTCTTCGGCGCGCGCGTCACGTTCGAGCCCATGAGGCCCCCTTGCGATGAAGGGTGTCTCCGTCGCCTTCGAGCCACGCGAGCATGGCCTCGAGACGGGCCGCGCTCATCGCGCGGTCACCCGCCCAGGCCTGCAGGTCGCCGAGGGTCCGCGGCGAGGAGAGATAGGCGAGCAGCGGCCGACAACGTCGGAGCCAAGCGGCGCGCGAGAGGGTGGACCCGTCCGAGCGGACGAGGGGACTGGATGGAGAGAGCATTGCTGTGGGCCTCGCGCTGCGCCTGGGCCCGCAACGTTTCAGACGATGACTATCGCACGTCGGTCGCTCCGTCGCTCGACTTTGTTTCCAATTCGATGCGCGCGGGATCAGCCCGGGGCCACCGGGAGCGAAGCACCGAGCGGCAGCCGAACCTCACCGACGCACTCGTAGCGGGTCTCTCCCGACGCGCGACACGTGACCGAGTGCACGCTCCGCTTTCCGAACGTCTCTTCCCCCGTGATGCGGGCCCGACCGTGGGCCTTCAAGACACCGGCGAAGATCTCTGCCGCCGAGGCGGTCTCCCTATCGACGACGAGGGTGAGCGGTGACGTGAGGTTCGGCTCCTGACGGCGGGCCCGATAGACGACCTCGTCCCCATCGGCGTCGACGAGCGCGAAGAGCTCCGCGCCGAAGGGGAGGAAATCGGACGCGAGCTCCGCAGCGGCGAGGAGCTCGCCGCCCGGGCAGCCGCGCAGATCGAGGATGATCTCTTTGTCCTCCGCGGTCGCGACGAAGGCGTGGAGGCGCGAAGGAACGTCGAGGGTGAGGAGCGCGATCTTCGCCTCCAAGAAAAGTCCGTGCGCGGTGAGGGTGAGCCCGCGTCGCCCTCGGACCCGATCCCCGAGCTCCTCGATGTCGAAGCGTTCCTCGGCCGGTTCGCCCCCGGCCGCGCGATAGGTGTAGAAGACGTTGGTGACGCACGGCACGAGAGAGGCTCCGGCAGGGGCGATCATGTTGTTCCCAGCCGCCCCGCTCGTCAGGTTCGTCCCGGGGAGCATCTCGACAATGATCTTCGGGTTGCCGACCGTGTAAGTGCCCGGCCCCATGAACGGGCTCATCACCCCGGGCTGGTCTCCCATCGTCATCGGCACCGTCGAGCCCATGTTGAGGGCGTTCACGAAGTTGAGGTACGTCTTCGTCGCGAAGGGGACCGCGAGGGCGTTCATGGCGATGTTGACGTAGGGCGTCGGCACGCCCACCGGCGGCGTCGCGCAGACGTCGGGAGCGCAGATGTTCGCGCCGGTACCTCGATTGTTGGCAGGGAGCATTCTCGGCCTCTCGCGCTCGATCAACCGAGGTGGATCTGCTCGCCGTTGATCGTCATCGTCTCCTCCGTGAGGATCGACGCGTTCTTCGCCGTCATCGTGGATCGGTCGTGGACCGTCGTGTGCGACTGCCCCGCTTGGACCTGGAGCGAATCGCGGACGCGCTGGACGAGCGACGTGAACTTCTGGGTCACGGTGGTCGCGATCATCTTGAGCGGCCCGGCCTCGAGGTGCACCTCGCGTCCCTGCACGCGCACCACGTCGTCGCTCGAGAGCGTGAGCGGTCCCCCGCGCGCCTCGATGCTGACCGCCCCCGGAAACGAGAGACGCGCTTGCCCCGTGCCGTGGAGCACCCCGATCACGTAGTGCTCTTCGTCTCTACCGATCACGAGGAGCACGTCGCCTTCGGCCGGCAGGTACGGAAAGGCGAGGGCCAACTGGGCGGTCACGCGCTCCCCGCTACGAATCTCGATCTGGAGCGGCCCGATCGCGACGACGCGGCCTGGCCCGAGGTAGTCGGCGCGGGGCGAGGTCTCGCTCGGGGCGGGCGCGGTCTCGGGGTGGATCAGCTTGATTGCGCGGTTCATGGGCTTCGGCTCCTGTGGCGTTCGTGGTCATCCGGCGTGGCGTGCGGGGTGCTCGGGAGGGAGCCAGCGCTCGGCCTGGAGGCGCTCGTGGTCGGTGGCCCTGCCTGCCGCGACGTTCGTCCCCGCCCAGCTCGCCCCGTCGTCGACGAGGGCGTGCAGGTTCGCGTGGGCGACGTCGGCGTCATGGATCACGGCTTGGGACACGTTCGCGTGAGAGAGGTCCGCGTAGCCCAACCGCGCGCCTGACATCTGGGCGCCGACGAGCTTCGCCTCGGTGAAGCTCGCCTCCCGAAGGTCCGCGCTCGCCAGGGTGGCGAAGCCGAGATCGGCCTTCGTGAAGGTGGCCATTCGGGCCATGGCCCTCGAGAGGTTGGTGTTCTTCAAAGACGCGTCGCCGAAGAAGGCGGCCTTGGCGTGGGCCCCGGAGAGATTGGCGAGATCGAGGCACGCTCCCTTGAAATTGGCGCGGGGGCAGAGGGCCCCCTCCAGGTTCGCCGAGCGCAGGTTGGCGTCCTCGAAGTTCGACTCGGTGAAGTCGCAGCCGCGCAGGTCCATCCCGGACAAGTCCGCCTCCTTGAAGAAGCACCGGTGCATGGTCGACCCGCGGAGCGAGAGCCCCCGCAGGTCGACGCCGGTGAAGTCCACCGCGGAGAAGATCGCCCCCTCGAGGACGAGCCCGTCCACGAGGGCGCCGCGGAGGATGGTCGCCTTGAGGGTCGCTCGGGTGAGGTTCGCCCCTCGCAGCCGCGCTCCCACGAGGATGCAGCGCTCGACGACGGCCCCGGACAGGTTGGCCCCTTCCAGGTTCGCGTCGTTCATCGTGACGGTCTCGAGGCGCTGGCCGCTGAGGTCGACGCCGGAGAGGTCGGCGCCGTCGAGGCGCGCCATCGCCCACTCCGTTCCCGTGAGGCGAGCGCCTCGAAGGTCGGCCTTCGAGAGGTCGGCGCGGCGGACGCGCGCCCGCTCGAGGCTCGCGCCTCGCAGGTCACAGTCCTTCAAGGACGAACCCGTCAAATCGGAGTCGGAGAAATCGAGCCCGGCCAATCGCGCCCCGTCGAGATCGGAGGCTTCGACGCGGGCGCCAGAAGATTGCCAGTCCGGCGAGGGCTCGAACACGGCCCCGTCGAACAAGCATCTGTCGATTTGCTTGGGCAGGATCGTCCCCCGCATGTCCGCCTCCGAGAACAGCACGCCGCTGAGCTGCGCGCCCGTGAAGTCGGCGTTGCGCAGATCCGATCTCGCGAACGCGACATTCTCGAACGTCGCGCCGTGGAGCTTCGCTCCGTCGAGCGCGGCGCCGGAGATGGAGGCCTGTCGGAAGACCGAGTTGGACAGGTCTGTCCCCGACAGCTTCGCCCCGTCGAGCTGGATCCCTTCGAGCCGATGCCCGACGAGCCGGCCTCCGCGGAGATCGGCGCCAGGCATCAGGGTGAAGGAGAGGTCGGCTCCCGTGAAGTCGACCCCCTCGAGCTTCGCCTCCGGGAGCTGGGCCTTGCCGAGAGAGGCACCGCGCAGGCTCGCGTGGGTGAGGTCGGCCCCGATCCCCACGAGGCCGGTGAGGTCGGCGCCGTCGAGCTTCGCCCCCTTGGCAGAGAAGCCGATGATCTTCGCCTCCGAGAGGCGCGCTCCCTCGAGGTTCGCGCCGTCGAGCGTCACCTTGGTGAGGGTGGCCCCGCGGAGGTCGACTCCCGAGAGATCTCGGCCCGTGAGATCCAGCTTGTAGAGCGTCTCGCCCGCGAACGAGCGGCCCCCGCGGACCGCCGCCTCGAGAAGATCGCCGGACAGTCCCGTGATCGGCAGCTTCGGTCGATCCGTGCTCATCTCGCCCCATCCCTGAGCACGCGACGGACATCGGCGCTCGTGAAGTCGCAGTCGAGCCCCGCTGCCTGCAGGAGCTTGGCGTCGAAGAGGTTCGCGCCGACGAATCGCGCCCGATGCATCTTGCACTTGCAGAGATCCGCCGCATAGAGGCTCGCCTCCGAGAAGTCCGCGTCGGTCGTGCACGCTCGATAGAAGCGCGCCCACCGCAACAGGGAGCGGCGGAAGTCGGTGCGCCGCGCGGAGGCCTCGACGAAGAAGGCGTGGTCGAACGTGCTCCTCCCGAGGTCGGCCCCGTCCAGGGTCGCGCGCAGGAACGAGCAGCGCTCGCCAGAAGCCTCCGCGAAGGACGCCTCCGTGAGATCGGCGAGCCCGAAGCTCGAGCGCGTGACGACCGCCTTGGCGAAGGAAGCCCGGACCGCCTTCGCGGCGAGGAAATGGCAGCGCAGCAGCGCCGCCCCGTCGAACTTCGCGGCGGAGCAGTCCACCTTCTGGAGGAAGGCGTCCTCGAAGATCGCTCCCTCGCACCGCGCCTCCGTCAGGTCCGCCTCCGGGAAGAAGGTGTATTTGCCTCGGGCGCCTTGGAGCGAAGCGCGCCGGAGGCTGGCCTGTTGGAAGAAGGTGCGGTCGAGGCGAGTCTCCCGCAGGCTCGCCCCCGTGGCCGTGAGCGCCGTACAGTTCGCGAGGCCCAGCTCCACCCCGCCGAAGTCCGCGCCGGTCGCGTCGGTCTCCACGAGGATTGCCCCCCGCAAGTTCGCCCCGACGAGCTTCGCGTCGCGGAGGCTCGCGCGGCTGAGGTTGGCGTATTGCAGATTCGCGCCGGAGAGATCGCGACCGCTCCAATCGCGACCCTCGTAGTCCTGGCCCCGGAGATCGGCGTACGGCGCGGGCTCCACGAACGGCGGGCGGGAGAGGATCTTGCTGAAGAAGGGATCCGCGCGGAGCTTCGCCACCTCTTCGTCGAGCGCCGACAGCGCCTTCTGGCGATGCTCCTCCGCCTCTTTGGGGAGCTTCAGCTCCGCGAGGGCGGCGCGCTGACCGGCGGCGTGCTCGAGCGTGTCGGCGACGGCGGCGGTCGCCCACGAAGGCGGCGGGCCCTCCGTGTGCAGCGGCGTCGCGGGGCGGCGGGGAGGGGAGCTCTGGGCGTTCCTCGCGCGCTGTCCGGCCGCGTCCGTCTCCGCGCGGAGGTTCGGGACCGGGGGCGAGGGGTTGCCGTTCGGAGGGGGCGCAGGGGGTGGCTTGGGCTGCGCGTCGTTCATCGCAGCGAGGCTCTTCGCCAAGCCGTCGCGCAGCTCGGCGGCGCCCGAGAAGGCGATGGGGGCGCCGCAGAGGAGCGTGTCGAGCGCGCCTGTCGTCGGATCGGGAGGGGAGGGGGACGGCGCGAGCAGGCCCTGCTCCCGCTGATCCTGGCGCTGCCGCATCTCGTCGCGCTTCTCGAGCGCGTCGGCGGGGACACGCGCCCGCACCTCGAGCGGATCGGCCTCGAACTCGACCATCAGCGCCTCATAGTGGGAGTCGGGGAGGCGCTCGTCGTCGAGACGCTCGCTCGCGAAGAGCACCGTCTCCACGTCGTGCAAGTCGTCGGTCTCGACGGCGTCGACGCCCCGCCAGGTGAGGTACACCTTCGACGCATCCATGTCGGCGTAGAGCGTGTCGAGGTGCATCGTGACCGGGCGGAAGCCGCGCTTCCCCCCGCGAACGAACGCGCGCAATCGCAGGCCGGGCAAACGACCCTCGAGCGTCCGGCCGCTCGGGTGGAGGTTCTCGAAGACGATGACCTCGTCGCCGCGGAGGTACCCTTCGAGCCATTGGTCGGGAGGCGCCGATAGGTAGTACGTAGGATCGAAATCCTCGGCGTGACGTGGCCAGCGCTCCTCGCGCCAGGCCTGCCCGTATTGGGTGCCGAGCTTGCGGGCCCGCTGCGGCCACGCCGCGTTGATGGGACCGAAGCCGGCCGGGCCGGGGTCGTCGCCTCGGCGCCGGATCGGTCTGTCGACGTGCTCGACGTTGGGCAGCTCGCCCCCGCTCGCCCCGACGCCGCACGGGTTGGCCGCGTAGCCGGGGCCGCCGAACGCACGCGCGTACCCGATGGACATTTCGCTGAAGAGCGCCGGCTCGGAGACGCCCGCAAGGTCGTCCGTCCAGGCTCTCCGGCCGAGCACGCGCAGGCTCTTCTCGAACGCGCCGACCCTGAACCGGACGACGCACTCTCGGACGGATCGGCGGTGGGCGGGGTAGCAGGTGCCTCGGAGCAGGACCTCTGCGCGCGGCTTCCAATCGGCGAAGTCGCCCGGGTAGAGGCACTCGAGCGCCCTGTCGTCGTCGTCCTCGGCGAAGGTCTCTCCGCTCATCGGGCCCTGGGCGAGCAAGGTCCTGCCGATCATCTCTTCTCCGGCAGGAGATGGCTTCCCCATCGCGGCCACGAGCCGGTCCCCGTCCATGTGGTTGGGCGAGAAGACGAACGTGCCGCGGACGGCGAGCGCCATCGCGTGGCCCTTCGGCGCTCGGAAGAGCGACGCGAAAGCGGCCCCCGGGAATGGGGTGAGGTTCTTGGTCTTCACGGGATCACGTCAGGATGTGGGCGGTCGCGACGCGAATGTCTTGGTTCGCCAGGTTGAGCGCGGTGTCGAGGAGGCACAGCTGCGTCTTGCAGATGTCTATCTGGTTGTCGCAGATGTCCGCCTCCGCCTGATTCAACCTCGTCACGGCGCTGGCCATGCTCTGCTCCAAGGCGGTGACTTTGGCCTTGGTCGTATCCACCGTCACTCGCCTCAGCGGGTTGAACTTGAAGTCCACGCCGAGCTTGGTCTCGTATTGAATGGGGGCGACATCCATCGTGTATTTGACGGCGCAAACGCTGATGCTCGCCAAGAGAGGAGCGGCCTTGACGTCGGTCACGTTGACCGCGCCCACGTTCACGCCCGCGACGACGGCGCCCCCGCGGAACGTGAGGTGCTCGAGGGCGAAGATGCGGAAGTCCTGCATCGTGACCCCGAAGCGGACGTCCTCCATGAACAGACAGTAGGTCAGCGCGAGCTGGTGATTGACCGAGTTGGCGGCGGTCCCCGTGAAGACCTCGATCTTGTCGGCCTCGGTCTTGCTGGTGCTCTTCTTGGCGTAAGTCTCGTTCTCGATGTCGGGGCGCTCTTCGGTTCCGTCGGGGTGCTTGCCGATGATCGTCTTCCGGAACGCGCCTTTGAAATACGAGACATCCTTGCCGCTCGACACCTTGGTCGAGTGGGCGGGGCTGCTCTGCTCCCACGTCGCCCAGATGCTATCGGTGGTGAGGTATTCGAATCGCTTGCTGAACTCGAACCCGCCGGAGATGTCGACGACCTTCTTGTCCGAGGTGTCGGAGGGGGCGCGGCGGCCGAGCACGAGCATCTTGTAATTGCCCTGTACGACCTCGACCTTGTCCCCCGCCGTCGTCGAGATGCGGTTGCCGTCGGAGTGGTCCCACCAGCCGCCTTTGGACAGGAGCCGGTACGACTCGGTGCGGCGGTTCTCGGGAGAGTTCTTGTGAACGCCGCCATTGAGATAGAGGATGTCTTTGTCCGCGTCGTCACGGACCCGGGTGTCGTCGGCGAACCCCAGGATGGCGCTGCCCTTGTATGGATCGGACTGGTAATAGCCGGAGTCCGACGCCGTCGTGCCGGTGAGGGTGGTGTCGGGGGTCGCCTCCGCGCCCGCGACGGTGGTCTTGCTCCCGCCCGCATCCATGTTCGCGACGAGCTTCGCCAACGTCAGGCTCGCGTCGAAGCCGGTAGGCGTCGTCGACGCGTCGGTGCTCATCGCGAACGTGCCGTTCGCGTAGCTGACCGACACGGGAGATGCGCCGAGCCGAATGAACGAGTTTCCCGTGATCGCGGTGGTGAACTTGAAATCCCCCTCCGCCTTCGCGGGGCCGACGAGGCTGTAGCCGGGCACGACGATCTGCGCGTAGCTGGTCGTCGCGTTCGACTCCATCGTGTCCACGTAATAGTTGTTGGTCGGCATCGGGTTCTCCAGCGCTCGAGACAGGGGAGGCGATCGGAAGTCAGCGGAGAGGCGATTCGGGGGCGGGGAGCAGCACCTGCTCGCACGCCTCGCGGAGCTCGGCCATCACGTCGGGCAGGGCTTGGAACGTCACTGTCTTCATGGCGTCGCCGCAACGGTACCGGAGGGTGAGCAGCGCGACCGGGACCCCCAAGCGCACGCCCCCGTCGCTGGCGTCGACGACGTCGACTCGCCAGCTCGTGCCGACGAGCACGTTGCCGTGGTCTGCGATCGCTCGCGCGACGATGGCTCGCCTCAACGACTGCTTCGCGGCGTCGAAGTTCGCGAGGAGGACGGTGCGCGCGTTGGGCGCTTCGGGGAGGAGGGCCTGGATGTCGGCCGCGACCTGGCGCTCGTCGAGATCGTAGCGCGCCGCCGCCTCGAACAGGTGACGGGCCGCGCGAACCGCGGCCGCGAGCTCCACCTCGTCGAGGTGGTAGGCCCCCGCGAAGAGCTCGAACGCTTGGCGCGTCTCCGGTGCCCCCGGGGCGTCGATCGCCGGCCCGAGGACGTGCCAGATCTTGGCGACGATCTCGGGGGCGAGCGCCCCGAACGCGGCCACGTCGTCGGTGAACGAGGTGGGGAGGCGACCGTGGGGTCCGGCGACGTGGAGCGTCATGTCTTGGAGCCGAACTCGAAGACAGCTCCCGCGGGGGATTTGAGCTGGTGCCGGATCGCGTTCGCGGACGTCACGTGGGAGGGGGCCACCGCGTTGTGAATGGCGCCCAGGATGACGGGCCTGTCCGGATCCCCGTCCTCGAACGCGACGAGGACCTCCGTCCCCCGCCGCAGCGGGAAGTGCATGCCGTAGTTGGGCCCCGCCTGCGGCTGCATCATTCGAATGGGTTTGGACGCGACGGGCGCCTCCGGGTTGCCGTCGTTGAAGTGGAGGTCGACCGAGTAGTAGCCGTCGGCGTCCACCGTCGAGACGCCGCCCGCCTCTCCGGAGGGACCGAGCTGGATGTGTCCCGTCACGAAGCCATAGATTCGCGGCTTCGGAGTCTGGCGCCTCGGGCGAAAGACGGCGCTCGCGGGGCTCGCGACGAAGCTGTTGCGATACGAAATCTGCCCGCCGGCTTCGTCGCCGTCGTCATCGTCGTCGTGCGCATGATCGAAGGACGCGACGGTGGCCTCGTGGACGACCTCGGTCACGATCACGGCGTGCGATTGGAGGTGGGATTGAATCGTCGTCTTGCCACCGACTCTGAGCTGCGGGAGCGCCGATTTGCCCTGGTAGACCCGCTGACGACAGGAGACTTCTTGGCTGCGGATGAGGGCCATCGCCGCTGCCTCGTCGGGCGTCGCGACGTGGGCGTCGACGTCGACCGTGCCCCCCGAGCTACCGCCGGCGACGGGGGCCTGCCCCGCCACGTCCACGAGCGGGGTGCGAAAGTTGTAGTCGCGGACGAAGTAGACGCTGGTCGCGAGGGTGTCCTCGGTGGCGAGGGCGTAGACATCCGTGTTCTCCCCCGACGTGCGGTGCTGGACCTCCGCCGCCCCCGGCAGATCCAGGAAGCCGCTGTTGTTGTCGGTGAAGACGACGATGTCCGCCTCTGCGCTCTGCTCGAAGAAGAAGCTCACACCGAGGTTCTCGGAGAGGCGAGAAACGAAGGCGAGGTCCGTCTCCTTGTACTCGACCACGAAATCGCGGGCTGGATACTGAGCGCCGAGGCGCATGGCGATGTCGGCGCTCTGGAACCCGCAGTTCGTCAGCTTGTCCTGGACGATGTCGGGGATGGACATCCCGACGAAGACCTCCTGCGTGAAGACCAGCGCGAGGTTGACCAGGCGTGGCACGAGACGCAGCCGATGGACGGTGCGCCGCGACGGTCCTTCGACGCCGCTCCGGATGCTGTGCACGACGCCGCGAACGTGGCGCACCGGCGTCCCACCGATCTCGAACACGAGCGACAGGTCCGCGGCGACGGTGGCTTCGTCGGGCAGCTCGTGACCCGGGTCGCAGACGATATCGATGTCGAAAAAGAAGAGCTCGGAGATCGCTTCTCTCCCCTTCAACGACCGGACGCGCGCGTGCTCCCAGCGCGTGCCCTCCGACTCCAGATAGATATCCATCGTGTCCGTCATCGAACGGCTCCTCGTCCGTGAAAGAAGCTCGATAGTCGCCGCCCCCGAACCATCGACCCCGACGGAGGTGGTGAGCTACCCGGCGACCGAGCGGCCGCCCGGCCACACGGTTGCGACTGTTATCATCATGCTGTCCACAAAGGGGAGTCGAGCCTTCCTGCCATCAGGTGCGTTCGCGCAACAGGGTCTCCGCCCCCGCGAACGAGGTCTCCGGATGAGCGATCATGTGCCGTCGACAGCGGGCCGGGCGTTTTTGAACGACCCTTGCCTCGGTGACGTCAGGCTCCCGGCGCGGTGAGATCGACCCGCGCGACGAGGCCACCCTCGCCCGCGACGAGGAGATCGCTCGGCCCGAGCATGACCGCTGCTCCCAGGAACACGTCCGAGCCGATCGACGCGTCCTGCCAGGTCGCGCCGCCGTCGAGGGTGACGACGACGGTGCCGCGCCGCCCCACCGCCGCCCCCGCGAGCCCGTCCGCCGCGAACGCGACCGCGTAGAGATCCTCGGCAGTGCCCGCGTCCTGAGCCTCGAAGGTGAGGCCGTCGTCATCGCTGTGGAGCACGACCCCGTGATCGCCGACGACCCAGATCGATCCTCCCGGCGCGCTCGTGACGTCGTTGAGCCACTCCGCCCCGCCCGGGTGCGGCCGCGGCTCGAGCGTCGTCGCCCCCGCCGCGCCTCGGCCGATGAAGTCGTAGTAGCCCGTCGCGATCATGGTGCCCTGGTCGGTGACGTGGACGGCGGCGGACTGGGCGATGTAGCCGCCCGCGTCGATCTCGAGCGCCTGCCACGAGGCGCCTCCGTCGGCGCTCTCCACGCCGGTCCAATAGCCGCCCGCGGCGAGCGGGAACGCGTCCCGGCACCCGATCCCGTTCATGTACGAGCTGCCGAAGTACGCTCCGAAGAGCTCGGGGACGGTCTTGGGGGCGTCGAGGACGAGGTCGCTCGAGCCCGCGACGAAGCTCGTCTCTCCGACGAAGAAGACCCGATCCGACCCGTCACGGCACGAGCCGGTGAGCGGTCCGTCCGCGGCGGTCTTCGGATCGGACCAGGCGCCCGTCGCGTCGCGGACCCACACCTCACCGTCCTTGCCGGTCGCGACGACCGATCCGTCGCCGCGGGTGAGGAGGGTGAGGACGCTCGCGGGCGAGGGGAGGGGCTCCGCGGTCCACGCGTCCGAGAGGTCGGCGTGCACCGGTCGCTCCCCTTCGTCGAGGAAGGCCCACAGCTCCGGGAAGTGCCACGCGAAGAGATCGTGGCCGGTGTCGTACTCCCGCACGAGGAGGCGATCCGAAGGCACGCCCTGCTCGTCCAGCACCGCGAGCAGGTCGTGCATCGAGCCGTACAGGTAGTCGCGATAGCCGGTGCCGAGGTAGATGCGCGGCGCCTCGCCTCCGCCGAACGGCTCGATCCCGGGGTCGCTCCAGATGCCCCCCGCGATCGGGGCGAGCCCGCGGAACAGCCCTCGCGAAGGCCCGAGGAACTGCGACGTCATGTTGCTGCCGGACGAGAAGCCGGACGCGTAGGTGCGCGCTTCGTCGATGTGGTACTCCGCGCGCAGCGCGCGCACGAGGTTCTCGGTGAACGCGACGTTGCGCTCGAGGTCGCCCGGGTTCTGGTCCCAACGGTAGATCTCCTGGCCGCCGCGCTCGCTCGAGCGCGAGCGCGGCCGCACGACGATCGCGCCGACCGCTTCGCTCAGGGAGAGGAGGGCATCGAGCTGGTAAGCCTCCTCGGGTCGGTCGCCGCCGGCGGTCCCGTGGAAGTCGACGAGGAGGGGCGCGGCGTGGTCGCACGCGTACGAGGCGGGGACATGGAGGAAGTACGAGCGGTCCTCTTCGTCGTCGCCCATCGCGAGCAAGAGATCGTGCTGGGTGCCGAGAGGAGCGCCGCAGTCGTGGCAAGCGCCGTCGGCGCAGAACTGATCGGCGCCGCACGCGAGGGACTCGCAGCTCGCGCCCCCGCCCGCGCCGCCCGCCTCGGGCGCGCCCGCGGAGCCTCCGCCGCCGCTCGTCGCGCCGCCCGCGCTCGCTCCGCCTCCTCCCGGTTGGTCTGCGTCGTCCCCGCAGGCGAAGGCGACGAGCAGGGAGAAGGCGCACGCGAAGACTCGAGGTCGAACAGCGAGCATGGCCTTGGCTACCACGCGCCGGCCGATCATCGATCCGCGCGCGCGGCTACGTTGAGCCGATTTGAGGCGGCGATCCCGCTTCAGCCCACGCCGCGGATGGGCGCGCTCGCCAGGTCGCGCAGCATCGCCATCATCGTGCGCGCTTCGTCCACGAGCTTCGCGATCCGCGCCTCGCTCGCGCCGGTGTGGCCGTAGAGGCCGGTGATGTGCACGCCGCGCACCCGCGAGGGAGGCAGGGCCCGCGCGAGCTTGAGCGACTCGGAGTAGGGGATCACGTCGTCGTCGCGCCCGTGCACGAGGACCACGTCGGCGCGCACGCGCTCGACGAGGCGGGCGGCGTCGAAGAACGAGAGGGACGCGGCGGACCGGGCGAGCCCGCGCTCCGCCCACTCGAGCATCGCTCGCTCCGCCTCCGCCGAATCGGCGTGACCGGCGGCGAGGCCGCAGCCTCTCCGAAATGGCTCGGCGAGGTGAGCAGGGAGGTCGCGCGCGATCTCGTCGGCGAAGGGAGCGCGCGCCGAAGATCGTTTGAGCTCCATCTTTCCCCACGTTCGATGGACCATCGCCCGCCACGCCGCGGAGAGCCGGTCGTGGTCGGCCTGGTCGACGTCGAGGTCGGCGAGGATGTTGAGGAACACGACCGGAGAGTTGAGCGGGTCGCGCAGGATCTCGATCGGGCGGCCGTCGTGCTCGGTTCGGCCGGTGAGGGCGAACCGAACCGAGCCCGAGAAGTCGGCGTAGCCGCCGAACAACAAGCACGCGCGAGGTGGGCTCTCGGAGGCGGCGAGGTGGAGCGCGAGGATCGAGCCGAAGCTAATCGAGAAGACGGCCGGCTCGCCGAGTCTGCGCCCGGAGGCGATGGAGCGGGCGAGGGCGAGGGCCGCCTCCGCGTCTTCGAACGCGCTCGGGTGGAGGACGAGGTCTTCGAACGATCGCACGAACGGCGCGACGACGGCGAAGCCGCTCGCGGCGAGCACGCGACAGAACCGATCGAGGCGAGGATCGTCCGGCCCCTTGAAGTGGAGGCCGGGGAGCACGAGGTACACCCCGAGCGCCCGCCCGCTCTCGTAGACGTAGGCGCGCGTCGGTCCGCAGCGTTCGGTCCGGCGCGCGATCCCGGCCGGCGCCTCCTTCGGCGCGAGCGGGCCGAGCCAGCGCGCGAGCTTGACGGCCGCGAGCACGACTTCGCCGAGGGTCCCCTTCCTGCTCATCGGCCGCACCTTACCAGCGCGCGCGCCCGTTCTTGTCGAAAGCTCCCACCCTCATCGTGTAGTGTCTGCGCCGTGCGCGCGAGACCCTCTCGCTCCATGATCGGCCCCTCGAGAATCTCGGCGCTCGCGCTCGCGCTCGCGTGCGTCGGGGCCGCGACGTCCGCCCGTGCGGAGGAGAAGCCGTCCGCCGCGCCGGAGAAGGGCTTGCCCGATCCGGGACGACCTCCTCCCCTCAACCAGAACTCGCCCATCGCGCGCTACCCTCGCGAGCGTCACGTCGACCTCGGCGCGTCGTTCGTCTTCATCTCCCCCATCTCCAACAGCCTCGAGGTCGAGCCGCCCCAGCTTCGGTATCGCCCTGGCCCGGGAGCGAGCGCGCACGCGCGGGTCGTGATCCTCCCGTGGCTCCAGGCGTCCTTCGTCTTCTCGTGGGCGGCCCACCCCCTGGACATCGACGACCACGCTCTGGGCGTGTCCGGGCCCTTCGAGGCGGGCGACATGACGTCGTATCGCCTCGAGGCCCACGCCCTCCCAACGCTGCCTCTGGGGGACCGGGCTCGCATCTTCGCCATCCTCGGCCTCGGGTGGGGGCGCCTCGAGGTCGGGCCGATGTATGCGCACGACGAGGCGGGGCGCTTCCTGATCCGGGGCCGCGGCGCTTCGTATTTCGACGTGCCGGCGGGCCTCGGCGCCTCGGTGGAGCTCGTTCGGGGGTGGCTCGCCCTCGACATGGCGCTGTGGGGCGCGCCCACCTTCGCGAAGGACGGGACGGCGCACACTCCGCTTTCGGCCATCGACGCTTCGGGCAAGCCGCAGACGGTGGGGCCCCTGCCGGAGACCCCGGTGTGGTTCGTCCAATCGCTCGGCCTGAGCCTGCTCCTATGAGCGAAGGCGCCGCCCCGAGAGGAGGCCGGCCTGCCATCGTCGCCGTGACGGGCAACATGGGCGCCGGCAAGTCGAGCCTGGTCGCGTTCCTCCAGGCCCAGCTCGAGATGGTCCCCTTCTTCGAGCCCCACGACGAGAACCCGTACCTCGCCGACTTCTACGGCGACATGCGGCGGTGGGCCTTGAGCTCCCAGCTCTTCTTTCTCATCCGCCGGTTCCGGATCCACAAGGACATCGAGGCGCGGGCACGAGAGGCAGGCCGCGACATCGTTCAAGATCGAACCATCTACGAGGACGCGGAGGTCTTCGCGGCCGCCCTCCACGAGGCGGGGCACCTCGTCGGGCGCGATTGGGAGATGTACGACGACCTCTATCGCACGCTCCGCCGCGAGATCCGGCCCCCGGACCTGATGATCTACCTGCGGTGCAGCGTCCCCGTCCTGGTGAAGCGGATCAAGAAGCGGGGCCGCGCGTTCGAGCAGCAGGTCCCCCGCGCGTACCTGACCCGGCTCCACGACCTGTACGAGTCCTGGTTCGACCGCTACCGCGACTCGGATACGATTGTCATCGAGACGGACCGGGTCGACTACGTCGAGGACCTGTTCGATCGGCAGGATCTGCTCTCCTCGTTGCAGGAGAGACTGGGTCGAAGAGAGACGGGGCCGGGCTGACGCTGGCCCCTGCTCGCCGGTACCGATCGGCTTTCACCAAAGATTGCCTGCTTGCTTCGGTTTTTGTCGTAAGCTCAAAAGGCCCGAGCGGACCGCCCGTCTTCACTCGGCTGCCCGTCGGATCGAGCGGTACCCTCGGTCTTGTCGAAGCCCCCGCCACAACCATGAAGATCACCTGCCATTCCTGCGCGGCCAAGTACACGGTTTCGGACGAGAAGGTCCAAGGCAAGACAGTCAAGATGAAGTGCCGCAAGTGCGGCGCGACGATCGTCGTCGGGGGCGCGAGCCATGACGGCTCGCACGCCGACGACGGCTCCTCCGCGCAGCAAGAGTCGGCAGACGGACCGCCGCCGGGAAGCTTCCTCGTCAGCGTCGCCGACAACGACCAGCGGACGATGACGCTCGCCGAGGTCGTGGAGGCCTACAACGCAGGCGTCATCACCGCCGACACCTATGTGTTCGCGGACGGCATGGCCGATTGGCAAGCGCTGCAGGACAACGAGTCCATCGTCGCCGCGCTCAACGAGGCGGCGCTCGCGACCTCGAGCCTCGCCAGCGAGAGCGGCGCCGGTGGTTACGCGGCCGCGGCCCCTCCGGCGTACAGCGCCCCCGCGCCGTACACGCCTCCCGCGAGCTCGCCTCCCGCGTTCGCAGCGTCGGCGTTCGGATCGACGCCGCCCGCCTCCGACGCGAAGCCCGCCACCGCCGCGCGCCGCGACGGCAACCGCAAGAGCGCGGACCTGTTCGGCAACGGGCCTCCCGATTCGTCGAGCGGCTTCTCGGCGGCGAGCGCCCTCTCCGCGTCGAGCTCGCTCGCGACGTCGACCGGCAAGCGTGAAGAGAACTCGGTCTTGTTCTCGCTGAGCGCGCTGACCTCGGCCGCGCCGCCGCCCGCGAGGTCGTCCGCCACCACCGCCACGAAGGAGGTCTCGGGCCTCATCGACCTCACGGCGCTCTGCGCCGGCGCGGCCGCGGACACCGCCGCCGCCGCCCCCTCACCGATCGACTCGATCGTGCTGGTCCCGTTGGGCGCGCCCGCCCCGCCCCCCCCGCCGGTCGCGACGTCCGGCTACTGCGCCCCCGCCCCCGAG
>JBGAID010000190.1:0-4733 GCA_044225865.1 Polyangiaceae bacterium | reverse complement strand
GCAGGCGCTCCGAAGCCGGAGGAGGGCGTCGCGATCGAACTGGAGGGTGAGCCGCTCCGCCTTGGCGCCCTCGCGGTAGCTGAGCGTGATCACCCCGATATCCGCGTCGACGCGGGCGGCGTGCTGGGACGCGAGCACCCGGTGCAAGCTCCACTCGACGCCGGTGACGATCGCTCCGTGCGCGGAGAGCGTGCGCTGCAGGAGGTCGCGACGGATGCGGGGCCTGCTCGCCTCGTACGCGGGGACGATGACAGGGGCGAGCGCGTCGACCGCGTCGGGCACTACGAGGCGCAGGTCGCTCATCAGATCGTCGGCGCTCGCGCCCACGCGGGCCGCCTCCCAGATCACGAAGCGGATCCCGCGGATCGCGAGGGCGACGCGGTTTCCGACCGTGTCGTGCTTCCGGCAGAACTGCTCGATCCTCCGATCCGTGTCCTCTGCGAGCTGGGGCTCGAGGCACGGGATGAGGATCTCCGGCAGGTTGGCGCGGGCCGGCTCGGCGAGCTCCGCGCACGCGCGAAGGTCGCTGGGGATCGTCTCGGGGACGTTGGCTCCGAGCACGCGGAGCCGGGGCGGGGAAGGGTTCTCGGATTGCACGCGGCCCTCGTACCAGGGAGCCTCTTCAACCGCCACCCAAGCTCGCGAGGGCCCCTTCCCGGCCCCTCCCCCGCCGCCGCGTCATGACGACGACCGCGACGCCGACCAGCACGGTCGCGGTGGCGAAGGCGGTGCGAGCTCCCGCCGCCACCTCGTCCGCGGTCGCGAGGGTCACGTCGGCAGCGCCGGCCGCGGTCGTGAACACCGCCCCCATCCACGTCGCGCCCGTCATCAGGCCGACGCTGCGCGAGAGCTGGAGCGTCGCCGAGATCACGCCCCGCTGCGCTCGCTCGACGCCCTGGAGCAAGGCGCTCCCGTTCGCGGCTTGGAACAGCGCGTAGCTTGCGGTCATGACGACGGTCGCGCCGGCGAAGCCCACCACCCCGAAGCCGCGGGGCAACAGCGCGAGCATCGTGGCGCCCGCCCCTACCCCGACGGGGCAACAGCGCGAGCATCGTGGCGCCCGCCCCTACCCCGACGAGGCCGAGGAGGGACGCCCGATCCGCGCCCGCCCGATCGACGATCGCCCCTGCCGGCACCCCGAGCAGCGCCGACACGACCGGGCCCAGCCCGAGCACCGCCCCCGCCGCGCCGAGCGCGAGCCCGAGCGTCTTCGACAGATAGAACGGACCGACGACGAGGCTCGTCATCAGCACCGCCGAGACGACGAGGCTCGCGAAGAGCCGCTCTCCTTTGCCGCCGCGCAGATCGTCGAGGCGCAGCAGCGGAGCCTTCGCGGAGCGCTCGGCTCGGACGAAGAGCGCGCCGAGGGCGAACGAGAGGAGAAGCAGGATCGCGCCCGCCCCGCTCGCGGGGGGGACGAGCGTCGTCCCGAGGGCGTAGGCGGCGAGGGCGCCGCCGAGGAGGGCCGAGCCGCGCCAATCGACGCCGCGAGCGCGCGCCATCGAAGGAGGCGCGGCGCGCGGGACGAATCTTCGAGCCGCTACGAGCGCGACCGCGGCGAGCGCCGCGTGAAGGGCGAAGATGGCCCGCCAATCGAGCCACTGGGAGACGGCGCCGCCGACGACGGGACCGAGGGCGGTCCCCGTCGCGGACATCGCCCCGAGCGCGCCGAACGAGAGCCCGGACCGCGCCTTGGACACGACCTCGGCGGCGAGCGCGGCGGAGACCGCCATCATCGCCGCTGCCCCCGTCCCCTGAGCGGCGCGCGCGACGATCACGAGGCCGAGCGAAGGGGAGAGGGCCGCCCCGATCGAGGCCACGCCGAACACCAAGAGGCCCAGCTCGAGCAGCCGCCTCAGCCCGACCGCGTCCCCGAGCCTGCCCAGCCCGACGATCGTCGTCGCGACGGCGAGGAGAAAGGCGAGCACGACCCACTGCACGACATGAAAGGAGGCACCGAACGCGACCGCGATCGTGGGCACGGCCGTGTTCACGCTGCTCGTCGCGAGGGAGGCGAGCAGCATGCTCGTCGAGAGGCTGGCGAGCGCGAGCCGCTCGCGCCCCGCCCCGTCCGTCATCGTCTTCATCGCCCCAACCTAGGGTACGACGAGGCATGGCGGTAGACGCACGCAACGCACTTCAATCGTGCGTTGGACGCCATGTATCGAGCGCCTATGCTCCCCCCGATGGAGCGACCCGATCTCAATTTGCTCGTCGCGCTGGACGTCCTCTTGGAGCACGGGAGCGTGGTGAAGGCGGCGCGCCGCCTCCGCCTCAGCCCGTCGGCGCGATGAGCCAGACCCTGGGCCGCCGCGAGCCGCGACCGGCGATCCGATCATCGTGCGCGCGGGGAAGCTCGCGCTCACCCCTCGCGGGGCGGAGCTGGGGGAGGTTTTCGCTCTGTTCCTTGCGTGTCAGCGGATGAGCCGCACACCCTTCTCACCGTCGTTGAAGCAACGACGGCGGAAGCTTCGTCGCCCACCTCCAGCTAACGAGCCGAGCTGCGGGGCCTCGCGCTCGCAACGCAACGCTCCCAGCACCACAACGCTCCGGCCCCCGTTGGCGAGCGCGCAGCGCGACGCGCGACGCGCCCCCAGCTCTCGAGACGACGCCGTGCAAGCCACTCCAGTCTCGAGACGACGCCGTGCAAGCCAAGGAGCGCTCGGTCACCACCAGCAACCGCAACCTTCCAGAAGCCATCCGCAGCGTCGGGAGAGGGGCCCCAGTGGGGGAGGTTTTCGCGAAAACCTCCAGCTAGCGAGCCGAGCCAAAATTCCTCGCGCTCGCAACGCAACGCTCCCAGCACCACAACGCCCGGCCCCCGTTGGCGCGCGCAGCGCGACGCGCGCCCCAGCTCTCGAGGCAGCTAGCGAGCCGAGCTGCGGGGCCTCGCGCTCGCAACGCAACGCTCCCAGCACCACAACGCTCCTGCTTCAACTGGCGAGCGCGCAGCGAGACGCGCGCTCACCTCTACGCAGTCCACGAAGCTGGCCGAGTCTTCGAGGCCACGGCGCAGTGGACGAAGTACAGGTTTGGCAGATGAGGGCCCTGCGCAGCGGAGCTTGCTCCGCTCAGGGGTGCCCAGGGACGGAATCGAACCGTCGACACGAGGATTTTCAATCCTCTGCTCTACCAACTGAGCTACCTGGGCTCGCGAGCGGGCGGGAGTCAGGCCCAGGTGCGGGCGGCGGCGCAAGGCGTCCGTTCATTCTGGTTCGGTTCGGTCGGCGACGAGGCGATCGGTGAGCGCGGCGAGGAGCCAGGCGCGGACGGCGACGGCGGCGACGAGGCAGAGCGCGGAGAGGGCGATCCCGAAGGCGGCGACGAGGGGGGCTTTGAAGGCGAGCCAGACGGCGGATGCGGCGCCGGCGGTGGCGAGCGCGGCCTGGGCGAGGGTGGCGAGCGCGTAGCGGAGGAAGATGGGTGCTGGGCGTCGGAGGACGGCGCGGGTGGCCCTCGCGAGGGCGGCGCCGAGGCTCTCGTCGCTGACGGCGAGCGCGACGCGAACGCTGTCGACGAGGAGGGCGAGCAGGCCGAGCGGGAGGAGGATGAGGGCGGCGGTGAGGCCTTGGCCGGACGCGGTCGAGGGAGCGATGAGGAAGATGGCGGCGCCGAACGAAGCACCCGCGAGCACGGCGAGGAAGAACGTGCCGAGGCCGGTGGCGAGCACGAGCAGCGGGTAGCGGGGCGGAACGGCGCGGAGGGCCTCGCGGACGGTGAGGGCGGGGTTTGCGAGGCGGACCACGAGGGCGGCCATCACGAAGAGCCCGACGAGGTGGCCGACGACGATCGCGATGAGATCGAGGGCGGTCGGAGCGATCGCGATCTTGCGCTGGTAATACAGCTCGAAGAGGAGGGCGCCGCCCTGATCGAAGAGGGCGAGCTCGCCGCGAGGGAAGTGGCGCGTGGTGGTGGCGACATAGCGCGCCGGCTCGACGGCGACGGCGGCGCCGAGGATCGCGCGCGCTCCGGCGGCGAGGGCGACGAGGGGAATGGCGGCGCGGGCGCGTCTCGTCGCGAGGGCGCTCACGGGCTTACCGCGTGGACGAGGAGGCTGCCGAGGGAGGCCGCGACCCAGAACGTGCGCGGCGCGACGGTGTGCGGCTCGAGGCTGAGGGCGTCATCGAGGCGGCTCTCGTCGAGGAGGACGCGATGGTCGGGATCGACGACGACGAAGACGGCGGGGCTCTTGCCCGGCGACTCTACGAAGCTCGCGCCGGCCGTCGTCTTCACCGTCACGCGCTCGCGGGAGCCGTCGGCGGATACGATCTCCACCTCGAACGGGACGGCGAGCTCACCCTTCTGTTGGATCTCGACGACGCGGACGAAGCCTCCGTCGGGCTGGGGACGATTCTGGATGGAGATGGGCGCGAGATCGATGCTCGCTTCGTCGCCGAGGGCGGCGGAGACGAGCCGAGCGGCGCCGTCGCGCTCGTCGGCAGGGGCGCTCTCGGCGAGGAACGCGTCGAAGAAGTCGCGCGTCGAAGGGTGCCCGAAGCGGTGCTTTCGGGCGTAGGCGGAGATGGTCCGGCCGGCCGCGCCGTCGAAGACGCGATCCACGGTGCGGAGGGTGGTCGCGGTCCTGGAAGTAGACGAGCCGCCCGTAGGCATCGCCGGTGGGAAATTGCGCGGCGCTGCTCGTCACGGGCGCGTCTCGATACTTGCCGAGCTGCGCGGCGCGCTCGATCTCCGCGAGATCGACGGGGAACGGAGCGATGGGGGCGACCTGTCTC
>JBGAID010000067.1:0-63852 GCA_044225865.1 Polyangiaceae bacterium | reverse complement strand
GCAAAAATATCCCGAGAAGTGTCGCCCGGTGCGCGGGCATCCGCGCACGCGAGAAAGACCCGCCGAAGCTTCCGGGGATTATTGCGGAGCAAAAATATCCCGAGAAGTGTCGCCCGGTGCGCGGGCATCCGCGCACGCGAAAAATAAACAGCCCCCCGCGATGAAAGACTCCCCGGAAGGCATTCTCCCACGAAGCATGAAGCGAGCGACACACGGGGACGAGGCCTGGTCTGTCGCCGGCGTCACGCTCGGCGGAGCGTCTTTCAGGGCTGCCCCGCCAGCGACGCGTCCTCGACTCTGCAGCGCATCGTCGAGGGGAGCGCCGCCGCGAATCATCGCTGGGGGTCTGCCTTGGTTGAGGTTGTGTCGAATTTACAGTTCGATGCGTTTACCGTTTACGCCATTCCCGCACAGGGAAGAGGGATTCGAACCCCCATACTGTCCAGCGAGGGACGCGAGGGCCGGACGCGGGTAGCGAAGCGCGCCGCGCGGTCTCGTGCCTCTCTTTGCCGAACGCGGGAGAGCGACGCCCGAAGGGGGAAAGCCTGACGCTCCGGCCCGCTCGCCGGCGGTCGGCGGGCTCTCCTTCTCATTCGCTCCTTCGGCAGATCGAGGAAGGCGCGAAGGAAGGCCTCCCCACCGTCTCGAGGACGAGATCGGGGCGGACGTCGAGCTCTGCAAGGTGGCCGGGGGCCGTGCGGATGGGTGCGGCGCGGACGAGCCCGGTCCGCCCGACGGCGTCGTCGCCACCCTCGCCATCGTCGACTTCTTGTTCGTCCATCCGATGTCTCGGCGGGGTGGCGGAGCAGATCCAGGCACGAACTTCGGGCCGGCAGTACTCGAGGGCCACGGACTTGCTCCGCCCGCACCCCTCGGGTACGAGATTATTCGAGGAATCCTCGTGGTCGAGCTCGCCGTACTCATCGCCCTCACGCTTCTCTTCGATGCCGTCCTCCTCGGCTGGCTCGCCTGGGCGTTCCACGCCCCGCGCTTCCAAGCGAAGCGGATGAGCCCCTCCGTCTCGCTGCGGGCGACGCGGGGGGAGCGGCTCCGCACGATGGGCGTGATCAGCGCGCTGTCCCTCGCCACGATCGTATCGGTGCTCGTGTTCTTGCACCGGTACCTGGTCACCACGACGCCGACGTCGGCGGGGACGATCGTCCTCCAGGCGGCGGGCGTGCTCGTCCTCTACGACTTCATCTACTACGGGCTGCATCGGACGATGCACGTTCAATCGCTGATGCGCTTCGTCCACGGCGTGCACCACCGCGCCAAGAACCCCTCCGCGCTGGAGAGCTTCTTCATGCACCCGGTGGAGCTGCTCGCGGGGCTCGCCCTCCTCGTCTTCTCGACGTGGATCGTCGGGCCCGTGCACGTCTATGCGTTCGCGTTCGCGTTCTTCATCTACTCGACGCTCAACATCGTGATCCACTCCGGGCTCCAGTTCGGGCACCCGCTCCTGTGGCCGATCGACGCCCTGACCGCGAAGCACTTCGTCCACCACATGACGGACCACGGCAAGAACTTCTCGTCGCTCACGCCCCTGCCCGATCTCGTCTTTCGGACGGCCGGCTCGATCGTGAAGTAGCGGCCGGCCTCTCGCCATGAGCGAGATAGGCACCCCGCTCGTGGATCGACGAGGACCGGAGCGCGACAATATCCAAACGATGGATTATGACGGATCCATCGGGGGCCCGAAGTCCTCGGAAAGAGGCCGCTTCGGGGGTGGCACCGCCCGTGCTTGGCGTGGGCTCACCCGTGAGACGCCTCCTCTCTTTCATGCCTTTCGCGCTCTTCGTGGGCGCCGGATGCGTCGGCGAGATCGGCGACGTCGACGACCCGGCCGGGGCCGGTGACGACGGCGAGCTCGACGTCGCCGCTCAGCCCATTCACCGGCTCAATCGCCTCGAGTACAACAACACGGTTCGCGATCTGCTCGGCACGTCGCTGCGTCCCGCAGACACGTTCCCGCCCGATAGCGAGTCGGACGGCTTCGACAACATGGCGAGCGTGCTCAAGCTCACGCCCACCCTGCTGGATCAGTATTACAGCGCGGCGCGCGCCGTCATCGACGACGCGCTCGACGACCGCCCCGCGTACGAGGCGCTCCTCACCCCGGCCGAGCTGACGGTCGGGGGCGGCTACCCGGTCGGCGATCTGTGGGCCCTCACGGGGGCGACCGCGACGGCGGTGGTGAGCGTTCCGGTGGACGGCACCGCGACGATCACGCTCACCGCGGGGGGAAGCCAGATCGGGCCCGCCCCTGCCCCCGAGCTGCGATTCGATCTCGACGGCGTGCCCTTCGAGACCTTCGCGGTCGCAGGCACGGCCGCCCAGCTCGAGACGCGCACGTTCGCGGTCAGCCTGCCTCCCGGCGACCATACCCTCGCGTTCGTGCCCACCAACTTCATGAACGACGCGGTCGCAAATACGAGCAACAACGTCCTCATCGCCTCTGTCGACGTGCGCAGCGATGCCATGGTCGAAGGTCCCGGCAAAGCGATCGTCTACACGTGCGACGTGGCGTCGACGGGGTGCCCCCAAGAGATCCTCGAGGGCTTCGCGAAGCGGGCGTTCCGGCGTCCCCTCCACCCCGACGAGCGAGCCTGGCTCGGTGAGCTCTACGCGTCCCTCCTGGCCGATGGAGAGACGGAGGACCAAGCGGTGCACCTCGCGATGCGCGCGGTCATGACATCGCCCAAGTTCCTCTATCGCGTTCGCACTTCGAATGACGCGGACACGGAGGGGTACCTCGACGACTTCGTATTGGCGAGCCGACTGTCCTACTTCCTCTGGAGCAGCATGCCCGATGAGCGGCTCCTCGCCGCCGCCGAGAGAGGGGAGCTCTCGAGCGAGGCGGGCTTGCGGGCGGCCGCCCTCTGGATGCTCGACGACGAAAAGGCGAAAGGTCTCGTCGCCGGCTTCGCGGAGCAGTGGCTCTCGACGCGCGGCCTCGCCACCGCGAGCCCCAGCCCCGACGTGTATCCGACATTCGACGAAGCCCTGCGCGCCTCGATGGCGGAGGAGTCACGGCTCTTCTTCGAGGATTTCCTCCACAACGGCGAGCCGATGTCGTCGCTCCTCGACGCGGACTTCACCTTCGTCGACGCCCGCCTCGCGGAGCACTACGGCCTCACCACCCCGCCCCCCGAGAGCGGCTTCGAGCGCGTGCCGGCGAGCGTGACGGGCCGGCGCGGCATCCTCTCCCTCTCGGCGTGGCTCACCGTCCAATCGAGCGCCGACCACAGCTCGCCGATCCGTCGCGGCCGATGGCTCTCCGATCGCGTCCTCTGTCAGCCGGTGCCCCCGCCCCCGGCCGGGCTCGTGGTCCAGCCGATTCCGTTCGCGGACGAGGTCTCGGTCCGGGCCGCCCTCGAGCAGCACCGCTCCGACCCCCAGTGCGCGAGCTGCCATTCGCTGCTCGACGTCCTCGGGATGGGGGTCGAGGAGTTCGACGGAATCGCGCGCGAGCGGGTGGAGCCGGACCTCGACACGGTGGGAGAGCTCCCCGACGGCACCAAGTTCGAGGGGGCGGACGGCCTGGCCGACGCCGTCGATCCCCGCGCCTTCGCCGCGTGCACGACAGAGAAGCTCCTATCCTATTCGGTCGGACGGGCGGTCGACGCGACGGACAAGGCGATTGTCCAGTCCATCGCCGACTCGGTCGTGTCCGAGGACGCGACCCTGCGCGACGTCATCGTCGCCGTCGTCACGTCGCCGTCGTTCCGCTCACCCGGGCCCTTCGATGGGGAGGCCTCCCAATGATTGGTAACAAGAGCTCGCGGCGGCGGTTCCTCAGAGGGGCCCTCGGGGCGTCCCTCGCCCTGCCGATGCTGGAGTGGCTCGGTCCGCGCCGCACCGCCTCCGCGGCCGTCACCCCGCCCCGCCTCCTCGTCTTCTACATGCCCAATGGGCGACGACCGGAGTGGTGGGTCCCTCAAGCCGGTCCCGGTGGACTCACCTTCTCGGCCCAGTCCGCCGCCCTCCAGCCGTTCGCCAGTCGCTGTCTGTCCCTCGTCGGTTTGGACAACATCGCGGCCCGCAACAGCCCCGGGGCCGCCCACGCGATGGGCACGGGGACCATCATGACCGACAGTACGATCCCGGACCTCGTCGGGCTCAAGAACAACATCTCCGTCGATCAGGTCATCGCGAACGAGATCGACAGTCCCGCGCGCTTTCGTTCCTTGCAATGGAGCGCGGGGGAGCCGGGGCCGTGCGACGTGGGGGGCGCCTCGTGCGCCTACACCCAGAGCATCTCGTGGGCAGGGCCGGGGAGCCCCCTCATCCCGACCATCAACCCGACCGCGGCCTTCGACCGACTCTTCGCGAGCGCCACCGACGGGCTCACGGGAGCGGCGGGAGAGACTCGAAAGCGCTCCGTGGGCTCCGTCATCGACCACGTGCACGAGGACGCCAAAGCCCTGCAAGCGAAGCTCGGGCGGGACGACCGGGCTCGGCTCGAGGAGTATTTCACGGCCCTGCAGGACCTCGAGAAGGGCCTCACCACCCAGGGCCCCTCCTGCGCGGTGCCTATCGAAGGGCCGCCGAGCAAGCTCCCCTATCCGGACCGCGTCAATGCGTTCTTGGACCTCGTCAAGCTCGCCTTCCTCTGCGACCAGACCCGGGTGATGACGTTCATGATCGAGTTCGGCTTGAGCGGCCGCTCCCATGACTTTCTCGGCGCTCCCGGGCAGCACCACGCCCTCTCCCATTTCGGCAACCCGGACGAGCTCGCGCGGCTCTCCGTGGTCGAGAGCTGGCACTCCCAGCAGATTGGCAATCTCTTGAACATCCTCGCCACCACCACGACGCCCGAGGGCACCTCGCTCCTCGACGAGACGATCGTGCTCTGCATCGGCAGCATGGGAGAGGGCGCGACCCACGATCACGCCAACAACAGCCCGCTGATCTTCGGCGGAGGCGGGATCGTCCGGTGCGATGGCCGGCAGATCGTCGCGCCGGGGACCCCGCTCGCGAACCTCCACGCGACCCTGCTCGCCGGCTACGGCATCGAAGGTCAGTTCGGGACGAACGGGGCGATCTTCGGCGATCACGGCACGGCCACGATCGCCGACGTGCTGGTTTGAGGGCGGAGATCCTCAGTTGCAGCCGCCCACGATCACGGATTGGGTGGTGAAATCGCCCGTTGGGAGCGGTCGGGCCACGACCTCCGCGTAGGACCCTTCCCCAACGACGTGGGTGGCGAGGATCGGCGCGAAAGGCCCCGGAGGCACGACCACGCCCGCTGGCAGTTGAGCTTCCTCGATGCTCGGAAACACCACCGGGAGCGGCTCCTCCAGCGGATCGTCTTCGACCGACCATTCGATGTTTCCCGCGTCGTAGCGAGCCTGCAGGCGCAGGAGGTGACCGACGCCGCCGGACCCGAGGGACCAGCTTCCATCGATGTCCTGGACAGGGATGGCGAGCGCGGTCACGTCGAAGTCGATCGGCGTGTCGCTCGCGCCGCGGCGGGTGAGATCCGATACCACGCAGGGCGCGTCCGCGTCCTGGAACCGAACCGACACGGACGCGGTCGGGTGCCCGCCCGCCAAATCGAACAGCTCCGGCGCAAAGCTGAAGCTCGCGGGTGGCGGTGCCCAATCCTGAGAGAACGGCTCGAGCCACTCGATGAGCGACTGGCCCGTGACGATTCCCTCCGCGATCGACACGGGATCCCCTCCCAACCAGATCGCCTGCCCCGACGCGTGGGCGGCGCCGTCGGCGCCGACGACATCGATCTGGAGCGGGCTGGTCGCCGTGTCCGAGACCGATGCGTCGAGGGAGATCGAGCCACCTGCGTCGAAGACGATATCCTGGAGACGCTCGTAAGAGACGAGTCCGCCGCTTTCGTCCCTCGCGACCAACATCACGTCGAACATGTCGATGCCTTCGCAGGGGTGGACGCTCAAGACGACGCTCCCCGGCAAGTTCTGGACGAATTGCAGAGGATTGAAAGGGGAGTCGACGCTCACCGCGCTCGCGCCGGGGATATCGGGGACGTTCACCGTCACCTGCATCGGGGTGGCGATCGTGCAATCGACATGATTCGCATAGGGGCGCGCCAAGCTGGAGACGTGCGTGACCGCGGGCCTGATTCGGGACGAATCGATGTATTGGATCTCGTCGGGTGTCCCCGGGTTGCTCGACATGTCCCCCGAGCGATAGAGGTAGCTCACCAGATCTCCGTCGGTGGCGCTGACGACGGCCGGCAGATCGGAGCCGCGGAACGTCTGCTTCACTTCGCCGGTGACGGAGCTGAGGACGACGAGCGCCTCGCCGGCGTCGAGCCAGCCGGGGACCTCGATGTCGATCTCCACGTCGTGCGTCGTCGGGCCGCTGCCGCCGCTGCCTCCCGTGCCGCCGCCCCCGCCCACGTCGGCGCCGCCGCTCGTCTGGGCGCCTTCCCCACCCGCCCCGCTCCCGCCCCCGCCCTGAGGGTTGTCGACGTCGTCGCCGCACGCGACGAGGAGCCCGCTACTGGTCAATGCAAGCGCCAAGAACAAGTGTGAGCCAAAGCACTTCATGGCATCCGTCCTCACTCGGAGGCGCCCCATTTGCCCCCGCACCATTGAAGAGTGCAATCGCGGAGCGATGACGTCAATGTCGAAAAGGCTCTTCGTGTGTCGACTTCTATTCCGCTTCGTCACCGATCAAAATTGATCGGATCACGCAATGCTCATATGGCGGGGCGCGCGATTATCGGGGGGCGGACTCGACAGTGGCGGAGGGGCGAGCGGTGGTCTTGCGCTGCACGCGCATTCGGATGGGTCGAATCGGGCGCAGCGTCGCCGACCTCGGATCGAGCCCGATCGGGGCGGGATCGATCGCCTCGAAGCTCAGCCTCTTCAGCATCGTCGCGAGCACGAGCGGCCCTTCGAGGAGCGCGAAGTGATTTCCGATGCAGACGCGCGGCCCGGCCCCGAAAGGCACGAAGGCGTAGCGGTGGAGCTTCGCCTCGCGATCCTCTCGGAAGCGATCGGGGTCGAATCGATCCGGGTCGGAGTAGACCTCTGGCCGGTGATGGAGGGCCCACGGGAACACGGTGCAGAACGCCCCCTTGTCGAGCCGATACCCACCGACGGTCATGGGCTCGAGCGCGACACGCTCGTACACCGGCACGGGCGGGTAGAGGCGCAGCGACTCTTTGAAGACCTGCTGGGTATACGGCAGCCTGGCGAGGTCGGCGGCGGAGGCGGGGAGGTCTTCGAGCGCCCCGATCTCGCTCTCCAGGCGGGCGCGCTCCGCGGGAGCCCTCCCCAAGAGGTACAGGCTCCAGGCGAGGGCGGTCGCCGTGGTCTCGTGCCCGGCGATGAAGAGGGTCACGATCTCGTCCCGGAGCTGGCGATCGCTCATCGCCGGCTTGCCGTCTTCACCGCGGGCCTCCAGGAGGCGAGCGAGCAAATCGTCCTGCTGGCCGGGGGCGGACCGCCGCTCCTGGATCATTCGATCGACGCGGCGATCGATGACGCCGACGGCCTTCGCGAGCGTCCTGTCGCGGGGGGTGGGCCACAGGATGGGATCGTGCAGGCGCGTGACGGCGCGGGACGTCCAGCCCCGGAGCGCCTCCGGCAGCCTGGGCTCGGTCCTCTCCATGAGCCACGCGAGCTGAAACTGCATCCCCAGGGCGACGCTCATGGCCGTCTCGGCTGTCCAATGCAGGGCCGTCGAAAGCGCTGCTCCCAGGTCGTCGGCCTCGTCGAGCATGTCGAGGCCGAAGAGCGCCTTCCCCGCGATCGCCATCGCGACGCGGGTGGTGAACCGCCCGACGTCGATCACCTCACCGTTCTTGAGCGAAGCGATCGCGGTCGCTGCCCGCTCCACCATCATGGGGGCCAGCTCGGCGACGCGCGCCGGATGGAACAGCGGAGCCATGAGCTTGCGCTGCGCGCGCCAGAGATTCCCCTCGCTCGTGAAGAGCCCCTCCCCGACGAGAGGAAAGAGGGCGGCCCGCAGGATTGGCGACTTTCGATAGTGAGAAGCGTTCGTCACGAGGAGCTCGGCGACGAGCTCGGGGGCGTTGGCGATCACGAGGTCGTTGCCGAAGAAGGTGAGGCGGCCGATATCCCCGCACTCGCGATTGAAGCGCGCCATCACCGCCCACGGATCTCTCTTGAACGCCCGCAGGTGCCCCAAGCCGAGGGGGGCGGGATCCTGGTCAATCGAGAGTCGCGGGGGCAAGGCGGGCGAACGGTCCATTGCGAGGATCATCCCCCGCGACGTCGGGGACCGCAATGGCGCGCGGCGCGCTCACTCCCCGAGGAGCTTGTCCAATCCCGCCCGGACGAGGGCGTGATAACGGGGGCGTGCCGCGCGATAGATGCGACGGGCGGGCTCGGCGCCCCACGTCGAGCGCGCGAGGTCGGAGTAGAGCGGCTTCAGGTAGCGGGCGCGCCCTTGGTCGCGCAAGAATCGCTCGATGCGGGGGAGCGCGCCGGTGTTTCCGGACCGGATCTCCAAGCGCAGCCAGGGCAGGAGCACCTCCGGGTTCTGGGAATCACCGAAATGGCAGGCTTCGCGCAAGGCATCGACGGTCGCGGCCGGGACGGAGGCGGCGAGGAGCCGCCCCAGAAAATGGCGCAAGGCTTGGGGAGGCCACCCGCTTGGGTCGAAGGACGACGCGGGTGCGCCCGCCGAGAGCGCGTGGGCGGCCGCCTCCACCCGCTCGAGGAGGGCAGAGGTCGGAACTGGATAGTCGGGGGGCAAGCCGGGCTCGTACACCCAAGACTGGAAGTCGATCGAGGCCCCCACGCCCGCCGCCTCGACCGCCGCCCGCATCGCCGCGACGATCTCCGCGCTCGTCACGGATTGGAAGGCGCGGCGACGGAACCAATCGCGGAGGAACGCGTCCAATCGGGGGCGTCCCATGCCCGCCTCCAATGCATAGAAGAGAGCGGCCCCCTTCAGGTATGGGACAATCGTGACGCCCTCCGCCGGGTCCCGATTGGAGAGATCCACGGAGAGCCTCGTGTCCGGTGACGTCAGGCCCATGTCGCGGATCTCTCGCTCGAGCTCGAGCGCCCCCCACCGCCGCGCGAGGGAGGCCCGCTCGACCCCGAAGAGGACCTCGTGCAGGCGCGTCTCGAGGTAGACCGTCGTCCCTTCGTTGATCCAGAAATCACTCCAGGTCGCATTGGTGACGAGGTTGCCCGCCCATCCGTGGGCGAGCTCGTGGACGATCACGCTCGTGAGTGACCGATCGCCGACGATGAGGCTGGGCGAGGCGAACACGAGGCGAGGGTTCTCCATACCCCCGTAGGGAAACGACCGCGGCATGACCAATACGTCGAACCGCTCGAACGGGTAGGGGCCTTGGAGCGCCTCCGCCGCGTCGATCATGGCCTCCATCTCCGCGAGCTCGTAGGCGGCCCGCTCGATCATCGCCGGCTCCGCATAGACGGCGGTGCGCGGTCCCACCTCGCGGCGGGCGATCGCGCCCACGGCGAGGGCGACGAGGTAGGGCGGGATCGGCTCTCGCATTCGAAACTCGAACGCGCCGTCCTCAGCCGGGCCGAGCTGCTCTGCGCTCATCAGCGCGACGAGCCCGGGCGGGACGCGAACGCGCGCTTCGTAGGTGATGCGGACGGCGGGGCTGTCTTGGATTGGCAGATAGCTCCGCGTCTGAATGGCGTGGCCTTGGGTGAAGAGGAAAGGATGAGCCCCGCCGTCGGTCTGGGCAGCGTCGAGCCATTGCAGGGCGGGGGCGTCCGGGGCCGTCTCGTAGCGGACGACGAGGCGGGTCGTGCCTTCCGACAGCGCGACGACGAGGGGGGCGCCGAGGATGGGATCTTCGGGCCCGAGATGGTGGGAGAGGGCCGCGCCATGGCCGTCCTCGACGGCGTGGACCTGGAGCCGGCGCGTGTCCAACGTGACGGCGGTGGCCTCCGGGACCGGCTCCAGGTCGAGCGCGACGGAGCCGGAGAGGACCCGCCTGTCGAAATCGACAGTGAGGTCCAAGCTGGCATGTCGCACGCGCGGCTCGCCGGCGCGGGCGTAGGAGTGGACGTCCGGGCGGGAGAGGCTCATCCGCCGCCGAGCTCGACGCGCACGGTCGAGATCACGTCGGTGAGGGCGTCACGGACGACGGCCGTCTCGGGGTGCCGGAGCATCACGAACCCCTCGCCCTCGTATGACTTCGCCTTCTCTTGGCCTTCCTTCGGGAGGCGGACGTCGGTGATGAGGTGACCGTACTTGCGATAGATGGCGTCCATTCCGTGGACGGCGCGGACCCGGCCCTCCCCCTGACCGCGGAGATAGGCTGTCCCGACCGCATATCGACGCGGCGGGAGCGGCGCCATCTCCCCGAGGACCATGAGGCGGGCCCACGATCCGATGCAATCGATGTCGTGGGCG
Organism: Polyangiaceae bacterium; assembly: GCA_044225865.1. Taxonomy (GTDB): domain Bacteria; phylum Myxococcota_A; class Polyangia; order Polyangiales; family Polyangiaceae; genus Xiheicaenibacterium. Next base: position 53,499 of record JBGAID010000067.1, on the reverse strand, counting down.
CGCGAGATCATCGTGGGGATCTGAGCGCCGGGCGGGCGAGCCCCGACCTCGGAGATGACGACGCTGCCGTCCGGTCGACGAAACCACTCGAGGTGGCACATGCCCGTCTCGAGCCCCAGCACACGGAGGGCGCGCGCGCCGATGCTCGCGATGTCTTCGGCGAGGTAGTCGCGGGGCAGGACGACGACCCATTGAATCCATGCATTCTGCATCACGTCCAGACAGGACGGGTGATAGTCCGACGTCGAGTATCCAAGCATCTCGCCTCCGAGCATGAAGGCCTCGAACGAGTGCTCGCTGCCGGTGAGGAGCTCTTCGAGGAGGACGACGCCGCCCGCGGCCACGCTCGTCGGGCCGAGGGCCGCTCTCAGCTCCGCGTCGTCGTGGACGCGATAGGTAGTTTGAGAAGCCGCCCCTGCCGGTGGCTTGACGATGATGGGATAGCCGACCTCTCCCGCGAAGCCGAGCGCGTCCTGGGTGTTGTTCACGAGGCGATGGCGCGCGACGGGGAGGCCCGCGTCGCGGAGACAATCCTTCATCAAGGTCTTGTCGCGGAAGCGCCGTGCCTGCTCCACGTTCATGCCTTGGATTCCCAGCTCGGCGCGGGCCTCCGCGACCTGCAGCTGCACCTGCTCCATCACCCCGATCAAGCGGTGGATGGCTCCCTGCCGCGCGGCCAGATCCTTCGCCGCCGCGACGATGTCAGCGGTGCGGAAGGCATCTTCGACGCGGACGGTCTCCACCACGCGAGCCCGGAGCGGATGACCCATGTGCTCGGGGGCGTCCTGGGTGACGACGGCCACGCGGGCGCCTGGCACCTCGCAGGTCCGTTCTAGGAAGAGCTTGGCGTTTTCAGAGAAGAAGGGCGCGACGAAGACGACGAGCATGAGACCCGCCTTCGATACCATCGATCGGCCGGGGAACGCACGCGGCGCGGACGCGCAGGGCTTGACGCAAACGCGCGAGAGCCGCTCTCCTGGCCGGGTGAGGCAAGGTCTCTCGGTGTCTGGGCTCATGCTCGCGGCGACGTGCCTGCTCGCGTCCGCGGGCTGCAGCGACGAGGGGTACTGTTACGAGCCGGTCTTCGGAGCGGCCTCGGTGGGCGACATCGAGAACGGCGCCGAAGGCGTCACCGCCATCGTGTCATGGAAGTCGGATCCCCACGATCAGAACGGGGACGGCTTCTACACCGAGGCCCACGTCTTCATCGACGAGACCCAGCTCGATACGGACTTCTACGGTGCGCGCGCGGAGGTGGTGGGGGAGCGGCAGATCGAGGTCTTCGTTCCGCAGAGGCTCCTCGACATGCCGGACTTCGAGCACGTCGACGTCACCCTGAGCATCGCTGGGTGTCGATACAACGACTCTTACGGGGTCACGCTCCAGGTCTATCTGCGCGGAGAGCCACACGCCCGGTTCTTGGAGGTGGAGACGACCAACGTCGGCGCCTGCATCTCGATCGACAGGAGCTCGACGCGCCGCTCGGGGCGAGGATCGCAATGGGCGCTCGTGATGGGCGCGCTGCTCGCGACGAGCCTGGTCCGGCGGCGCGCGAGGCCTCGAACGTGAGGGCGATTCGAATCGACGAGATGGGGGGGCCGGAGGTGCTCCGGGTCGGCGAGGCCGCCGCTCCTGGCCATCCGGGCCCGCGCGAGGTTCAGATCGCAGTGCGCGCGGCCGGCTTGAATTTCGCGGACACCATGTTCGTTCGGGGGAAGTATTTCATTCGCCCGAAGCTCCCCGATATCCCGGGAATGGAAGCGGCGGGCGACGTCGTCGCCGTCGGCGCCGAGGTGGAGGGGCTCCGGATCGGCGACCGGGTGATGGCGCTCGGGGCGCGGGCGTTCGCGGAGCGAATGAACGCGAGCGCCGTCTCGACCTACCTCGTCCCGAGCGGGCTGCCGCACGAGAAGGCGGCGGCGTTGCCCATCCAGGGGCTGACCGCGCATCACCTGCTCTTTCTGATGGCCCGCCTCGCGCCGGGGGAGCGGGTGCTCGTGCACGCGGCGGGAGGGCGGGAGGGGGGGTGGGCTCCATCGCGGTGCAGCTCGCGAAGCGGCACGGAGCGGTCGTCGTCGCGAGCGCGGCCCCGGACAAGCACGACCGCCTGCGCGCGCTCGGCGCCGACTTCACCGTCGACAGCCGCGGGGATCTCCTCTCGCAGATCAAGTCTTCGGTGGGCGAGGTCGACGTCGTCCTCGAGATGATCGGGGGGACCGAGTCTTACAAGCGGAGCTTCGCCTGCCTGCGCGCGCTCGGCCGGATGATCGTCTTCGGCGCGGCGAGCGGCGATACCCGCGGCACCTTCGAGCCGGTCGGCCTGATGGGGAAGAACCTCACCATCGCGGGCTACTACCTCACCCCGTTGCTCGCTCGCCGTGAGATGTGCGCCGGCCCGCTCGCGGCGATGGCGGAGCAGGCTTCGACGGGCGCGCTCCGAATCGACACCACCGCATTCCCGATCGACGAGGCCCGCGCCGCGTTCGAGGCGCTCGAGGGCCGGTCCAGCGTCGGCAAAGTCGTCCTCGTCTTTTGAGGGCCGGACAGAGAGCGGCGATCTTCAGGGGGCGGTGATGCGCCCGGGGGCGGAGCTCGCTCCCGTCTCTGTGTGACATGAGCCGCAGCTCCCCTCGATTTGAGGCGTCGCCATTGCGTTTATGACGCCGTCCCTCAGCACCCGCGCGGTGTACGGGGTCGCGAGCTCTCCTCGATAGGTGAAGTTGCCCACGGAGTTGGTGGTCAGCTCGATGACTTGCCCGTTGGCGTCGGTGATCTCGACGGTCACGCCCGCCGGTCCCGCGCATCGCTCCGCGTCGTCGAGGGCCCCCATGACCGTTCCCGCGATCGTATAGATCGGCCCCTCTCCTTCCCGGCCGTGGCAACCATTGCAATCGCCGCCGGGCGCCATCCGCTCCCCCTCGTCCGCGTTCGACGTCTCTCCGGTGGAGCACGGATCGACGGGGCCATCGAAGCCCTCGCCGTCTTCCCGCTCCCCGCGTCCTTCGTCGCAACCCATCGAGGTCAGAACGAGCACGAGCGCGAGCGAAAACCTTACGAGCGAAAGCACGAAGGCGCAAACCTGCAATGCGCATGCCTCCAATGGTTGCCTTTTGAATCGCCCTCGGGGACGAAGCGATTGCGGCTCGCTCGCACATCGGTGGTGTCGATCGGCCGCACGCGATCTTGGTCGCCCAACCACCATCGACTAAGCTCCTCGGTCATGAAGCAACTGCTCACGCGCGCACAGTTCGTTCAGCTCGGCCTAGGAGCTCTCGCCATCGCGGCGGGATGCGGTGATGACACGCAGTCCAGCGGCGGCGGCGGATCGGGGGCGTCCGGGGCCGGCGGATCGGGGGCGGGAACGAGCAATGGCGGCGAGGGCACGGGCGGGGACGGCGGCGCCCCGAGCACCGGCGGGGGCTCGGTCGGGGGACAGGGCACCGGCGGCGACGGCGGCGCTGGCGGCGGCATCCAGGCTCAATGCACCACCGCGCTGGTGGCGCTCATCTCCGGCAACCACGGCCACGCGCTCACCGTCCCGGTAGGCGATCTCGATAGCGCCGTCGATATCACCTACGACTGCAGTGGCACCGCCATGCACTGCCACCAGGTGACGCTCACCGTCGACGATTTCGCGACGCTGAAGGGGGGCGGCTCGGTGACGAAGAAATCCTGCAATGGCGGCGACCACGAGTTCACCTTGAGCTGCGGCACGCCCCCCGCCCCCGGCACGCCGGATTGCACTCAAGACCCCAACTTCGGCGCGTGCAACTGACTCCGACGTGGTCGCCTTCTCCGTCCTCGACCTGAGCCCCATTCCCGCGGGGCTGGGGGCTCGGGAGGCGCTGCAGAACACGCTCCGGCTCGCGGACCACGCGGAGCGGATTGGAGCAGAGCGGTACTGGGTCGCCGAGCACCATAACGCCGCTTCGCTCGCCAGCTCGTCGCGGTATCTCCTCTTTGGGCAAAGCGCCGCAATGAGGCGGGGGTTGTGGGTGGGGGGGGGTGGGGTGATGCTGCTCAATCACCCCTCGCTCCGCGTCGCCGAAAACTTCCGGGTGCTCGAGGCGCTGTTCCCAGGCCGAATCGATCTCGGGCTTGGGCGCGCTCCCGGCACGGATCCCAAGACGGCGCGCGCGCTCCGTCGAAACGCTCCCATCGGGCCCGAGCATTTCGAGGAGCAGCTCTCGGAGCTGCTCGCGCTCTTCGATGAGACGGAGGCTCCCCGCCCCGCCCGTCCTTCGAGCGTCATCGCCATACCGGCCGGGGTCCCGTCCCCGAAGGTCTTCATCTTGAGCTCGAGCGATCACGGCGCCGGCCTGGCGTCCGAGCGCGGCCTCGGCTTCGCGTTCGCCCACCACATGAGCAACACCGAGGCGGCGAGCGAGATCCGACGCTATCGCGCGCTCTTCCGTCCCTCGCGATTCGCGGCGCGGCCGTACGCGATCGTCTCGATGAGCGTGATCGTGGCCGAGACAGAGGAGCGGGCCCAGGCCCTCGCCGCGAGCGGCCGTGTCGCGCTCGTCAGGATGATGCAAGGGCAGCGCGACCTACCGCTCCCGAGCATGGAGGAGGCGTTGGCCTATCCATTCGACGAGGAGGAGCGGGCCGTGCTCGCTGCCTTCGAGCCCAATGCGGTCGTGGGGAGCGCCGCCGACGTTCGAGAGCGCCTCGCGACCTTCGTCGAGGAGTCCGGGGTCGACGAGATCATGATCATGACGATGATCCACGACCACGCCGCACGGTGCGAGTCGTACACACGGGCGGCCGAGATCGTGGCATCTCTCTCGACGTGACATCCCTCGCCCGGCCATTGGATTCGTGAGATCCTCGGCGGGTGCGGAAGAGCTTCCCGATCCTCGTCGCGCTCTCGTCTTTGTTCGCCCTCGGCTGCGGCGACGGCGCTGACTCAGAGGCGGGAGGCGGCGGCAGCGCCGACCGGGGCGGGGCGGGCGAGGGAGGCGAAGGGGCGGGAGGGGAGGCCGAGGGCGGTCACGGCGCCGATTGGTGGCGCCCTAACTCCGACGCCCCCATTCCGTGGCATTGGCAGCTCACGGGCGAATTCGACGCGAGCGATATCCCGTCCCTCTCCAGTCGGCGCGTGTTCGACCTCGACGGAGAGCTGACGAGCGCGGAGACGGTCGCCGCCCTCCACGCCCTCGGCGACGACGTGGTGGTCATTTGCTATTTCGACGCTGGGGTCTACGAGACCTATCGGTCCGACGCCCAGATGTTCGTCGACGCCGGCCTCGACGGCGGGCCCTCGGATTTGGGGTGGGAGGACTCGTATTGGGTCGACGTGCGCGACCTCGACGCGTTGATGCCCATCCTCGAGCACCGAATGAAGGACTGGTGCCTCGCAAAGGGCTTCGACGCCATCGAGCCGGACGAGACGGAGGTCTGGGCCAATTGGAACGAGCAGCGGCCCGAGGACCCGATCACCCTGGAGCAGAACAACGCCTTCCAAGAGGCGGTCTCGGCGATGGGCCACGGGCTCGGGCTCTCCGTGGGCCTGAAAGGGAACAACACGGAGGCCCCCGCGCTCGAGCCCCTCTTCGACTGGGCCCTGACCGAGCAATGCTGGGAGTTCGAGGAGTGCGAGTTTTTTCGAGACTCGTTCGTGGCGCAGGGCAAGGCCGTCTTCAGCGTGGAATACGACGTCCCCCCCGATTGCGCCCTCGCGAACGAGTACCATATCAATGCTTCCCAGCGCGATCTCGATCTGGTCGGGCCGAACGACGCGGGATACCTCTACGAGCCGTGCTTGCCCGACTCGGCGACGTCATGGCCCTGAGGCCGGCCAGGGATCGAAGAGCCGGCAGTCGTCGTCGGCGGTGACCAACCCGGTGCGACCCATTCCCGCCATCTCCCAATGGCGTCGATTCAGCGCCGAGGGACCTCCCAGTGTTCCGGCGGTGAAGCTCGCGCTGACCATCGCGTCTGATCGCAACAGACTCTTTTCGGCAAGGACCCCGAGCAATCTTTCGAGTGAGCAGCGGGGCGGATCCGTGGGGATGAAGGCGCCGACGTTTCTGCTCTTCGAGGCTTGGATGCCGGAGCTCATCGTCGTCGCGACCCATCGCTCGTCCCCTTCTCTCTCGAAGACGATCGTCACGATGGACGCGGGCAGGTCGACGCCGGTCGTGTCGGCGCGGCCCGCGACATTCACGAGCTGAATCCGCGGAGGGGGGGAGTGGGGAGCGACGAGCGCAAACGCCCGCGCGAGGATCGCCGCGAGGGGGGTGTGCTCCGGGTTTGGGAACGGCTTCAGGTCGCAGACGAATCCCGGGTAGCAGATCGAGGGAGGGACCGCGGGCGGCGCGGCGGTCGACGCGCTCGGCGGGGGTAGCACGACCGACGCCGGCGCTGGCGCCGAAGCTCTCGGCTTCTTCGGGCGGGCGGCACCATTGCGCGATAGGACGATCCAGGTCGCGACCGGTACGAGCGCCACGAGGATGGCGAGCACCGCGATGATCGCAATGGCGATCTTCGATCGCTTCGGGACCACAGAGAGGGCCTGCGCTGGCGCCGCGGTGGGTTGGGGGGGCTCCGGCGAGGTTTCGATCCGGGCGAGCAGTCGCTCTCGTTCGCGCAACGGCTCGGCGAGGAAGACGGCGACGGAGCGCTGCACCTTCGCCGCCGTCGCGACCGCCCCCGCGTCCTCGAGGGCGGTGCACATGTCGAGCGCGGTCGAGAAGCGCGCGTTCGGATCACGCTCGAGGCCGCGGAGCACGATCCAATCGAGCTTGGCCGCGTCGGGGCGGAACTGGCTCGGCGGGGGGATGCGCCCCCCGAGGATGCGCTGGAGCACGTCCCCCTCGTCGCCGTGGAACAAGCGGCGGGCGGTGAGCATCTCCCAGAGCACGACGGAGGCCGCCCACAGATCCGACCGCCGGTCGATGTTCGAGGTCGCGAGCTGCTCGGGGGACATGTACCCGAGCTTCCCCAGGATCGCGTCGCCGCTGCGGGTCACGCGCCTCCTCCCGATCGCCTTCGCGACGCCGAAGTCGACGACGCGCACGACTCCATCCGCGCCGATCATGACGTTCTGAGGGGAGACGTCTCGATGAATGATGTGGAGGGGGCGACGGTCTTCGGTCTTGGCCTCGTGGGCCCCGTGGAGCCCCATGAGCATACCGGTCGCGATCGAGGCGATGACGTCGAGGGGGAGCTCCGATCCCATCGCCTTGGCCGTCCTCAGCACCCGCGCGAGCGAGTCCCCATGGACGTACTCCATCACGATCGACACCTCCCCTGCGTCCTCGATGACGTCGAGGATGGGGACGACGTTGGGGTGGCGGATGCGGGCGGCGATCCGGGCTTCGTCGAGGAACATCGCGACGAGCTCTCGATCTTCCACGAGGTGGGGATGCATCCTCTTGATCGCGACGACGCGGCCGAAGTCGGCGTGCCCGACCAGCTTGCCGGCGAAGACCTTCGCCATGCCACCTTCCGCGAGCTGCTCGTAGAGGACGTAGCGACCGATACGTCTCGGGAGTTTGCCGGATGGTGCGACGACCATGAGCAGCTCGGGGTGAACGGAGAAGGTAGCTTACAAACGGGCCTGTTCGGACGCGGAAGGCGAGAGCGTCGACCATGGCTTCGGTGTAACGTCCCCGATGCGTGGCCACGCGTCGCTGGAGCAGCATTCAAAGTCTCCCGACGGCGTTCGTAGGGCGAAAGCGGGCCCTCGCGTCGGTGGGGGAGGCGCTGGAAGGAGCCCGGCTCGTCACCGTGCTCGGCCCTCCTGGGACGGGAAAGACGCGCCTCGCCAAAGAGTATGCGCTGTCGATCCTCGGCACGCCGTGGGAGCGCGCGGCCGCGGCCGACGGTCCCTCCTCGATCGAGGGGGGGATCTTCTTCTGCGATCTGTCGGACGCGATCGGAGCCGACGACCTCCTCGCGCGCCTCGCCACCACCCTCGGGTTGGATCGTGTGGGCGCCCCGAGCGACCTCGTGGAGACGATCGCGACCGCCCTCGGCGCGGAGTGGCCGGCCCTCGTCATCCTCGACAACTTCGAGCAGCTCGTCTCACCGCGCGAGCCAGGGCCGTCCTCGGTCGAGGTGGTGGCGGCGCTCTGGGCGGCGAACGCCCACACCCGCTGGCTCGTGACCTCGCGCCAGCGGCTCGGTCTGGCCGCGGAGACGCTCTTCGATCTCGGGCCCCTCACCTTGCCGAGGGATGGTTCGCTGGAGAGCGAGGCGATCGAGCTCTTCGTGAAGCGAGCGCGGGCCGTCTCGGGGGCGTACGCCCCCGGTCCCGAGGAGATCGCGGACATCGCCGCGCTCGTCACGCACCTCGACGGTCTCCCCCTCGCGATCGAGCTCGCGGCGGCGCGGACGCGCGTGCTCCACCCGCGTGAGATCATCGAGCGGCTCACGGATCGATTCGCGCTCCTCGCCAAGGACAGCTCCACCCTCGGGAGGGGGAGCGCCACCCTCTGGCAGACGATCGACGCGTCGTGGCGGCTGTTGTCCGCGGAGGAGCAGCGCGCCCTCGGCCTCTTGTCCGTGTTCCGCGGCGGCTTCGACGTGCGCGCGGCGGAGGCCGTCGTCGCGTCCGAGCGGGGGGGGCCTCCCACGATCGACATCCTCCAGTCGCTGCGGGACAAGTCGCTGGTCCTCGTCGACGAGGCCGATCCGTCGCAGCGGCGGTTCACCCTGCTCGCGAGCATCCGCGCGTTCGCGAGCGATCGGCTCGACGAGGCGGAGCGAGCGGCGGGCGAGCTTCGTCACGCGCGCCACTACATCGAGTCGGGCAAGGCCCTCGGGGAGAAGCTCGCCACCGGCGGAGATCCCAGCGCCGCGAGGCGCCTCGCGATGGAGCACGAGAACCTCCTCGCCGTGCACCGGCGCTTCCTCGACCCGGCGCGGGGAGGTGCCCTGAAGGACGCGGCGATCGAGGCGGCCCTCGTCGTCTGCCAGTCCGCCTCCGCGTATCCGTACTCGTTCTGTCTCGGTCTCCTCGACAGCGCCATCGCGGCGGCGGAATCGTTGGAGCACAAACCATCCACGCTCCTTCTGTGCCGCGCCCTCGAGGCGCGCGGCAACCTGCGGCGCTTCGTCGGGCGGGTCGAAGAGAGCATCGAGGATTTCGAGCGCATGCGATCGGTGGCGGAGGCGGCTGGCGAGCGCTCGCTCTCGGCGGCCGCCCTCTCCGGTCTCGGGAACGGAGCGACGGTACGGGCGTCGTGGAAGGAGGCGCGGAGCTACTTCGAGCGCGCCCTCGCGATCCACGTGGCAGAGAGGGACAGACGGGCGGAGGGCAGGACCCTCGCGATGCTCGCCGCCACCCTCTACAACGAGGACGCGCCCGAGGAGGCGCGGCCGCTCCTCGAGCGCGCCCTCGCCCTCACCCGCGCGTCTCGCGACCGGCTCTACGAAGGCATCTGCGTGACCAGCCTCGGCATCGTCACGTTGGCCCAGGGCTCCCTCTCCGAGGCGAGGACCTTCCTCTCGGACGGCCTGCGGATCCACCGCGACGGAGGGGTTCGCCACTGGGAAGGGGTGACGCTCTCCTATCTCGCGATGGTCGAGCAGGAGTCGGGCCGGATGGCGGAGGCCCACGAGCTCTACGCCCGCGCCATCGATCTCTTGGTGGAGGTCGATGTCCGTCGGGCGGAGGGCCTCGCCCGGTTCGCGCGCGCCTCGGCTTGGCTCTCCCAGGGGCGGGTCGGGGAGGCGAAGGCCGAGCTCCAGCACGCGCTCGATCGATGTCGGGCGATGGCGCCCGATCACGAGGGCCTCGTGCTCGGTGCGCTCGGGGCGGTCGCCGCGATCGAGTCGGACGTGGTCGCGGCCGTCGACCTGTTCGCGTGCGCCGACCTCGCCCTCGGCCCCTGGGCGCGCGCCTCGTTCAAGGCCGCGATCGACGCGTATCGGGGGATCTTGGACGTGACGAGGGCTCGCGCCGACGAAGGCCGCGCGAAGCGCGGACACCTGCGCGCGGCCCAGGGGCGGCTCGAGGCGACGGCGGAGGCCTCCCAGCGCTCGTTCGAGCTGCGCGTGGCGCGACGCGAGCTCGAGCGCGCGATCTCGGACGCGACGGCGCGACGAGACGCGAGCTCCTCGGACCCGAAGCGCGCCCTCGTGGTGGGCCCGCGGGGGCTCTGGTTCCGACCTCCCCGGACCAAAGAGAGCGTGCACCTCCACCGGCGCCGCGCCCTCCAGCACATCCTCCACGACCTCGCCCTCCATCGCGAGCAGGCGCCCGGGGAGGCCCTCGCGATCCCCCGGCTCGTCGCGGCCGGGTGGCCGGGTGAGCGCGTGCTCGCCGAGGCGGGGACGGAGCGGGTGTACACCGCCGTCGCGACGCTCCGAAGGCTCGGGCTGAAGGGGGTGCTCCTGCAGCGGGACGACGGCTATCTCCTCGACGCGTCCGTGCCGCTTCTGCGATCGCCGTCGAGCACGTAAAATCGAGCCTGGAAACGCGCCCGGCCCTCCAGGATTCTTTCAGGGAAGTTTCGGTCGCTATCGGCTTTCTGCGGCTTAGAACCTCCTCATCCCACGGAGGACATCATGAGAGCTTGCCCCTTCGACCCTTCCCCGTCCCGCGCCCGGCTTCCCCTCACCGCCCTCGGTCTCTTCTTCCTCGGCCTCGCCGCATGCAATCCGAGCGACGTTCCGGGCAGCGACGACGAGGACGGGACCGTCGCGCCCGATCCGGAGAAGACCCCCGCGTGTCAGTCCGACGTCGTCGGATCGGACGCTCGGTTCGAGCGCACCGCGGGCCCCTCGCTCTCGAGCTTCCGGCTCATCGCCGCGACGCCGAAGGTCGTGCTCGCGAGCACCGGGACCAGCCTCCACCGCTCCCTCGACGAAGGGAGCACGTGGTCGGTCGTGGACGCGGCCCCGCTGCGAGGGGCGACGATCCAGGCCATGGCCGCGCACGGCCTCGACGTGTTCGTCTCGGTGCAGAGCCCGGAAGGCGGCGGGGTCTATCGCTCCGCCGACGGGGGGGACTCGTGGACCTCCGTCGCGACCGATCTCGTGATCGCGCCGTACTTCCTGACCTCCGACGGGACGAGGCTCTTCGCGGAAGATCGCGGCCAAGCCTTCCAATGGAACGCGGCGGCGGGCGCGTGGGACGCCCTGCCGCAAGCCGACCTCGCCTTCGACGTCATCGAGTCGGATGGGAAATACCTGTACGCCAACTCGCTCTACGTGCCCGGGGTCTATCGCATCGCGATCGAGCCCACCGGCGCGGCCGACGCGGTGTGGACGCGCGTCGTCGATCTCCCGGAGTGGGGATACAAGGCGTTCGCGTTCAATGGCGCGCGCGGGTTCGCCGCCAATGACGAGCACGTCTTCGAGACGGTGGACCACGGCGCGAGCTGGCACCCGCTGACGACCTCTGTCCTGTCCGTCCAGGACCTGCTCTTCGCGGATGGCTCGCTCTATATGGCGACTCAGCAAGGGATCCAGGCGAGCGCGGACGGCGGCGCCACGTGGACCCCGGTCGAAGACGCGCAGGGCACCTCCCCGTTCGCCCTCGCGTCGAGCGGAGCCCACGTCTTCGTAGCCGGTCAGCGCCTCCTCCGGGGCGGCTCGGGCGCGCAATGGTCGGCCCTCGAGCCCGTAGGCGATTCCATCGATCGGGTGGTGGCCACCGAGCGAGCCGTCATCGCCTCGACGAGCGGACATCTGGTCCGCACCGTCGACGGCGGGACGACCTGGACCGAGATCACCCTCGACGGCCAGCCGCCGTACTTCCAGAGCCTGATCGTCCGCCACGAGACGGGCGGGGACACGGTGTACGCCCTCCGGGTCAAGGAGGGCGGCGGCTTTGAGATCCTCGCCTCTCGCGACGATGGCGAGACGTTCCAGCACGCGGGTGACGTCCCCACGAACAGCTATATGGGCTTCCTCGCGACGACCGACGACGCGCTGGTGGTGGGCGCGAACGAGGGCGCGGGCGCCGGCTGCAGCGACGTCCAGGACATCACCACTTCCCTGTTCGTCTCTCGCAATGGAGGCGCGACGTGGACCTCGGAGATGAACACGTTCCCAATCACGTTCGTGGATTGCTACGACGAAAGCTACACGCCCATGATCACCGGCATCTCGGAGGTCGAGGGGACGTTGTTCGCGACGACGTGGTGGAAGGGCACGTATCGCTCCGCCGACGACGGCCAGTCATGGCAGCCGATAGCGTCCTTCGATACGACGGGCGCCATTGGGTCGGTCGTGGACCTCGAAGGGGCCCTCTTCGCGACCGCCGAGAAGGGCGGGATTGTCCGGTCCACCGACGCCGGCGTGACCTGGAAGGCGGTCGCGCTGGAGGGGATCGTCGTCTCCGGCCTCACCCGAGTCGGTGACACCCTGTTCGCGAGCGTCGCCTCCGCGGATCCCGAGCACGCGGGGGTCTTCGCGTCCCGCGACGGGGCCCGCTTCACCTTGGTCGACGCTGGGTTCGACGCGCGCGTCGCGGGGGTGGTAGCGCAGGGGAACAAGCTCTTCGCCGGTACGCTGGACGCTTCCGTCTGGTCCGTGGATCTCACCTGCGAATAGTCTCGAAGGAGACGCCACGCCGGGTGGCGTATCGTTGCGAGGGTGAAGGCCCAGTCGGTCCGCGCCCACCTGGACGTTGCAGAGCGGCACCTGCCGAGTCGCCCGGAGCCCGCGCTCCGGGCGCTCGTCGAAGGGTACGCGCTCGCTCGCAACACGTCGCTCGGTGATGCCGTCGTCGGCCTCTCCGCGAAGCTCTCGACGCGCCCTTCCGCCCTGCGCGGCGTGACCGGCGAAAAGGAGCTCGCCCGCACCTGGGCCCGCCTGGCGAAGTCGGACGATCCGCTCGACGTCGAGCCGCTCCTCCACCTCGCATTGGACGGATCGCCGGGCGAGGTCCCGAAGCGGGTCGGAGCGCTCGGACGGCGGCGGACGGACCCGCGAATATCGCGCTGGATCGTCGCGGCCATTGCCCGCGGCGCGTTCACGCACGACGACGCCCGCCAAGCGGCGATGGTCGTGCTCTATGGCATGGGCGATCCGACGATCGCCCCCGCGCTCCGCGCCGCGCTCGAGGACGGACCCGCCCGCGTGGCCCTCACCGAGCCTTTCGTCGAGCGAGCGCTCAAGGCGACGCGGCTCTGGGGTCCCGAGGGCGCGCTCACCGAGACGGAGCAGGCGCAGCTCGCCCGGATCGTGGGGCGCATCGACGAGGTGGAGATTTCATCGGGCGTGAGCGCCCCCGCGCCCGCTTCGGACGCGGAGCCGCTCGCGCGGGCGACCCGGATCTTGGAGGATGGCGGCGACGTCGCGCTCGCCATCGCCGCGCTCGTCGAGGCCTGGCAGGCGCGCCCGCTCGCCTCCATCGCGGAGCGAATCGAGGCGGCGACGCGCCTCGCCCCTCCGCGTCCGCCCCTCCCGCGATTGCCTCGAGAGGAGGCGCTCCGAATCTTCTTCGACCTCGAGCAGCGCGGCGATGTCGGAGACACGCCCCGCCTCGTCGCCATTCTCCATATCGGGACCTCGAAGGAGGTCACGGCGCGGATCGAGCACCTCACCACGTATCGGGCCGATCCGCGGATCGTGGGCGGCCTCCTGCAGCTCTTGTCGATGATGCCATTCAGCGCGACGAGCGCGTATGGCGCCTACGCCGCGGCGTTCAAGGCCCTGGCGAAGCTCGGCGACGCCCGGGCTCTCCCGCGGCTCCTCGCAATTCGCGCGAGCCTCGCCGGCCTCGAATCGGTCGTGGGGGGGTCGTTCCTGGGGCGGTTCTCTCGCGACGCGGAGCGGCTCATCGCCGCGCTCGGAAAGGAGCCCCCGCTCTCCCCGCGACCGGAGGAGGCGGCCTCTCTCGAGCGCATCGACCGCGCCCTCGGTCGGCGCGTCGGCTCCGCGGACGAGGTTGAGGAGCGCGAAGCCTCCCTGCTCGCCGAGATCTACGCGCGACCGGACGACGACGACGCGAGGCTGGTATACGCCGATTGGCTGAGCCAGCGCGGGGATCCACGCGGCGAGCTCATCGCCCTCACGTGCCCTCACGCCCCAGCGCAGGGCCCGGCGGCGGCGCGGTCGAGAGAGATAGTCGCCACCTTCGGCCACACGCTCCTCGGTCCCCTCGCCCCCGCCGTCGTCCCGACCAGCGCCGTCTTCGAGCGCGGCTTCGTCTCGGACTGTCGGATCGCTTCGAAGCGCACGGAGGCGGCGGCGCGGATCGTAGAGCACCCCGCGTGGTCCACCCTGAGGGCCTATTCAATCGTCGAGCCGGACTGCGAGCGATGGGCGGACCTCCGACGTCACCTCGCGCGATTGGGGGTCGGCGAGCGCATCGTCCCCCGCGCCGCGTCCGACCCTTGATGGTCGCCGCGCACGTGGGACACCCTCCCGATGAGCAACCGAGCCATGTGGTCGGGCGGTCGATGGTTCTTCATCGCCAAGCCGTTTCGTGCGATCGAAAGGAAGGGATGACCCGAGCCGCGACGGACGAGGACGGATGAAGAGGAGAGACTTGCTCTCCGCCTCCGCCGTGCTCGCGTTGAGCGCGTGCTCGGACCGGAGCCCGCGCCGGGCTCCTGCGAGCGGCCGGGCCCCGTGGTCTCCCGCGAGCCTCGCCCCGCCGAGCGTGGACCCAGACGCGCCCCGGCCCATTCGGTTGATCTCGACGGGCGACGCGGCCGCGCTGATGCGCGGTTTTGCGCTCGCGGAGCCGGCGTTCGCGTCCGACCTCGCGAGGGCCACCCCGCAGATGCTCGAGGCCTCGATGCGAGCCGCGGTGAAGAGCGGGGCGCGGCTCCTCGCCATTTCGGGAGACGCTCCGACGGCGGCGCGAGTCGCAGCGGAGCTCCGGGTCGCGGTGCTCTTCCTCGAGGCCACCGACGCGACGGTGCGGGGGGCGGGGGAGTGGACCTTCTTCACGTGCGCGTCCGACGAAAAGCTGGGGCGGGCCGCCGTCGATATCGTGATGAAGAAGCGCGCCGAGCGGATCACCGTGATCGCCGCCGACACGACCTCCGGGCGCTCGGCCGCGGCGGGATTTCGCGCCGGCTTGATCGCGTCGGGCCTCTCGCCGCCGCTCCACGAGGCGCGGGTCGGAGCGGACGAGGCCCCGTTCGTCCGAGAGCTGAAGAGCGCGATGGCCCTCCACGCCGATCTCGTCTTCGCTCCTGTCGACCGCGGGATGCTGGAGGTGCTCGTCGCGGAGGCGAGGCGCATCGGAATGTCGGACACGCCCATCGTCTCCCTGGATGGCGCCGCCCTCGCCGCTCCCTCGTCGATGGGAGGTGTCTCGTTCGTCTCCCATCACCACGTCGACGCCGACGTCCCCGCGAACACGACATTCGTGCGCGCGTTCCAAGCGCGACACCACGCCGACCCGACGGTGCTCGACGCGATCGGGTATGACGCGGCGACGATCGCGCGGTCCGCGATCGGTCGCGCCAAAGACGAGTCGCGCGAGGCGGCGCGCGATGCCCTCGCCAGCGGCGGGACCATGAGCTTGCTCACTGGCGACGCGATCTTCGACAATCGAGGAAGCCCCGACCGCGCCGTCGCGCTCTGCCATTTCGACGACGGGCGCGCCGTCTTCGACGCGCTCGTCGACCCGCGCCGCTGACGATCAGGGATCGTCGCAGCTCCGCTCCACCTCGGAGCCGAACACGGTCGTCCAATGGGCCCCGTACTCGCCGCCGAGCGCCCGTCCGATCCCGATCACCCGATACGCCGTCCCGAGCATGTTCGCGTTGTGCCCCGGAGATGCCCGCCACTGCTCGAAGGTGTCGAGGCCGCCCGTGTATCCGGCCGCGATGTTCTCCCCGATCGCCCCGTTCTCGAAGCAGCCGCCGTTGTAGCAGGCGTCGCACGCCCGGTCGGGGGGCGTGGCTCCCCCCGGATCGGTATGGGAGAAATAGCCCCCGTCCCTCATCTGCTCGCTGTGCGCTTGGGCGGCGCGGTGGAGCGAGCGGCACGCGGCGAGCTCGGGGAGCTGATTGTCGCGCCGATATCGATTGATGCGCTCCAGGAACGCCGCCTCCTCTTCGTCGAGGGACACGCGGTCTTGATCTCCCGGTTTGCCCTCCAGCTCTTTGCAGACCCCGATCGCGCTCTCGTCATCCGCGGATTCCTCCGACGGCTCTCCCGATGCGCCCACACAGGCGGGCGCGAGCATCGACAGGGCGGCCACGAGCCACCCTGAACGCCGAACAAAAGACGCAGCCATGGTTCACCTCGGCGCTCTTTACGCCGATCCCCGAGCGTCCTTTGAGGTCCGCGGGCGCTACTTCGGGCTGGAGAGGGCGCAGAACCCGCCGATGCAGGCGTCGGCCGGGTCACAGCAGTCGGCGGCCTGGGAGCAGGCCTCGCCCGTCCCCGAGCAGCCCCCCGGGGGAGGCGAGCAGGCGAAGCCGCCCATCCCGTCGGGTTGGCAGAAGCCGGAGCAGCACTCGAACCCCTGCTCGCAGGTCGCCCCGTCGTCGTGGCAGGCCTCGAGCGCCCAATACCCGCTCATGTTGATGGTGGTGAGGTCTTGCCCGGGGAGCCAGAATGCCGGGTGGCTCGGGTCCGCGCCGGGCTGAGGGTTATTGTCGATCGCGGCCACCCAGAGCTGCTTGCGGTTCTCGACGGTCGGGTCCGTCGTGGACTGCATCTTGTTGCCGTAGTCGCGCGGGCTCACGAACACGACCCAGGTGTAGCCTCCGACGGAGATCGGATTGACCGTCGGCTGATAGCTCCTCTGACGATTGCGCGGCTCGAGCGTCGCTCCGCTGGCGTCGTCCAAGGAAATGAGCTGTTGAGAGCCGCCCACGTCGACCATGTAGAGCGAGTCGTGTCCGGTCTGATCACCGGCGGCCCCGTAGCGGGCGCGCGAGTAGTCACCCATTTGGAAGAACACCCACGCCGAGTCGGGCGAGAAGCTGGGGAACGCGATGGCGGCGCCACCCCCGGGGGCGATGAGCCGCCGATTGGAGAACGTCGCGGTCAGAGGATCGAAATCGGTGACGTCCAGGTTGGCGCCGAAGAACTCGACCGGATAGTAGCCCTGCACGTTGCTCGAGAAGGCGACCTTGGTCCCGTCGGGCGAGAACGCAGGGTCACAGACGTTGTCGGGGTAGCCGTCGAGGGCGCTCGCGATCGGCGTCCCCGTCGGGCCCGCGAACAGGCGGAGCCTCATCGCGACGTCGTTCTGAATGACGTATTGGCCGTCCGGCGATATCCCCAGGTAGATGGCCGTCGAGTCATAAGGGGTGATCTGCTGCACGCTCGGAGGCTGGGCGGTGAGATCGATGGTCCCCCACGGGCTCGCAGTGGAGCCCTTCCTCTCGAAGACGGCCGCGATCGTCGAGCCGTCTTTGCTGACGGTGTGGCAGGCCACGCAGCGCTTGCCGTTGCCGCCGGACTCCCAGGGGGGGACCGTGTTGTTGTAGTTGGAGGGGGCAGGGGAGCCCAACTGGTCATAAGGGCCGGAGTCGAAAACGACGGTGGGGCTCGCCGCGCCGGGAGAGATGCGCATCAATTGGCCGGTGTTGACGGCCCAATAGTGGATGGTGCCGCGGAGGCTCCCCTGCGCGATTTGCCACGACTCCGTCATCGGGGCGTGGGCTTGTCCCCCCGAGAGCCGGGTGATCTCGACCGACACCGAGCCCCCCGAGTTGCTCTCCGTGAGGGCCTGCCAGAACGTCTGGGACATCGAGAAATCGCTGGGCGGGTCTGCCGTGACGAAGAAATTGGCGTCGACGTCGGTGTCGACGATTCGAACCCGATAGAAGTCTCCCGCCGTCCCCCCTCCCCACATCAGCTCGGGGGCGAGGATGCCCCGCGCGAACACGGTCTTGTCATATGGGTAGAGCAGGGTCCCCGAGGGATCGGCGTCGGGCGCGTCGAAGAGATCGATCTCGCTGTCGGTGAGCCCAGCCGGGTTGTCGGTGAAGTGGAGCTTGACCGTGACGTCGGCGTCGGCGGTGAGCCCTTGGTACGTCGCGGTCAGGACGCCGGTGCCACCGCGCGCGCCGCTCGCGGTGACCGTCCCGCCCCCGTTCACGAGGGCGATCTGCGGCTTGTCGAAGGTCCACGCCGGCTGCACCGGGGCCTCGAACTGGTCGGCGTAAGTCGCGATGGCGGTGAAGCTCGCCTCGGTCGCGGCGCCGTTCTGAACGTCGATGGTGGCGCTCGGAGGATCGATGTGGATCGACACCACCTCGCCGTGATCGACGAACCCCTCGCCCCCCGTACCCCCCGTCGCGCCCGCGCCCGCGCCGCCGTGCCCCGATCCGCCGGACGCGCCCGCGCCCCCGCTCGCGTTGGTGTCGTCGGAGCACCCCGCGACCGCGCAGGAGAGCGTCGCGGCGAGGGACAAGACGAGGAGCGAAGACGTGGTCCGCATCGAGCCAGGATACACGGTCGCCCGGGCCCCCTCGAGAAGCCCTCCTCCATCGCTGCGTTCGGTTTTCGGTGAACGAACGCGATGCGCCCCGTCCCGACCGTGGAAAACGAGCCAGACCAGTTGCTCCCGGGGCTCCTGCGTGGTTTGAGTGCGCGGTCATGGGAGACCTCATCGGAAACGCCGTCGAAGGAACGCTCACCTTTGCGCCCCAGCGGGCGTTCGAGGTGGCGCGGTCCGCATCCATTCCCGCTCCGGAGCGCGTCGCGCTGTTCGGAGATCTCGCACGTCTCAACGCGCTCTACATGATCGCGCGGGCGGGATCCGGCCACGTGGGCTCCAGCTTCTCCAGCCTCGACATCGTGACTTGGCTCCACCTCGAGGAGCTGCGCGAGGATCCCGAGGCGAAGCTCCAGGATCTTTACTTCTCATCGAAGGGGCACGACGCGCCCGGCCTCTACGCCGTGCTCACCGCCCTCGGGAAGCTGCCCTTCGAGAGCATTCACAAGCTGCGTCAGCTCGGTGGCCTCCCCGGTCACCCCGACGTGGGCACCCCCCACATCGTCACGAACACCGGCTCGCTCGGGATGGGGATCTCCAAAGCCAAAGGGATGGTCCTCGCGAATCGTCGCCTCGGGAACGAGGGCCGCGTCTTCGTCCTCACCGGCGACGGCGAGCTCCAAGAGGGCCAGATCTGGGAGTCGTTGATCTCCGGCGCGAACAAGAATCTGCACGAGATCACGGTGATCGTGGATCACAACAAGGTGCAGTCGGACGCCCGCGTCGACGCGACGAGCTCGCTCGGCGATCTGGAGGCGAAGTTTGCAGCGTTCGGGTGGCACGTCTCCCGAGTCGACGGTCACGACGTGCCCCGCCTGGGGGCCCTCCTCACGGAGCTGCGGGGGGTGATGCGCCCGAAGATCGTCATCGCCGACACGGTGAAGGGCAAGGGCGTGTCCTTCATGGAGCACACCGCCATGGAGTCCGACGTCGCCCTGTATCGATTCCACTCCGGCGCCCCCGACGCCGGCTCCTACTCGCGCGCCGTCAACGAGCTCGTCGATTCCATCCGCAAGCGGTGGGAGGCCCACGGCCTGCCGAACCTGTGGCTCGAGACGACGGAGCGCCCTGCGATCAAGCCTCCTGCGAAGCCGCCCCAGCGCCTGATCGGCGCCTACGCCGACGCGCTCCTCGCCACCGTGAAGTCGAACCCCAAAGTGATGGTCCTCGACGCCGACCTGATGGTCGACACCGGCCAAAAACCCTCCCGCGACGCCTGCCCCGATCAGTTCCTGGAGTGCGGCATCGCCGAGATGGATATGGTCAGTCAGGCGGGGGGAATGGCGCTCCGAGGGCTCATCCCGATTTGCCACTCGTTTGCCTGCTTCATGCCCACGCGCGCGAACGAGCACATCTACAACAACGCGACCGAGCACACGAAGGTCGTCTATGTCGCCTCTCTGGCGGGTTGCGTGCCGGGCGGCCCCGGACATTCGCACCAGTCGGTGCGCGACATCTCGTCGGTCGCGGCCGTGCCCGGCCTCGTCATGATCGAGCCGAGCTGCGAGGCGGAGGTCCCCCTCGCCCTCGCCCATTGCGTCAGCGGGACGAAGGGCAGCGGATACCTGCGGCTCGTGTCCGTCCCGTGGGACGTCCCGTTCACCCTGCCCGAGGGCTACTCGCTCGAGGAAGGCAAGGGCGTCGCCCTGACGGAAGGGGACGACGTCGTCGTCTTTGGCTACGGCCCCGTCCTCCTCTCCGAGGCGTACCGCGCCGCGGAGGCGCTGCGGGGTGAGGTCGGGGTGAAGGTCGTCAATCTGCCGTGGCTCAACCGAGTCGACCAGGCCTGGCTCATGGCGACGGTCGGCGGCGCTCGTCACGTGGTCACCCTCGACAATCACTATCGCATCGGCGGCCAGGGCGATCTGGTGGCGTCGGCCCTCGCCGTCGCCGGCTCCCGCGCCCGCGTCCACAAAGTCGCGCTCGACGAGGTGCCGGCGTGCGGGACGAACGCGGAGGTGCTCGGCCACCACGGCCTCGACGCGGAGAGCCTCGCCGCGCGCTTCCGCTCGGCCGCGAAGGGCTGAGCCGATCAGTCGCGCGCGAAGATCGAGCTCGCGACTCGCTCTTCGATTTGGTGAGCATCCGCGTACGCCTTCACGACGCGCGCGCGGATCCTCGCTTTGCTCTCGTTGGCCGCCAATCCATTCACGATCGCGTCCACCACGTAGCCCTCCGGGGCCATCAAGTCTCGAGTCATGAGGATCGGCTCGGAGCCGCGCTCCTTCAATGGGGTGGCGAAGTAGGCGGCGGACCGGCACGCCATGACGAAGCTGGGGATGGGGGCGCGGTCCGCCCCCCTCGCGTCACCGTCCGGGAGGCGGGGTGGGGGCGCCTTGCCATCCATCATGCGGTTGTGGCCGGCGTACCCGACGACGTCGACCCGCTCGGTCCGCGTCTCCTCGCCGTCCTCGATGAGGATGGCGCCTCCTGCCTCCGCCTCGCGATAGAAGCGGTCGACGACGTCGTCGATGGCGCCCCCTCGAAAGGCGTCGAGGACCACGTAGAGCATGACGTCCTCCTCCGCGCCCCACGGGCCTCCCGCGAAGCGCTTCTTGAACACGGCCCGTTCGAGGTGGGGACCTTCCGCGCTCCAGCCCGGCTGGGGCACCCGCTCGAACCGGCCCGATTTGCGCGAGAAGAACCTCCGCTGCCCGAAGATGGCACCCCAATAGAGGTTGTGCTCGAGATCGGATGGGTCGCCCGCCTTCACCCCTCCACAGTCGATCTGGTCATTGTCGCAGAGGGGAACGTAGACCCGGACCACCAACCGGCGCCGCGACTGCACGCTCTTTTGGACCTCCTCCTTCGCCCACGGGGCGGGGCTCGCGGGCGCGGCCGCGACGCGCGGAGCCCACGGGGAAAGGAGCTCGGCGAGGAGCGCAATGGCAGCCACGGTCGAGGTCTTCACGCCGGTACATCGTTCGAAGCCCCTTTTCGTGACCGATGTGGCAAACGAGAGAATCACGATGTCGATCCTCAAGGACTTCAGAGACTTCCTCGGCAAAGGCAGCGCCATCGATCTCGCCGTCGGCCTCATCCTCGGGAGCGCGATCACCACGATCCTCAAGGCGTTCGTGGACGAGCTCGCGATGCCTCTCACTGGGCTCATCGGCAAGGTGGACTTCTCGAACAGCTACCTCGTCCTCAAGGGGAGCATCCCGGAGGGGCTGCCCATCGCCGAGGCCCGGAAGGTCCCCGGCGCGGTGGTGCTCGGCTATGGCGCCTTCGCCACCGTCTTCATCAATACGCTCGTTCTTGCTTTTGTCGTGTTCATCCTGGTGCGCGCGATCACCAGAATGCGCGAGCGCGTGCTGAAGGCGGAGGCGGCCGCCCCCGCGCCGCCGGCCCCGGAGCTCGTGGTTCTGAAGGAGATTCGTGATCTCCTCAAGCGGCCCCCCGCGGGCTGAAGCGGCGGGCCGAAGGGCGCGGCGGCGCGGGCCGTCATCGATTGATCTCTTGCTCCAGCTTCGAAACCTCGTCCTTCACGTTGGTCGCGTCGATGGTCTTCGCGGCCGACGCTTCGCGGTCCTCCTCCACCGGTATCGATTCGGTCTTCGTGCTCTCGGTCACCTCCGTCGTCGCGCGAGGTGCGGACGCGCTCTTCCCGGCGCTCCTTACGTCGTCATGGCTCGAGCACCCTCCCAGGCCGAGGGCGATGACGAGCGGCGCCCATCTGGGACCCATCGCTCCGCTCATTGTCCGGTCATCGCGATCTGGGTGAGGGTCACGATGTTGCGGGTGACCTCGATCTCTATCAGCTTGACGATCCTCGAGATCAGCGCCGCGTCGTTCATGTCCTTCGCGACGTCCTGAGCCCGGTGGAGGCGCGCCATTCGGTCGGCGTGCTTCGCCAGCTCTTCGCGTCCTCGATCCGTGCGCCAAGCATTGCCCCAGGTCTCCTGGATCTCCCTGCGATGGTTGCGGGCGCGTTCCTCCCGGCTCTTGCGCCACGCCTCCGCGTCCCGCCGCTCGTGCTCCCGCTGCTCGCGAGCCCGCTGCTCGTAACGCCGCATGCGCTCGGCCTTCTCCGCCATCCGATCGTCCCCGTGATCCTTGAAGTCTCCGGGGCCCTTCTTGTGGTCCTTGCCGTCCCAGTCGCCGCGGGGCTTTTCGCCGCGGTCGCGGTCGCGGTCGCGGTTGCGGTCACGGTCGCCGTCGTGGTCGTCGCGCTGACCGTGCTCGTGCTTTCCCGGGCCGTCGCTGCCCTTCGCGAGCGCCGTCGAGGCTACTGTCAGAGAGAGTCCGAGCGCCGCAATCACCGAGAGACCCATCCGCTTCTTCGTCATGTCCGAGCTCCTTCTGTTGCTTGTGACGAGGTGCGGGTGGGGGGGCCGACGCCCCTGATTGTCGGGAAGTGTCAGCGGCTCGTCAGCGCTCGTGACGGCGTCCCACGAGATCGGCGGGCGGGGTGCTCCGCCCGCACTCGCGCGATGACGAGGGTAGATGGATGTCCCAAAAATGGGCGGTGCCCCGATGCGCAACGTCTCCCTCAGGGGCGCGGCGCCCTCGGATACTTCCTCATGCGTCTCCGACAAGAGGGCAAAGCGTCATCGCCGCCCGAGCGAGCCTCCCTGCTCTTGTCATGCTGACGAGCACGCGAGCTTCCCGTCGGCGCACGGGACGGCTGGGTTTTCGTGGTCCGAAGGCCTCCGCATCGAGGCTCTCGTCGTCGATGCGGAGCCATTCGTCCACTCGGTCCCGGCCTCCATCGATCGGATTGCCAAGTCGGCACGAACGGTCTCGCCCGGCCGACAATTTGTTTTGGAATAAGCGCGCGCCCCCCTCTTTTGGCTCGGATTCAGGAGGGTGGAGCGAGGCGGCTCGAGGAAATGAGCTTGGATCGGTCGTTGCTCTGGGGGGAAGCATGCGTCAACGAGCCCGTTTGCAGACGAATGGAGAAGAAGGTCGCGGCAAGCAGATCATCCTCGTCATCGGCGGGGCGGGCGGCCTCTCCGAGCACTACCGCGCGATCGTGGAGGGCGCGGGCTGCGAGCTTCGCCACTTCGAGCAACGCGTCCCGGCCGGGCTGCGCCGCGACGTGGGGCGCGTCGCCCTCGTCGTGGTCATGGTCCGAATGGTCTCTCACGCCCTCCGCGACCAAGCTCGCGAGCTCGCGAGCGAAGCCGCTCCGGTGGTCTATCTGCGGAGCCCTTCCGTCTCGGCGCTGAGGTCGGCGGTCGAGCAGCTCGCGGCCTGATCTGCACCCCCCGCGCGCGGCGCGCTCGCCGCCCCCCGAACGACCACGCTCTTCGAGCTCCGTCGCGGGAAGGTTCGGGTTCCGGAGCGGAAGCTCGAAACATCGATTCGAGCTTCCCCGTAACGAGCCGCCGCCGTTACGACGTCGCCCTTCGACGTTACGGGTCGAGCCGAACGAATACGTCGGATAGCATGCGTCCTCGGGCGTAACGAACGCGGGGCGCGGGGCGTGCAATGGCGCGCATGGACCCAGCTCGCGCACGCACGCGCGCTCATCCGACCATGTTCGTCATCAACTCGACCCCTGTCGAAGTCGCCCTCAAGAAGGGCTACGTGCGCGAGGACTGCGCCGTCGCCGCGCTGGTCCTCGCGGTGGACTATCGGCTCGATGGAGAGCGGCTCGTTCGGCTCGACGAGAAGCCAGCGACCGCTCCCACCGACCCGCCCGACACGAGCATCCACGTCGTTTGGGAGGGCACCTCCGTCACGGCGGCGGGACACGCGCACGGCCCGGCCCGCGCTCCTCACGTGCAGCCGGTGAGCTTCCGAGTGGGGAGCGTGACGCGGCGGCTGATCGTCTTTGGAGATCGGGTCTGGGAACGATCTTGGGGGCGGCTCGCTCCTTCCGCGCCGGCGCCCTTCGATGCCATCGCGCTCGGCTTCGATCGCGCGTTCGGCGGCGGCTGGGAGCTGCCTCCCGGTCTCGTACCGTCCACCAATCTCCCTCACCCGGGAGGACGGGTGGAGCACCAGCTCAACCCCCTCGGGAAGGGCTTCTATCGGGACGCGGACCAAGCCGTCTCCGCGCCATTGCCGAACATCGAGCGTCCCGACCAGTTGATGAAGAGCTGGAACGACGCGCCCGAGCCGGCGGGGCTCACCCCGTGTCGCGATCTCGTCGCGCTCCGAATGCGAGAGACCGTCGACGGTCGGCTCACAGAGCACCTCGCCCGAGGTGGGTCGACGGTCGAGATGCCGGGACAGCTGCCCTCGTTCCGGCTCCTCCACCATGCCCCGCCGTGGCTGATCTTCGACCACCTCGCCTCCGGCACGCACGTCGAGCTCTCCGGCCTCGGCAAGGGCACGATGCGCTTCTCGGTCCCCTCATCCCCCGTCACCGGCGCGGCCCGCGGGGCGACCGGGGAAAAGGCGCTCTCGCCGCGCCTGCGCGCCCTCCACGCCGACGCAGACCGGCGGCTCGTCCGAGCCGTCTTCGACTTCAGCTTTCGCTATCACCCCGACCGCGCCCCGCGCCGGTTGCGGGTTCGTCGTGCCAGCGAGGAGACGGTATGAGCTCGAACTTTCTCGACGTCAGCGGGCTCTTCGCCGGCGTCGACCTGCATTTGTATTACACGGGCAGCCCCCCCGCGCCGCCGGTGCCCGTCCCCAACCTCCACGCCGTCTTCGCGATTCACTTGGGGATCCAGCATCGCTTCTGGCGCGTCGTCACCAACGTCACGACCGGCCATTGCCCCGTGCTCCAGAGCAGCTGGGCGATGCATCTCGTCCCCCACATCCCAATCCCTTTGCCGCCCTACCCGGCGGTGGAGGGGGTGAACCTGGCCTGCGTCTGGATCACCTCGAGCAGCGCCCCCCAGCTCTCCGCCCACAGCGTGACGGCGAAGGGGAGCGCCCTCCTCGTCGAGATCATCGGTCCCATCGGGGCGAACTGCGATTGCGGATTGTTGCCGATACCCACGAACATCGACTTGAACTTCAACTCGGTGAAGACGACCCCGTCGCCCGGCGACTATGCGGCAGCGGCGGTGGGCTTCGTCCTGAACGGGCTGCTCAACACCGGCATCTCTTTCATCAAGCAGAACCCGATCGGGGTCGGGATCGCCGTCTTCCAATACGTCGGAGACGCGCTCGGCATCGATCCGATCGCGTGGCTTATCTCCAAGCTCCAGACCGTCGTTCAAGAGGCGGTCGACTGAACATGAGCTCGACCTTCGTCTTGTCTTGTCCCGTCCCGGGAATGGACGCGGCCCTCGGGGTCGTCGCGGCGCGGTCGTATCGCATCGTCCCCGGCGGGCGCGCCGCGCCCCTGCCCGACCCGGTCGAGCTCCCCCGCGAGCCCCTCTACACCGAGTCGGCGAATCGAGGCGCGGGCTTTCGCTTCCTCGCCGATGCCGCGCAGATGGAGCTCGGCAAGCCCCTGACCGACGTCCTCCTCTTCGGGCACGCGTACGTGCCCGGCCAGGGTCACGCGACGAGCGTGGAGACGGGCCTCGAGGTCGGGGCGGCGAGGAAGTCGGTCCGCGCGATCGGCCCCCGTAGAATCGAGGTGACGGCGGCCGGCTTGAAGCTCACGGAACCGGAGCCGTTCCAGAAGGTCCCCCTCACCGCCGACCTCGCTTATGGCGGCCGCGACCGTTACGCCGAGAAGCTCCTCTACTCGCGGACGGGCACGCGGAAGCCGCGCGAGATGGAGCTCGCGCCGCCATTCCAGCTGCTCTATCCGCGGAACGCCGCAGGACGAGGCTATTTCATCGATATGGACCGCGACCGCATCCACGGCGCGCCCGC
Source organism: Polyangiaceae bacterium (assembly GCA_044225865.1). GTDB lineage: Bacteria > Myxococcota_A > Polyangia > Polyangiales > Polyangiaceae > Xiheicaenibacterium. The sequence continues at coordinate 27,395 of JBGAID010000067.1, read as the reverse complement.
TCCCTGTCTCGAGGACCCGACCGATCCCATCACCGCGGACCGGCTCCTCTCCAAGAGCGCCACCGATTGGATCGACCGGCCGGTGGCCGCCTCGTACGAGCCGATCGATATCGTCACTTTCCCCCGATGCTGCCATTTCATTCGGCCCGCGTTCGACGAGCCGAAGCGCACGGTCCACGAGCTCTCGACGGGGGCCGTCCTCCGTGAGGATCTCCACAAGCCTCTCGACCTGAAGGCGCCTCGCAACCCGCGGGTCTTCAATTGCGCGCCTTCTGGCTTGTCCATGAGCCGGCTCGGAGGGGGCGAGCGGGTGAAGCTCTGGAACCTCCATCGCAGCCGCTCCGCGCTGGAGCTCGACCTCCCTGACGACGAGCCCCGGCTCCTGATCGACGTGCCGGGGGTGGGGGAGCGCGCGGTGGAGGCCCGATTGGGGACCATCCGTATCGAGCCCGACTCCGATCGGGTCACCCTCTTCTGGTCCGGCTTCATGCAAGTCGCGGCGATCTATCCAAATGAGCTTACGGCCACCATCCGCTCGGTTGCGGTGTGGCGACGATCTGGAGCAAGCGGATGAGCAAGAAACATGGTGTGTACCAGCTGGGCACCTTGGAGGGGTGGGATGCGTTCCAAGTGGCGCGCTTCCACGGAGTGGAGGAGATCTCACGGCCCTACGACATCGAGGTCATCGTGCTCCGCGCGCGGGAGCGAGGTCCCGCGGATCTCGACGCCCTGGTCAACGCCGCCGCGACCTTGCGTATCGCCTCGCGCGATCGGTGGCGCGTCGTCCACGGGATCCTCACGGAGGCGGAGGAGCTCGACCGGACGCCGACCCAGACGATCTATCGCCTCGTGCTCGCCCCTCCCATCGTGCGGGCCCGCCATCGCCGGCGGTGTCGCAACTTCGTCGACCGCACGCTGGAGGATGTCATCACCGCTGTCCTCGAGAACCGGTCCCCCGCCCACCCCAACGGGAATGGCGGGTTGACGAAGCTCGAGGCGGACCCGGTGCCGCTTTCGAGCGAGCCTGATTTCGGCTCGTTCACCGAGCCGAGGGGCTTCTACAAGCTCGCCCTCTCCGACCGCGCTCGCATCCAGGACGCCAAGGTCAGCCCTTACATCGTTCAATACAACGAGTCCGACTTCGACTTTCTGTCGCGCCTCCTCGAGCGAGAAGGGATCTCGTACACCTTCGAGCACGCCGAGGACGGGGTCATCATGGTGCTGAGTGATCTGCCGGGGCAATCTCCGCTCCTCTCTGCTCCGACGACCTTGGAGATGCGGTCGATGATGGGCCTCGAGGACGCTCACGCGCAGGAGGAGGTGGTCAAGCGCCTCCGCGACACCCGGCGCCTCCGGTCGAGCAACGTCGTCGTCCGCCAATTCGACTGGAAGCGCAGTCACTCGGTGCTCGAGGGTCAAGACAGCGCGTCGGACGACGAGCCGGACGCGCTCGGAGCGTTCGAGTTCACGGGCGAGGACGAGGAGCTCGGGGCGGACCCGGGGAAGGTGCCGGCGAAGGTTCGAATGGAGCGCCTCCGCGCCGAGCGCGAGCTCCGCGAGGGTCTCGCGACGGTGCGGACGATGGAGGCGGGGCGCCGCTACACGATCGAGGACGCCGACCATCAGGTGGACGACATCGAGCTCCTCATCGTGCGGATCGAGACGACGGCGACGGCGATGTTCCCTCAAGGGACGGTGCTCGACTCCATGATCGACAGGCCACGTGGGAGCGAGCCCAATCACGAGGTGCGCTTTCAGGCCTTGCCCACAAGCGTGCCATTCCGCCCCGAGCAGCGCACGAAGAAGCCGCGCATCCACGGCGTCCAGATGGCCATCGTCACCGCCGAGGAGCTCCCCTCCGGGTCCGCCCCCGAGATCAATTGCGACAAGATGGGCAACGTCCGGGTGCGGTTCCCGTGGGACCAGCGGAAGAACCAGGACGACGGGACGCCGACCTCCAATTGGATCCGCGTCTCTCAATATTGGGCAGGGATATCCTATGGCGCTCTCCACAACCCGCGCGTCGGCCACGAGGTGCTCGTCGCGTATGTCCAGGGTGATCCCGACCGCCCGATCGTCGTCGGTCGCGTCTACAACGCTCAGAACCCGCCCCCCTACGATCCTTCCAAAGAGCCGACCAAGAGCACGGTGAAGAGCCGGAGCTCTCCGAACGACACCGGCTTCAACGAGATCCGCTTCGAGGACAAAGCGAAGGCGGAGGAGATCTACCTCCACGCTCAAAAGGATCTCAACGAGGTGGTCCTCGCCAATCATTCGACCAGCGTGGGGGGGGACCAGTCCAACACCGTCGGTCACGACCAGACGAACACCGTCTATGGCGATCGGACCCACAAGGTGCAGGGCGACGAGGTCTGCCTCGTCCAGGGCAACCGAACCCACGTCGTGAACGGCACCGAGGACGTCACGGTCGACGCCGATCGCACGACGCATTTCAACGCCAACGAGACCCACGTGGTCGCCGCGAACGAGAGCAGGACGATCGGGGCGAACCGGACCACGACGGTGGCGGCCACCGACGAGCTCACGACCTCGATTCGAATCACCACCGTGAACGCGTGCGACGCGAGCTTCGTCACCGGGCCGGACATGGTCACGGTCGGAGGGCCGCGCACGGTGGTGGTGGGGGGGCCCCATTTCGTAAACAGCGCCCATTTCGTCTCGGTGTCCCCCTCCGAGCACGCCTTCGTCTCTCCCTCTTTCACGGTCAACGGCTCGGCCGCTGTGTTCGAGGAGTCCGCGGCCTTCGTCGCCAAAGCGGGGAGTGCGACCCTGAGCATGTCTCCGGGGGTCATCATCATCAGCAACGGGGCAGGGGCTTGCATCGCCCTCGTCGGAGGGATGATCCTCACGAGCGCGGGCTCCCCCATCATCTCCGTCGCCGGCGGGCCGATGGCGAATATCGCGGGAGGACCGATCGCGATCTCCGCCGGCGGCGACGTGGACGTGAAGGGCTCGACGATCAAGCTCAACGGGTGACAGGGACGAACATGGAAGACGACGACGAAGTGTCCGAGCTCGAAGCGGCGGACGGGCCGGCCCCGAGGATCCTCCCCTTCGAGCCGTGGAGCGATCTCTCCGCCCGGATGGTCTCCCTCGACCCCCTCGCGCGAGAGAAGATCCTCGAGGAGACCGAGGTCGATCCGCATGACTTCGATGCCTCCGAGGTGCACTGGGGGAAGACGATCGGTGAGGACATCACGGCGGGAGATCTCGTTCGGGCCCAGGCTTATGGCGCGAAGTGCGTGGCGGAGATCGAGCGCCGCAAGAGGGCGGCCAGGCCGGTGGATGAGGCGCTGGCGGCCGAAGCGACCCCTGCCCCGACGACCACCGCCGAGCTCCGGACGCCCCCCTTGCCCAAGCAGTCCCTCCCATTCGCGAAGCCGGTCTCTCCGGACCTGACCCTCGCGCAATGGGTAGCGATCGAGAGGGACCTCTCGTCGCGTCCCGCGAGCTTGATGGAGGTCCTCGCCGCCCACGGGATCCCCAGCCTGAGCACGTTCGCCGAGCTGCAGGCGTTCTGGGCGACCCGGCTCTCCGCCGACCCGCAGCTCTCCGCGGAGCATCGCGCCATGCACGGGCGAGGAGGCCGCCCGTGAGCGCGTCGCAGCAGCGGCTCCCGCTCTCGATCGAGCTCGCGAGCCCCCTCGACGAGATCGATGCGCCGAAGAGCGATGCGCGGGTGCTGCTCTCGTCCGGTCGCTCCTACGAGCTCTCCGCCGGCGAGTCGGAGGATCACCTCGTGGTCCGAGGGCGCGATCGAGAGGTCGTCCTGCGGGTCCGGATCACCGACGAGGGCCCGATCTTGAGCTTCGAGAGCGCGGCGCTCTCTCTCTCTGCGACGCGCTCGATCGACCTGGACGCGAGCTCCATTCGCATGAAGGCCCGACAGGACATGGAGCTCGAGGCAGGCGGCGACCTGCGGCAGCGCGTGAAAGGGCACCACCACGTGAGCGCGGAGGGGGACGCTCGGGTCGAGGCAACGAACGTCGAGGTGCAGGCGTCCCGGGGGCGTGTCGAGCTGCTCGCAGAGGGTCGCGTCTCCATCGATGGCGAGCACATCGGCCTCAACGACAAGAGCGAGCCGCAGCCCTTCGATTGGTCGCGCGCCGCCACCGACGACGAATGACGCCGATGGAGCCGATAGGAGCGATCCCTGTTCGGGCCCTCGGCTTCGTAGCCGGCGGCGCCTGGGCGGCGGGCGCGGAGCCGTCTCGAGATCTCCACATCGTGGGGAAGCTCTCGCTCGGGCTCGATCCAAAGGGGCGGGCGCTCATCATGGAGGCAGAGCCGCCGGGGCGTCACCTCGGGGCCGCCGCGCCGGAGGAGCTCGCGCCGGAGGCCGGCCGCCGCGTGCTCGTACGCGGGGTGAGGCCTCTCGCCGGACGCCTCCATATGCGAAGAGGAGAGCATGAGCTCCTGGACCTCCCCTTCGCGGCGGGGGCGGAGCCGGTCTCCACTCCGATGGTCGCGACGAGCGTGACCAGCGTCGGGCCCGCGGAAGGAGACGATTGGCTCGTCGTCGAGGGCGGGGACGATGCCCAATCGCGTCGGTGGTGCATGCTCCCGCGGGTGGGGATCAAAGCGACCTATGGCGCCGGCCCCGAGCAGCTCATGCTCTCGCGCAAGCTCGTCCTCGTGGACGTACAGTCTTGGATTGTATCGTTGGTCTTTCGCGGCTCCTGTCCAATCGGCGCGCGCTCACTGCCGGAGTCGATCCGCCTCGAGATCGAGCCGCTCCCCCCGGCGGGCGCCTCGGGGCCGAGCGCCTCTCCGTCCGTGACCGCCAATCTGCACGACGTGGCGGCGTTTGCCCGCCCGGCGATGCCTTTCCGAAGCGTAGTCGCGGCTCCGACCTCGCTGGCCCCGGTGGCGGTCGAGCCGCGCCAATCGACGGGGACGGCAGAGCTCGCGACCCCCAAGCCGCCGTTCTCGGGACGCGACGTCGCCGGTCGCTCCGAGGTGCCTCCGCCAGCGCCGCCGCCGCTCCAAGCGGCGGTCCCGCTTCCGCCGCCGGTGCCGCCGCCCCCATCGGTGCCACCGCCCCCATCGGTGCCGTCCCCGCCGCCCCTCGTCGCCGCGACGAAGAGCGAGCCGACTCCGGTCGATGTGCGCGCAGAGGTTCGCCGAAGGTTGTTGGCGGGCGTACCCCTCATCGGGCTCGACCTCCGTGGCGCCCACTTGGAAGGGCTCTCCTTCCGTTCTGCCAAGCTCCTCGGCCTCAACCTCGCGCGGGCGCGATTGAATGGCGCCGACCTCTCCAACGCCGACCTGCGCGGGGCTTGCTTGGACGAGGCCGTCCTGGACGGTGCGATGCTCGACGGCGTCCTCCTCGCCAATGCCACGCTCGAGCGGGCCAGCGTCAAGAACGCATCGCTCCGCTTCGCCGGCGCCGCCCATTGCGTCGCCTCGAACGCGATCCTCGACGGCTGTAACCTGCGCTCCTCGGATTGGTCGCGGGCGAAGCTCACGAGCGCGCGGATCACCCGCTCGCTCGCTCCCGGTATGAAGGCGGACGGCGCCGATCTCACCGCCGTCGACCTCTCCTTGTCGCAGCTCGACGGGGCGAGCTTGCGGGGGGCGTCGTTGCGCAGCGCGATCCTCGAGAAGACGAGCCTGCGAGACGCGGATCTGTCCGACGCCGATCTCCGCGAAGTACGAGGGGAGCGAGCGCTCGCGGCCGCCAAGACTCAGGGCGCTCGCCGCGGCTGAGCCCCCGCCTCGGCCGGGCCGTTCATGCTACGAAGGGGCGGTGAGCGCCCGAGACGGAGACGAAGACCGAGAAGCGATTCTGCGCCGCCGCGCCCTCTTGGTCTCCTCGCTCTTCGCGACGATGAGCTGCTCGCCCGCGCCCGCGCCGGAGGATGCCCCCCACCGCGTCGACATCGAGCCGACCGCGTCCGCGGTAGCGTCGTCCGTCCCCTCCGGCTCGAGCTCGACCGCCGTTTCGCCGCGGCCCCCTCCCGGGCCCTTCTCCGCCTTGCTCGAGACGGCGCCGCCACGCGAGGTCTCGTCGAAGCTCTCCGCCAACGACGCCGCCCAGCGGAGGGACGCGCTCGAGAAGATCCTCAAAGTGTACGACGCGCTGCAAGCGCTCTGGGAGCGCGGCCCCGAGACCTGTGATCTCACCCAGTCGGCGTGCAAACAGACGTGGGCCGAGGTCGCGCGGAAGCTCAACGCGGCCGAGGATGCGATCCCGGTCGCGTTCAACCGCGGCCCGTGCGCGTTCGTCCCCGACTCGGTGCTGGAGGAGACGCTGTACCTCACCCGCGAGCACGAGACCTTCCTCCGCGCCCTCGTGGCGAAGGTCCGAGCGGAGCTCGACGCGCGCGTCGCGCCGAGCGGAATCATGTCCGAGCAGGTCTGGCTCAAGCTCGTCACCCGGCCGAAGCCGGGCGAGCTCCCGATGCCCTGTCTGTCGTGCGTGGCGCCGGCGAGCGTCCGCGTGAGCGGCCCCGCCGCGTCGTTCCGGGAGAACGAGGCGGCGCTGAAGCCGGATGACGGCCTCGCGCTGGCCGAGATGATGAAGAGCGCGCCCGCGAGCACCGTCCAGCTGCGCGGCTCCGCGGACGCCGGGGAGAAGGAGCCCGACAAGCTGGCGTTGGCGCGGGCCAATGCGCTGAAGAAGTACCTCGTCGATCGCGGGATCGCCGCCGCTCGCATTCAGGTCGTGAGCCTCGGCGCCGAGGTGCCGGTCGGCTCGAGCAAGACGGAAGCGGGGCGTGCTCTCAATCGGGTGGTGTGGGCCACGCCCATCAAGGTCCGCTGAGCACGCCCGAGGATCAACCGCGGAGGGCGGTCACGGAGGGCAGACCGGACCCCGACTTGTCGACGTCGAGGATATCCAGGATGCCGCTGAAGAGCTCGGCCTCGGAGGTGGTCCGGCCCGGGTCGGGGGCCCCCGTCGCAAGGTCGAAGCCGTAGGTCAGGCCGGTGTCGGGGTCGACGCCGCCGAGGACGCGATTGCCCTTCAGCATGGGCGAGAGGAGCAACACGCCATTGTTGAGGTCGTGCCCGCTGCCGAACTCGCTCGCGCCTGCCGGACGTATCTTGCTCCTGCCGAAGTCGGTCGCGACGTAGAGCAGGGTGCGATCCCATATGCTGGTGCCGGACGCCTCATCAAGCGGCGCGTCGCGAAGCAAGCCAATCAGCTTGTCCGCGACACCGAGGATCCTGCTCCACATGACGGCTTGGGCGGCGCGGTTCGAGCTGTGGGAGAAATCGAAGGCGAGGGGCGGATTGATGATTCCGGTGCCGCCGAGGAGCACGCTGAAGCTCGGCGCGATCGTGATCGCGCTCGAGACGCGGTTCTTCAGGAGGAGGAACGCCAGCGCGGCCTGGGCCTCCAGCTCGTCGGTCAGGAGGTTGGTGAACGTGGATCCCAAAAGGGCCGCGTCCGGTGACGAGGCGAGCCCGTATTGGGAGAGCGGGGTCAAAGGCGTGTCCCCGAAGAGGTTGAGGCGCTCGATGAGATCGGCCCCTTCGAGCCGCTCTACCGCGTCCCGCCGCTGCTGTCGCCACAGCGAGAGCGCGCTCGCGTCGCGGAACGCGTGATCGAATGACGATCCCGGCTCCAAGGTCTTGTCGCGGAGGTCGCGCGTCCTTTGGATGAGCTCCGCGTCGGGGGCGCCCGCGATCCCGCGGGATCCATCCATGCCGAACGGCCAGAGGGCGGGGGTGGCGACGGGCGCGGCGGCGGCCCAAGAGGGGAGCGTCGCGTCGAGCCCGCGCGTCGCGAATCCGCCGGTCGCCATGTTGACGTTCGCGAGCGAGTCGGCCGCGCCGTACGCGTTGGCCACGCACTCTTCGATGGTGCGTCCCTGCCATGCGTTGTTGCCCGTGCGTCCACGCTCCTGGGCGACGGTGTGATTGACGCTGGTCCCCGTGAGCGTGACGACCAGCATGTCGTCCGCGTATTTCTGGACGAAGCTCGATTGATTGGCCTCGTAGGGGAACGGGATGGGGCCGATGTTGCCCCCGGAGATATCGACGGCTCGGAACGGCGAGCCGGCGATCGTCTTGACGTTCTCGTCGGGGAAGGCGTTGATCGTCTGACCGTTCGCGCTCTCCGACTCACGAATGGCGAGGAACGAGTCGATGATGGAGGCGCCCCCGGCGGCGCCCAGGACGACGATGAAGGCGGGCTGCTTCTCTCCGCTCCGCGCCGTGCCCGAGAGCGCGGCCGCGGCCGTCAGCCCCGAAAAACCCTGAAGCAGATGCCTGCGTGAAAGTCTCGGTCGCTTCATGATGGGCACCGTCTCAATAGAAGAGGAACTCGGCGGAGGTCCCCACCGCGAAGCAGGAGAGGGCCGCCCATGTCTTCGCGGGGGTCGCGTCGCCGCCCGCTTCGACGGCCGCGTAATGGTCTTCGATCGCCGCGACCTCCGCGGGAGAGGCGTGGCGCTGGAGGAGCTTCACATAGAGCCGGTCGACGGCGGCCGCGACCGACTCCGCCCGAGGGTCGGCGAGCTTCGACGACGCGACGTCCAGACCCGTGAAGATGACCGGCTCCCCTTGGCCCTCGAAATCGCGCTTCGCCCTCTCCAGGCACGCCGAGAGGACGACCCGCTCCGCCGCGAGGGGGGTGGTCGCGGTCGTGTCTCGGCTCGGCTCGTAGATCTGGCGATCGTACGCGTCGACCCCGCCGAGCGTGACCTTGTGCACCAGGTCCGTGCACGAGTAGGCGCCGAGCTCGTTGCAGATCGCGGTGTGCTCGAGCCCGAGCCCGCGAGACAGGTCGTTCGCGATGACCTCGTTGCCCTTGAAGCGGACATGGGGGTTGGGGGACGCGGGCTGCGTCTCGATGGTGTCGGCGGGCGGGGGATCCTCGCTCGTCGACTCGTCGTCGCATCCGACCAAGGGCGACGCCACGACCATCCACGCCGCCATCGCCCCGCGCGCGCGGCGGGCGATCCTGCTCTCAAGGCGTTCCATAAGCCTCCGTGTGCACGAGGTCGTGCAGCATGGCCGCGACGGAGTAGCCGTTTGCCATCAAACCATCCGTGAGCTGCGCGAGCTCATCCGTCTGCTCGGGCGTCGGCGCCGCTCCGAACGCCAGCATCCAATAGTCCATCACCGTCGCGGCCGCGAAATCGCGCGAGTTGGCCCCGTCCGCGGCCAGCGTCACCAAATCCGCTTCGGGCTTTCCGAAGAGCGCCCCCGCCTCGGGGATGTCGGTGATGTCGGGGGCTTCGTCGGCGAAGAACAGCTCGATGCGACCGGGGATGTACTTGCCGCGGCCGCCGTCGCCGAGACCATTGTAGTTTCGATAGGTGTAGGAAATCGGGTCCAGCGTGGAGTGACACGCGGCGCACTTCTCCTCGTCCACGCCTTTGTCGTCGTAGTCTTTCGGCTCTCCCGCGACGGGATAGAGACCCTCCTGCCGCGCCACGTCGTGCCCGAGATAGGCCCGGTAGAGCTGGGCGGCGGCGGTGCGCGGGAGCGCGGTGAACATGACATTCGTGACGAGGAACCAGGCGGTGGTGGCCATCCCCGCGCGCCGCGCTTCGTTCACGTCTTGGCTCGGGAGCGAATCGACGACCTCGTAGGTGGACACCCCGCCCTCCTTCTCCGGCGGCGACCGGACGACGAAGAAGTCTGCCGTCAGCACGGCGCGGGCGTCGTGCCCGTCGATCTGGCTGTAGACGAACAGCGCGTAGTCGTCGTCGTAGTCGGCGAGCGGGATGACCCCAGGATGATCTCCCGACTTGATGCTCGAGAGGGGCTTGATCTTCCGGTGCGCGAGCTTCCACACGACCCCGTCGGGCCCGCGGAAATGCTCCGTCTGCATGCACGCGTCGAGGGTGGCGTCGACGATGGCGTCGGCCGCTTCCTTCTCGGCGGCCGCGATCTCGTCGAGCTCCTCCATCGTCGGCGAGTATCCGCAGAAGTCGATGCTCACCTTCCGCAGGAGGTACCGATAGTCGATCTGGCAGACTTGATAATCGAACTGGCTCGGATCGTCGGGGCACGTCGGCTCCGCGGGGAAGCTCGCGCCGTCACCGGGGAGGGTGCCGCCGAAGATCTCGTCCTCGTTGGACACCCCGTCGAGGTCCGCGTCCTCGCTGGAGATCGCCTCGAGCGCGCCGGGGAGGGCGGCGTCGAACGCTTCGTCCGAGAGGGCCCCGTCCCCGAGCGCGCTCTTCAGGGACGCTCCGTAGGGGTTCCAAGTCGCGGGCTCCTCGCTTCGAATATGGCAGTAGGCGCACGCGACCGTCCCCACGCTGCAGGCCGGTGACGTCGGGTAGTTGCTGCAGAACAGGGCCGGCCCGGTGGGCTTGGCCTCCGCCTGTGTCGTGACGATGATCGCCCCGAGCGAGATCGCTCCGGCGACGAGGGACCGCGTGGCCATGCGACTTCGAGCTCGAGAAAGGTAAAAACCGCGAGCGCGCGCAGCCGCGCTTCGAGCAAGGTACGACCGAGGGCCCCCGATTGTGTACGCGGCGGGCGCTTTCGCTGCGACGAGATGTCGCGGGCTACTCCGCGTCGCTCCCGAGGGCGATGGAGCGCACCGCGCCCTTGTCGTCGAAGTGGAGCTTGAGCCCGCCGATCGCCTCACCGACGACGATCATCGTGGGGTTCGAAATCTCTCGGTCGATCACGCCCGCGTAGGCCTTCTCGACCTCGGCCCGGGTGCTCCCGATCCCGATCCCGCGTGAAGTCTTTGCCTTGCTCGGCGCGGCGATCATCAACAGGCGAGGGGAGAACGGCCCCTTCGCTTTGGCGGACGTCATGGTCGCGGAGAAACCATCGGCCCACGTCCAGGACGAGGCGTGCTCTCCCGTGCCCTGCTCGAGCTGAGGCTTCGTCTTGCTCTTGGGCTTGCCGAGCTTCTTGACGAGGTCGGCCTCCGTCGCGGAGAGGCGCAGCCCGCCGATGTCCTCTTGGGCCACGTCGAACGGGGCCGTCTTCGCCGACGCGGTCGCGGACACGGTCGCGGTCGGGGCGGGCGTCGCGCTGGGCGCGCTCGTGGCCGAAGCGGTGGTCGCGGGCGGCTCTTCCGCGGTGGCGGCGGCGCCCGCGGTGCTGCTCGCGGCCGCGTCGTCGACGCTGGCGGGCGGCGGATCCGAAGAGCAAGCCACGACGAAAAGAGCGGTGAGGGCGGACGTGGGAAGGAGCGGTCTCATGGATTTTGCCGCCAGGATCGCACACCTTTTTGGCGGCGTCGGGATCAGCCTGATCGCGGCTTGGATCAACCTGATCACCCCGACCTCCGCGCCCGCACATTTTCAGCGGGAAAGACGGAAAACGAGCTGGGCACGCGCCCTGCTAACGGAGCGGCATGGTGATTCGTGGGCTCCTGAAAGCGGCCGGCGTCCTCGGCCTCGGCCTCTCGATAGGCTGCGTCGGCGACATCGGGGGTGGAGACGACGAGGACGGAGCCGGCGGTCCCGGCAACGGGCCCCAATGCACGGCGGACGGGCCGATCGCTCCGCAGCGGGCGCTGCGCCGGCTCGATCCCATCCAGTACTCGAACACGATGCGAGATCTGTTCGGCGACCCGGGCGCGATCGGCGACCTCGGCGAGGGCGGCGAGATCATCACCGACGCCGAGGTCCGCAAGCTCCGCGACAACGCCGAGCTCGCGGCGGCGAGCCAGGGCTCGTGGACGCGCGAGGTGTTTCCTTGCGACGTCGACGGCGAGCCGAGCGACGCCTGCCTCGCCGACTTCTTCGAGGGCTTCGCGCGGCGGGCCTTCCGGCATCCGCTCAGCGCGACGGAGATCGACGAGCTGACGGCGGTCTATCAAGGCGCGCTCGATCAGGGCTTCACGTTCCGAGAGGCGATGGAGATGACGCTCGAAGCGGTGCTCCAGTCGCCGGCGTTCCTGTACTTGTTCGAGGCTGGCTCTCCCGACGAGACGGGGAGCGTACGCACGCTCTCCGATCACGAGGTCGCGGCGCGGCTGAGCTACTTCCTCTGGAACACGACCCCCGACGACGATCTCTCGTCCGCGGCCGATCGCGGTGATCTCGCCGATCCGGATCTCCTCGCCGAGCAGGCGGACCGGCTCCTCGCCGACCCGCGCGCGGAGGCCACCGTACAGTCCTTCGTCTCTTCGTGGCTCCAGCTCGACGGGGGTGTCCTCCACCAGCCGTTGGAGGAGACGGAGAAGGACGCCACGCTGTACCCGGAGTTCGACGACGCGCTCGTCGACGCGATGCGGGTGGAGACGGAGGCCCTCGTGCGCCGGGTCTTCTTCGAGAAGGACGGCACGCTCGCCGATTTGCTCGAGTCGCGAGAGGCCTACGTGAACGGCCCTCTCGCCGAGCTCTATGGGGTCGCCGGCCCCTCCGACGCGAGCACGTGGCAATGGGTCGAGCTCGACAAGAAGCAGCGCGCGGGCCTCCTCACCCGGAGCGCGTTCCTGACCGTGCTGTCCACGAAGACGGCGACGGCGCCGATTCGGCGAGGGGTGTGGGTGGTCAAGCAGATGCTCTGCACGGAGCTCGGCACGCCGCCGCCGAACGCGAACAACGTCCCGGTGAGCGGCGGGGTCGTGGACGGCGAGCTCCTCAGCGTTCGCGACGAGGTGACCTTGCGAACCAAGGACGGGGTCTGCGCCGGCTGCCACGGGGTCATCAACCCGATCGGGTTCACGTTCGAGCACTACGACGCCATCGGTCGATTTCAGACCCAAGAGGTGACGAGCGGCCTGACCATCGACTCGAGCGGGGCGATCGGGGCGGGGAGCGACGTGGACGGCCCCGCCGCCGACGCCATCGCCCTCTCCGCCGCGCTCGGCAGCAGCGAGACCGTCGAGGGCTGCTTCGTCGAGCGCTGGTACAAGCAGGCGGTCGGCGAGGATCTGAACGACGCCGACGCGTGCGCCATTTCGGATCTCAAAGCCGAGGTCTCCCAGGGGGCGAGCATGCACGATCTCGTCCGCGCCATCGTGACCAGCGACGCGTTTCGTCACATCGAGGTGAAGCCATGAATCGCGATGAGCTCAAGAGCCTCAAGCACTCGGGCCGGCGCTCGTTCTTGCGAAAGGTGGGGGGCGGGCTGCTCGGCCTGCCATTGCTCGAGTACACCCACGGCGTGGCCTGGTCGGCGGGGACGACGGCGCGAAGGTTCGTCACCGTGTTCGAGCACGGCGGCACGATGATCAACCAAGGGCACAGCGACTTCCACGACGGGACCGACGGCTACGTCGCGAACGACTATTGGAAGCCCGCCGATCCGGGGGAGGACCTCGTGCTCGGCCCGATCATGCAGGATCTCGAGTCGGTCCGGGAGAAGCTGCTCGTGCTCCGCGGCATCGACAACATGGCGGCGAGCGGTCAGGCCCAATACGGCAGCGGCGGGCACGGCATCTCCAACGTCACCGCCCTGACCGCCTCCGACGCTCAGCTCGACGCGGACGAGAACGCCTCCGACTCCCTGGGGCCTTCGATCGATCACGTCATCGCGGAGCGCCTGGCCGCGAAGTATCCGGTGAAGTTCAAGCGCATCCACTTGATGATCGCCGGTCACCAATACGGGTCTCCGTATTACGCGGGGCCCAACCAGCGCGTCTATGGCGAGGAGAGCCCCATCGCCGCGTTCAACACCATCTTCGAGGGGGTCACCCCCGACCAGCCCGATCCCGCTTACGTGCGGCAACAGCTCCGCCGCCGGATGATCGTCGACGGCGTGGGGGAGAGCTTCAAGCGCTTCCGCGGCGTGGTGAGCGCCGACGACGTCCAGAAGATCGACGCCCACCTCGATCACCTGAGCGACCTTTCGAAGGAGCTCTCGGCCGCGCCCGTGCTCTGTCAGCCTCCGACGGACATCGACGCGGACGCGAACGCGACTGGCGACGTGGTGGGGCTCCTCCACGTGAAGCTGATCCTCGCCGCCCTCCGCTGCGGTTTGACCAACGTCGCCAACCTGGAGATCGCCGACATCCTCGCCCCGTGGGCGCCGAGCGGGCTCCAGGTCGACTCCGCGTTCGGCATCGGTCATTCCCTCGGGCACTACGCTCGCGACGTCGGACCGACGGGGGCTTATCCGGACCTCGCCGACGCGTGGCTCCTCGAGATGCTGGAGAATCGAAGGTGGCGGATGAGCCTCTTCAAGGCCCTCGCAGAGGGGCTCGACGATCCGACGTTCAACGAAGGCCCTCGGACGATGCTCGACAATACGATCATGTATTGGACGAGCGAGTTCAGCGACCCGGCGAGCCACGTCTCGGCGGGGGCGCTCACGTTGCTCGCGGGGAGCGCGGGGGGATACTTCAAGACGGGCCGCCACATCGATTACAATCAATTCGCGAGCACCCCGAGCTCGCTCCAGTACGCCACGAACGAGTCGACCCACAACCTCTACACGTCGTTCCTCCAGGCGTTCGGTGAAGCGGACACCCACTTCGGGAGCGACCACGCCAAACACCAGGGCCCGCTCCCCGGGCTGACCTGAGCCGGGGCGCGGATATCTTTGCTATCGTAGCGAGGTGCAGGCTCGGGCTCTCCTCACCCTCGCGGCGCTCGTCACGACCGCCGTGGGGGCGTGTGTCGTCGGCGACGTCGACGTCTCGGGGCACCCGTGCCCCTGCCCGGCCGACTACCGCTGCGACGCCGCCACCCAGCGCTGCGTCGCCGGCGCGGGAGCGGCGGCGAACGTGGGGGGAGGGGTCGTCGACGGCGCGGGAGGCGCGGCGGGCGCTACGGATCAGGGCGGCACCGGCGGCGCGGGTGGAGCGGCGAGCCCTTGCGGAGGCGTGTGCGGGACGCCGGGCTGCGGAGCGTGCCCCCAGGTCCCCGTGATCGACGCCGGTGGCTTCGGCGTCGACGCGCTCGAGGCGCTGCGCGGCGACTACGCGCGCTTCTTGGCCGACGCCGTCGATCCGGCGACGCAGGACCCTTGGTGCGATTGGAACGTCGACTTCGCTCCCTCGGATGTCGACGACTGCGCCGGCTACGATCTATCCCAAGAGGGCTTTCCGATGACGTGCGTCGACTGGTGCGACGCGGCCGCGTTCTGCCGATGGGCGGGGAAGCACCTGTGCGGACGAATCGGCGGGGGGACGGTGCCCACTGGAGCCGAGGACGATCCGGAAGAGAGCGAGTGGTACGCGGCCTGCAGCGCCGGCGGGACCAAGACCTATCCATATGGCGACACCTACGACACCGTCGCGTGCAACACGCTCGGCTCCGGCCACGGCGCCGACGTTACCGGCGCCGGGTGGTCGGCCGATTGCGAGGGTGGCTATCCCGGGGTCTTCGATATGGTCGGCAACGCCGAAGAGTGGGAGGACGCGTGCCCGCCCTCGGCCGATCCGGCGGGAGACAATTGTCCGCTTCGGGGCGGCGCGTACTGGGCGGATGATTCGACGGTCGACCACGATTTCGCCAAATGCACCCTCAACGCGTCGCGCGCCCCCGATCGCAATGCCTCGAGCCACGACTGGGGATTTCGCTGCTGCAGCGGCCCCTGACCGGCGTTGGCGCGAGGGGGGCGTGTTAGGATCGCCCGGTCGATGTCGTTCGAGCCGGTGAGCGGGCCGCGCCGATTGGGGCGCTACGAGGTCCTCGGGCTCTTGGCGACGGGCGGCATGGCGGAGGTCCACCTCGGGCGCCTCATGGGTCCGAGCGGGTTCGAGCGGGTGGTCGTGCTCAAGCGCATCCTGCCTCACCTCGCGCGCGAGTCGGACTTCGTCGACATGTTCCTCGACGAGGCGCGGATCGTCGCGAAGATCGATCACCCCAACGTGGTCCACGTGATCGAGCTCGGCCGAGACGGGGATGAATTGTTCTTGGCGATGGAGCTCGTCGAAGGAGAGAGCGTCGGGAGCCTGATGCGAAGGCACTGGGCGGCGCGCCGAACGATCGGGATCGATCTCGCCGCGTACATCGTCTCCCAGGCGGCGGCGGGCCTGCACGCCGCCCATGTCCTCACCGATCCGAGCGGGCGGCATCTCGAGATCGTTCATCGCGACGTGTCGCCTCAAAACCTGATGGTCAGCTACGCCGGTCGGATCAAGGTCCTCGACTTCGGCATCGCGAAGGCGGTGGGCCGCGCGACGAAGACCATGACGGGGGAGCTGAAAGGCAAGGTCGAGTACATGTCGCCGGAGCAATGTCGGGCTGCCCCGCTCGATCGGCGCTCCGACGTGTTCGCCCTCGGGGTGATCCTCTACGAGCTCTCCGTCACGAAGCGCCTCTTCCGGCGCGGCAACGAGGTCGCGTCCCTGAGGGCCGTCTGCGACGATCCGATCCCTCCTCCCGAGTCGGAGGTCCCGGGCTATCCGCCCGCGCTCGCGCGGATCGTGATGCGAGCCCTCGAGCGCGACCCGAGTCGACGATACGAGAGCGCGGAGGCGCTGAGGCTCGAGCTCGTGGCGTATCTGAAGACGTCGCCGGACGTAGGGATGTTCGAGGACGTCCTCGCCGCGCGCATGCGAGAGCTCTTCTCCGACCGCCTCGCGCGCAAGGACGAGATGCTCCGGGCCCTGAGCCAAGGGCGAGACGTTCGAGAGGTGCCGCGCGCGGAGGTCGATCAAGACGTGGAGGCCCCCGTCGTCGCGGCCGCCCTGGTCACCCCCGCCGGCGGGTCCGTATCGGGAGGGAGCGCCCGCTCGCGGCCCTGGCGATCGGCGGCGCTCGTCGCCTTGCCCGCCCTCGTCGGCGCGGCGGGGGCGATCGCGTTCGTGCAGCGAAGCTCGTCCGCTGGTCCGGCCGCGACGAGCTCGGCCCACAGCGAGGGCGACAGCTCCACCCCGATCGCACCGTCGACCAGCTCGTCCATCGAGGGGGAGCCGCGCATCGCGCCCGCCGCCAGCACCGTCTCGATCGAGATCGTCACGACGCCGCCGGGAGCTCGCATCACGGTCGGGGAGATGGACGGAGGCACGACCCCGAAGAAGATCGATCTGCCGCGCGGCACGGAGCCGGTCGCCGTCGTTCTCACGCTCGACGGGTTCCAGCGCCTCGAGCAGAAGGTCACC
This sequence comes from Polyangiaceae bacterium, assembly GCA_044225865.1. Classification (GTDB taxonomy): domain Bacteria; phylum Myxococcota_A; class Polyangia; order Polyangiales; family Polyangiaceae; genus Xiheicaenibacterium. The sequence continues at coordinate 10,450 of JBGAID010000067.1, read as the reverse complement.
CCCGACGTCGATCAGCGGCTCGCGCTGACCCTCAGCCCTGCGTCTCGTGCCGCGTCCCCGCCCACGCGCGGACCCGCACCATCTTCGCCCGCTCCGTCCGCGACGAGCCGCTACCGCAAGTTCAATTGATCCGCTGAAGTGGCCGGCGGTTCGCGGCTCAAGTGCGGTAGGCTCGACGGCGTGGACGAGCACGACCTCGCGGATCTCGAAGGCGGCGCGACCGCCATCCAGCGTCCGCTTCGGGCCACCGCCAAGCCGACGGGGTGGTTGCTCTCCGTGAGCGACGGCCCCGACCGCGGCAAGACCTTCACGCTCAGCGAGAATCACCCCGCGCCGTACCTCGTTGGGCAGAGCCCGACGTGTGACATTCAGCTCGCGGACCGCCACGTCTCGCGCCGGCACGCCTCGATCGAGATCACCTCGCGTCGCCTTCTCCTGACCGACTTGGACTCGACCAACGGCACCCACGTCGATGGGGTATCGATCGTCGGGGCTTACCTCCGCGGCGACGAGACCATCCGGATCGGCGACTCGCAGCTCCGCCTGACGCGGCACTCGGTGTCACCTTCGCAGCCCCCGGCGGCCGCGAGCGGATTCGGCAAGGTCGTGGGGCAGAGCCCGGAGCTCACCCGGCTCTATCCTCTCTTCGCGAAGCTCGCCGCGTCCGACGTGGCGGTGGTGATCGAGGGAGAGACGGGCACGGGAAAGGAAGCGCTCGCGGAGTCCATCCACGAGGCGGGCCCCCGCGCGAGCGCGCCGTTCATCGTCTTCGACTGCACGACCATTCCCCCCAACCTGATGGAGGCGGAGCTGTTCGGTCACGAACGAGGAGCGTTCACGGGGGCGATGACGACACGCAAGGGGCTCTTCGAGCAGGCCTCGGGCGGCACGCTGCTGATCGACGAGATTGGCGACCTCGACCTGGCCCTGCAGCCCAAGCTCCTTCGCGCCATCGAGCGAAAGACGATCCGCCGCGTCGGCGGCAGCGAGCCGATCCAGGTCGATGTCCGGCTCCTCGCCGCCACCCGCCGCGACCTGGATCGCGCCGTTCAGGACGGCCGGTTTCGCGATGATCTCTATCATCGATTGGCGATTGGACGGGTCGCGCTGCCGCCTCTTCGCAAGCGTCGCGGCGACGTCGCGGTGCTGGCTCGGCATTTCTGGCGTGAGCTCGGGGGGAGCCCGGCCGAGCCGCCCGTGGATCTGATGGCGACGTGGGAGGCCGCGTCGTGGCCAGGCAACGTCCGCCAGCTCCGGAACGCGGTGGCGAGGTGGATCGCCCTCGGCGAGATGGGGGACGGCGTACGTGAAGACGAGGGCCGCGACGGGGCGGTGGTGAGCGAGCGCTCCTCTCAAGGTGACGTCATCGGGAGGGTCATCGCCGAGCGCCTCCCGCTGCCGCTCGCGCGCCTGAGGGTGATCGAGGCGTTCGAGTCGCGCTACATCGAGACCATGCTCGCCGAGCACCAGGGCAATGTCGCAAAAGCGGCCGAGGCCTCGGGCATCGCCCGGCGATATTTCCAAATTCTTCGGACGGGCAAGCGGCGCGCTTAGCAGTGTGCTGAAGAAGGCGGTCGGCGAGCGCGAAGCGCGCCGGGGGTCTGAGTCAGAGCGGCACGACGAGGACGGCGCCGGTGGGACCAACCTTCACCCGCGCCGCCCCTTTGTCGGCAGATTTGCCGAGGGTCGCCACGTCCACGATCCCCCAAATCGTGCCCGCGAGCGCCAGTGCCCCTCCGACCCCGAATGTAATGTTCGCCCCAAGCGCGAGCGTCCGCGCGCGTTCGAGGGAGCCTTCCACGTCCACCCCGCTCGTCTCGGGATCTTCCGCGTCGCTCGAAGCTCCGAGGGAGAGCCCCCCCAGCACGCCGCCCACGCCGAGGCCCAGCGCCCCGATCCCGGCGATGACCCATGGGACGGGGCTCGCCGTTCGCTTCGGGGCGGGGGGCTTCTCGGCCGGCGCCGCTCGCCTCTCCTCGACCGGACGATCGGCGGGCTTGTCGCGCGCGGCCTTCTGCTGCTCGAGCGTCTTGAGGCGAGCTTCGACGGCGCCCCGATCCTTCGAGCTCGGATCGGCCTTCACGTACGCGTCGTAGGACGCGATCGCGTTGTCGAGATCCCCGAGGCCCTCGTAGGCGCGGGCGAGGTTGTAATGGAGGACCGGATCCGGCGCGAGCCGCTGGGCCTCCAGCAAGAGGTCTATCGCGGCTTGAAAGTGGCCCGCTTGATACTCGGACTCGGCGCGCTCGAATAGCTTCGCCGCCTTCTTCTCCTCCGCCGGTCCCCCGCGGGCGTCGCGGACGTGGGCGACGTCGACGGCGGCCGTCGTGGCGACGGCGAGCGCGATGAGGAGGGCGGAGCGACGCACGTCGGCCAGGGTACCTCAGCGGTCGTGACGTCACCAACGCCGGTGCGGTCGTCGTTGCCGCGGCGGCTCGGAGCCGAGTAGGTTGGCGCCGTGCTCTCGCGCCGGACCGCGTCGCTGCTCTCGCTCGCGGCGTTCGCGTCGGGCTGCGCGGCCCCCGTTCATCGCCCCGAGAGCGAGACCGGTCGCGCGCCGGTGCGGGTGGTGGAGGAGGCGGCCGTCCCCCACTTCACCGATCCCGAGCGGCGCGCGAAGCTCGCGTCCGCCTTCGCCGATATCGACGCCCTCGTCGAGACGGAGCAAAGGTCTTCCGGCGCGCCGGCGATGGCCCTCGGCGTCGTCATCGACGGCGAGCTCGCCTTCGTGACGGGGAAGGGCTCCCGGGATCTCGAGAAGGGCGGAGCGGTGGACGGCCACACCGTCTTTCGGATCGGATCGATCACGAAGATCTTCACCGCGATGGCAGCGCAGCGGCTCGCCGCCGAGGGCGTGATCGATCTCGACGCGCCAGCCGAGCGCTACCTCCCGGAGCTCGCTCGCATCGGCTATCCGTCCTCCGATGCCGCGCCCTTCACGGTGCGGCAGATGATGACCTACTCGGCGGGGCTGCCCCTCGCGGGAGCGTTCGACGACACCCGCACCGACCGCGATCTGGAAGAGCATGAAGTGTTGGAAAGCCTCCGGGGCACCTCGCTCGCATCGGCGCCCGGCACCGAGACACGCTATTCGAACCTCGCGTTCGGACTGCTCGGGGTCCTCGTCGGCCGCGCCGCCCAGGAGCCCTTTCGCGCATATGTCACGCGCGCATTGCTCGCCCCGCTCGGTATGAGCCGCGCGCGGTGGTCGGAGGCCGAGGTCGCCCCCGGCTCCCTCGCGACCGCGTATGCCAAGGAAGGCGACAAGCCTCGAGCCGTCCCCCATTGGCGCCTCGGGGCGAGCGAAGGGTCGGGCGGGCTCTACGCGTCCATCGACGACATGGCGCGCTTCGTCGTGTTCCAGCTCGACGCGTGGCCACCGCGGAGCGGACCCGAGCGTGGCCCCCTCAGCCGCGCCGCCGTTCGCGAGTCCCACCGCGGCGCGACCACGTCCAGTCTCGTCATGCGGCGCGGCGCGGACGATGGCCGCACCGTGTTCGGATCGAGCGCCGGCCTCGGGTGGTGGATCCACCGAGACTGCGACTTCGACGAGATGGTGGTCAAGGACGGCGGAATGGAAGGGTATCGCTCCGCGGTCGTGCTGTTGCCGGACCGAGGCGTGGGCGTCATCGCGTTCGCGAACTATCCCGTCGACATGCTCCGCGTCGCGAAGCTTTCGGCCGGCGCGCTCTTGCGCACGGGCGGGCTCGCGCGCAGGGCTTTCGAGCCTTCTCCGCGCTTCGTCGAGCGGGCCCGCGCCGTCACCGAGCTCTACAATCGCTACGACGAGCGAGCCTACCTCGACGCGTTCACCGCTTCGTTTCGCGCCCAGGTCCCGGAGGCCCAATGGCGCTCGTGGATGAAATGGCAGGACGACAATCACGGCCGGTGCCGCTTCGATCGCGTCCTCGAGACGACCGGGCCGGACGCGGGGTCGTGGATCGCCGCTTGTGAGCGCGGCGCTCGGCGCCTCTCCGCGAGCTTCGTCTCCCCGCGCGAGCCGCGCTTCGATTACATCGGTGCGGAGTCGATCCGTCCCGTCGCCAAGGAGATCGAGGAGCCCCTCCGCGCGCTCTTGAGCGCGCCCGGCTGGACGGTGGAGGACTGCAAGAAGGCGGCGAACGAGCGGCTCCCTTGCGAGAGGCTCGCGAGCGCGTTCGCGTCGCAAGGCCTCGCCGCGGCGGGCTGCGTGATCGACGGCACCCTCCGGGGCGACGGCAAGCGCAAGAGCACGCTATGGCTGGGCTGCGAAGGCCTTCGGCGCCGCGACGTCGTCCTCACCCTCGAGCTCGCGGAAGATCGCGTCGTCGACGCGAGGGTGCGGCCCGCGGAGGCGACATCTCGCTGCGACCCCTGAGGTCGCTCAGCCGCCGGGCGCGAACGCGACCGGATAGATCACCCGAATGGGGGCGCCTTCGAAGGCGGGAAAACGAAGCGACTCGAACGCCTTCACCACGCATTGGACGACGGACCTCTCCACGATATCGCTCCCCCCGTCCTTCGCCTTGGCCACCGTGCCGTCGGGTCGGATGACGAAATCGACGACCACCCGGCCCTGCAGGCTCGGACAGTCTCGGAGCCCGTTCTCATAGCAATGCCGAAAGCGCCCGAAGCTCTCCCGGATGACCGCTTTCACCGCTTCGGGCGCGAGCCCCCTGCCGACGATGGAGACCTCGCGGGGGGCCGCGGGCACGCCGCGCGCGGCCGGCCGTTTCCCGCACGTCACCCGCGGCGCTGAGGTCGGCTCCGCCGCGCGGCCCGGTACGACGAGCCCGAGGCACACGAGCCCGAACGTCGCCAACGAGGCGGGGATGGTCCAACGCACGAGACGCTCGGACCGCGGGATGAGCGCATTGTTCCCGAGCGTCGAGGCGGCGATGATGGGGCGATGGCCTACGACGAGAAGCTCGCCGATCGAGTCCGCCAGGCGGTGGGCCCGCGGTCCGACGTCACGGAGCGGACGATGTTCGGGGGCGTCGCGTTCCTGCTGGATGGCAAGATGTTCTGCGGCGTCGCGACCGAGGATCTCATGGTGAGGGTCGGGCCGGCCGGGTACGAGCGCGCCCTCGCGCGCCCCCACGCGCGGCCGATGGACTTCACGGGCGGCCCATGATCGGATACGTCTTCGTCGCGCCGGGCGGGCTTCGAACCATCGCCGCGGTTCGGCGCTGGACGGAGGAGGCCATCGCCTTCGTGGCGACCGTTCCCGTCAAGCCGGCGCGCGCGAAGAAGCCCACCAAAGCGGGGGCCCGGCGACGCCCGCGCGCGTGACGATTCGCGTCAAGACGCGGAGGCGAGCACCGCCTCGAGGTATGCGCGCGCCATGACCTTCGTCTCCGCGACGAGCCGCTTCGCCTCGGAGTCCTTGCGCCGAACCGCCACGAACAACAGCGCCGAGACCGTCTCCACGAGGGTGGACGCGACCACCCCACGACGACTCGGCGTGAGCTGGGGGGCGAAGGCGCCAAGGATATCGGCGGCCCGCGCGGCCATGATCTGGTTGAGCTTGTCGCCGGCGTCGAGCATCTCGGCGGTGATGGATTGGTGGACCCATACCGCTCGGAACCCCGGCAGGTCGCAATGGAACCGCCAGAACGCCTCGATGACCTCGTCGAGGAGCTCGTGCCACGGCCGCGCGAGCGCCTCCTCCTTCAACAGATCCTCGAAGAGCCGCTGGGCCCGCTCGAGGTAACGCGCCTGGAGCGCAGCGAAGATCGCCTTCTTGTTCGGAAAGAACTGGTAGAGGCTGCCAATCGAGCTCTCCGCCCGGGCCGCGATCTCCTCCATCGTCCCTGCGTCGTATCCGACCTCGGCGAACACCGTGTCGGCGATGTCCAGGATCCGCTCGAGGCGAGCTCGGCTCCGCTCTTGGGTAGGGACGCGGCGGAGATCCGGCTTGGGAGGACGGGCGGGCCGAGGCTTCGCGGTCTTCTTGGTGCTCGGACGGACAGGCACGACGACGTCTCCCTCATACAGCGGACGCCCGGGCTTGACAAACGTGAGCCTTGCCTCACATTCTTGCCCGCGATGTGAGGCCGCCCTCACATTTTGATTGGAGGAGGCTCGACCATGGCTACGACGGCGCTCGCTGCCCACACCGCATCCAAGGCCACCGGACCCAAGGGCTTACCCCTCGTCGGCAGCCTCTTCGACGCCTGGGCCAATCCCCTCGAGATGATGGCGCGGGGCGCGCGGGAGCACGGCGACGTAGTGAAGTTTCGCTTCGCGTGGCTCGACTATCACCTGCTCGTCGCCCCCGCCGCCGCCCACCGCGTTCTCGTCGAGAACGCCAAGGCCTATCACAAGAGCCCCAACTACGCGGGGCTCAAGGTGATGCTCGGGGAGGGCCTGCTCACCAGCGAAGGAGAGCATTGGCGGCGGCAGCGCCGGCTCGCCCAGCCCGCGTTCCACCGCGACAAGATCGCCGGCTTCGTCGCGACGATGGCGGCGTGCACCGAGGACATGCTCGCGCGCTGGGAGCGCGAGGCGAGCGACGTGCGGGACGTCCACGCGGAGATGATGCGGCTCACCCTGCGCATCGTGGGAAAGACGCTGCTCTCTGCGGATCTCGAGGCGGACGCCAAGCAATTCGGAGAGGCGCTGAACGTCGCCATTCAATGGGCGAACCAATACGTCGAGTCGATCGTGCGGGTGCCGCCGTGGGTCCCCACCCCCAAGAACCTCCGCTTCCGCTCGGCTCAACGGACCATCGAGCGAGTCGTGATGCGGGTCGTCGACGAGCGACGGTCGTCCGGCGCTCACGAGGAGGACCTCCTCTCGATGTTGATGAGCGCGACCGACGAGTCGAGCGGAGAGCGAATGAGCGACAAGCAGCTGAAGGACGAGCTCTTGACGCTCACCCTCGCCGGCCACGAGACGACCGCGAACGCCCTGTCGTTCACGTTCGATCTGTTGTCCCGCCACCCCGCCTCCCTCCGGCGCCTGCGCGAAGAGGCGGCCGCCGTATTGAAGGGTCGCCCTCCGACGCTCGAGGATCTGCCCCGAATGCCCTACACGAAGGCGGTCATCGAAGAGTCGCTCCGTCTCTATCCACCAGCGTGGGTGTTCGAACGAATGGCGCTGGAGGACGACGAGGTGCTCGGCATCCCCATCCCCAAGGGATCGGTCGTGGCCGTGTCTCCTTGGGTCACCCATCGCTCCCCCACCGCGTTTCGCAACCCCGAAGGCTTCGACCCGGAGCGCTTCCTGGAGCCCGATCCGAGCCGTCACAAGCTCGCCTACATCCCGTTCGGGGCCGGGCCGCGCACCTGCATCGGGAACGTCTTCGCCCTCACCGAGATGCAGGTCATCTTGCCCATCATCGTCCAGCGCGCCTCCCTCGAGCGCCTCCCCGGCTACGAGGTCGAGCTCGATCCCTCCGTGACCCTGCGTCCGAAGAACGGACTGCCGATGGCGGTGCGAATGGGCTCTTGATCTTCGTGGTCGCCAAAGGATCGAACGCGGGAGGTTTCCATGAGTCACGAAAATGGCTCATCGCGCTCTTTCGATCGCTTGGATTGGTGCATGCTCGAGCCTCGTCGTGGCGTGCAGCGCAGCCTCGGGCCCGGATGCCTCGCGCCCGGAGCCGACTGCTCCCGCCGCCGGCTCGCTCGAGGCGCGGCTGCACGCTCCCTGCGCGCCGAGCCCTCCTCGAAGTGGCCAATCGCTCGTCGCGTCTCGTCCTCGCTCGGATCAAGGATCGCAGGTCGCGGTGGTGGACGCCGAAGGCGGTGCTTTCGCCTACGTGGCCGACGCCGACGAGCACGCCATTCATGTCGTGGACCTCGCCGACCAGAACGAGATCTCGATCACGCGCATCGACGGTCGCCCCGAGCAGCTCTTGCCCTTGCCGGACGGGCGCGTGGTCGTCACCGTCGCCGACGGCGCGCGGATCGAGGTGCTCGAGGCGAGGAGCGAACGCCATAGCCCGAGGCACGTGGTGCTCGAGCCGCGGTGTGCGCGAATGGTCGCGACGGGGCCGTTCGGTCTGGCCGCGACGCCGTCTCACGGTGCGGTGCTCGTCACCAGTGACGCCCCCGCGACCCTCACCACGTTCGCGGCGGACGACTTCTCCGTCCGCGCGACCGCGACCGTCGCGCGCTCTCCGCGCGGCGTCCTCGCGGTGGATGACGATCGCGCTTTCGTCTCTCATTTGACGGGGGCGCGCGTGAGCGTCGTGGACCTGCGCTCCTCGACGACCCGGGCGGTGCAGACGGGGGCGCGCGCCGCGACGCCCGCGGGCCAAGTCTCCGTCCTCCGCGAGACGAGGAGCGGCTCCCAGGGCTATTCCCTCGTCTCCGCCACCACCGGCGAGACGAAGCGAGTGGTCGTCCCGATGGTGAGCGTGGACCCGGGGTCGCTCGGGGACGCCCCGCACCTCTACTACGGTCCGCCGCCCATCGCCGGGGTCGCGCGCGAGGAGCCCCACGCCGCCCTCGTCGATCCCGCCACGGAGAAGGTCCTCAATTCGACGGTCGTCGCCCCCTCGCTCTCGTCGCGCGCGGACGCGTGCCTCCTCCCACGGGCGAGCGTGTTCAATGCGGACAACGAGCGCGTCTATGTGGCCTGCTTGGGCAACGACATATTGCTCGAGCTGGACGGTCGGGCCGCCGATCCGATGAACGCCATCGTCGCTCAGTTTCGAACGCCCCGCGGGCCGAGCGGCGTCGCCGACGCGGGGGGAGGGGTCCTCGTCGTCTACGCCGAGCTCGCGGGCGCGCTCTCTGTGTTGAACGTGCGCTCTCGAGAGGTGGTGGAGATCCCCCTCGCGCGCTCGCCGTCACGGACCGAAGCGGAGCTCGAGGGCCGCGAGCTGTTCTATCGAACGGGCGACACCCGAATCACCGCCGACGGCCTGGGCTGCGCGAGCTGCCACCCGGAGGGTCGAGAGGACGGACAGACGTGGTCGACCCCGGAGGGGCTGCGCCAGACGTTGCCGCTCGCCGGTCGATTGAAGAAGTCGGCGCCGTATGGATGGGCACGTCACGAGACCACGTTGACCGGCTATATCGTCGAGACGTCGCGCCGGCTGGGCGGGGCCAAGCTCGGGCCGCGCGAGGTCGCCGCCATCGCGACCTACCTCGAGGGGCTCGAGGCCCCGCCAGCACCGCGGGCGATGGACGGGGCCCTCGTCGGACGAGGCGAGGCTGTCTTCCAATCGACGGGCTGCGAGCGCTGCCACACCGAGCGAGGGCGCGGCACCTCCGCCTCGGAGGTCTCGATCGCCAAGGGAGAGCGGTTCGAGATCATCGACACCCCTTCCCTCCTCGGGGTGGGGCGAACCGCTCCCTACTATCACGACGGACGCTATCCGACGCTCGCGGCGCTGCTCGCCGACCCGCACAATGGCATGGTCGATACGTCGAAGCTCTCCACCGAGGACGCTCGGGCCCTCGTCGCATATCTGGAGCAGCTGTGAACGGCCCCGCTCCCAAGATGCTCGTTGCGGTCGCGTTGCTCGCCGCGTGCGCGCCCCGCCCCGCCGCGCCGCGCGGCCACGGCGCGCGCGCCGGGTCAGCCGTCTCGGAGCGAGCGCCTTCGCCTCGCCTGCTCCGGGGGATACGCCTCACCGCGCAACCCCCCGCCTCGAGCCGATCGACCATCCCGAGCCCTCGCGTCGCCGTCGCCGACCCCTTCGATCTCGACCAGGTCCCGGTTCGCGGTAGCGGCCCCGCGAGGATCGCCGTGTCCCGCTTCGACCGGAGCGAGCGCGTGCGGTGGTTCGGTATGGCGGAGGCCGTCCGGTTCCCGTCCGCCCACTGCCCGCCCGCGGTGGCGGGAATGAGCGAGGTCGTGTTCGAGGAGCTCACCGGGGTCGACTCCGTCGGATTGACCGTCGATCGCTGGGAGGGCTCCATGCAATTGTCCAGGTGTACGGGGAGGGTGCGTCGCACCGAGACCGTGCGCGCGCAGCCCCTCGTGCCCCGCGCCCTCTATGTCTACCGCGCGGTAGAGCAAGGCGAGACGCGCCTCGTCGTGGTCGCGCCCCCGTCCGTCTTCGTCGCCTCGAGCAACGCCCCCGAGGAGCAGCTCGACAAATGGTCTCAGGCATTCACGCGGGTGCCGTTGCTGATCGCCGAGGGCACCGCTTCGTCGGTCCGGATTCATGTCCGCGGCTCCGACGTCGACGGCTTCGGGGGGCTCTTCGGCTTCGCGCGGGGCGCCAGTGAGCAGCGGGGCTTCGTCGCCGACCGGCTCTACGCCTTCGGTGTCGACGTCGTATGGCAGCGAGGAAAGAAGCCTCTGTCGACCATGTTCGTCTCGGAGGTCGCCACGCCCGCGTCCCCTGGGATCGACGGCAGCATCCTCGAGCCCTAACAGGCATCTTACGGGGGTGGCGTTGTTGGCCCAACCGCTCCCTTATGACGCGCGTCGACGAACGCCTCGCTGCTTGCCTGGCTTCGACGACGCGCGCCTCCGCGCCCTCTCGTGGGTCGAGGTGGCTCCCATC
>JBGAID010000066.1:813-64318 GCA_044225865.1 Polyangiaceae bacterium | reverse complement strand
TGCGTGGGAGGCGCGCGCCCGAGGAGTGAGCACCACAGCACGACTCGCAGTCATGCGAGGAGCGGAGCGACGAGGCCGCGTGGATCACGCGTGAAATGGCGCGAAAGCGCCGGCTTTCAAACGGATCGGTGCTCTAGAGCACCGATCATGTTCGGTGCTCTAGGGAAACAGCACGAACCCGATGGCCGAGATGATCATGTTCAACATGATCACCGCGAGCGACGAGTTCACGACCGCGCGGGTCGTGGCCCAGCCGACGCCCTCCGAGCCGCCGTGGGTGGTGAGGCCGGAGTGGGCGGACACGATCGGGATCGCCGCGCCGTAAGCGACGCACTTGGCGAGGCCGACGGTGAGGTCGCCCGCGTCGACCAGGGCGAGGTTGAAGAAGGTGCGGGGGCTCACGTCGAACATCGCGTAGCCGGTGAGCAGGCCGGCGAGGGTCGCAACGCCGGCCGCCCACACGATGAGGACGGTCGTCATGATGACGCTCGCGATGAAGCGCGGCTTCACGAGGTAGTCGATGGGATCGGCGGCGCTCATCTTCAGGGCGTCGACCTGCTCGGTGACGACCATCGAGCCGATCTCCGCGGCGATGCCGGCCCCGACGCGGGTCGCGAGCATCAGGGCCCCGATCGATGCGGCGAGGTCGCGCACGAGCAGCTCGAGGAAGGTTGCCCCGAGGTTCGTGAGGTCGGGGATGATCCGCTGCGTCTGAACGCCGCCTTGGTAGACGAGGATCATCCCGATGAAGCCCATCACCACGGTGATGAAGAACAGGCTCTTGTTGCCGATCTCGTACATCTGGCGGCTGATCGCGCCGCGCTCCGTCTTGCCGAAGCCGATGTAGTAGAGGGTCCGGACGAAGACGGAGTAGAGCTCCGCGGCGGACCGGGCGATCGTGATCGTGCTCGCGCCGACCTGGGCGAGGAACGAGCGCTCTTGGCGCGCAGTGAAGAAGCCCTCCGAGGGCGGCGGCGCGTCGTGGGGATGGGGGCCGTGCGGCGTCTTCACGGCAGGGTGAACGATACGAAGTAGTCGAGGACGAAGATGCCGGCCGCGGACGCGACGACGGTGGCGTTGACGGCGCGGCCCACCCCGGGGGCGCCGCCCTTGACCGCCATCCCGAACTGACAGCTCGCGAGGGCCATGACGATCCCGAACACGACCGATTTGATGAGGCCGTTCACGACGTCACCGATGCCGAGCAGGCCGCTCGTGAGCCCGTTGTAGAACACGGAGGGGTGCACCCCGAGCAGGCCCCAGCCCGCGTAGGCGGCCCCGAAGAGCGCGAGCACATCGGCGAAGATGGTCGAGAGGAACAGGGTCATCACGATCGCGATCGTGCGCGGCGCGACGAGGAACGCGATGGGGTCGATGGCGAGCACGCGCAGGGCGTCGATCTGCTCCGTGACGACCATCGTCCCGAGCTCGGCGGTGTTGTTCGCCCCGACGCGGCCGTTGATCATGAGCGCGGTGAGGAGGGGCGCGACCTCGCGCAACGTCCCGAAGCCCGCCCCCCACCCGAGGAGGCCGTGGGCCCCGAAGCGCTGCACGAGCGGCGCCGCCTGAAGGACCATGATCGCGCCCGTGAAGAGCGCGGTCACGATCACGATCGGCACGGACCGGACGCCCATGCGCTCGAGGTTGCGGAGCAGCTCGAGGCCGTCGAACTTGAAGGTCACGATGCGGTAGAAGACCTTCGCCCCCATCACCGTCATCCCGCCTGCCGTCTGGGCGATGTCGATGGCCGTCGTGCCCATCCCGTGGAGGAACGACGGGGGATCGGAGCTGGCATCGGCCGGACCGGACATGGGCGCCGGCATCCTAGCAGGGTGCCACCGATCCGAGTCCAATGTGCATCTCACCCCCCGAAACAAGCACCCGTCGCCCACTCCCGACCCGAGCCGACTCCGCGGGGCCTCGCGCTCGCCGCACACGCTCCCAGCACCACCACGCTTGGCTGAAAGCGTGGCGCTGCCTGCTTGGGGGATGGCGAGACCACTACCGTTTCCATAGCGCGGGGGCTGCGTCGGTCCGCTCGCCGCTCGGGGCCGAGAGGCCTCGCCCAACCTGCGGAGCCGAACGCTATCTTTTTGATAGCGAGAGTGAGACAACACCCCCCTGGTTCGTCGTCAACCACCCCCTCGTTGTCTCATCCGAGCCCCCGCGCCCCGGTCCCGCACCCCCTCCGCCGTCGAGCTTTCAACGACTTGAAGCCCCCGGCGCGCCCCCGCTGCGCCCAAGCCACCCGGAAATGAGACAACACCCCCCTGGTTCGTCGTCAACCACCCCCTCGTCGTCTCATCCGAGCCCCCCGCCCCCGGTCTCGGCGCTCCAGCGAGCCGACCTGCGGTCCTCGCGCTCGACACACGACGCTCCCAGCACCACAACGCTCCGGCTCACCCTGTCCCGGCGAAGCGCGACGCGCGCCGCGCGCCTCCCCTATTCGAACGGCCCCTCCGCCCTCCCGGTGATGAACTGCTGAATCACCTCGTCCGGCGAAGCCTTGAAATCATCCGGCAGCCCCAGCAACCTCACGAAGCCCTGGTAGAGCATCACGATCCGGTCGGCGATCGTGAAGATGGAGACGAGGTCGTGGCTGACGACGATGCTCGTCACTCCGACCGTGTCGGAGAGCTCGCGGATGAGCTTGTCGACGCGTCGGGCGCTCACCGGATCGAGGCTCGTCGTCGGCTCGTCGAAGAGGACGTACTTCGGATCGAGGGTGAGGGCGCGCGCGATCGCGACCCGCTTTCGCATGCCGTCCCCGAGCTCGGGCGGGTAGCGATCCGCGAACTCCTGCATGTGCACCTGCTCGAGGCGCTTTCGCGCCTCGGAGAGGGCCTCGCGCATCTTGAGCTTCTTGTGCTTGCGGAGGGGGAGCGCGACGTTCTCGACGCACGTCATGGAGTCGAAGAGGGTCGAGTGCTGGAAGACCATCGCGCACTTCTCCCGCACCGGGTACATCTGCTCTTCGTTGAAGCGGCTGATCTCCTCGCCGTCGAGCACGATCTCGCCCTCGTCCGGGTAGAGCAGGCCGACGAGGTGCTTGATGAGCACGCTCTTGCCGACGCCCGAGCCGCCAATAATGAAGAAGACCTCGCCGTCGTGGACGTCGAAGCTGACGCCCTTGAGGACTTGCTTGGGTCCGAAGGACTTCTTGATGCCGCGGAAGGAAATCACCCGTGCGCTCTGGTTCTTTCGTGGCGCCGCGGGCTTCCGGCCGGCGGCACGTCCCTGCTAACGTCCTAGCCCTATGGCGACAACGCGGTCGATCGAAGTCAAGGTCGGCATTCTGATGCTTACCGCGATCGGATTGCTCGCGGCGTTCATCTTGGTGATGGGCTCCATCAACTTTCAACCCACCTACTCCGTCTTCGTCGACTTCGACAACCCCGGCGGCGTGCAGACGGGCGCTCCCGTGAAGATCGCGGGCGTGAAGGTGGGCAAGGTCGAGGAGATCCAGTTCCGAGGCGGCCAAGTCGACGAGAAGACGGGCCGGAGGGCTCCCCTCGTCCGCCTCAAGGTCTCCATCGAGCAGAGATACAAGGACTCGGTCCGGGAGAACTCGCTCTTCTACGTGACGACCCAGGGCGTCCTCGGGGAGCAGTTCCTCGCCATCGAGCCGGGCTCGAGCGACAGCCCCCTCCTCACCGAGAAGTCCCCCGCCGCGCGCGGCCTCGATCCGCCCCGCCTCGATCTGCTCCTCTCCGAGAGCTACGAGCTCCTCCATTCGACCGTGGACGCGGTCCGCAACAACAAGAAGGAGATCGGAGAGACCTTCGACGCGCTCCGGGTCACCCTCAAGGCGACGGGCACCTTCTTCAGCGGGGAGAGCGGCGACCGCATCAACAACATCCTCAAGAACGCGGAGCAGGCATCGATCGAGGGCACCGATCTGCTGAAGGGCGTCAACGAGAAGTACGTCAAGGATCCGAAGATCGATCGGATCGTGACCAAGGTCGACTCGATCACGACCCAGGTCGAGCGCGACACCCCGGTGCTGCTCTCGGACGCGAAGGTCACGCTCGCGAACACCCGGCGCTTCACCGACTCCGTCGCGAACGAAGAGCAAGCGGGCAAGATCAAGAAGGCCGTCGACGGGGCGACGAACCTGGTCGACAAGGCGAACGGCATCATGGACAAGGCCGACAAGATCGCCAACGACGGTCAATACATCGTGACCCAGATCCGGAAAGGGCGCGGCACGGTCGGGGCCCTGCTCATGGACGAGCAGCTCTTCGATGACCTCCAAGAGATGGTGCGCGACCTGAAGCACAACCCGTGGAAGTTCTTCTGGCGAGAATGAGGCGACCCGTTTAGCCTGCGCTCCGAAAAATGGCGAAGGTCATCAAGGCCCACATCACGGGAACGGTCTGGAAGATCGAGGTCAAGGTCGGCGACGACGTCGAGGAGGGGACGGTCGTGGCGATCCTCGAGTCGATGAAGATGGAGATGCCGGTCGAGAGCGAGGACGGGGGCAAGGTGTCGGAGATCCACGTCACCGAAGGCCAAGGGATCAAAGAAGGCGATCCCATCGCCACCCTGGACTGACGCTGGCCGCACGGACTCGGGTCCTCGGCAGGGTCGAGCGCGGTGTCTCCGATGACCGTGGGCGCGTGGAAGGCGGCGAGACCACGCCGCCTCACCCGCTCTCGAAGTCCGTTTTCTCACAGACAACGTTTGCACTGCTCGGCAGTTTATTGGAATATTCCATAGCGGCGTTGCGAGCCCCCGCGAGCCGCCGGTCGTAGAAGAAGGAGCCAGGCGCGATGTCGGAGCAGAAGGAAAGCTCGGTTCTGTTCTCCCTGAAGGAGCTGATGAACCTCGAGGAGGACCGGATTCGAGGTGAGGAGGCCGACAAGGCCGCGCGTGTCGCCGCCGATGAAGAGGCGCGCCGCCAAGCCGAGCGCCTCGCGCGCGAAGCCGAAGAGGCTCGCATCCGCGCCGAAGAAGAGCGGCGCCGCGCCGAAGAGCAGCGATCGCGCGAAGAGGCCGCCCGCCTCGAGGCGATCCGGGTCGCCGAGGTGGAGAAGGCCCGCCTCGAAGCAGAGCAGCAGGCCCGCCTCCAGGCGATGCAGTCGCAGCAGCAGCACCAGCTGCAGCTCGAGACGATCCGCAAGGACGAGGGCAAGAAGAAGCTCCGCAACATCCTCATCGGGACGGTCGCGGCCGTGCTCGTGATCTTCGGCGTCGTCGGCTTCCTCATCGTGGACGCCAAGAAGAAGCAGGAAGAGCGCGATCGCCAAGCGCAGATCCAGGCCGATCAGAAGCAGAAAGAGCTCGACGCGAAGCAGAAGGAGATCGACGACCTCAAGCGCAAGGCGCGCGAGGCCGACGAGAAGGTCGCCGGGCTCGAGACGGCGGTGCAGAACGCGAAGACGCAGGCGGAGAAGGACAAGCTCCAAGCCGACCTCGACAAGGCGCGCGCCGACGCCGCCGAGGCGAACAAGGCCGCCGGTACCCGTCCCGCCGCCGGCGGCGGTGGCGGCGCAAAGCCCAAGACGGACGGCGACAAGCCGCCGCCGAAGGCCTGCAACTGCAAGCCGACCGATCCGCTCTGCGACTGCCTCTGAGCGCGAGCTTCGGGTGAGCGGGATCGCCGCGCCAGAGATGGTGCGGCGATTCTTGTTTGTGCGGGCGAGCGCTGCCGCTAACGCGAGCCGCATGTCGGATCGAACTGCTCGCGGGCGCATCGCCGCCGCGCTCGACGTCCCCACCCTCGACGAGGCGCTCGCGTTCGGGCGCGCGGTGGCTCCCCACGTCGGTGTGCTCAAGGTCGGCCTCGAGCTCTTCGTCGCCTACGGACCGCGCGCCGTCACCGAGGTCGCCGCCGTCGGCTGCGACGTGTTCCTCGATCTCAAGCTCTGCGACATCCCGGAGACGGTCGCGCGGAGCGTGGCCCGCGCGCGCGACCTCGGGGCCACGTACCTCACCGTGCACGCCTCGGGCGGACGCTCGATGTTGGAGGCGGCGGCGCGCGAGGCGGGGCCGAGCCTGAAGCTCCTCGGGGTCACCGTGCTGACCTCGCTCTCGGCGGCGGACCTCAAGACCCTCGGGATCGAGCGCTCCGTCGACGCTCACGCCCTCGCCCTCGGCGCGCTCTGCGAGGGAGCGGGCGTGCCCGGGCTCGTGACCTCGGCGCTCGAGGTGGCCGCGCTTCGCGCCGCCCTGCCGAGGACGATCCTCGTGACCCCGGGGATCCGCCCCGCCGGCGGCCCATCCCAAGATCAGGCGCGCGTCGCGAGCGCGTTCGACGCGATTCGCGCCGGCTCGGACCTGCTCGTGGTCGGCCGGCCGCTGCGGGACGCGGAGGACCGCACCCGCGCCGCCGCCGCCCTCGAAGAGGAGGTCGCGCGGGCCCTCGAGGGCGGACGCTCGTGAGGCCGCGTCGATCGACGAGGCTCGTGTTCGGGGTTCAGCCGGTCCGTGAGGTCCTGCGCGCGCACGGCGACGCGGCCGGCCCGCTCGTGATCTCGGACTCGGACAGCCAGAAGCTCGAGGGCCTCGCGCGGCTCGCCGCGTCGCGCGACGTACCGGTGGAGCGCGCGCCGCGCGCGGAGCTCGATCGAAGGACGAAGGGCGGGATGCACCAGGGGGCGGTCATCTATGCGCCCGAGCTCGCCCTCCTCTCCGAGGAGGAGCTCTTCGTCGAGATCGAAGGCGACGCGAGCGCGCTCGTGATGATCGCGGACGGGGTGATGGACCCTCAGAACTTCGGCGCCGTCGTCCGATCGTCGGTCGCCCTGGGAGCCCGCCACGTGATCTGGCCCGAGCACGGCTCCGCGCCTCTCACCCCCGCGACGTTCCGAGCTTCGGCGGGGGCGATCGAGCACGCGCGGCTCGTGCGTGTGCGCTCGCTGCCTTCGTTGTTCACGGGGCTGCACGAGCGCGGCCTGTCCACGGTGCTCCTCGAAGGCTCGTCGGAGCAGACGCTCGAGTCGGTCGACCTTCGGGGGCCCGTCGCCATCATCGTGGGGGCCGAGGACCGAGGCGCGAAGCCGGCGGTGCGTCGCGCCGTCACGGCGAAGGCGCGGCTGCCCATCGCCGTGATCGACTCGTTGAACGCGTCCGTCGCCGCCGCCGTCGCGCTCTACGAGGTCGGCCGACAGCGTCGCGCAGCGATCCAATAAACATTATCAAATCTAGATAGATAGGGTTCATCACTCGGGCTCGACATGAGAAACTTGGCGCTGCCTGAACACCTGCCTAGAAAAGCTTGATTTCGATTCCATTCAATGGAACGCGCAGGCGAGCCCCCGCCGCGTCCGAAAGCTCTTTCATCTTCGACACTTCGACCTCGGGGCGGCGAGCGATCCTCGAGGGGGGCTCTGGCTCGGTGAAGAACCGCGCGAGCTTTCAGCTGGTGCGCGCAAGTATTCGATTGAACACGGAAAGCGCCTCGACGACGTCGAGCCGGCTCGTATCCTCGCCGAGCGAGATTCGAATCGCGTTTCTCGCCCGCTCGGAGCCGAGCATCGCGGTGAGGACGGGCGACGGGTCGGCGGTCCCCGCGCTGCACGCGGAGCCGCTGGAGACGCACACCCCCTCGAGATCGAGGGCGGCCGCGAGCTCCGGTCCGAGCCAGCCCTCGAAGGAGAGGTTGGTGACGTGAGGGGCGCGATCCCCTCCCCCGTTGCGCTCGACGCGGAGACCCGGTCGGCCGAGGGAGAGCAGACCTCCCTCCAGCTCGTCGCGGAGCGACCTCACCGCCTCGTAGCGGGAGGGCCCCGCGGCCGCGTGCGCGACAGCGGCGGCGAAGCCCGCGCAGGCGATGGGATCTTGGGTGCCTGGTCGGACGCCGCGCTCCTGCTCGCCGCCGGTGAGGAGGGGGCGAAGCTTCACGCCGCAGAGCGTGGCGAGGGCTCCGATCCCCTTTGGGCCGCGGAGCTTGTGGCTCGCGATCGAGAGGAGGTCGGCGCCCCGGAACAGCTCGGGCGCGAGCCTGCCCGCCGCCTGCACCGCGTCGCAGTGGAAGAGCGCGCCCGCGCGCCGAGCGAGATCGGCCACCTCGCCGACCGCCTGGACGACGCCGGTCTCGTGGTTCACCGCCTGAAGGCTCACGAGGCGCACGCGCTCGCTTCGCTCGATCGCCTCTCGGAATCGCTCGACCGGGAGCGCGCCCTCGGGCGTCGGCTCCACCCACGCGACGCGCACCCCGCGCGCCTCGAGGGCAGCAGCCGTGCGCGTGATGGAGGGGTGCTCGATCGTACCCACGACGAGGGTGCCGCCGCTCGCGTCGAAGGCGCTCGTGAGCGCGAGGTTGTTCGCCTCCGTTCCGCCCGAGGTCAGCACCACGTCGCGCGGATCGACCCCGGCGAGCTCGGCGACCGCGGCGCGGGCATCTTCCACGAACCGGCGCGCCCGCCGCCCAGCCCCGTGTACGCTCGCGGGATTTCCCATGGAAACCCCGATCGCGGTGCGCATCGCGTCCGCCACCTCGGGAGCGAGCGGGGTCGTCGCATTCCAATCGAGGTAGACCACGCGCAGGCGTTGTACCATGAGGCCGTGTCGCTCGCCCCAAACCGAAGGTTCGCCGCGCTCGCGCTGCTGAGCCTCTCGGGTTGCCAGCTCGTGTTCGGCATCGCCGACTATGAAGCGGACGGCTCGTCGACGGGAGGCGGCGGCGCTTCCACGGGAGGAAGCGGAGGCGAGGGCGCGTCCCAGCCCGCCGGCGGAAGCCCCGAGGGTGGCAACGCGCCCGGGTGCATCTGCGAGAACGAGCCGGTGTGGCGCGGGGCGAAGATGGTCGCATCGGGCACGAGCGCCGACACTCCGCCGACGGTGTGCGGAGACGCGTCGACGCCGCTCACGCTGTTCGACGGGCCCCCCGAGGTGACGTGCGGCGCGTGCTCGTGCGCCGCCTCGGGCTGCGAGCTCCCCGGCCTCTTGTGCTTCGATCAGGCAGGATGCCCGGGCACCGGCACGCTCATCGACGTGGGTCCGGGGGACTGCACCGCGATGCCGAGCGGCGGGTGCGATTCGTACAAGCTCGCAGGAGAGGTCGGCGCGGCCACGTGCACCGTCTCCGGGGGCGAGCCGTCCCCCGCGGATCTCGTCTTCGATCGGTTCGCGTCGTTCTGCTACGCGTCGGGGTGCGGTGGAGGCTGCGTCGACGCGGCGTCGACGTGCGTGGTGGCGGAGGATCTACCGGCTTCGGTGTGTCCGTCGGGCTTCCCCCATCGCTACGTGCTCTCGGACGGCGGCGAGCCGAGCTGCGACGACTGCACCTGCGCGGGCGCATGCAGCGGTCCCCCCTACCAATCCGGGCTCGGCCTGCCCGGGTGCGACCTCGTCGACATCAGCGAGACGGGCTGCACCGGCCCCGGCATCGCCACGTACTTCGCGCACGCGACGGAGACGTCATCGTGCACGACGAACCACCCCGAGGCGTATTCGGGGAGCGCGCAGATCGCGGGACAGCACACCGTGTGCTGTCGAGCGGCGATCGACGGGCTCAACGAGGTGAACTGAGGAGCTTGCGGCTGAGGCGCGCGCCCGAGGAGTGAGCGCATGACTGCTCCTCGTAATCTGAGGAGCGGAGCGACGAGGCCGTGTGGATCGGGCGCGAAATCGCGCGAATGCGCCGGTTTTCAACATGATCGGTGTTTCCAGTCCGGAGGGCTGATGCCTCTCCGCGCCCCGCCAAACGCGGGCGCGCCCCATCGCCTGCCATCATCCGCTCTGTAGCGTCGTATGTGTCAGGATCACGATCCGTGATTTGGCGCCGGGGCTCAGAAGCGGACGAAGAGCCGGGCGCCGGCAGGCGCCGGCACGAGCTCGACGCTCGCCCCCTTCGCGCTCGACCCGGAGGGGGCGGTGAGGATCACGACGAGGCCGGTCGCGGCCACGACTCCGCCCGCGATGAGGAGGCCGTTCGCCGCGTTCGAGAAGAGGTTCGCCTCGTCGAGGGCGCTCTTCGCCTCGTCGGTCGAGCAGCGCTTGTCGGGGCAGAGCTCCTCGAGATCGCCGGCGCGGCTCGCGGAGAGACCGACGAAGACGGCCCCCGCCACCAGCCCCGCGATCCCCAATGAGCCCACCGCGATCCCGGCGATGCGCTGGGTCCGGCCGCGCGAGGCGAGCTCTTCGGTCGCCGCTCCGTCGACGACCTTCTTCTTGCCCGCCTCCGGATCGATCTCCAGGGCGGGGATGATCCAGTCCTTCGTCGTGCGCGCCTCCGCCTCGAATTTGAGGACGAGGCGCTTTCGCCCTTCTGCCTCGACGACGACCTCGTGGGGGCCCGGATCCATCGGGAGCTTCGTGTCGAGGGACGCCTCCTTCAGCACGGTGCCATCCCGGGTGATGGTGAGCCCCGGCGCGGGCGCGCTGACGTGGATGCGGACGTAGGCGAGCATCGGCTCGATCGACTTCGCCTGCTCCTCCGCGAACGAGGCGCGGCGATCGCTGCGGCGTCGAAACTCTCGCCCCGCCGCGACGAACTGGCTCCAGCTCGTCGCCGTCCGGCCCGCGATCCGGCTGCAGGCGGCGATGTTGAGGAGGGTGCCGGGCGCCGGATCGAGCCGGTAGCTCTCGTCGAAGATCGGGCAGGCCTCCGCCGCTCGACCGCTCTCCATGAGCTTGCGGCCTTTGTTGAAGAGCGCCTCCGCGGCGGCGGGATCGGACGCAGCGGGCGGCCCTGCGCCCGTCGTGACGGGATCGGCGTGGGCGACTCCGCTCGCGCTCCCGAGCGCGACCGCGAGCGCCGCGATCCACGAGAGGCGGCGCATCGCTACGCCTCGAGCTCCGAGGGCGCCTTGCGCGCGACGGTGAGGTAGAACGCGCTCCCCCGGAGGGTAACCCCCTCGATGACCTCGGCGGCGGGGCTCGCGACGCGGATCTCTCCGCCGAGCCCGCGGCTCGTCCGCTGCGCGATCGCGAGGCCGACGCCGACCCCGCCGTGCTCGCGCGTGACCGAGCCGTCGATTTGATAGAACGGCTCGAAGATGCGCTCGAGCTTGTTCTCGGGGATCCCCGGCCCCGTGTCGGCGACGCACAGCTCGTAGCCCGCCGTCGTCTTGCTCACGCGAACGCCGATGGCGCCTCCCGCGGGGGTGAACTTCGCGGCGTTCTCCAGGAGGTGGACCATCGCGCGCTGGAGCCGATCCGGATCTCCGAGGGCGGGGAGCGGCCCGCGGGCGAGATCCTCCACGAAGGTCTGCTTGCGCTCGTCGAGCCGATCCGCGACGGCGGCGATCGCGCGGCGGGTCGTGTCGAGGAAATCGTACTCTTTGTGGGAGAACCGCATGCGGCCCGTCTCGAGGCCGGTCACGTCGAGGAGGTTGTCGAGGATGGCGCGGAGCCGCTTCACGCACCCATCCATCGCGACGAGGGCTTTGTGTTGGCCCTTGGTGAGGGGGCCGAGCTCTTCGTCGATGAGGAGCTTCAGGTAGCCGACGACGGGGGTGAGCGGGGTCGCGAGCTCGTGAGAGATGTTGCGGTAGAACTCGGTCCGCGCCGCGCCGAGCTCACGGAGGCGGGCGTTCGCGGCGATGAGCTCCGCCACCTTCTCCTCGAGGTGGCCGACGATGCGCTGACTCTGCTCGCGCAGCATGCGCTCCTCGAGATCGGCGCTGGAGGGCATCTCGCGCGCGCCGCGGAGGTAACGCGAGATGAGCGACGCGAACGAGCGCGCCTCGATCGGCTTCTGGATGAAGCCCGTGCACCCGACGGCGAGGCTCGTGTCGCGATCCCCCTCCGCGGTGATGGCGACGATGGGCACCCCGCGCAGCGACCCTTCCCCTCGGAGGCGCAGGGTGACCTCGAAGCCGTTGAGCCCCGGGATGTTGAGATCCACGAGGACCAGATCCGGCTGGATCGAGCACGCGAGACGGACCCCCTCGAGCCCATCCACCGCGTCGACGACATCGTGACCGGCGGCGGTCAGGAGCTTGCGGACGAGGAGGCGGTTGGCAGCGTCGTCCTCGATGTGCAGGATGCGGGGCATGTCGTGGGCGGGCGAGGCCGCTTCGGGCTCCGGTGGGGCTGCTCCGGTAGCGAGCCTCGAGGAGCGTACACGCGCCTCTGCGGGCCGCAAAGGATGGAAGGCCCGCGCCCGCTCGGCCGCGCTCGTCGTCCTGACGATCGCGCTCGGGGGGATCGCCGTCGATCGGCTCGACGTTCCCTTCGTCGGGCTCGTCGCCTTCGCGCCGCTCTTCTTCGCCTGCAGAGGGCGCTCGGCGCGGGCGTCCTTCTCCCTCGCCGCGGTCGCGGGCGCGGGCATCGCCGCCGTCGCGTTGCGCTTCCTCCCGGCTGTGCTCCTCGCCGCTCAGGCGGCGACGACGCTCGTCGCGTGGCTCGCCCTCTTCGCGCTCGCGGCCGGGCACGGCCTGTCGATCGGCGCCGCCTTCGGAGCGGCAGCGTGGGCGCGCGATCGAGGCGCCTCGTTCGGCGTCGTCGCGAGCGCGACCCTCGCCCTGCTCGAGGTCGTCGTGCCGCTCCCCCTCCCCTTCGCTTTCGGCGCGGCGCTGATCGCTTCGCCGATCGCGCAGGCGGCGGACGTGGCGGGCGCGAGCGGGTTGACCTTCGTCGCGATCATGACCGCGGCCGCCGCGAGCGAGCTCGCCGCCTTCCTCCTGCGCTCCGGGAGCTTCGACCGGCGCGGCCTCGCCGCCGGGGCGGGCTTGGTCGCGCTCGCGTGGCTCTACGGCGAGGCGCGATCCGTCCAGATCGAGCGCTCCGTGCGCGCCGCCCCCACCTGGTCGGCGGCGTTGATCCAACCGGCGCGCACCCGCGATCGCGGGGCGCCGCTCCTCCTGGGCCTCCCGTCGAATGGCGAGGGCGCGCTCGACGTCATCGTGCTCCCCGAGTCGGCGCTGCCCGCCGACGTCCCCGAAGAGGAGCTCGAGCCGCTCGCGTCCCGGCTGTTCCGGGGGTTCGACGCCCCCGTCATCGTCGGGGCTCGCGCCGACCAGCAGAGCGGGCGCATGAAGAACGTCGCGCTCGCGATCGAGCCGAGCGGCGCGCTGGTCGGCCGCTACGAGAAGCGAGAGCTCGTCCCCTTCTCCGAGGACGACACGGAGCAAGGGCGTGATCTGCCGCCCCTCGAGATCGGCGGGGTCCGGGCGGCGATCGCGATCTGCTACGAGGACATGCACGCGGAGCGGGTGCGCGACCGCGTGAACGATGCGAAGGCGCGCGTCGTCGTCGACATCGCCAACGACGGGTGGCTCGCGGGGACGAACGCGCTCGAGCTGCACCTCGCGGCGGCGCGGCTCCGCGCGATCGAGCTGCGACGCTCCGTGCTTCGCGCGACCAACGACGGCGTGACCGCCTCGATCGATCCGCTCGGCGCCGTCCGCGCGCGCGCGCCCGCCGGCGTCCCCGCCCGCCTCGACGCGGAGGCGCCGCTGCTCGAGGCTCGGACGATCTACGCGCGCGTCGGGCGGCCGGGGCTCTTCGCGATCGCAGCCGCCTTCGTCGCGCTCACCGCCTCGCGCCGGCGAGCTAGATCTTGAGGACCTTCTTGAATCGCTTCGCGTCCGCGAACATGTCGACGTTGGTGAAGACGTACGTCGCGTGCTCGTGCTTGGCGGACCGGGCGAGCTCGGCGAGGCGCTCGATGGCGGGATCTTCGTAGCGCGACTTGTGACCGGCGGGCCCGTGGAGCCGGTAGTAGGCCTCCGGGAGCTTGGAGATCCCTTGGACGAGAGGATCGCGGGCCGCGAGGGCGCCGGCGGCGCGGGCGAGCTCGTCGCACTCGTCGGGATCCCAGCCCGGTCCGGCTTCGAAGACGACCCGCGCGAATCGCTTCCGCACCGAGCCGAGGAACTCCTGGAGGATGGCCTTGTTGGCTTTGTTGTTCGTGAACTCCGGCGGGCCGACGAAGATGACGGTCTGGGCCTGGAGCTCGGCGACGATGCCCTCGAGCGTCTTGAGGGCGGTCTCGATCACCTTGCCGTCGCGAAAGCCTTCTTGCCCGATCTCGCGCGGGCCGAGCATCGCGAACCGAAAATCCGTGGGCGCCTCGCGCTTCCACCTGCGCACCGTCCCGGGACCGGAGACATGGGAGTCCTGCACCTCGACGAACATGAACTCTCGAAAGTACTTCGTCGCTGGGACCGGAAAACCCGCGCACCCGACGGTGATCATCGTGGCGCACATTACTTCACCTTGAGCGCGCCGCAAACGGTCCCTGGAGCGACCGCGCATCGCGCGCGCTCGCTTCGCGCCTGCGGAGGCGAGCCGCGGCAACGGAAAACGATGAGGGCAACCGAATTGCGCTGTAGGCTCGCCCCCAGCTCGGATGAGCCAAGGTACCGAAGCACCCTCTGCCCCGCCCGATCAGGGCGAGCGCCCGTCGTCCGAGCCTCCGCCGCCCGCAGAGACGACCGAAGAGCGCGTCGAGCCCGAAGCGCGCCAGCCTGCCTCGTACGGGCTCTTCGCGGTCGTGGCCACCGTCGCCACCGCGCTGGATCTCGTCACGAAGGAGCTCGCGGCGAAGGCCCTCACCGGCCCGAAGCGGGTGAAGGCTCGCGACGAGGACTTCGTGCTGATCAAGGGCTTCTTCGAGCTGCGTTACGCCCGCAACAACGGCGGGGCCTGGAGCGCGCTGAGCGATCTCGCGGAGATCTGGCGGCGCCCGTTCTTCTTGTTCGTCTCGACGGCGGCGAGCGTGTTCATCGTCTCCATCTACAGCCGCATCGATCGGCGCGACCTCGCCATGAAATGGGGCCTGCCCATCGCGCTCGGGGGCGCCGCCGGCAACCTCGTCGATCGCATCCGGCACGGCTACGTCGTCGACTTCCTGCACGCGTTCATCGAGGTCAAAGGGCAGCGCAAGACGTGGCCGACCTTCAACGTGGCCGACGTGTGGATCGTGGTCGGCGTCGGGCTGATGGCGATATCCCTCTTCTTCGGCCGGAGCCGCGCCATGGTCGCCCCCGAAGAGCCCGCGCGAGACCGGGACGACGACACGCCTCTGCCTCCCCCTCGGCGAGAGGATCTCGAGGAGCCGGAGGAGACCCCGCTCGAGCGAGACCCTGCCGAGAAGGACCCGGGCGACGAGCCCCTCGTGAACCCGCACGCTCCGGACCGCTAAGCTTTGCGGCTCCGCTTCGGTTGGTCTACGAATGAGGAGAGCAGCCGATGAGCGACGAGAAGAACGCCCCCTCCGAAGACGAGCCCTCGGGCTCGTCGTCCCTTGCCTCCGAAGGATCCGCCGACGACGCGAGCGCGGATGGTGAGGCGGATCGAAACGCGGAGGAGTCGACGGAGGGAGAAGCCTCGGACGCCGAGGACGAGAGCGCAGGAGCCAAGCGCCGAAACCGGCGCGGGGCGCGGCGCGAGCTCCCGGAGCTCGCCGACGTGCCTCCCCCGCCTCCTCCGCCGAGGCCCAACTACGTCTTCCTCGCCGTCGCGTCGCTGCTGTTCTTGGCCGCCGATCTCGTCACCAAGCACCTCGCGGTGAAGAACCTCGAGGGGGCCGACCGGCGCCACGTCGTCATCAAGAACTTCTTCAGCTTCACCCTCGCCCACAACAAGGGCGGCGCGTGGGGGCTCCTCGGCGATCAGCCCGATCACATCCGCCTGCCGTTCTTCTTCGCGATCAGCGCGGTCGCGGTCGTGTTCATCGTGTCGCTCTACCGCCGCCTCGAGCCGCGGCAGGTCGCCCTCAAATGGGCGCTCCCGCTCGTGCTCGGCGGCGCCCTCGGCAACCTCGCGGATCGGGTGCGCCACCAGTACGTCGTCGACTTCATCGACTGGTACGTCGTCATCGACAACAAGGCGAGCCACTGGCCGACGTTCAACGTTGCGGACGTGTGGATCGTGGTCGGGGTCGGGCTCATGATCGTGGACATGTTCACCCCCCGAAAGCCGGTCGTCCGGGCGAAGCCCTCCGCGCCGCGCATCTCGCCGCGCGCCAACAAGAGCTCGGCCCAGAGCCTCGAGACGAAGGAGAGCGCCAAGGAAGAGGTCGGAGCCGAGTCGTGAAGGCGGAGCTCTTTCGGATCTTCGATCTCTCCGCGAGCTCCTACTTCGTCCTGCTCTTCACGGGGTTCTTGTTCGCGACCGCCGCCGGCACCGCGTGGGCGAGGCGCGTCGGCCAAGACCCGGATGTCATCGTCGACCTCGGGCTGAGCTCGCTCTTGCTCGGGCTCATCGGGGGCAAGCTCCTCCACGTCATCGCCGACGGGTACTTCTGGGACTACGTCAACCTCTGCCGCGACCCGGGGAAGGTCTCGTGGAAGATGGAGATGGCGGCGTGCAAGGCCCGTCCCGACTACGTCTGGGACGCCGCCAACCAAGTCTGCCACCCGACCGTCTCCGACTGCTGGGCCTGGGCGAAGTTCTGGAACGCGGGCTACGCCTACTACGGGGGGCTCATCACCGCCTCGCTCGCGGCGTGGTGGCTCCTCAAGCGCGACCGGTTCCCGTTCTGGAAGGCGGCCGACATGGCCGGCTTCGCGATCCCGATCGGGCTCGGCTTCGGTCGCATGGGCTGCCTCTTGGCGGGGTGCTGCTTCGGTGCGCCGTCGAGCTCGTCCATCGCGATGCAGTTCCCGGCGAACGGCAACGCCTCCGACACACAGTGGAAGGCCGGCCTGCTCACGAGCCCGCGCTTGCCGTCGCTCCCCGTGCACCCCACCCAAATCTACGAGTCGGCGGGATCGCTCGCGGTCGCCGCGATCTGCCTGTTCTACGTGCACGGCCGCAAGCGGTACGACGGTCACGTGTTCGTGTGGTTCCTCGTGCTCTACGCGGTGATGCGGTTCGTCGTCGAGTTCTTCCGCGCCGACGATCGCGGCGCGGTGCTGAACCTCACGACCTCTCAGATCATCGGGCTCGCCCTCATCGTCCTCGCCGGGCTCCTCCATCGCGTGCTTCGGAGGCGATCCGAGGCGAAGACCGAGTCCTCTCCGCCCGCGGTCGCGGCCGCCGCGTGAAGCGATGAGCGGCCCGCGAGACAGAGCCCTCCGGATCGTTCACGCCTGGATTGGCTCCGCCGCCGTCGCGACCACTGCCTGCTCCGACGACCGCCCCTCGCGTCGACACCACGACGATGACGAGCGCGAGGTCGCGCGCGGGACTTCGAAGGACGCCGGGACGCCCGCGTCCACCGGCTACGCCGTCGTCGACCCCATGCCGACGCCGGCGCGCTGCGCGGTCGCGGCCGCCGAGACGACGGCGGTGGCCGCCTCGTTCGAGAAGGACCGTGACCTCACCGTCACCATCACCCCCGCCCCCGCGCGCCTCACCGCGGAGGATCTCGACGGGATCAGGCCCTTCGGCGTCACGGGGAAGCCCGTCGTCTCGTACTCACCCAAATCGTTGGAGCTCAAACTGACGGCGGCGCCGACGGCGACCTCGCTCTCCTTCATGGTGCCGCTCCGCTGCGACGACGAGGTGGGGCGTCTCCTCGTCGTCGTGGACTGGTCGACCCAGGGGACCGCCCCGCACGTGATGCTGACGACGAGGCTGACGGCGCGCTGAGGGCGCGCGAGTCCTCAGGGGGCCCACACCGCCGTCGAACGGCCGCGCACGTCCTGAAGAATGGCCGCGAAGTCGGTACGGCCACGAAGCGGGACGAGCAGCGGGCAGAGCTCGAGCCAAGGGACGTCGTAGAGCACGTGGCGCTGGGCCTCGGACAGCCACCGCATCGCGCTGTCGGAGTCACCCGCGGCGGCGTGGAGCTCGACGAGGATCTGCCGGAGCATCGAAGCGAACCGCACGTTGACGTGGGCCATCACGGCGGTGAGGGCGGCCGCGCCCACCGACGCCGGCCGATCGCCGAGGTAGCTGAGGGCGACGTGCTCGAAGATGGGCGCGAAGGGCGGACCGAGGGAGGGCGCCTCGGCCCGGATCGCCTCCATGCGGGCGCGGTCGCGCCACCATCCCGCGTGACGGAGCTCGAGGTGGAGTCGAGGCAGCGCCGGGGTCAGCCGCTTGACGAGGACCATCGACCGGTCGAACGCCGCGTGATCGCCCTGCAACCCCGAGAGTCGCGCCGCCTCGTAGGGGTGGATCCCGTTCGGCTCGAGCTTGTGCGCGAGGGCGAGCCGCGCGAGGCCCTCGTCCCCGCGCCCTGTCTCGCACTCGAGCATCCCGATGATGGCGTGGGCGTCCGGCGACGTGGGCGCGATGTCGATGGCCTTGCGCAGCGCCACGACCGCGTCGCGCAGCCGCCCTCGATGGGAAGCCGCGCGCGCCGCCGCGATGTGGGTCTCGACCATGTCCCCGGCGGTGGCGAGGGCCTGCGCGACCGCGTCCTCCGCCGCCTGCTCCCAGTTTCTCGAGGTGTCCCCCTGCGGGTAGAACCACATCATCAGCATCGCGAGGGCGAGGGACGCGCGCGCCGGCGCGAACGCGGGGCAAAGCTCGAGCACGCGCTCCAACCAGGCCACCGCCTTCGGCGCCTCCATGAAGAGCTGGGCGCGGAGAACGCGCCGCGCCTGGAGGTAGAGCTGCATCGCCTCCTCGGGGAGCTCGACGTCGCTCGTACGGGTGACGAGCTCGAGCCGCAGCGCCTCTGCGATGCGACGGCCCGCCTCATCCTGAACCTCGAAGACGTCCTCGAAGCCGAGATCGAACCGCTCGCTGAAGAGCTGCGCCCCCGTCGCGTCGACGAGGCGGACGGAGATCCGCAGCTTCGGCCCCGCGACCTGCACCGTGCCGTCGACGACGTAGTCGACGTCGAGCTGCTCGGTGAGCTTGCGGGGGTCGCGCTCGGTCGTGTTGGCGACGGCGCCGCTCGAGAGCACGCGCAGGCCCTTGGTCCGGCTCAGCACGTCGATGAGCTCGCCGCTCAAGGCCTCGCCGAGGTACTCGTGATCGGCGGGGCCGCGGAAGGCGAACGGCAGGCACGCGAGGCTCGCCCTCGCCGCACCGAAGGGCAGCGCGAGCGCGCGCGAGCCGCGGAGGCCTCGCTGCGTCGTCGCCTTCCGTTGGAGCGTGAGCGTCGCCGGGCGCTGCGTCGCGCGCCCCTGGCCTCCCTCCTCGGTCGCGAGGAAGGCCTCCAGGTCGGCGATGACCGCGTCCGCGGACGCGGGCCGCTTCTCGGGCTGGCGCTCGAGGCACTCCTCCACGAGGAGGGCGATGTGCTCGGGCGCGTCGACGACGGTGCGGAGGTCGGGCGCGAGCTGGTGAAGCCGCGCGACCGCCACCATGATGGGGTTGTCGCCCTCGAAGGGGGGACGCCCCGCGAGCATCTCGAAGAGCATCGTGCCGAGCGCGTAGAGATCGCACGCCGGACCGACCTCCTGTCCCGCCACCTGCTCGGGCGCCATGTACGCGGGCGTGCCGATGATGCGGGTCGCCTTGCGCGCCTCCGCATGAGACGTGGAGTCGAAGACGCGCGCGATCCCGAAGTCGGAGAGCACGGAGCGCCCGGTCGCGTCGACGAGCACGTTCTCCGGCTTGAGATCGCGGTGCACGACCCCCATCGCGTGGGCCGCCTTCAGCCCTTGGGCGACCTCGAGGGCGATGCGGGCCGCGCGCGCCGGCGCGAGCCGGCCGCCGTGCCGCTCCATCTCGCGTCGCACGTCGCTCCCCTCGACGAACTCCATCGTGATGAACAGCCGGCCGCCGTGCTCGGCGAGATCGTGGATGCGGACGACGTTGGGGTGGCTCACCCGCCTCGCGATCCGCACCTCTCGCCGAAAGAGATCGACCGCGTCGGGGGCGAGCTGGCTCCCGACGTCGAGGACCTTGAGGGCGACGCGCTCGTCGACGAGGCGATCTTTCGCGCGATACACGACCCCCATGCCGCCCCGCCCGAGCAGGCCCTCGACGAGGTAGCGTCCCGCGAACAAGACCCCTACCGCGAGCTCCGCCTCTTGGCCGAGAGGCTCGATCGCCCGCGGCTCGGCGCCGCTCTGCTCGACGTCCATCACGATCGTGCCGCCCACGGAGGCGGGCGCGCGAGGACCCGGGGCGCCGGTCTGTGCGGGTTCATCCAGCAAGACGGTGGGGCTCGAGCCGAGCTCCTTGTCTTTCACGGGGCGAGCATACGGCGCGCCGGGTGCGCCGGCCATGAAGTTGGCTCGCGGGAGCCCGGGGGCGTGGTACAGGGGCGTGAACCGCGCGAGGTGATCCGTGATCGTCCTCTACCAGATCCCCGGAGCATGGGGAGCGAGCAGCATCAGCCCCTTCTGCATCAAGCTCGAGACGTTCCTGAAGATGGCGGGTCTGCCTTACGAGGAGCGCTTCGGAGACCCGCGCAAGAGCCCGAGCAAGAAGGTGCCGTGGATCGACGACGAGGGCACGGTCGTCACCGACTCCCAGCGCTGCATCGCGCACCTCTGCCGAAAGCACGGCGTCGATCTCGACGCGCGGCTCGACGCTCGACAGCGAACGACCGGTCACGCCCTTCGCCGCATGCTCGAAGAGGCCACGTACTTCCCGATGGTGTGGCTGCGCTGGGGCAACGACGAAGGCTGGGCCGAGTATCGAAAGGTGATGCTCGGCTTCGCCCCCAAGGTGATCGGCGGCCCCATCCTCGCGATGATCCGGCGCACCATCCTCGGCCAGCTCTTCGCCCAAGGCACCGGCCGCCACGCTCCCGAGTCGATCAACGACTTCGTCATCGCCGACTTCATGGCCGTGTCCGAGGTGCTCGGGGACAAGCCGTACCTGTTCGGTGACGAGCCGACGACGTTCGACGCCACCGTGTACGGCTTCCTCGCGAGCGTGCTCGCGTTCCCGGTGGCGTCCAAGGCCCGCACCTTCCTTCAGAAGCAGGACAACCTCATCCGATACGACGAGCGCGTCCGCACCCGGTACTTCGAAAAAGGAGCCAGCTCGTGAGCACCCTCATCGACGGAAAAGCGATCGCCCAGAAGGTCCGTGAAGAAGTGGCGGCGAAGACGAGGGAGCTCACCGAGAAGCTCGGCCGCCCGCCCGGGCTCGAGGTCGTCCTCGTCGGGGATGACCCGGCGAGCCAGGTCTACACCCGCAACAAGGAGAAGGCCGCCCTCGAGGTCGGCGTTCGCGGCAAGCTCCACACCCTCCCCGCCGCGACCACGGAGGGGGAGCTCCTCGCGATGGTGCGCCGCCTGAACGACGACGACACGGTGGACGGGATCCTCGTGCAGCTCCCCCTCCCCAAGCACATCCGCGAGCAGAGCGTCCTCGACGCGATCGATCCGCGGAAGGACGTCGACGGTTTCCACCCGATGAACGCCGGGCTCCTCTCTTCCGGCCGGCCGAGCCTCGTGCCGTGCACTCCGAAGGGATGCATGCGCCTCCTCCGAGAAGCGGGCGTCGATCCTTCGGGGGCGCGCGCGGTCGTGGTCGGTCGAAGCAACATCGTCGGCAAGCCGATGGCCCAGCTGCTCCTCGCCGCCCACGCGACGGTGACGATCGCCCACAGCAAGACGAGGGACCTGCCCGCCGTCTGTCGGGAGGCCGACATCCTCGTCGCCGCGATCGGCCGGGCGAAGATGCTCGGCCCCGAGTTCGTGAAGGAGGGGGCGACCGTGCTCGACGTGGGGATGAACCGCGACGAGAACGGCAAGCTGTGCGGTGACGTCGACTTCGCGCGCGTGCGCGACAAGGCGCGGGCGATCACCCCCGTGCCGGGCGGGGTGGGTCCGATGACGATCGCGTGCCTGCTCGAGAACACCCTCCTCGCCGCGGAGCAACGCGTGCTCCGCTGATCGGTCGCTGGTAGGCTCGCGTCGTGCCCTCCCTGGCCCTGTCGACGGACCTCTACCAGCTCACGATGGCGGCCGGCTATTTCCACCGCGGCTTCGCGGGGCGCGCCGCCACGTGCGAGCTCTTCGTGCGCAGGCTGCCGGCGGCGCGACGCTTCCTCGTCGCCCTCGGGATCGATCGGCTCCTCGACGCCCTCACCTCCCTCGCCTTCGACGAGGAGGACATCGCGTTCCTCCGATCCGTGCCCGCCCTCGAGCACGCGATGACCCCCGCCTTCTGCGACTACCTGCGCGCGTTCCGGTTCACGGGGGACGTGGCCGCGGTCGAAGAGGGCACCGTCGTCTTCGCGAACGAGCCGCTCCTGCGCGTGCGCGCTCCCATCATCGAGGCGCAGATCCTCGAGACGCTCGCCCTGTCGATCATCAACCACGCCACGATGATCGGCTCGAAGGCGGCGCGCGTCGTGCTCGCGGCGAAGGGGCGCGCGTGCGTGGAGTTCGGCACCCGCCGCACCCACCCCGAGGCCGCCATCGACGCCGCCCGCGCCGCCTACGCGGCGGGGTTCGCGGGGACGAGCAACGTCGAGGCCTCTCGCCGCTACGGCATCCCCGTCCTCGGCACCGCCGCCCATATGTGGACGATGGCCCACCCCTCGGAGGAGGCCTCTTTCGAGGGCTACTTCGCGGTTTTCCCCAGCTCGTCGATCCTCCTCATCGACACCTACGACACCCCCCGGGGGGCGCTCCGCGCGGCGAGGGTCGCGCGCGACAAGCTCGCCGGCGTCCGGATCGACTCGGGGGATCTCGCCGCCCTCTCGATGCAGGTCCGCGCCATCCTCGACGCCGAGGGCGCCCCCCAGGCGAAGATCGTCGCCTCCGGAGATCTCAACGAGCGCATCATCGAGGAGCTCCTCCTCGCGGGTGCCCCCATCGACACGTTCGGGGTCGGCACCGAGCTCGTGTGCTCCGTCGACGCCCCGAGCCTCGGCGGGGTCTACAAGCTCGTCGCGATCGACGACGGAGAAGGCAGCGGCGATCGTCCCATCGCCAAGTTCTCGGAGGGCAAGGCGACGATGCCGGGCGCCCACCAGGTGGTGCGGTTCTCGGAAGGAGGCGTGTTCGCGCGCGACGTGATCATGCTGGAGTCGGAGGCGGAGGCCGCGGTCGGGGGGGGCGGAGAGGCGCTGCTCTCGAGCGCGCTCGTGAGGGGGGCGCGGGCTCGAGGAGCGGCCCCGATCCAGGCGGTGCGCGGTCGCGTCGCGGCCCAGCTCGCCGCCCTGCCCGAGCCGCAGCGCAGGCTCGATCCGGGGAGGAGATCGGACGGGACCCTGGTCGCTCCCTACCCCGTCGAGACGTCGGCGGCGCTCCGCGCGCTCACCGAAGAGCTCCGGGCGTCCCTCGTGAAGGCGGAGGTTTGAGCATGCGGGTCCTCGTCGACGTCGACATCCAGAACGATTTCTGCGAGGCCCGCGGGGCGCTCTTCGTCCCCGGCTCTCCCAATGATCGCTTCCGCGCGATCGTGGCCGCCGCCGTCGCGGAGGGGACGCCGATCGTGGGAAGCGTGGACTCCCATGCATTCGACGCCTGGGAGTTCGCTTCGAGCGGCGGCCGCGGCCCCGGCGGAGAGGAGCCGAATTTCCCCGACCACTGCGTGAAGGGGACGTGGGGGTGGCTGAAGGTCGCGGGGACCTTGCCTCCCCGTTTCCGGTTCGTCCCCAACGTCCCCGGGGTCGACACCGCCCGCTTCGTCGCCGAGCTTTTCGAGAAGCGATCGAACGCGCTCTACTTCGAGAAGGAGGTCTACAGCCTCTTCGCGAACCCGAACGCGGAGGCGACGCTCGCCGCGCTCGCGGAGGCGGCGGGAGAGCCGCTCGAGCTCGTCGTGCTCGGCGTCGCCACCGACTACTGCGTGGCGGCGGCCGCCCTCGGCCTGCGCGAGCGCGGGTACGCGACGACCGTCCTCACCGACGCCATCGCCGGGATCGCGAAGGACAGCGCCGACGCGGCGCTCGCGCGGATGCGCGCGGCGGGGTGCACCCTCGCCACGAGCGAGGCGGTCGGGCTCGGAGGGGCGGGCTGCGGATGAAGGTCTTCGGCCTCACCGGCGGCATCGGCTCGGGCAAGAGCACGGTCGCGAAGCGCCTCGAGGATCTGGGGATCCCGGTGGTGTACGCGGATCGGCTCGCGCGCGTCGCGGTCGAGCGAGGGAGCGCGGGGCTCGCGGAGATCGCGCGCACGTTCGGCGAAGACGTCCTCGACGCGAACGGCGATCTCGATCGGCGCGCCCTCGGGGCGCGGACGTTCGGCGACCCCGCCGCCCTCGCGAAGCTCAACGCGATCGTTCACCCGCGCGTCGCGAAGCTCGCCCTCCAATCCTTCCAGCGGCACTTCGGGGAAGGCGCGAAGCTCGTCTGTTACGAGGTCCCCCTGCTCGTCGAGAGCGGGCTGGAGGAGATGTTTCGTCCGGTCGTGGTGGTGGCGGCGAGCGAGGCGACCCAGGTCGCGCGCACCGTCGCGCGGGACGGCCTCAGCGAAGCGGAGGCCCTCGCGCGCGTCCGCTCTCAGCGCCCGCTCGCCGACAAGGTCGCGGTCGCCGACTACGTGATCGAGAACGACGGCTCCCTCGAGCACCTGCTCGCTCGAACAGACGCGGTGGTCGCGGCGATTCGGGCGACCACCTGAAACTCCCAGAAAAAAGGGGGTTGACCGCAGACTGAACATTGCATCAGTCTGCACATACGATGCCCTCTTCGTTCGGGGCCAAGCTGAACCGGCTGCCGCCGCTCGCCCGGCCCGTTGCGGAGCCCGCACCTCCTCCCGAGCCCGCGGACCCGCTCGAGCCGGCCGGGGAGCGCGCCACCTCGAAGCCGTCCCTCGACGAGCTTCGTGATCGCATCGCCGCCATCCTCGCCCGAGGCGGGCACGCCCCCGCCCCGCCCAAGCCGGCCGAGCCGCCGAAGCCTTCGTACATCGAGGACGCGTTCACGGAGCTCGCGACGGAGCACGGCCCGCTCTACCTGGCGCGGGCACCGACGCCGCTCGGACATCGGATCGGCAGCGTCCCCATTCACCCTGCGCGGCGCGCGGACGCCGCCCTCCTCGCGCTCCTCGCCCTCGATCCTCGCCTTGCGAGCTGCGATCTCGAGCGCGCCGTCTTCTTGGACACGGAGACGACGGGGCTGATGGGCGGCACGGGGGCGGTGCCGTTCCTCATCGGCATCGGCGCGTTCGAGCCCGGGGCAGAGACGTTCGTGGTCGAGCAGCTCCTCCTGCGCCGCTTCGCCGAGGAGCCGGCGATGATCGAGCGGCTGCGCGAGCGCGTCGAGGAGGCGGAGGTCATCGTGACCTTCAACGGCAAGGCCTTCGACTGGCCGCTCCTCTGCACGCGCGCCACGATGAACCGCCTCCCGCCGCTGCCGGAGCGGCCTCACCTCGACCTGCTCCACATCGTGCGGCGCCTCCACAAGCACCGCCTCACCTCGTGCAAGCTCTCGCGCGTCGAGGACGACGTGCTCGGCCAGGCCCGCGTCGACGACGTGGCCGGCGCGGACATCCCGCTCATCTACCACCACTTCGCGCGGACCCAGGACGCGAGCGCGCTCGATCCGGTCGTCCGCCACAACCACCTCGACGTCGTGAGCATGGCCGCCCTCGTCGGCCTCTACGGGGAGCCGCTCGAGGCGTGGGCCCACGCCGCCAAGGGCGGGCGGACGGGCCTCGATCCGACGGACCTCGCCGCCGCGGCCGCGGTCGCGAAGCGCAGCGGTGATCTCGATCGGGCCCTCCAATTCGCGGAGCTCAGCGTCGCCCGGGGCGCGCGCGGCCACGGTCACCGCGTGCGCGGCGACATCGCCAAGGCTCGAGGGGACAAGGCAGCCGCCCTCGCCGACTACGAGCGCGCCCTCTGGGAGCTCGAGGTCGAAGCGGAGATCGAAGAGGTGGCGGTGGCGAAGACCGCGTTCGAGGCGCGTCGAGCCGAAGACGGAGCGGTCCCCCGCCAGCGCCCTCCGATCGACGGGACGGAGCCCTCCCTGCCGAAGCTCCGCACCGGCTCCATCGCCTCGAGCGTCCGGCTCGAGCTCGCGAAGCTCTACGAGCACCACGCCAAGTCGTTCGATCAGGCCCTCGGCGTCATCGCCCGCGGCACTACGGAAAAAGAAGCAGCGAACGACAAGCGCGTCCACCGGCTCGTCAGCAAGCTCGCGGCGGGCCAAGCGAAGAGCGACAAGCCTCGAAAGAGGGCGCGGGCCGTCTAGCCCGCCGCCGAGGAGCAAGAGAGCCATGCCCGCACCCCCTTGGAAGATCGAGACCGGCCTCGACAGCGTCATCGACAAATGGCTCGCGTCGGGCGCGGTCCGGCCTTGCCTCGCCGCCGAGAGGGACATCCGGCCCAAGGAGGGTTCGTACGCTCCGATCCCTCAGGGGCTCTCCCCGGGCCTCGTCCGCGCCCTCGAGCGGCGCGGGATCCGCTCCGTCTACGATCATCAAGCGCGCGCGTTCGCGGCCGCCTCGACGGGCCGTCACGTCGTCGTCTCCACCCCGACCGCGAGCGGCAAGAGCCTCTGCTTCCACCTGCCGGTGCTGGACGCGCTCGCGCGCGATCCTTCGACGACGGCGCTCTACCTCTATCCGACGAAGGCGCTCTCCCGCGATCAGGAGGCGAGCGTCCGCGAGCTCGCCCACGACGCGGAGCTGCCGATCCCGGCCGTGGTCTACGACGGGGACACGCCCGGCGATGCGCGCAAGGCCGCCCGCGAGCGCACCGCGATCGTGATGACGAACCCGGACATGCTCCACGCCGGGATCCTCCCCCATCACGCCAGCTGGTCGCGCATGCTCTCGAAGCTCCGCTACGTGGTCATCGACGAGCTCCACACCTACCGCGGCGTCTTCGGATCGCACGTGGCCCACGTCCTCGAGCGGCTCGTCCGGGTCGCGCGCTTCCATGGGTCGAACCCCACGTTCATCTGCGCGACGGCCACGATCGGCAACCCGCGCGAGCACGCGGCGCGCCTGCTCGGGGTCGCCCCCGACGCGGTCGAGCTCGTCGATCGATCCGGCGCCCCCAACGGCGGTCGCCACGTCTTCATGTACAACCCGCCGGTCGTGAACGCGGAGCTCGGGGTGCGCGCGAGCTACTTGAAGAGCGCGGTCCGGCTCACCGCCGATCTCCTCCGCGCGCGCGTCCCCACCATCGTCTTCGGGCCATCGCGCAACTCGGTGGAGATCATGCTCAAGTACCTCCGCGACGCCCTCGACGGGCACGTGCCCGAGGAGGCGATCATGGCCTACCGCGGCGGCTACCTGCCCGACACGCGGCGGCGGATCGAGCGCGGCCTACGGGAAGGAGAGATCCTCGGGGTCGTGGCGACGAACGCGCTCGAGCTCGGCATCGACATCGGTGATCTCGACGCGGTCGTCTGCGCCAGCTACCCGGGCAGCGTGGCGGGGACGTGGCAGCGCTTCGGGCGGGCGGGCCGTCGCAACAAGAAGGCGGCGGCGATCCTCGTCACCGCCAGCCACGCCATCGATCAGTACCTCGCCCAGAACCCCTCGTACCTCCTCGACGGCGCGGTGGAGGAGGCCCGGATCGATCCCTCGAACACCGAGATCTTGATCCAGCACCTCAAGTGCGCGGCGTTCGAGCTGCCCTTCGTCGAGGGGGAGGCCTACGGAG
Organism: Polyangiaceae bacterium; assembly: GCA_044225865.1. GTDB lineage: Bacteria > Myxococcota_A > Polyangia > Polyangiales > Polyangiaceae > Xiheicaenibacterium. The sequence goes on along the minus strand of JBGAID010000066.1, from coordinate 37,051 downwards.
GGCTACCGCCCGCGGAGTCACGCGAGGCCCTCGGCTTCCTCGCCGGCCACGGCGTTCTCCACGAGCAGAGCGGGCGCTTCCACTGGGCCACCGACAAGTACCCGGCGAACCACGTGAGCCTCCGCAGCGTGGGCTGGGACAACACCGTCATCATCGACAAAGGCACGGGAAAGACGCTCGCCGAGCTCGACTGGCGCGCGACCCCGACGATGCTCCACGAGCAGGCCATCTATCAGCACGACGCCGAGCAGTACCAGGTCGAGCGCCTCGATCACGAGAACCACAAGGCCTACGTGACGAAGGTCGTGCCCGACTATTTCACGACCGCGATGACGAACCGCAAGGTGACGCCGCTCGACGTGGAGAGAGAGGCCCCCCTCCGTCGCGGCACCAGCGTGCTCGGCGAGGTGAGCGTCGTGGAGAAGGTGGTGGGCTTCAAGAAGATCAAGTTCTTCACCCACGAGAACACGGGCTACGGCGACGTGCGCCTCCCCGACATCCAGATGCACACGACGAGCTTCTGGTGGACGGTCCCCGCGAACGTCTGCCTCGAGGCGGGGCTCGGGCGAGCCGCTGCCCTCGATGGTCTGCGGGGGATCCTGCGCGCCCTCGAGACGGTCGCGACGATCGCCCTCATGTGCGAGCCGCGCGACATCGGGCAGTCGATCGAGGACGGCGCCCTCGGGTCGGGCGGCGCGGTGCCGGCCGCGGATGGGGCGGGGCTGATCTTCGATCCGACGCTATTTCTCTTCGACAATGTGCCGGGCGGGATCGGCCTCGCCGCGCGCATCCACGAGCAGGCAGAGGCGCTGCTCGAGCGGGCGCGGGCGCTCATGGGCGGGTGCGGATGCGAGCGCGGCTGTCCCTTGTGCGTCGGCGCCACCGACGCCGCGGTCGCCGTCGCGGGCCCGATGCCGCACGCGCGAAAGCGGGCCGCGTTGTTGGTGCTCGATCGGTTGATGGCGGCTGGCGAGCTCGTGAACTGAGGCTCACTCGCAGGCGAACGCGCAGCCAAAGAGCGCGGCCGAGCTCTCGCAGGTCGCGACGCCACCCTTCGCGACGAAGGACGGCGCGGCCGCCTCGCAGTCCGCGTCGGTGGCGCAGTCGTAGCCATGGTCGGCGACGCGGGCCTCCCGGGTCGGGGTCGCGCACGCCCCTTCCCCCGACGAGAGATCGCAGAACGCGCCGAAGCATTCGCTGTCGGAGGCGCACGCCGCGCCGTTCGTCCCTGGCTCGCTCGGCTCGCAGGTGGACGACGGCGGGCCAGACGGCTCCTCCGAGCAGTCGTCGACGGGGTAGTCGCCTTCGGCGGAGCAGGCGTCGGGGAGCGTGCCGCCGTCGCTCCCGGAGCAGCTGCACGTGCCGCTCGCGCCGTGGACACAGCACGAGCTCGCGTCGCCGGGGACGGACTCGGCGCTGCACCCTTCGATGCGCGCGTCCGAGGCGCAGTAGCCGGAGGAGGCGCAGACGCACGTGTAGACCGTCGTCTGGCAACACTGCCACGCGGGCTCGTCGGAGGAGCACGCGGCGAGCGCGAGGAGCGTGGAGGCGAGCGGCGCAGCGGCGCGGAGGATCACGGCGTCGAACCTATCATCCGCCATCAGCGGCGCCCGAGCACGGCGAAGAGCATCAGCCCGACCGCGACGAAGCTCGCGACGACCGCGACCTTCACGTCCTTCTTCGGCACCTTTCGGAAGGCGGGCACGGCGAGGTTCGCGAACAACGCGATCGGGACGAGGGCGGGGATCGGCCGCGCGAAGATCGCGCTCGAGGCAAAGGCGGCGAGGAGGGCGAGGCCGCAGGCGACGGTGACCCGCCGCTCGGACGCCTCGTGCCGCCGGGCGACCGCGAACAGCAGCGCGATCATGACGAGATCGCCGATGCCGAGCACGAACGTGATCGCGGTCGTCCCCGGCACGGCCGCGGCGAGGGCGAGCACCGAGAGCGCCTGCTCGCTCTGGCTCGCGACGTTCGACGGACCGCCCTCGGTGAGGAGCGAAGCCGCGTCCGCCGCGGCCGCCACCACCGTCGCCGGCAAGACATGACCCGGATGGGCGACGCGCTCGCCGACGGCGCCCCCCACGACCCGTCCGAGCACGAGCAGCGCCGCCACTTGGGGGCCCACCGCCGCGATCGAGAGCCCGAGCTGGGAGAGCGCGGCGAGGCACGCGACCCCGCCGACGACGGCGGCGATCGAAGCGCGCACGGAGAGCTCCGCGCGGGAGCCGAGCACGAGGGCGGCCAGCGCCGTCGCCGCCGCGAGCGCGACCGCGAGCACGTCCTGGAGCGCCGCGCCCGCGATCGGGACGCGCGGAGCGACGAGCGCGACGAGCGCGGCGGCCGCGCCCGCCGCGATGGGGGGACCGAGGGCGCGCGCCGGGCTCGTCATCACCGGTGCACGGCGCGGTTGTGCTCTTCGAGCGTGCGGCTGAAGGTGTGGTGGCCCCCGCCCGCGGCGACGAAATAGAGGAAGTCGCCGCCGCGCGGAGAGAGGACGGCCAGGATCGAGCGCTCGCCCGGGCTCGCGATCGGCCCCGGAGGCAAGCCCTCGTGGGTGTACGTGCTGTAGCGGTTGAGCTTGTCCCGGTTCATCGCGCCCGTGATCTTCCCCTCGAAGGTCGCGCACGTGGGGGCCTCGCTCCGAGCGGCCAGACAACCGTAGCCCGTCGTTGGATCCGACTGCAGGAGCCGGGGCGTGAACGACTCGAGGGTGAGCCGGTTCTGGAAGACGCCGGCGATGATGGGCCGCTCCTCGTCGACGGCCGCTTCTTTCTCAACCATCGACGCCGCCGTCATGATCTCGGCCCGGCCCCAGCCGAGCTTCTCCTTGAGCCGCGCGATGTCCTCGGCGTGCTCCTTCTCGATGCGCTTCCAGCGCCCGTGCGACTCCTTCACGAGCCGCTCGAGGACCTCGCGCGCGGGGGTGTCGATCTTGATCTCGTACGTCGCGGGGAACAGGTAGCCCTCCGCGCTCTCGGGGCCGCGCCCGGCGGGAGCGGGCACCTCGAGGGCCTCGAGGAGGAGGGGATCCGTCGTCGCGTCGAGGAAGCTCGCGCGGGGGGTGATCCCGAGCGTCTCGAGGCGCTCCGCGATCGCGAAGCGATGGAAGCCCTCCGGGACGACGAGCTTCGCGGAGCGGCGCACGTTCGACCGCGCCAGGCACTCGACGATCTCGCTCGGGGTCGCGCCGCCCGGCAGCAGGTGCTCCCCCGCGACCGGCTCGCCGTGCGCCGAGAACATCATGTAGAAGGCCATGAGCCGTTCGCTCCCGACGACGCCCTCCTCCGCGAGCAGGTGAGCGATCTCGCTGCGGCTCGCGCCCTTCGGGATGTCGACGAGGAAGCGCTGCCCTTCGCCGGGGCCCTTGCGGTGCGAGTAGACGAGCAGCGCGATGACGAGGGCCGCCCCCGCCGCCACCGCGACCCCGAAGAGGGCGCCCCCGATGCGGACGACGAGCGCGCGGGTGAGGCGCGGTCCGCCCCCGCCCGCGCCCTCCTTCTTGGGCCTCTTCTCTTGCTTCGCGCGGCCTCGCTTCGGCGCGCTCATGCCTGCCTCGTTCGTGCCCGCATCCTCGATCGAGGCCGTAGCAGAGGCAGGCTCGGTTGTCCCGACGTCAGGAGGGGGGCTCACAGAACACGCCGAAGATGACGCCCAGATCGTTGCCTTCGTGGCACTCGCTGATGGCGTGGCCGTCGTTGGCGACGACGGTCACGTCGACCGCGCCGCTCGCGTTCGGAGGCGGATCGCTCCACGTGCAAGAGACCGTCTCGCACTGCTCCGGATCGAGCGGCATCATCGTCGTGGTCTCGCAGATCTTGTCCGCCCCGACATAGAAGCCCACGACGACGCCAGCGCCCTGAGGAGCGGCGCCGCGGTTGCAGATGTCGACCTGCAGCACCGCCTCTCCTTGCTGGCATCCGTCGAACTGGGTCGCCCCCGCGGTCGCGTCGGCGATGGCGTTGCCGTTGGCGTCACCGGGGACGTTCTGGCGGAAGTTGTTGAGCTCGGGCTGGAGCCAGTTCTTCTCCCACGCGCTCGTCGTGGGGACGGTCCCGTCCTCGTTGATGTGGGTGACGGCGTAGGCGTGCTGGCTCCAGATCGTCCTCGACCGAACCCATTTGTCGTTCGCGTCGGAGTAGACGCGGATGCCGGACACTCCATGAGGGTGCGACGCCCGGCACGTGTTGCCTGTTCCCGGCGTGCCCGCGTTGGGGGGCGAGCACTTGAGCCCGGCCTCGATGCAGGCGGCGTCGTCGGCGAGGGAGCAGCACTCCGCGCTCGCGGTGCAGCGGCACAGACCGGCGTCGCACAGGTTCGAGGTGCAGTCCGCGTTCTCCTCGCAGCGCACGCCGTTCCACTGCGGGTCGACGCCGTCCGCGTTGAGCGTCTGGCAAGCGATGCCCGTCCCGTCGCCGGAGCACGCCTTGTTGGAGGGCGTCACGAGGTCGGCGCGGAAGTTCCCGTCCACGTCGGCGATGATCGGGTTCTCGTACCAGGTGCAGCTCGAGCGATATTGACTGAAGAGGACCTCCCCCGTCTGGCCGTTGTAGACGCGGGTGAAGCACTCGTCGCCGTAGACGACCTCGCTCGTTCCGTCCGCCTCGAAGTCGAAGATGCTCGAGCCGGTCACGTTCGACGACAGGTCCTGCGTCGCGTGCGACCACAGGATGTTCCCTCCGGCGACGCAGGGACCGCCGAGCGCGTCGCATGTCCCGAGGTTGCACGTCCCGCCCGGACGCGGCGTCGGACCGCAGTCGATATCGTAGACGGTGTAGAAGGCGCGCCCCGCGATGCCGACCTCGACGAGCCCGTCGCCGTCGAAGTCCGAGATCGTCGGCGGACCTCCGCCCGGGTTCGTGCCCGGGACGGCGGTGGGGGCCATGGCGTAGGAGCCGTCGAGCGCCATCACCATCACCGCGTCGTTGCGGACGACGGCGATCTCGGCGTCGTCGGCGGGACCGACACCGAACGCCCCAAAGTCGGCCACGGCGGTGAAGCCGGGCGCGGACGCGTTCACGCCGGGGAACGCCGGGTCTTGCACCCATGCCCCGCCGGAGAACTCCCAGACGAACTGCCCGTTCGCGAGCTCCACCGGGTCATCGGCGTCGAGGTTCGCGATCACCGGGAACAGGCCCTGTCGGTAGGACGCGTAGCCGGGAGGCGGCCCTGCCTTCAAGGTCCCGTCGGCGGCGAAGACGACGCCCTCGCGGATCACCTCGGGGGAGCCGTCGTCGTCGAGATCGTGGATGCTCGGCCCCGCCCAGCCGAGCGAGCAACGCGCCTGATCGCAAGGCGTCCACGGGGCGCTCGCGGGGCGCGGCGCCTTCCAGAGGAGCCCCCAGGTGGTGCCTGTCTTCTTGAACGCGAGGGTGGACCCGTCCGCGCCGTAGGCGACGATCTCCGCGATGCCGTCTCCGTCCAGATCGGCGACCGCGAGCGAGGCGCTCGACACCGTCCAGTCCGTCGCGCCGTCGGAGTCGAGATCGACGCCGCCGAGATTTGCCTCGAGCGAGCAGTCCTCACCGGAGAGGACGCGGATCACCCCGAGGTCCTCGGTGTAGTTGCCGGGGACGGTGGCGGTGAACGACGCGGCGATGCTGGGGGGGCCCGAGGCCGCCGGCTTGTGGAAGTTCACCACCACGGGCGTGCCTTGGACGTCGACGTGCCCGGGGAACGGATCGCCGTCGGGGGCGACCGCGAACTCGCACCGCACCCGCGGCGAGAGCAGGCCCGGCACCGCCACGAGCAGGCAGCTCTCGTCGGAGCCCGGGTCGGCTTTGTCCCAGGGCTTGCAGAGGTGGGTGGCCTCGTCGCAGTAGGTGTCGTAGTCGCAGTCGTCGTCGTCGTCGCACGACTGCTGCGGCACGCAGACGCCGTGGGTGCAGAGCTCGTCGGAGGCGCACGGCACCGTGCACTCGACCGTCCCCCCACCCGCGCCGTTGCCCCCGGTCGTGAAGCCGGCGCCCTCACCGCCGTGGCCGCCGTTGCCTCCCTGAGAAGCTCCGCCGCCTCCGGTCGACGCGGGCACGTCGTCGCCGCATCCGGCGAGCGGCATCATCGCAACCAGAGTCGCAAGGAGGAAGAAGCGAGCCATGTGCTCCACGGTACCAAACCGGAGCGCCTTTTGGCCGGACGAAGCTCGATATATAGAGCGCTGCGATGCCGTTGCCTCCGCTGCCACGAGTCGTGGTGCCTCATCCTCACGTCCGCATCGACGACGCGACGATGTCGGGCAGCCCTCACGTCGTCGGATCGAAGGTGCCGGTTCGTCGCCTGTGGGCATGGCACCGAGGCGGCACCGCCGTCGAGACGCTGGTTCGCCGCTATCCCAACCTCGGGCCGGGCAAGATCCTCGACGCGCTCGCGTTCGCCTACGACAACGCCGATCTCATCCAGGCCGATCTCGATCGCGAGCAGCGCCTGTTCGAGGAGCAGGGCAAGCCCGATCCGAACGCGCGGCCGCTCTCGCAGCTCGCGCTACCTTTCTCGGGGGACGAGGTGCCGCGCGCGAGCCGGGCGAAGCGGCGCTGAGCGGAAAAGATCGTCACGGCGGGATCTTCGCGGCTTTTCCGGCTGCGGTGAGCCGTCTCCCGCACCCGAAGCGTCCTTTACAGCGCCGGCTCCATCCGAGTACAAGCTCGCGCTTCATCCTCGATCGGCATTCCCGAGCGAGGGACCCAGGTGGGGCGTCGCGCCACGTCGTGACGGACGGCAAGCCTCGGATCGAGAACTTGTGGAGGTTCGGCATGTCTCAGAGTCGCTGGAAGGTATTGACGCTCCCGATCATGGTCTTCGGCGCGGCTTCGCCGATGCTCCTCAACTGCAACGCGCTCAACGAGATCGCGAAGGATCCGAGCAAGCTCAAGGACGCGGCCGAAGGCTGTCCCGAGTTCGACAAGGGTGACTTCTCCGGTCTCCAGCTCGACGCGAAGCTGAAGGGCCTGCTCGATGCTTCCTCCAAGTTCGACAAGGTCGCCGTCGACATGGAGAAGGGCGTCATCGAGGCCTGCGGCGAGATCGGCAAGGCCCTCAAGATGAAGGACGAGGAGCTGAAGGCCGAGGCGAAGGACGGCGAAGGCGCGAAGAAGGTCTGCGAGGCCGTCGCGGCGAAGCTCGAGGCGTTCATGAAGGCGAACGCGGCCGCGAAGATCACCGTCACCGTCAACGGCCCGAAGTGCCACGCCGACCTCGACGGCCTGATGAACTGCTACAAGGAGTGCGGCTCGCCGATCGACGCGGGCGAGGTGAAGGCCTCCTGTGAGCCGGGGCACCTCTCCGGCGAGTGCAGCGGCAAGTGCGAAGGCTCATGCGAGATCGAGCCCGGCTCCGCGGAGTGCAAGGGCTCGTGCAAGGGCAGCTGCTCCGGCAAGTGCGAGGCGAGCTTCAACGGCAAGTGTGGCGGGAACTGCAAGGGCAAGTGCGACGGCAAGAACGCGTCCGGCAAGTGCGCCGGCACGTGCGAAGGCTCGTGCGACGCCCAGGCCGAGGGTAGCTGCGGCGGCACCTGCGACGGCAAGTGCGACGCGACGTGCGAGGTGAAGGCGCCCAAGGCTTCCTGCAAGGGCCGCTGCTCCGGCAGCTGCGACGTCGACATGAAGGCGCCGAGCTGCGACGTCGAGATCAAGCCCCCGAAGGTCAGCATCGAGTGCCAGGCGAGCTGCACGGCGAAGGCGCAGAGCAGCCTCAAGTGCGATCCGCCGGGCGTCGTCATCACCGTGAACGACAGCGCCAAGGCCGGCGCCGACGTCATGGCCGTGATCGCCGGCCTCAAGAAGGCCCTGCCGAAGATCGTCGAGATCGGCTACTCGAAGGGCAAGGCGGCCGCGAAGGCGGGCGCGACGCTCGTCACCCAGGTCTCCGGCTCCGTCGACGCGATCGGCAAGGCGGGGGTGAAGGGCGCGACCTGCGCGACGGTGGCGCTCGGCAGCATCAAGTCCGCCGTCGGCGGCGTGAGCGCGAGCGTGGACGTCAGCGTGAAGGTCAACGTCTCCGCCACCGGGAAGGCGAGCAGCAACTGACCCGCGCGTGAGAGAGAAGGCCCCGAGCGCGAGCACGACTCGCCTCGGGGCTTCCTCGTTCCATCTCGTGGCGCGGGGGGGGCTGCGGGGCGGGCTACTCCCGCGGCGCGAACGACGCCGGCATGTCGTCGGGGAACGCGAGGACGACGGTCGTCGTGTTGTGGAACCCGCTCATGTCGTGGGCGTTCATCGCGATCTCCCCATAGGTCTCGAAGCCGGAGAGCGGCGCGCCGCCGAGGGCCTCGGAGATGCGCCCGAGCATGGGCGCGTACTCCTGCCCGAGGATCAGCTTGCGGCAGATGCAGTCGAAGACAAGCGCGCCCGCGACCCCGTTGGGCTCGACCGCGCGTCGAGCCGCGTGGGCCGCCTCGACGGCGCTGTCGATCTGCGCGGAGGCGTCGCTCTCCATGATCTGGAAGACCGTCCCCTCGTCGAGCGGGGTGGCGAAGAGGATACCCCCGCCCTCCTTCGGGGCGAGGGGCGCGCGGACCTTGAAGCCGTGGCCGACGCGCAGGCCCGCCTCGAAGCGGAGCAAGTACGCGCCCGGGTTTTCCATCGGATCGATGCCGAGCGCGCGCGCCCGGTCCCGCGTCCTCTCGAGCCAGACCTCGAACGCCGGCCTCCCATCGATCTCGAGCACCACGCTCCCGTCCGCGCGGGTCACGGTGAGCTTGTCCGAGAGCGGCGCGTGCCCGTGCTTGACCCCGATGCCGAGCGGGCTCTTCGAGAAGATGGTGGCGACGACGACCGCGTCCGAGCCCGACGTCTCCTCCACGCCGACGAAGGTCTTCTTCATCGCGAGATCGTCACCCGCGGCGCCACCCACGATGGGCGCATCGCCGAGCTCCGCGGCGAGGAGGAGCGCGGCCTCCTCGCTGTGCCCGGCGAGCGGATCGAGGAGGAGGATCCCCGTGCGATGAGGATACCCGTGCACCTGCGCCGGCTGGCCCGCGAGCGCCGCCGCGACCGCGGCGGAGGGGCTCTTCGACAGCCCCTCACCGAACCCGGCGAAGACTTTGTAGTCCCCCGCGACCGCGAAGAGCGCCACCGTGCCCTCGCCGTCTCCATCTTGCGTGAACTCGCCGCTCGAGCTCGCCCCGATCGTGCGCGCTCCCGGGAACCGCGCCGCCGCGCTCGAGAGCACGGGACCAAGCTCCGTCTTCGGCGAAGCGAAGACGAGCACCAAGCCCGGCGCCGCGCCGTCGAGCGCCGTGCCGATCGCATCGAAGAGAGAGGGCAGCTCGCTCCCCGGACCCCGCACGCAGGAGATGGCCGTCACCCATCGATTAGATAGGCTCGACCTTCGCCGGACAACTCAAATCCCAGCTTCCTCGCCGCGCGCGCCGGTGATGGCCCAAGACATCGTCTGCGTCGAACGGACCGCAGTCGCCTCTCCCGAGGGCGCGACGACGATCAGCCCGCCCGTCGCGCTCGTGCGCGCGAGCATCCGCGAGAGGCCGCGCGACGCGGCCAAGTCGGGCTGCACGCCCGTTTCAATCCACGAAGCGACCACGCGCACCAGCCCGACCTTCAAGATCGCCTCCCCGTCGCCCGTCGCGCTCGCCGCGCACGCCTCGTCATCGGCGATCGTCCCCGCGCCGAGGATCGGCGAGTCGCCCACGCGGCCCGGTCGCTTGCCGATGATGCCGCCCGTGCTCGTCGCGGCGGCGACCCCACCGCGCCCATCGCACGCGACCGCCCCGATCGTTCCGCCCGCCCACCCGCTCGGCGCGGTGTTCGCGAGCACCCGCGCGAGGGCGAGCCGCGCGCGCTCCGTCACGAGCGACGCCTCGTCCACCAAGGCGAAGCCGCGCTCGATCGCGAACCGCTGCGCCCCCTCCCCCGCGAGCAGCACGTGCCTGCCCTCCTCGAGCACGGCGCGCGCGACGTCGATCGGGTTCTTCAGGCCGCGCAGCGCCGCGACCGCGCCCGCTCGCAGCCCGTTTCCCTCCATCAACGCCGCGTCGTGCTCGACGCCGCCCTCCATGTTCAGCGCCGCGCCCGTCCCGGCGTTGAACTGCGGCAGGTCCTCGAGCACCCGCGCCGCCGCCTGCGCCGCGTCGAGCGCCGCGCCCCCCGCCGCGAGCACCGCGTACCCCGCCCGCGCCGCCGCGCGACAGCCTTCGACGTGATCGGCGCGACGAGGTTCCGGCACGTCCCCCGCGCCCCCATGCACGAGCACCGAAGGACCGAGGTTGTTCGAGAAGAGCCGCTCGACCGTCACGGCGTGATTGTATCCGGGCCTCCGGGAACTTGGCCTCCCTCGCGCGACCTCGCTAGGGGGCGTTCATGACCCCCCTGCGTCTCGGCTCGATCGCATCCCTCTTCGTCGTCCTCGCGACCGGGGCAGGCTGCCTCCTCCCCGAAGGCGGCAGCGGAGGATCGGGCTCCAGCAGCTCCAGCGGCGCCTCCACCACCCAAGGCGACGGCGCGAGCTACACCGTCGACGCGACCGAGACCGACTCCACGTGCGGGGACGGCAGCCTCGCCCTCGAGGCGGAGTGGACCTTCGAGGCGACCCTCGAGGTGGACGAGGACGCCGGCACCGTCACCGGCGATCTCGGCACCGGCAAGATCGTCGGGACCCTCGCCGACGACGGCAAGGCGTTCGACCTCGTCACCACCATCGTCGTCGACATGCGAGCCGGCACCGATCAGACCGCGATGCCGCCGTGCTCGATCATGCGCACCGACACCTTGAACGGCACCCTCGACGAGGGCGCGTCGCTCGATCCCACCAAGGAGCCGACCGAGAAGGGCTTCAGCGGCACCCTCACCTACCACTTCGAGCCCACCCAAGGCTCCGACTGCGAAGACCTCCTCCTCGGCGAGACCCCCCTCGTCGCCCAGCTCCCCTGCGACGTGACCTACGAAGTCACCGCCACCGACGGGACCTAGAGCACCGATCCGTTTGAAAGCCGGCGCTTTCGCGCCATTTCACGCGTGATCCACGCGGCCTCGTCGCTCCGCTCCTCGCATGACTGCGAGTCGTGCTGTGGTGCTCACTCCTCGGGCGCGCGCCTCCCACGCAAACTCGCGCGACATCACTCCGCCTTCAAATGAATCGGTGCTCTAGAGCACCGATCATGTTCGGTGCTCTAGCAGTGTGCTGAAATAGGCGGTCGTCAGGCCACTGGGTGGACCGTTGCTGCTCTTTCACCCCCCCAGCCCCCCTCGCGTAGCGAGGGGGGAGTCAGCGCTCTGGGTTGTGCACAGCACGTTGACCCGGTCGCGCGCGGAGGAGAGAGGCCCAACGCGAGCTCGCTGCGACCGCTCACGCGGCGACCAGCCGTGCGATGCGCAATAGGTTGTAGGCGGGGCCGACGAAGGTTCCGGCGAGCTGCGTTCTGACGAGGCACCGGAAGCGGGTTCTGCGGAAACCGCCGACCGCCTTCATCCAACCGATCTGTCGCTCACCAGGCAAGACATGTCGACCATCGCGAGCGCGGTCTTGCGCTCCGCGGTGCCGGTTGCTGCAGCGATGCGGATGTCGATGAGCAGACCATTCCGGTTCTCCATCAAGGAGTGCGCCGAGAAGGACAGCTTCGCAGTCGTGCCGTTGCTCTTGCGGGCGAGCCTCGACTCGGGGTCGCTGGTGTCGCCTGGTGCGCGGCTCATCCGCGCACGCGAAAAAAAAGGCGACGAAGCTTCCGCCGTTTTTTGCTTAAAAAAAATCGGCGAGAAGTGTCGCCCGGTGCGCGGCTCATCCGCGCACGCGAAAAAAAAACGAGCCGAGCCTCGGGGGGCTCGGCTCGCCGGCGGTACGCTCGCGGCCGCGGGCGCCCGTGACGGGCACGGGCAGCTCGGGCGCTCCTCTCGGGAGCCCGGGAGCGGCTGGCCTCTGCAGCTCGCGCTGGTGGGCGCGGGCTTGAGGGTCTCTACGCGACGATCGACATGACCGTGACAAGATCCGTTACGGGGTGCTGACCTCCGCGAAGAAACCTTGGTGTTGATGCATGTGATCTCCCTCCTCCGGCAGCGCCGGCACCGCGAGGTCGGCTGGTGGTGACTGCAGCGGACGCTCGAAGAGCGCCGCGGCAGGCTTCCGCCGCCTCGAATGGTGTTCCTCGTGGGGGTGCGAGGCGCGACCGGGCCCTTCGAGCCACGAAGCGCCGCGAACCCTCGTGCTCCCGCGGCGCCGGAGTGCTCTCCGGCGGGACCATCCCGGAAGGGTTCCTTCCGCGAGACATGCATCAAACGTAACAGACGATCTCGGTCTGACAAGGTGAGGGCCGCGAACGCCCCACGGGCGCACGCGGGCCACACGGTTGGACAAAGCTTTGCTAAGGTGCGCGCCCAGTCCGATGAAAGGCGTCCTCGGAAAGCTTCTTCCTTACCTGCTGACGTTCGCGATCATCGTCTTCGCGACGTTCGGCCTGCGAAGGCTTCTCAAGGGGCCGCTTCGAACCGCGGTCACCTGGATCGGCACGATCGCGAGCGTGATCGCGCTCGCCGTGTTCTGCGGCAAGGCCGGCATCGAGATGCCCCAGGTCTCGAGCGACTCTGCCCATACGCGCGGCGTCGACATCATGAAGGGCGCCCTCGGCCTCGCCGCGATGGGCTGCGTCTTCTACGAGATCCGCCGCATCGGGGAGCGACGCCCCATCGCGGAGCGGTGGAAGAAGTTCGTCGGGGTGACCCTCGGGGTCGCCGGCATCCTCTTCTACTTCAACACGATGAAGTTCGGGTACCCCCACTACTATCACCGGTGGGACCAGTATCACTATTACATGGGGGCCAAGTATTTCCCGGAGATCGGGTACGACGGCCTCTACAAGTGCTCGGCGATCGCCCAGGACGAGATCGGCCGCGTGCAGGTCGACGTCGAGGGCAACGGCAAGAAGCAGTGGTTCGATCTGCGCCAGGAAGTCCGCAAGAGCGACAAGAAGATCCGGAACCTCGGCGGCGACAACCTGCTCATCAAGGTCGACGAGCTCCTCGCCCACCCCGAGATTTGCAAGGACCGCTTCACGCCGGAGCGCTGGGAGCAGTACAAGCGCGACGTCACGTTCTTCTCGACCCAGTGCTACCTCGATAGCTACTGGACCCAGATGCAGCAGGATCACGGGTACAACCCGCCTCCTGTCTGGACGGTCGCGGGCTACTACTTGGGCAACCTCCACGACGCGAGCCGGCTCTACATGCAGGAGCTCGCCGTCATCGACGTCGTCTATCTCCTGGGGGCGTTCGTCGCGATCTATTGGGCCTTCGGGTGGCGCATCTTCTCGGTCGCGGCGATCGTCTTCGGCTCCCAATCGTCGGCGCCGTTCTTCTGGACAGGAGGCGCGCTCTTACGCCAGGACTGGCTCTTCTTCTTCGTCCTCGCGGCGTGCCTCATCCGCAAGAAGTACTTCGCGTGGGGAGCGGCGGCGATGGTCTACTCCGCCCTCCTCCGCGTGTTCCCCGGCCTCGTCGTGCTCGGGTGGCTCACCGTCGTCGGGTGGCAGATCTATCGCCACAAGAAGCTGAGGCCCGAGCACATGCGGATGCTGATGGGCGGCACGGTGGCGGCGGTGGTCCTCGTCGCGGCGAGCCTCGCCGTGGTCGGGAAGAACTCGTATCAGCTCTTCTACAAGCACACGATCGAGGTCCACGATCAGACGCCGCTGACCAACCACATGGGCCTCCGCGTGCTCATCGGGCACGACGTCGGGTTCGACAAGGAGTCGGGCCGCATGCGCTACACGAAGGACGGGACGAAGACGGACCCGTTCGAGACGTGGAAGGACATGCGCGTCCAGCGATACAAGGACTACAAGCCGGTCGCGTACGCCCTCTTCGCGACGACGATGCTCGCCTTCGCGCTCGTGCTCAGGCGCCTCAAGAACATGTGGGTCGCCCAGGCGCTCGGCGGGGTCTGGATCATCCTGCTCAGCCAGCTGACTTGTTACTACTACTCGTACATGTTGCTGTGCGGGACGCTCACCCGGCTCAGACGTGATCTCGAAGTCTATTTGTTCGCCTTCGGGGCGATAAGCCAGCTCGGCTGGAGGAGCATCGGCTTCAACGACGACAAGTACGACTATCTCACGTTGATCTCGCTCATCGTGAGCTATGTCCTGCTCCTCAGCTTCGCCCCCAAGGAGCTGACGCACGAGGAGCGGGCGAAGTCGAACAAGCCGTGGTGGCAGCTGCTGAGCGGCTGGGTCCTCGGGGCGATCATCGCGGCCGTGCCGGGCGCGATCTTCATGGCCATGGGCGCGGCCCGTAAGGACTGGTCGACGGTCCTCTTGGGTGGGATCTGCGTCGCGGGCGGAGCAGGCCTTTACCTCGTCGCGCGCCGCCTTCGGTCCGGCAAGCCCGCCACCGAGAGCACCCGCAAGCACTGGGCGGTCAGGCTCATCGGCGGCTGAGGCTGCCGGTCGCCATCGACACGCCCCGGAGAGCAACCTCCATGTCCGATCCGTTCGACGCGCCCGCGCCCCCCACCCACGCGAGCGCGTTTCGCCGCGTACCCCGCACCGGCGTCATCTTCGTCATGGCCGAGGCGACGAAGCTCGGCTGGGAGCACAAGCCCGACCCTGGTGAAGACGACTGGTGCAACCTCGGGCAGGGCATGCCCGAAACGGGTCCCCTCCCCGGCGCGCCCCCTCGCTGCGAAGCGATATCCATCTCCGTCGGCGATCAGGAGTACGCCCCCGTCGCCGGCATCTGGGAGCTGCGCGAGACGATCGCCTCCTTCTACAACCAGGCCTACCGGCGCGGGATGAAGACGCAGTACAGCGCCGAGAACGTCGCCATATCGGGGGGCGGGCGGGCGGCCCTGACGCGCGTCGCCGCGTCCCTCGGGCACATCAACCTCGGCCACTTCCTCCCTGACTACACCGCCTACGAAGAGCTTCTCGACGTCTTCCGCCTGTTCTCACCCATCCCGATCCTCCTCGAGGGAGAGCGCCAATACGACTTCTCGGTGCGGGACCTGAAGCGCGAGATCATGGGCCGCGGGCTCGGCGCGATCCTGATGAGCAACCCGTGCAATCCAACGGGCAAGCACGTGCGCGGCGAGGAGCTCGCGGCGTGGGTGCGGCTCGGGCGTGAGCTCGACTGCACGCTGATCTTCGACGAGTTCTACTCGCACTATGTCTACAACGGCGCCGCGCCGATGGAGAGCGCGGCGCGCTACGTGGAAGACGTCGAGGCGGACCCGGCCGTGATCCTCGACGGCCTCACCAAGAACTGGCGCTACCCGGGGTGGCGCGTGACCTGGACGGTGGGGCCGCGCGCCGTCATCGACGCCGTCGCGAGCGCGGGTAGCTTCCTCGACGGAGGAGGCTCCAAGCCGATGCAGCGCGCCGCGATCCCCCTCTTGTCGCTCGAGCACGCCGAGCGCGAGACCGCCGCGATCCAGCGCGCGTTCTCCAAGAAGCGCCAGCTCATGCTCGAGGGGCTCCGCCGCCTGGGCGTCAGCATCGACGCTCCTCCGGAGGGGACCTTCTATGTCTGGGGCTCCGTCGAGAACCTCCCCCCCGGCCTCGACGACGGCATGTCGTTCTTCCGAGCCGGCCTCGAAGAGAAGGTGATCACGGTGCCCGGTCAGTTCTTCGACGTGAACCCCGGCAAGCGTCGCGCCGGTCGCGCTTCGCGCTTCGCGAAGCACGTCCGCTTCAGCTTCGGACCCTCGGAGGAGGTCTGCGCGCGCGCCCTGAAGCGCTTCGAGGCGAAGATCTCCAGCGCCCGCTGAGGAGCGTGCTGGGTCTCGACGCGCTCACCCGCCGAGAAAAGGACTCAGCCCAAGACCTCAGAAGGTCCCCCGCACGACGGCCACCGCGCCGCCGGGGACGGGCTCGATCCCCGCGCGCGTGATCGTCACGGGCACCTTCGTTCCCCCGCTGACGGCGAGCGGAACGCCCACCGCCATCCCGACCACCCCGCCCACGAGGAACGCGACCCCCGGCCATGGGTCGTGCTCGCCCGGGCCGGAGCCGCAGTCGCCGGGCGACGCGCCGGACTCGACGAGGATGACGTTCGCCTCTTCGCATGCGTCGTAGGCGGATTGGAGCGACGCGTCCGTCGAGCTCTCCATCGCGAAGTAGGCGGCGCCGATCGCGATCGAGAGGCCTCCCAGGCTGGACAGGACGATGCCGGAGGCGAACATCCCGGTCGACCTTCGCTTCATCACCTTCGGGGCCGCGTCCGGAGGGGGCTCGCCCGCGTGAGTCTCATTCGACTCGGCCCCGACGGCAGCCGGGGTCTTCGCGTCATCCGCGAACACGCTGGAGGTGGAAGAAACGATGGTGAGAGCAGCGGCGATCGCGAGCGTGACCTTCATACCCGCGGTCGACAGCAAGGGCCGAACCAACGAATCAAGGCCGGCGCGCCCCGACCTCGATCGGCATCAGCAGCGTCGGCCCCACGACCTGTCGCGCGGTGTCGTCGAAGCCTCGAAGCAGCGCGTCCGTCCATTTCCGCGCGGCGTCGAAGTCATCGTTCAGCTCGAGCAAGCTGATTGGCGCCGGGCTGCGCTTGGAGACCGTATCCTCGATCTTCTCGTTCAATCGGAGGACCACCGCCATGTACTGGGCGATCGGGCTGTCGCCGCTGCGGCTGGCGCTCGGCCCTTTGGGCTGCTCGACGAGCTGGCACGTCCGTTTGAACTTCTCCGGGATGCGGTCGAACGAGGTGAGGAGACCGACCGCATCGACGTTCACGGCGATGCCCTGGGTGTACATGTTGAGCTTCTGGTTGAAGCGACGATTGGCCTCTCTCTGGACGGCGTCCTGCCCTTCGAGCGGGTTGGCGTTGCGCCACTGGGTGTGCTCGCAGAGGACCTCGAGGAGCCGACGGTGGGGCGCCCCCTCTGCCGAGGCGATCAAGCCATATAGGCGCCGGGCGGTCGCGACGTCGTCGGGGGCCGGGGTCGTGATGACGAGATCGGCCATGAAGCCCTCCCATTGCCGGATGTAATTCGCTTCGTAGCTCGCCTTCAGGGTGACCAAGTTTCGACTCACCTTCTCGGGCGAGCGCTCCTCCTCCGAGAGAGGCACCACCCAGGACTCCGCCTGCAAGAGGCCCTTGGCCGCCTTCATCTGCTTCTCCACGCCGGCGTGTCCCTTCTCGGTGTAGGGCCCGTCCACGCGGGTGAAGCCGCGCCCCGCCTCGAAGCTGCGGCTGCGAAAATACTTTCGAATGGGGGCTTCGTTCGGGAAGACGGTGGTGAGATCGATCGACGGGAACACTCGGTTGGCGTTGTCCGGATCCATCGCCTCGTCGCGCAGCTCGTCCTCGAGGGAGAGGACGAACATGGCGTAGTAGCGCTCAGGGACGGGGGTGGCGAGGAGGGCGCCCCGGACCCTCTCGATGAGGGCCTGATCCAGGGCGACGGGGGCCAGCTTCCCTCGATGGACGAGCTCCAGCCAATATCCGATGTGGGGCCGCATTCGGTCCTTCAGGTCCGCGTCGGGGAGGTCGCTCCGGCCTGCCATCGCCTCCGACCATGTCCGGGTGAAGCGCCCCGTGGCCCACTCGACGTCGAGGTTCTTCGGAGCGCCGAGCATCAAGTACTGTTTGAGCAGGCTGCGGGTCCGCACATATTGCTTCACCGGATCGGCGAGCAACAGCTGCTGCTCGAGGCGGGCCTTGGAGGGCTCGACGAAGCCCTTGGCCATGCGAGCGGCATAGAGCTTCAACGTCGCGGGATAGACTTTGTCGGCCTGATACATCCAGAAGCCCATCCCCCAAGGCCGGTGCTTCTCGAGATCGTCTTGCCTCCGCAACAGCTCGTAAGCGGGCCGCAGCCGAGCCAGCTTGTCGCCGAGCTTCTGCGGATCGTCGAAGCGGACCTTCGCCGTGACCTTCGCCTTGCTCTCCGACTCGGCGAGGAACGCCCGGTTGGCTCGATAGGAGAGCACGGCGGGCACACAGAGGATGGCGGCGAGGCAGACCGTCACTCCCGCAATGGCGAGCTTGAGGAACGTTTGCCGGCGCGCCTCTTCCACGCTCAGGGTGGCGGCGTCTCCGTCCTTGAAGATGACCCGCACGAAGAGGTCGTGGAGGAAGTAGCTCTTCGGCTCGACGCGGGCCGCGGCCACGCGTGGGCCGGCCTTGATCCCCATCGCCGCCGTCATCTTCTCGAGGGCGCGGTCGAGAGGCTTGCCCTCCTGGGTGCCGCTCGTGAAATAGAACCCACGAAACATCGGGGTGGTCTGGAAGGCGCTCGGCGCGAACGTCACCTCCACCAGATCGGCGAGGTTCTTCTTCAGGGCGGCCAGCTCGATGGGGAATCGAAAGAGGCGCTCCCGCGCCTCCCGGCTGCGCTCGGTGCCAAGCCGGCGCAGGGCCCGTCCGTGGAGACGCCCGAGGAGCACGTCGAGCTCCGTCTCGAAGAGGCGCCGCGGCTGCTCTCGGGGAGCATCGAAGGGGATCGTGGCCCCCCAGACCTGGGACCGGTCGCTCCGCTTGAGATCTCCGAAGAGCTCCCCGAAGCCGTCGACGAGGTCCATCTTCGTGAACAGGACATAGACGGGGACGAGCATGTGCAGCTCGCTCACGACCTCGTCGATCCGGGCGCGCAGCCTCTTCCCGATCTGCTCGATATCCGCCTCGCTCGCCTCGGCCAGCTCGGAGATGCCAACGGCCACGATGATCCCGTGGATGGGGCGCTTGGGGCGGTGTTTGACGAGGGTGCGCAAGAAGGAGAGCCACTCGTCCCGGTCGTCCCGCTCCATCGCGTAGCGACCGGCGGTGTCGATGAGCACCGCGTCGTTCGCGAACCAGAACGAGCACGCCCGCGTCCCGCCAACATCGCGGACGCTCGCGGGCCCCCCCTCGTCCACGCTCGCGAAGCCCAGCCCCGATTGGGTGAGGGCCGTCGTCTTGCCGGCCCCCGGCGGGCCCACGATCACGTACCAGGGAAGCGAATGGAGGGCGGCCTCGCCCGTCGCGCGCCCGCCACGCCTCCTGGCCTTGATAGCGCGGATGCCGGCCTCGAGCCTCCTCTGCATCGCCTCGATCGCGGCCCGCCGCTCCGGATGGAGCGCCTCTGCCTCCGCGGCGCTCTGCTTCGCCATCGCTTGCTCGATCTTCCTCGCCGCCCTGAGGGCGGCGATCCGACGAAAGACCCAGACCCCGAAGAGCCCGAGGGCGATGACGATCGAGAGCGCGACCGGGAACGTCGCGCTCCAATCGAACGTGAAGGCCACCGTCCACACGACGAGGACGAGCAGCCCTCCAAGGAGAAACCAGAGCCCCACGATCAGACCTTCCCCGGCATGGTGAATCGTGATTCGGCGTGGGCGCGCGCTCCTTCCTTTCGCGCTCGTCTTTCATTGGCGGCCGCCAGGGCCCGCCACCCCCCTTCCAAGCCCCTCCGCCGTCGCGGTACCCAGGAGCACAGAATCCTACGGACGCGCGGGACCCTTCGCGGTGAGGAACTGCTGCTTCAGCGCCTCGAATGCCTTCCTCACCTCGGCGTCGGCCTCGACGCGCGGAGCCCAATACGACTCCGCGAACGAGCGCTCTGCCTCGGAGAGCTTCAGTCTCGCGGCCGCGTCCACCGCGGAGCCGCACCGCTGGCACTCCACCCGATACTCGACGAAGCGCTTGAAGGGCAGCTCCGTGAAGGTGGCGGCGGGAGCGTGGCCGCGCTTCAGCGCTCGATTGTCGAGCTCCTCCGTCCCCGACGCCTCGCGCGGGGGCACCGGGACGGCGGCTTCGGGACTCCGGCGCTGCGTCGGATCGAATGGCAGCGCGGGGCCGAAGGAAGCCGCGTCGACGGCGACGGTCGAGGCGGCGGACCTCCCTCGCGCCGCGAGGATGTGGGCGGGAACTTGGACCTCGTTCTCCGGGGGCGCCGGCCGGGCCTCCGAGAGCTCGGGGCCGACCGGCATCATGTAGCTCGCCTTCTCCACGCGAGGCGGACCGGCGACGAGCGCGGCGGCGGGAGCGGGAGCGGCCGGCCCTTCGAGCTTCTCGAGCGCGGCCGCCACGGGACGAGCTGGCGGCGAGGCGGGAACCGGGTGGGTCATCGGCTGGATCGAGGGGACCGTGGGGCGACGAGCTCGAATCCTCTGCTCGACCTTCGAGTAGGCGCGCGCGAAGCGCATCAACACGGACGCGTCCCCGCGGGCGAGCGCCTCCGCCACGGCGCGGGGCCACCGCCCCCTCGCCGCCGACAAGCCCCCTTCGTCGATCAACAACCGAGCGCGGACCGCTCCATGCTGATCCGCGGGATAGTAGCGCTCATACGCCACCACCTCCGCGAACCGCTCGATCGACACATCGTCCTTCGCGACCATTGGCGTCTTCCTCAGAGGGTGTCTGCCTCCCACCGGCCGGTGAGAGGGTCGGTGTGGCCCTTGTCCGGATCTACGCCCGCGGCGGTGAGGTAGGGCGGGACCTCGAGCTGCGAGATTTCGTCGACCTTGAACGACGGGTGGACGTACTCGGCCAGGATATCCCGCTGCGCGCGCTCGAGCTCGTTCAGCTCCTTCGGCTCCGGCCGGTAGGCGAACGAGGTATCCATGAACAATGTCTTGATCGGCTTGGGGGGAGCCCCGGTGCCGGTGGTGCCGGTGAGATCGTTCCCTCGCCACGCGACGCGCGGCTTGCCATTCGCGTCGTGGGTGAGGACGGTCGTCAATTTGATCGACGTGTAGTTGTAGAACTTCGGCGGGTAGGGCTTCTTCGCCTTGGGATCTCGGGCCGCCTCGTTCCGCCGGCGTCGCAGCTCGGTCGCCTCGTCGACCAGCGCGTCGAGCGTCTTTTCCCTCGCCCCTCTCGCGAACATCACCCGCGCGAGCTCCTCGCACGGCGCATAGATGAGCCAGAAGGCTTGAAGGCTCTTGTAGTAGGGCATGTTGTTGAGGGAGAGGAGATATTGCGAGATTGGATAGTTCTCCTGCTCCTTGGGCCCCCACATCAGCGCGGCCCGGCTGACGTAGAGAACGTCCGCGACCGAGAGCTCTGGCGGGATGCCGGGATACTTTGGGTTCCAGCGCTCCGGCAGCGTGACGACGAGGCGGGCGAGCCCGACCGGGCGGCACTTCATCAAGTGCTCCGTCATGGTCTCGAGCTTGGACCCGTCGACCTCCGGCATCGTCCCCATCCCCACGAACTTGTTCCCGGCCGAGAGCGGGATCACCCCGAGGTATTGTCCACAATAGATCCCCCCGTGGCTCGTCCGGTTCCACATCGCATATTCCCGCCTCGCCGCGTCCTCGAGGCTCTTGTCCTCGGGCTTGCGGGCGGTCTGGGGGTGACTGTTGGTGTCGAGCACTTGGAACACGCGCTCCCCCTTCGCGTTTTGCCACCGCCGCAACACCGCGAAGATGTGCGAGCCCGGGACTTGCGCGTGGAAGACGAGGGTCGCCTCCACGAGCTCCTCCCCCTCCACCGGCTTGTCCTTGGGCTTCATCGGGTCGGGGGGGACGGCGGTGACATTGCCGTCCGTGACGACGCTCTTCTTGTCCTGGCCCGCCTTGGCCGCGACGGTGGGGGCGAGCGCTCCCAGCGCCGCTCCGACGAGGGTGCCTTCGAGGGCCTTGGTGGCGGCCATGTATCGATTGGCGTCGTCCACTTGCTTGTTGTGGTCGGCGACGGCCTTGGCGCTCGCGAGCTCCACCCGCACCGCCGCCTTGTTCTGCGGATCCACGACCCAGGTGTGATTGTCGTCGTCCCAATAGCAGGCCGAGCGCGGCACCTTGACGACCTTCGACTTCGCGTCGCCGTAGGGATTGAACGTGTAGATGGTGCCCGGTCCGAGGGGGGTCTTGCCCGCGTCGTCCGCCCTCTGAAACTGGGCGGGCACAGACAGCTGAGAGCTCTCGATCGTCGCCCAAGCGCTCTGTTCGGGCGCCCCCGCAGTGCTGAACCAGGTGCCGCCGTCCTTCATGTTGAAGATGCGCACGTGACCGCACTGTCCGGCGGTGAACCCGGCCCGATTGAGGTGCTCCTCCAGGGTAAAGCCGCGCGCCAGATTCACGTACGTGGCCAGGTACTGGCACGCCATCCAGATGGAGTAGCAGGGGTCGTCGTTGTCCTGCCAATCAATCGACGCCGGGCCCGCTCCCCACCAGATCTTGTCATTTGTCGCCTGGCGCCAGCGCGCCACCTTGGGCTGGAATCGTTGATAGATATACAGCACCATCCGCTCGCCGATATCAGGGGCGCGGCAGTCTTCCGCCGCCTCGCTCTCGTCGTCTTCATAGGGGTCGGAGGCCTCCGGATCGGGCGGCGGCAGCTTCGGGATCTGGGCGGTGATGTTCGGGCCGCCGTAGGCGTGACCCAAGAAGCGCTCTTCGATCGCGCGCGCCCACTTCTCCTCGGGATCCTCCGGGTCGACCACGTCATTGCGACCAGCGGGCATCTCCCACGCCTCACCGACGCTTCGATACAACAGCACGTCGGTGATCCATCGCACCGCCGTACCGACCCACCCCGCTCCCTCCCCCGTCCGCAGCTTGGTTCCGTCGGGGACGAGGGCGGGCACCTCCGCGCCCTCGGCGGCGCGGTCTTCCCCGAGCAAGAGCTCTTCCAAACACACCGACAGTCGCGGGGGCTCGTCCGTGTATCGCGGGGGAGAGGAGATGTGGCTCGTGCTGCACTGATCGGCTTCGATGGTCATGGTCAATGTCCGTGGCGGGCTGAGATCTTTCCCTTCGTCTCGTCGTCCGGCTGGCCGCTCTCGGCCAGGCCGTGATCGCGCTGGAACGACAGGAGCGCGGCGGTCAGCGCTTCATCGATCTCGTCCACGTCGACCGCGCCCTCGTAGTAGCCGAGGTTCTTCAGCCGAACCTTCACCCCGCCCACCGTGTCGATGGGCGGCGTCTCGGAGAGCACGAGCGAGAGCTCGAGCTTGTCCCCGGTGGGATATTTGTCTTTCCACAGGGTGAGCGCGCCGACCTTCGCCGACTTGGGTATGTCGTGAGAGAGCGTCCCGTCGCCGCTCGTCGTCCCGTCGAATCGCTCGCCTTCGACGAGCAGCTGATAGCGCTTGCCGGCATATGGCTTGAAGCGCTCGTCGGAGAGCTTGATGCGAAACGGCTTCGTCTCGGGGCTCTCGTCTTGATCTTCGCTCTTCGGGCGAGCGCCCTTGCAGTTGAGATAGAGCGTCTTCCCCTTGAGGCTCGCCTCCTCGTCCATCTCGAGCGAAGACTCTTTGGCGTATAGCTTGATCGTGTCGGCGACGATCTCGGCGTCACCGTTCAATCGGACAGCGGGGCCTCCCCCCTGGGCCGAGAACGACTGGGAGCCTTCGATCCGGACATGGTCGGAGCGGAGGGTGATGCCGTCGCGTCCGATCTCTATCGAGCTCTCGCCGCAGCGCAGGACGATGCCCTCGTGGGCCTCGATGCGGGCGCGGTCGTCGACGATCAGATCGTGCGTGCCCCGGACTTGGACCTGGGCGTGGCCGGGGGCCTGGTCCGTCCCCACCACCAGCGAATAGACCGTCTCCGCCCGCATCGTCCACGGCCCGACGACGCGCTCCTCTACGTGGGACTCGACCTCGCGCCGGTCGCAGCCGGTGATGTGGACGGAGCGATCCTCGCCAATCGAGGTGAGATAGTCCCCTTCGACCGTCTCGGCGAGGAGGCCGCTCACTCGCACCGTCGCGCCCCCTTGCAGATCGGTGGCGCTCGGGCCCACGACGGTGCACGACCGGGGCCCGCTCACGACCTCCCTCAGGGCCCCGCTCACGCCGAGGGACTTGTCCCCTCCGACGAAGGTCGATTGATTGCGCCGGACGTTCTCGTTCAGGT
The DNA here is from genome assembly GCA_044225865.1 of Polyangiaceae bacterium. GTDB lineage: Bacteria > Myxococcota_A > Polyangia > Polyangiales > Polyangiaceae > Xiheicaenibacterium. Next base: position 13,338 of record JBGAID010000066.1, on the reverse strand, counting down.
CACGCTGAGCGTGGAGGCGGATCTCCTCGCCCCCTGCCCCGTCCTCGAACGAGAGCTCGTTGTACCCTTCCGCCTTGGGGGTGCTGTGGGTGCGAATGCCGCTCCGGGTCTTCTCCTTCGGGAGCGGATACGGCGGGACGTGCGTCGCGTTCGGCATGCAGCCGACGACGACGGGCCGGTCCGGGTCCCCGCCCAGATATGCAATCAACACCTCCATCCCGATGCGCGGAATGAACTGGAACCCCCAGCCGCCCCCCGCCCAGGTCTGGGCCACCCGGACGAAGCAAGAGCTCCGGTCGTCCGCTTTGCCCAGCAGATCCCAGTGAAACTCGACTTTGATGCGGCCGAGGGCGTCGGTGTAGATCTCCTCCCCTCCCGGACCAGTCACGGTCGCCGTCTCGATGGACTGGCGAACCCGGGGGGCGGGCCGTCGCGGCCGCCACAAGAAGCTCCCGTCGACGCAGCGAAAGCGGTTGTCGTAGCTCGTCTCCGCCCCGTCGCTCGCCCCGCGGTGGCGAACCTCGACGACGGCGTACCGCCCCGAGAGCAGCGGCTCGTCGGGATCGTCGGCGGCGAACGCGACGCCCGCGCGGAGGCGCGCGCAGGAGGATCGACCCACGCTCGTCTCATGATCGCGGACGAGCTGCTCCCGCGCGACGGAGGCGCGCTGGACGACGGGCTGGTTCTCGCCATACGGGCCGTGGTGCTCGAACACTCCGTCCTTGGGCAGCTTCGGCTTCCGGCGGGGGAGCTCGGGGGGGAGCTGGGGAATGGGGGCGCTCGCGGCCGCGAACCGAGACGGCGAGCGAAGGTCGAAGTCGTCGAGCAAGATGCTCCGGGAGCCTCCGCGCGCGACACGGACGAGTTCGTGGAGCTGGTGCTCGTGCCGCACGAGGGCCTCGCCGCCCTGGCCCCGCGCGACGACGAGCAAGTCTGAGCCCTCCAGGGGCGCGTAGCGCTCGGGGGCGTCGAACACGACGACCTTCTCGAGGTCGGTCTCGGGTCCGTCGGCGGGCGGGTGGTCGACGCGGAAGGCGATCCCCTCCTCCGCGAACAGCCTCCTCATGAAGTCGTAGTCGCTCTCTTGGTGCTGGACACAGTACTCCCGCTTCGGGAGCGGGCCGAGGCATGCGAGCTCGAAGGGGACGCCGTGCTCGCCCAAGACGTGCGCCGCGATCTCGAGCGTCGTCAGATCTTGATAGACGGCGCTCCAGACCCGCCGCCGGAGCAACGAGAGCGCCGCGACGATCCGCAGGTCGTAGCGCGCTCGGCCGTTCGCGAGAGGTCGGCCCCGCTCGAAGCGGTCCGCGATTCCGGTGACGACGCGCGTCTTACCCCCGACCTCCAAGGCGAGGCGGACCCGCGCCCCGAGCACCGCGCCTGCGTCGAGGCTCTCCGCGGTGACGAGCGCGACCGTGAAGACAGGGATGCTGGAGATGCGCTCGCGGCCCTCGAACGCCACGACCTCGAGATCGGGGTGGCCAGGCAGATCGAGACGAAACCTTACGCCGCTCATGGATCACCCCACGATCACGGTGCCGGTCGCGACGACCACGCCATTGGGCAGGTCGCCGGGATCGTTGCAGGTCAAAGCAATGTCACCGCTCCGAGCCACCGCCTTGTCGTTCGCGAAGACGGAGGCGCTCCCGACCTGGATGGTCGCCTCGTTGGAGGGCGGCTTCTGAAACGTCCCCCCCGTCGGGACGTGGGACGGCTGGTTCTTGGCCTTGCTGCCCTTCAGCGCGAGCGGCTGCGACTCGCAGAGGATGTTGGGGCTCAGCTCGGCGTCGATGGTCCCCGAGAACGGCATCGGGGTCGGGGTCGGCACGGGGCCGCCCGGCGCCGGGACCATCACCACGTGGACGTCGGTGCCCACGACCTTGTCGCCCTTCTTCGCGGCTGGCTTTCCGGGGTTGCTCTCCACCTCACCGAGTACGCGTGGCCGGCGCGGCCCGCCCATGAGCACCGCGTGAGCAGCGCACGGGGAGCCCAGAGGCGCGCTCGACGGTCACGCCACTGCAAGCCGTGCGTTCCCGCGCGGGGCGGCGGCCTTGCGTGCGGGGGGACGCCAATCGATGACCGCCCGTGGCCGGCAACTCGAGCCAGCGGTATGCAAGCGCCATCACCTCTCGGGAGAGCGCGTCGCGCGATGCGCGAACCGCCGAGCTGGGCATCCACCGCGGAGCCACCTTTGAACAGCCTCGAAAGCTCCTCCTCTCCGCTCCCCCCCGGGAGCGCGCACGTCTCGGCCCTTCGGTTCACGGGCGCGGCCGCGCTCGCGACCGTCGTCAACCTCGCCGCCAACGCCGGGTGCTATGCGTTGATCCTGAGAGACTTCTATCGCGCCCACCCAGCCGGCTCGGAGGAGTTCGTCCGACAGCTCAACCGTCCTCCAGATCAATTGGTGGGTTGGGCCATGGCCGTGACCTCCCTGACCATGGGCCTCTTCATCACGGTCGTGATGCATTGGGCCGGGGCGAAGTCCGCTCGCGACGGCTTGATCCGCGGGGGGGTCGTCGGCCTGCTGTTTTGGACCTCGGTCAACTCTGGACTGTACGCTTCCTCACACATGTTCTCTTTGGCGAGCGTGATCGTCGACACCCCTTGTAGCGCGCTCGCGATGACCCTCGGGGCGGTGGCCGCGGCGTGGGCGCTCGGGCGAGGGCGGTCACGCGGCCGGTCCGCCGCGTAGGCGGAGCCTCTGTCGCCGCGAGCAAGCGCGCGTGGTAAATCACCGATCGTGGTCCTGACACACTCGACGCCACAGAGCGGATGGATGGATGCGGGGCGAGAGGTTCCAGGCCCAGATCCAATGACCGAAGCGCGCGAGGCCCTCTGATCGAGAATTGCGCTCGCTCATTTACACCGCCCGCGATGGCGAAGAGCGAAGCCTGGCGACGCCGCTTCGTGGCCTCCCAGACGCGCCTCGAGGTCGTGCCTCTCGTCCCCGAGGTCCGCGTCCACACCGCGACCGAGCTGAGCCCGCTGTGGGCGGCGACGCAGGACGTCCTCGACCTCCAAGATCTCGAGCCGCCCTTCTGGGCGTTTCCGTGGGCGGGCGGGCAGGCGCTCGCGCGCTATGTCTTGGATCACGCGGCGGTGGTTCGCGCGGCGAAGGTCCTCGACTTCGCCACCGGCGGCGGGATCGTCGGGATCGCGGCCGCGCTCGCCCGCGCCCGGGAGGTCACGTGCGCCGACATCGATCCCCTCGCCTGCACCGCGACCCGCTTGAACGCGCGCGCGGCCGGCGTGCGGGTTCGCACGACGAGGCGCGACCTCGTAGGCCGGCGCGTCGCCGCGGACGTGATCCTCGCGGGAGACATCTTCTACGATCGCGAGGCGGCGGGGCGCTTCTTGCCGTGGCTCCGGGCGCGCGTGACGGCGGGGACGCGAGTCCTCGTCGGCGATCCGGGGCGAGGCTACTTCCCCGGCGCGGGCACCAAGATCCTCGCGCGCTACGAGGTGCCCGTTCCCTTCGATCTCGAGAGCCGAGAGACCAAGGCCTGCGGCGTGTTCGAGCTCGTTTGAACAGCTCGCGAATCTTGCGCCCGCCTGGACGAAACGACGTCCGTGGACGCGGTCGTGGCCATGTTCAATCGGGCCGCGTTTGATTATTTCATGACCTATGCGCTTTGCTTTTATCTCCACGCTCGCCGTCGTCGTGTCCGGCCTCGCCGCCTGCCAGACGACCCTCGTCGACGATCAGAACGGTGGCGGCGGCGAAGGTGGCGGCGGCGAGGGCGGCACCGCAAGCGCCCCGACGGGACGGCCGGGCAAGCAGTACCCCGCGGATCCCCCGTCGTACGAGCTGGGATATTACCAGTGGGTCCTGCTCAGCGACGGGCTCGCTACGACGGGGGCGATTGTCGATCTCGAGGACGGGACCTTCGCCAATGTCTATTTGGCGGAGGGGAGCCTGACCCCTCAATGGAGCTTTGGGTCGGACCTCGATTGGAGCGCGCCGGAGCCCGTCCCCAATGTCCAGCTCCCCTACCCCGACTTCGATCTGCACATCTTCGAGGACCGCGGCACGCTGACGCTCGTGGCGATCGGCGCCGAACGAGACGGCATCGTCGCGGTCGGGTCGCGGTCGCAAATGGCGGTGACCGACACCCCTGCGAACCTTCGCTCGGTCACGCAGCACCCGGATGGATCCATCTACGGGCTCACCGTCGACGACACCGTGACGCCCGCGAAGGCGGCCCTCGTCCACTGGGTCGATGGGGTCGGGCAGCCCTCCGACATCGATCTCGCGCCCCTCGCGGAGGGCTGCGCTCTCGCCGGGGGAAAGCTCGCCTTCACCTCCACCGGCGACCTCGTGACCTTGCTTCGGTGCGACCCGCTGGAGGAGATGGAATGGCGCGCCAGCGTCCATCGTGACGGGGCTTGGCTCGATGCGCAGACGATCGTCACGTACTACCTCGAGCTCGCGCCCCATGACGCCACCCAGCCGGCGGTGAGCGCGTTCTTCAACGCCAACCCGGAGGACGAGGGGCTCGTGTTCGCTCCCGACACGCTCGACCCCGAAAACAACAGGAAGGGCGTCGACGGTACCCCCATCTACACGACCGGCTTCGTGGATCCGTGGGGCCGCCCCGTGTACACCCGGCCCGGGCTCCCCAGCGAGAACAGCGTCTTCATCGGGGATGAAGGCGGCTGGCTGGGCATGCAGATCGCTGGCGAGGGCCCCGACTTCTTCCCCCCCACCGCGGCGTTCCAGCGCACCACCGGCAGGCCGGTCTTCAGCGCTGGGAGCGCCGTCTATGTCTTTCAGACCACGCCGCAGGGCCCCTGAGCCCCGCTACTCCTCCAAGAGCGGAGAGATCCTCGCCTCGAGCTCGTCGACGGGTGCGTTGTATGCGTGCGCGCGCGCCGCGATCGTAGCGGGATCGAAGGCCTCTTCACCGACCGCAGGGGGGCAGACGGAGCCGGCGATCCCTTGGTCGCCGAGCGCCCGCACGACCGCGAGCTGACGGCCTCCGGGATAGGCGGGGGCGGCGTGCTGGGTGGTCCCGTCGCAGAGCGGAGAAGTGAAACCTTGCAGGCACGCGGGGCTGTCCGGGAGCGGCGTCGCGAGCTCGAAGGTGCAGGCCGCTTGCAGCCAATACCCATCCGGGTCCACGAAGTCGCCTCCGTTGATCGAGTTCGCGGAGGACACCGACTCGTGGGTGGCCGGGCTCGTCCCGGCGCGAGGCTCCCTCGACTCGCGCATGAACGGATCCTGCGGGTCGTGGCCGAGCAGCCACGCCCAGGTTCCGTCCGACTCCATCTGCGAGCTCGTCTTGAGGTCGCTCGAAGGGTCGGTCGGGTCCACGACGAGATCCTGCCACGGCACGCCGACGATGGTGGTCAACGTGACGAACTCGGGCGGGCGACCGCCCGTGAAGAGCGGGTTCTCGACCCCGGCCGCTCCTTCCACGACCGTGAGGTCGGCGCGGGTCGGATCGATCGTCGCCTGCGAGAGCGCGTTCGCGTAGCGGGCGGTCGGGTTGAGGAAGTCCACGCCGTAGCGTCGCTTCTGATCGACGCAGCGGAGGTTGTAAGCGTCCTCGTCCGGCGTGTACTTCGGGTTCGCCGCGCAAGCGGGGTCGGGGGAGCAACCTTCCGGCGTTGGCAGCGCACAGCTCGTGCAGCACACGTCGTCGGGGTTCTCTGCGCACGCGCTCGTCGCTCGATAGAACGGCTCCGGTTGGAAGACGAGGTGCCCCGGACCGCTGATGTCCATCGAGCAGTCGTTCTCGTCCGAGAGGAGGACGACGGCGACGAGGGAGTCCGGCCGCACGAACGCGGCGCGCTGGTCGAGCAGCGTCTGATCGACGCCCACGGGGACGAGCCCCTGGGACGTCGGATCGATCTCGAGCGACTCGTACGGCGCCGGGTCGGCGAGGAATCGATAGGCCGCCTCGAGCGGCATCTCGAAGCCGCAGCCGAGCTCACCGACCCCGACGACGAGGTCTTGGGCGCGTTGGACCAAGGCCTCCAGGCTCGACTCGCCCGGCACGGGGGCGTGGGACTGCTGCGGGTCCCAATCGAGGTAGCCGCGATCCTGGTACGTCGGGACGGGGCCGCCGAGGCCGCGATCCAGCAGGTGGGCCCGATCGTCCGGATTGACGAGGGTCGCGTTGTCGCAGCCGGTGCCGCCGAGGGTGCCCAGGCTGGAGCTGATGACACCGACATGGAGATCGGTGACGGGCGCGTGCTCGCGCTGCGATCCGGCCGGACAAGCTTGGGTCGGGCTCGCCGGTTGTTGCGCGGACGAAAGCGGCGCGCCGCTCGCGTCGATGCATCGCGGGTTCACCAAGTTCCCGATGAGCCTCGCCACGCTCGGCGCGAGGATCTCCTGCTTGTCGGCCATGCTCATCGAGTTGTCGACGACGAGGAGGAGGTCCATTTTGTCGGCGACGAGCAGGGTCTCGTGGGTGTCGTTCGGATCCTCGTCGCCGGGCGGATCCTCGGTCGGGTCATCGCCTCGTCCGGTTCCACAGCCCGAAAGCAGCGCCAGCACACAGAGCCCAGCCGCACCGAGCGGCGTCCCTCGAAGCCACGATGATCGTGCCATCTCCACCTCCGAGGCGTGCGTGGACGCCCGCGGCCGGCGCCATCAGGAAAAGTGACCACCGGGCGCGCGGCCGGGCCACCTGGCTGGACCTGCGCGCGCGCCTGCGTTATCCGTCGACGAGGAGTCGCCGGCGCATCCACGCGCCGGGAGCACGATGGTGGACAACGGCCTTCAACCCGGTCAGCTCGTCGGCGGCGACTTTCGTGTGATGCGCCTCCTCGGTGAGGGCGGGATGGGCTCCGTCTACGTCGCCGAGCAGCTGAGCACGGGCGCCCAGCGCGCCCTCAAGGTGATGCACCCGAGTGTGGTCGCGATGCCAGGCCTGCGCGAGCGATTCGTTCAAGAGGCGCGGGTGGGGGCGCGCATCGAGAGCGATCACATCGTGCAGGTCGTCGCGGCGGGCGTCGACGCGCAGACGGGCACGCCGTGGCTCGCGATGGAGCTGCTCGAAGGGAGCGAGCTCTCGAGCGCGGTGGCGGCGCGACCCCTGACCGCGAGCGAGACGAAGGACATCTTCGCCCAGCTCTGTCACGCCGTCGGGGCCGCTCACGCCGCCGGCATCGTCCACCGCGATCTGAAGCCCGAGAACATCTTCCTCGCGAAGTCGCGGCTCCAGGGGCAGCGCTTCATGGTGAAGGTCCTCGATTTCGGCATCGCCAAGATCTTGGACATGGCCCGCACGCGAATGACGAGCGCGATGGGCTCACAGTTCTGGATGGCGCCCGAGCAAACGCAGGCCGGAGATCTCATCAAGCCCGCGACCGACGTCTGGGCCCTCGGCCTCATCGCCTTCTATCTCCTCACCGGCAAGCAGTACTGGATGAGCGCGCGGGGCGACGCCAGCTCGGGCGTGGTGCTGCGTGAGATCCTGATGGAGCCGATCGTGCCCGCGTCGCGACGCGCGGCCGAGCTCGGGGCTTCATCCCTGCCCGCGGGGTTCGACGCGTGGTTCGCGAACGCGGTGTGCCGAGAGGTGACCGCCCGCTTCGCCGACGCCTCGGCCTGCTTCGCCGCGCTCGCCCCGGTCTTGGAGCGAGGCGCGCAGCAAGGGTCCGCGCTCGGCGGCACCCACCCCGCCCAGCCTCTCCCAACACGCGAGAGCCATCCCCACGACTTCGTCCCGTCGCCCTCGACGGTGCGGGATCCAGGCCTGCTCGCGGCCGCGACGCGCGGCCCCGCCGGGCTCTCGACGGGCGTGCCGTCGACGGCCCCGAACGGCGCTCCCCCCATTCAGGCGACGGGCGTCCCGCCGACGGGCCCGATGGGTCCGCCCGCGGGGGCCGCCTTCGGCGCGGGCGGCACGGTGCAGAGCACCGCCTCGTCCCTCGCGTCGTCGTCCTTCGGGGCACCGCCTGCCCAACCGGGCGGCTTCAACGCGACGATGTTGGGCGGCGCCGATCTCGCGCGCATGGCCGCCCAAGCGAGCGCAGCGGGAGATCCTTACGGCGCGCCCGGCCTCACCCAGGGGCCGTACCTCCAGACGCCGGCGTACGGCGCCCCTCCGGGCCCCTCCGGTGCGGTCGGCTCGGGCTCGGGACCGAGTCGCTCCATCTCGATCCCTCCACCGCCGCGCACGGGCGGGACGGCGCAGATCCGCTCGGGCGGGGGCGGTCGCGGCGCCATCATCGGGGGCGCGATCGCGCTCGGCGTGATCGCGGCGGCGGGGATTGGCTACTTCGCCCTGCGCGAGAAGCCGAAGCGCGTCGCCGACGATGACGAGCGTGAGAAGAGCCCGCGGTCGGCTCGCTCGAACGACGTGAAGCCGCCGCCCTCGATCGCCGTCCCCGGATCGAGGGACAAGGTGCCGCCGCCGCCGCCGACGACACCACCTCCACCTCCGCCTCCACCCAACCGAGACGACGTCACCGGGCGCATGGTGAAGATCCCTGGCGGCACCTTCATGATGGGGCTCTCCGACGAGCCCAAGGAGCAGCCGCTCCACTCCGTGACGCTCCAGCCATTCGAGATCGACATCACGGAGGTGACGGTGGGCGCGTACGCGGCGTGCAAGGCGGCCGGCAAGTGCACGCCCGCCGAGAACGTCGTGTGGCCCGGGATCGGCGCGCTTTTGAGCGGCTACATCCCCGGCTGCAACCGAGACGCTCCCGACAAGAAGAACCACCCCGTCAACTGCGTGGACGTCGCGCAAGCGGAGGCCTTCTGCGCCTGGGCCGGCAAGCGCCTGCCGACCGAAGAGGAATGGGAGTACGCGGCCCGCGGGGGCGTGAAGGATCAGAAGTTCCCGTGGGGGAACCAGGTCCCGACACCGAGCCTCACGAATCGGTGCGGGTCCGAGTGCCTCGCGATGTATCGGAAGATCGGCTTCAGCGGCCAGCTCACGTACCCGGACAGCGACGGCTTCGAGCGGACCTCACCCGTGGGATCGTTCCCCGCGGGGGCGTCGCGCTTCGGCGTGATGGACATGCAAGGCAACGTCTGGGAGTGGACGAGCTCTCCCTTCTGCCCGTACGACCGGCCGAGCTGCGGCGAGGCGAAGCGCACCTTCCGAGGCCGAAGCTGGGACGACTACCTGCCCGGTCTCGGCGTCGGGCCGGATCGCTTCGGCGCCCCCCCGACCAACAGCCTGCCAAGCGTGGGCTTCCGCTGCGCGCGGTGATCCGATGACGAGCCGCTCGACGCTCCTCGCTCTCGCGATGACCTCGATGAGCGCGGGGTGCGGCGACGACGGGGCGGCGACGACGGGACCGATGACCTCGGGCGGGGGCGGACACGGCGCGGTGTCGACGACGACGGGAGGGGCGAGCGCGGGGGGCGGCGCGCGCGCAGACGGCGGCGGTGGCAGCGGCGGCGAGGCGTGCCCGGACGACGACGACGACGGCCACGCGTCCGCGACCTGCGGCGGCGACGATTGCGACGACGGGGATCCCGAAGTCCACCCCGGGGCTAGGGATCTCTGCGGCGACGGGCTCGACGCCGACTGCATGGGCGACGACGACACGTGCATCGATCTCGGCTTTCATTTCGTGGACGTCACCGACGCGGCGCAGCTCTTCGCGACGCACGACTGGGACGACACGGGCACCACCCTCTTCACGTTCCAGGTCTACTCGGTCGCGGGCGGGCTCGCGTGCTCCGACTACGACAACGACGGCTTCTTCGACATCTACGTCGTGGGCTGCTCGCTCGGGCAGAGCGCGCTCTATCACAACCAAGGGGACGGCACGTTCGCCGACGTCTCGTCGCAGGCCGGCGTCGACAAAGGCCCCGGCTGCGACGCCGGTCCGATCTTCGCCGACGTCGACGGTGACGGCCTGGACGACCTCTTCATCGGCGGCGTCGAAGGCGCGACCCCGCGGCTGTTCATGCAGCGACCGGATCACGGCTTCGACGAGGCGACGAGTGGCAGCGGCTTCGACGCGATCGGGAACCACGTCTACGGAGGGAGCTTCGCGGACGTCGATCAGGACGGGGACCTCGACGTGATGCTCGCGCGGTGGGCGACGCCCGGAGCGCAGGCGGAGCACCTCTTTCGAAACGACGCCGGCTCGTTCGCGCCGATGGATGACTTCGCCGGACTGGGCGACCTCTCACCCTTCTCGTTCACCCCCAACTTCGTCGACATGGACGAGGACGGGATCCTCGACCTCGTCGTCTCATCCGACTTCCACACTTCGAAGATGTTCTGGGGCTCCACCGGCGGCCGCTTCCTCGACGCCCAGAGCCCCGTCATCGACGACGACAACGGGATGGGGGCAGCCATCGGCGACTACGACGGCGACGGGCACTTCGACTGGTTCCTCACCAGCGTGTGGGATCCCGACGGCGTGCCCCAGAAGGGCTGGGGGGTCACCGGCAACCGGATGTATCGGAACGCGGGGGACGGGACGCTCGTCGACGCCACCGACGAGGCCGGCGTTCGAGTCGGGTACTGGGCGTGGGGGACGTGCTTCGCCGACTTCGACAACGACGGGGATCTCGATCTGTTCCACGTGAACGGCTTCGACCTGTCCCTCGCGAGCGAGTTCAAGATGGACCCTTCTCGCCTCTTCTTGAACGAAGGGGACGGGACCTTCACGGAGCGATCGCACGAGGTGGGCATCCACGACGAGGGTCAGGGGCGCGCGGTCGCGTGCTTCGACTACGATCGCGACGGCGACGTCGACATCCTCGTGCAGCAGAGCCGAGATCGAATGCGCCTGTTCCGGAACGACCTCTCGCTGCCGAACCACTACGTCGCGGTCGCGGTCCGCGGGCCGGCGCTCAACGCGCACGCGGTCGGAGCGCGGGTGGAGGTGGTCGCGGGCGGCACCACCCGGATCGGCCTCGTTCGAGCGGGCAGCAACTACGCGTCGCAGGATCCGACCGAGCTCCATTTCGGCCTCGGCGAAGCGACGACGATCGACTCCATCGTGGTGAAGCTCCCCGGCGCGGCCCCCGAGACGTTCGGCCCGTTCGACGCCGACCAGCGCGTGGAGCTCGGCCTCGCCGGCTCGTGACGGGTCATCCCGGCGAGAGGGAGACTACTCGCGGACCGTGCTCTTGTTCTCGTCGGGGTTCGGCTCTTTCGCCTTCGGCTTGGGCTTCGCGTCGCCCTCGTCGGCGCCGTCTTCCGCCCCCTTCGACTTGCTCGCCTTCGAGGCGGACTTGTCGATCTGGTACTCGAGCCCGAACGACGAGAGATCTTTGAGCTCGGCGAAGTGGTTCACGAGGGGCACGACCTTCTCCTCCTCCACCTCGCCCTCGTCCTTCACCACGAACTGGAGCGACTTCTGGCCCAAAATCTTCCCCTCGCGGGTCACCGCTCGCATGACCGCCGTCACCCGGCGCTTCTTCTGAACCTTCCCGTTCACGGTGACGACGAAGACCTGCGGCTCGTCCACGTCGCGCAGCTCCACCTCGAGGACGACCTGCGCTTCCTTCGCGTCGCCGACGCGAAAGCCGGCGTTGATGAGGGCGTTGCGGATCGCCTCTCGGGAAGGCTTCGTCATCGTGCCCTCGCCGAGCTTCACATCGAGGCCGTACGTGAGCTCGGCCGCCTCCCCCCGAAGCTTCACGGGGGCGACGACCTCCGAGCTCGCGCACCCCGCGACGAAGAGCGCGGCGCTGCCGCCACCCACCGCGACGGCGAGCCCAAAGACCGAAGCACAGCGACCAAGGCGCGATCCGAGTCCCATGGGCGAGACATCAGTAGCTCTCGGTCGAGAGGTCAAGAGGCCCGGTCGCCCCCGCTCGGGGCCCCGCGCCCGAGGCGGGGGAAGGCCTTTCGGTAAAAATTCTTGCCCCCCCGACCGCAACCTGGCGATCCTGCGTTCGCAGCTCCATCTTCCGCCTCCGCTCGCACGGCCTCGTCGATCGCTCGGGTCCGGCCGGCCGCGGGCTCGAACACGCTCTCCCTCGGTAGGAACGTCCATGAAGCAGACTGCTCCTCGGCTCTTCGACCGCGACGCTCGCGGCGGCGCGACACGACCACGCGCGCTCGCCCTCGTCGCACTGACCGTGGCGCTCGGCGCCTCGATGATCGGCTGCTCCGAGACCATTTACTTCGAGGGCAAGGCGGCCTTCCCCATCCAGGGAGAAGCCCGCCCGCCCCGGGTCGCCAAGCGCAAGGCGGCCCTCAAGAACAAGAAGATCGAGATCATGGAGAAGGTCCAGTTCGAGGTGGACCAGGCCATCATCCAGCCCGTCTCGTACCAGCTGCTCGACGACGTCGCGCTCGTGATCAAGGAGAACCCTCAGATCAAGCGCATCAGCATCGAGGGCCACGCGAGCGCCGAGGGCGACGACTGGCACAACCTCGATCTCAGCGATCGCCGCGCGAAGGCGGTCCGCGACTACCTGATCCAGCACGCGGTCGACCAGACCAAGCTCGTCGCGACCGGTTACGGCGAGACGAGGCCCATCGCCGACAACAACACCCAAGAAGGCCGCGAGCGGAACCGCCGCGTCGAGTTCAACGTCGTCGACGACAACCCTATCCCGCCCCCGCCCATCCTGCCCCCGCGTCC
>JBGAID010000066.1:0-777 GCA_044225865.1 Polyangiaceae bacterium | reverse complement strand
CGTCCGTACTACCCGCAGGGCACCGCCCCCGGGAGCGACACGACCGGACCGGCGCCCGCCCCGGGCCAGAAGGGTCCTGCGCCCGCGCCCGCCCCTGCCCCCGCGCAGATGACCCCGGCCCCCACCCCGCCGAAGTGAGGACGACCGAGATGAAGACCACCACGACAGTCTCGATCCAACGCGCGTCCAAGGGCGCGCTCGCGCTCGTCTGCACCTTCGCCGCCGTCGGCTGCGGAGGCTTCGCGCGCACCCCCGACCAATACAGCGACGACACGTACAAGATCCTCGCCGCCCAGAGCGAGCCCATCCGCGCTTGCTACAACCGCGTGCTCAAGGGCAACCCGCGCATGGACGGCAACGTCACCGTGAACTTCGTCGTCGACAACGAGTCCGGTCGCTTCCGGAAGGTCCGCATCGACAACGCCCGCACGACCGCCCCCGAGTCCGTCCGTCGCTGCGTCCTCGACGTCATGCACGACCTCAAGCTCACCCCCGCCGACAAGAACGAGGGCCGCGCCACCTTCACCTGGGAGTTCCACAAGATCTGGGTGAAAGAAGACGGCACCCCGCTCGAGACCGAGCCGCCCCCGACCTGACAGGGCTGTGTTTGTCCGCTCGCCGCTCGGGCCGGCGCAACGTTCGCCAAGCGCGAACGTTCATCCCCCGTTTGGCGAGCTACGCTCGCTGTGTTTGTCCGCTCGCCGCTCGGGCCGGCGCAACGTTCGCCAAGCGCGAACGTTCATCCCCCGTTTGGCGAGCTACGCTCGCTGTGTTTGT
>JBGAID010000065.1:0-64223 GCA_044225865.1 Polyangiaceae bacterium | reverse complement strand
GAAAGCTCCTTGGCCTGCAACGCGTCGTCTCGAGACTGGGTCGCACGCACGGCGTCGTCTCGAGACTGGGTCGCACGCACGGCGTCGTCTCGAGCCTGGGGGAGCGCGCTTCGCGCTCGCCGGGAGAGGCGGAGCGCGTGCTCGGAAGAATCCGCATCGTCCTCCGACGGATCTCCCCCCTCGCACAGCGAGGGGGGCCGGGGGGGTGAATTGGCAGCCACTCCGGTGCCGAGGGGCATGACGCCGACTTTCTCAGCAGCCCGTTAGGGTTCGGAGCGGGATGGATGCAATAGGATGCGGAGATGACGCGTGCCTCGTTCAAGAAGCTCGTGCTCGGCCTCGAGGGGGTCGAGGAGCGCCCTCACATGGATCGGACCGCCTTCCGAACGAAGCGGAAGATCTTCGCGACCCTCGGGCGCGACGCGCGGGTGAACCTCGTGGTGCACCCCGAGGAGCGGCGCGACGCGCTTCTGGCCTCGTTCCCGGAGGCGTTCTTCTCGCTCGGCGGGTGGACGCGGCTCGGCTACGTGGCCGTCGACCTGGGCACCGTCGACGACGAGCTGCTCCGCGAGCTGGTCACCGACGCGTGGAGAGACGCGCTCCCCGTGGTCAAGTCGAGGGCGAAGCCGCCGAAGCGCCGCTCCTGACGCGCCTCATCCGCACGTAGAGGAGCAGGTGGTGCCGGCGCAATTGAAGAGAGACTCGAGCACCATGATGCCGTCGGGGTATGCATCATAACAGTCGCTCTGACAGGTCAATCCCCCGGGCGGACAATCATTGAGACACTGCCAGAGAGGGAGACAATCCGGCTCGGCGACGCAGGCGTTCGTCTGGTCCTCACAGTCCGTGTAGAGACACTCGGTGCAGGGATCGTTCGGCTGGGAGCCGCACTGTCCGGCACAGCTGGGACAGCCCAGCACGAGGAGGGCGTCCGACGCCCCGGCGGAGTGCTCGGACAGGCAGTCCGAATAGCATGGATCGGTGGTGCACTGGCCAAAGCAGACCAAGGTGGCGAGACACTCGGGGTTGTCGGTGCAGGCGCACCAGCTCGCGCTGCACTCGATCGACACGCAGCTCGAGCAGGCGCCGCCCAAGGGGGCGCAAGTCTCGACTCCCGTCGATGAGCTCCCCCCGGAGCCGCTGAAGCCACCGAAGCTCGAAGCGCTCGAGCCTCCTTGGGCGAAGGCGCCCCCTTCGTGGCCGAAGCCGCCCAGACCGCTCGCCCCTTGGCCCGCTCCCCCCTGCGCGGAAGCGCCTTGGGAGGACGCGCCCTCCGACGACGAGCCTCCGTGGCCGGACGCCCCTGCGCCGTCGCTCCCTCCTTCTCCGAGAGGCAGGACGCTCGTGCCGCACGCGGCGAGGAACCCGAGAGAGACCACGATCGCGCTTCGCATGGCCCCGATGCTGCGGGGAGCGCCGAGATCTCGCAATGGACGCGCCCGGATCTTGAGGAGGTTTCAGGTGCTCAAAACAGGCTGAGCTGGCGGCCGGCGAGGCGCTCGAACGAAGTGCCGAGGACGCCGAGGACGACGTCGCAGGCGGGCGCGAGCTGCTTGTCCACGTAGTGGGTGTAGTCGAGGGGCCCGTGGGGCTCACGCGCGGGGACGGGGCCGCGGCGGGTGATGACGTATTCGATCTCGTCCGGGTCCGCCTCCGGACCGAGGAGGCGCGCCGCCCGTACGTGGGCCGGGGCCGCGCCGTAGGCGGCCAGATCGCGCCTGAGGCGCTTGCGATAGACGAGCTCCTCGTCGGCCTCTCCCGCGCGCAGCCGCGCCGCCTCCGCGCGGAGATAGTCGTCGTAAGGCTCGCCCTCGAAGACGCGCCGAATCAGCTCGCGCTGGACGCGACGGGCGAGCGGGGTCCAATCCGTCCTCACCGACTCGAGGCCGCGCACGACGACGCGAAGGGAGCCGTCCGCCTCGCGCACCGCGCCCGCGTAGCGCTTCTTCGATCCGACCTCGCTCCCGCGGATCGTGGGCATGAGGAACGACTCGTAGCGCGCGTCGAGCCGCAGCTCGAGGGTGGACTCCACCCCATGGCGCTCGAGGATCGAGGCCGCCAAGTCGCGATTGAACGACTCCGCGAGCGCCTTGCCGTCCGGATCCGGCGGCCCATTCGCAGAGGGGGCGACGAACACCGAGTCGGTGTCGCCGTAGAGCACCCGCATCCCCCGCGCTTCGAACCAATCGCGGGCGCGGTGGATGATCTCGTGTCCGCGCTTGGTGATGGAGCTCGCGAGGCGCGGATCGAAGAAGCGACAGCCGGGGGTGCCGAGCACGCCATAGAACGAGTTCATCTGGATCTTGATGGCGCGCGAGAGCGCCTCTCGGCCGCGCGCGAGCGCGTCTTTGCGCGCCTTCGTCAGCCGATCGATGAGATCGGGCAGGATGGATGGCGTCCGCGCGAACCGAGCTCCGTCGAAGCCTTCGATCCCCCCCGCGGGGCTCGAAGCGCCGCGGGCGAGGCCGAGCGGGTCGATCCGGAACGTGCGAATGATGGAGGGATAGAGGCTGCGGAAATCGAAGGCGAGCACCCCCCGGTGCAGCCCCGGCACGCTCGCGAGCACTTCACCGCCGGGGCTCGCGGCCGGCTCGACCTCGACCCCCACGTCCCGCGCGACGTGACCGGCGCGGTGGAGCCGCGGCAGATAGAGGTGGTCGAACGCGGCCACCGATCCGCCTTGCCGATCGAGAGGGAGGCCGACGAGCTCGGCCCTCGCGCGCGCGAAGCCGACGAGATCCGCGCGCTCGAAGATGGCGAGCGCGAGCTTCGCGTCCTCGAGGTTGTAGGCGGCGAGGGCGTCCGGATCGTGGGCGGCGAGGTGACGGATGCGCTCGATCTTCTCGCGCTTGCTCCGGGCTCCGATGTCGACCTTCCCGCGGCCGAGGAGGGCCTGCCCGACGTCGTCCAAGCCCATGCGCTCGAAGGACCACGTCGCGCTCTTCAGGGTCGCGATGCCGTCCAAGAACACCCGCCCGGGGACGCGGGCGACGGAGACGGACCCTCGCTCCTCGCCGAGGACGCGCGCGATCTCCCCCGCCCGGCCGAGGGTGAAGGGAATTCGGTTCGCGGCGCAGCGCCGCTCGAGGACGGTCAGGTCGAACTCGACCACGTTCCACCCGACGATCAGATCGGGGTCCATCGTCGCGATGTCCTCGAGGAGGGCCGACAAGAGCGCCGTCTCCGAGCGGACGAAGGTGGCCCGCGCGTCTTTGGGAGCCCCTCCGCTCGCCACCGCGACCACCCGCTCGACGTCGTGGCTCGCGATGGCGTAGCTGAGGAGCGGCCCCTCGGTGCCGTCGGTCTCGACGTCGAGCGAGCACACCGAAAATGGCAGGGCGGCGGGATCGATCTCGATGCCGCGTACGCGCCCAGCGCGGGCCACGAGCACCGGCCGGCCGGGGCCGCGACTCAGCGACTCGAACGAGGCGGTGATTTCGAACGCGCCGGTCACGAAGCGCTCCATCAGGAAGCGCTCGCTCGGCTTGATGTCCGACTCGAGGGTGACCCCGAGCTCGCGCCGGACGTGATCCCGGGCGGCGACGAGGCTCTTTTGATGCTTGAAGTGGAGCGCGTCGACGGGCGCGCCGTCGAGCGAGGCGAGCTCCACCGCGACGCGCCGGCTGCCCTTCGTCAACGCGGGGGAGGTGCTCCGCGGTACGAACATCACCGCCTCCGAAGGGAGGATCGCCTTGACCGGCCCGCGCTCGGAGAGGCCCCAGAGGGTGATCTCGACCTCTCGCGGCCCATCCCGCCACGACCGGGACAAGAGGGCGCACGCGAGCGTCTCTTCCCGTGCCGATTTCGAGGCGCTTCGCGGATCTCTCACGGTGCGTGCGCGCTCGGTCTATCACGCCGGCCGCTCGTCTACGATGCGAGGGTGATGACGAAAGCCGAGCTCAGAGCGGAGCTGCTCCGATTGCTGCACGCGGACCTGGAAGCCGCCGAGCGCGCCCAGCAAACGACCCACGAAGGGGCGACGCACGAGGAGGCGAAGCCGGAGAACGACAAAGATACCCGCGCCCTCGAGCAGTCTTATCTCGCGCGAGGGCAGGCGAGACGGGTGGAAGAGCTCCGCGCCGACGTGGGCCTCGTCGTTCAAATGCCGATCCGGGACCTCCAGCCCGGCGAGCGGATCGCCCTCGGGGCGATCGTCACCCTCGACGAGGACGGGGCGAAGAGCGTCGTCTTCATCGCTCCCGCTCGCGGCGGCACCGAGCTCGGCGCCGATCGGATCAAGGTCGTGACTCCGAGCTCGCCCCTGGGCCGCGCCTTGATTGGAAAGGTCGAAGGCGACGACTGTGAGGTTCGCGTCGCGGCGAGGACGCGCGCCATCGTCATCGACCGCGTTTCGTGACCGACGCGGTCAGGAGGGGGTGGGCAGCGCGAACGTGGCGGGGCGCCCGCGGAGCTTCTTGGTGATCACGGCCTCGAGGAGAGGACGCCCGAGCACGAGGGAAGCCTTCTCTACCGCTCGCCGCAGCGGCTTCAATGGCAGCGAGGGGAGGAGCCTCAAGAGCGCGAGCTTCTCTTGGAACGCGCTCGGGGCAGGGACGCCAAGGAGGTCGGCGAGCTCCTCCCCCGCGAGGTAGCGGACGAGATACCGGGGGGCGGAGGGGGCGTGCGGCACGTGCCGCTCCATGCCGGCGAGGAGCTCCGCCATGAGCTCGCAGCCGTGGCTCGAGGCGGCGAGATGCCGGCGCGTGATCCGTGCGCTCGCGTCCCGGGCTTCGCACAAGGTGTCGGGCAAGAGCTCTTCGCGGATCCCCAACATCGATCCCGCCCCCCGCCACAGGTGATAGTAGTCCTCCGCTTGCTCCGCGGTGATCTCGACCCCGAGGGCGGCGGCGGCCCGGACCACCACGACCGAGAAGCCGAAGAGGGTGCCCAGCATGTCCTCTTGATTGATGGGGATCTCGTCCGTCCACATGCCGGTTTTGACCAACCTCGTGCGGACCGCGGCGTGGACGAGTCGAACCTTCTGAATGGCGCGAATGGCCGCCCCCGCCTCCCCGAAGCCGTCCTCCTGCACGACGTCGAGGACGAACTGGGCCGTCGCGTTGATGCGCTCGTCGAGCTCCCCCGCTCTCATCCGTCCGGTGGCGGCGAGGACGCGGGCCCCGCGAGCGGCGCCGTAGGCGGTGGGCAGGGAGGCGCAGAACAGCGCCACCGTGATGTGGAAGAGGTGGGCCGAAGCCCACCGCTGCGCGCGGCGACAGCGGGCCATGTCGAGCCACGCGGGCGGCTCGATCGAGGCGAGCGCGGTCCGGAGCGGAGCGGGGGTCGCTTCCGGGAGGGGATCGCCATTGCGATGCAAATGGCGAAGGGCGGCGTTGATGACCCACGCCTCGTCCCCCAACGCCTCGATGACCGCGTCGATGGGGCCGTCTCCGATGCCGCGGGCGCGCTCCAGGTCGGCGTGCGAGAGCAGCTTCACGACCGGGACTCGTTGTCGCGGGCGCGGGCGAGCGCGCCTCGATAGCAGGCGAGAGCCTCGAGGGGGATGTACCGGCACGACCCGCCATAGACATAGAAGAGCGTCGGGGGAACGAGCGTCGCGACGCAATCGCCGTTGGGCCAGCTGCCGTCCGGTCGCTGCTCGCGCAAGAGATAGGCGGCGGCCGCCGCCGAAGACGCGCTCCTCTCGAGGCCTCCCTCCACGAGGCCTTGCAAGACGGAGCCGGTGAGCGGCGAGGTGCTCGAACCTTTGCCGGCGAGGCGAGGGTCTCGATACGAGTCGACCGACTCCCCGAATCCGCCGTCCTCGTTCTGGCATCCCTCGATCCAGGCCAGCGCGCGCCGGGGCATCTCTTTGTCCAGATCGTCACCGAGGCGCGCGAGCGCGGAGACGACCCCCGCCGTGGCAGGCAGATAGTTGACCTTCCAACGACCCCAGAACGCGCCAGTAGGACATTGCTGCCTCGAGAGGAACTCCAGCGCCGACTGCGCCTCCGGCGCTCGCGACGTCGTCCCCGTACGCGACAGTCCCATCAGCACGCGCGACGTGACGTCCTCGGTGGATGGGTCCGAGAGGTGCTCGGAGGCCTCCGCGATCGCGCGCACCCAAGCGGTGGGATCCCCGGCCGGGACGTCACCGAAGCGCAGGTTCACCGCGCGCATCATCATCGGCCCGGGCCTCTTCTCGGGGTGGCCCCAGAAGAACGATGGCCACCCCCCGTCCGGGTTCTGCATGGCCGCGAGCCACGCCCGCGCAGACGCGATCGCGGCGCAGACTCGCGCGGCGAGGGGCGGCGGCAATGGCGCGTCGGTGGAGGCTTCGGGGAGGAGGGCGCGGCCGAGGGCGTCGAGGACGGTCGAGGTCGTGTCGCAGTCGGGGTAAGCGCGCTCGCCGGATTGAAACCCCCAGCCCCCGACCCGCGGCGCCCCCGGCTTCGGATTGGTGAGGGCGGGGTGGGGACGATTGCACTGTTGGGCGAGGAGCCACGTCACCGCGCGCACGACGGGCCAGCTGTCGCGTTCGCTGCCCGTCGCGAGGAGCACCCGCAAATAGCAGGCGGTGGACCACACGTCCGAGCCATAGACGTCGAAGAAGAGCCCCTGCTCGTCGCGCGCTCCGCGCCCTCTCAACCACTCGATGGCCCGCGCGAGGCGCGGGTCCGACGAGGGCAGGCCGGCGGCGGCGAGCGCGGGGACGAGGAGCGCCGTGTGATAGACGACGTTCATCAGGCTGCCATTGTCGTTCTGATAGAGGGTGAGGAGGTCGACGGCGCGGGAGCGCTCGCGCGCCTCCACCAAATCCCGGAAGAAGCCCCTCTTCTTGTCGCTGGCGAGGCCGCGGGCGATGAGCGAGCTCGCGAGCATCGTGCTCAGCCCATAGAAGACGACGCGGCGTGAGAGGAGCTCGACGAGGCCAGGGACGAGGGTGACGGAGAGCGGGACGGCGTGGATGTTTCGCGGATCGAGGAGCCCGGCCATGGCGAGGACATGGGCGGAGACGTCCCCGGAGTGGCTGAGCTCGGCGACGGCGGCGATGCCGCCCCGGGATTGAACATGAGCGCGGGCCCGGGCGGCGGCGACGGCGTCATCGGGGTGGGTGGACAATGACAACGCCGCCCAACAGACGGCGGTCGTCGACAGGTCGCCCTCCGCCGCGAATGGCCGGCCCGGGAACGATCCGTCGTCGCGCTGGCTCGCCCTCAGCCAGCGCGCCCCTTCCAGGATCTCCGCGGGCGAGAGCTTGCCGACGTGGTGGAGAGAGACGAGAGCGAGCGCAGTCGTGAACGGCCCCATGTCGCCGCGCTCTTGGAAGGAGCCGTCGTCGCGCTGGCGCGAGAGCACCATGCTCCGCCCGCGCGCGATGGCTTCATCGAGCGAAGGCAGGATCTCGGTGGGAGAGACCTTCTCCGCGACGGGCCCCCTCGCGGACTGGATGGATTCCATTCCATCACGGTTACGCCAATCGAAGCCCGAGCCCTATGGTCAATTCTTCAGCGGCTCAGTCGTCGAGGGTCGCCGGCTTCTGCTCGAATACGGCGAAGCCGCGGGGGTAGTCGATCGTCAGGCAGAAGAACCGGAGGGCGGAGCCGCCGAGAGCCCCGTCGACGGGTTGGTCCATGAGCTCGGAGAGGCCCTTCTTCAGCGAGGCGTCCGGGCGCCGGGTGAACCACACCGGGCCGACGTCGAAGCCGCCCACCCGAATGGTGGGGACCTCGATCATCGGCTCGCGCGAGCCGTCCTCTGCCTCCTCGAGGACACGCCACTGGGGGTGCTTGCCCGCCCATCGTTCGAACACGCCTGCCCCGATGAAGCTCGTCCCCCGCACCGGGGGGCCGTCCGCGCCGAGCTTGGCGAGCGCGTCTCGCGAGAGGGCGACGCCGGCGCCGGTGTGGAGCAACATGGAAAGCTTCTCACCGTCTACGGTGATCTCGATTCGCGGATAGCTCCACGTGCGCTTGCCAGCCGCGTCCTTCGCGAACCCCAGATAAGCCCGGTGGGCGGCCTCGTGCTTCGGCAGGTCAGCGTCGGCGCGCAGCAGGAGAGCCCGGCCGAGATAGTCGAACGACAACACGCGATCTCGGAAGAAGCCTTGTCCCAAGAGGCCGTCGATATCGGCCGCGATCGCCTTCACCTCCGCCCCGTCCGCGACGGGCGCGCGCCCCTCGAGCATGTTCACCTTCGGGATCCAGGCGTCGTAGACGAACGGAGGGAGCAGCACGACCTCCGTCGGCCGCCCGTCGGCGTCGATGCTCGCGGGGGAGAGGCCGAGCTCCTTCGCCTTCTCGCGGGCGAACATCGTGTCGTGGGCGCGCGCCGACTCCGCGGACGGGGCCGGCTCCCCCGCGAGGAGCAGCGCGCCCCCCGTGCTCGTCAAGAAGCGCAGCGGCGCGCCGTCGTCGGTGACGGGCTCGACGTAGAAGCGATCCGCGACGTAGCGGGCGGGCAGGGGGACCGGCCTCCCCGCGACGGGGACGACGGGCGATGCCTTGGCGTGCACCGGATCCGGGGTCGGGTTCTGGGCCGCGAGCTGCCCGCTGTCGTTGCAACCGCCGAGTAGAAGGACCCCAATCGCCAAGCCGGAGCGCCAACCGATCCTGGTCATTGCACTCCGAGCACCGCCTCCGCGAACCAGCGGCGATCGTCGGTGACGATCGTCCGGACCGCGAAGCCGCTCTCCTCCGCGAGCGAGCGGAGCATCTCGAAGTCGAATTTGTACGAGCTCTCGGTGTGGATCGGCTGCGAAGGGACGAACTCCAGCGTGTGCTCTCCGAAATGGACGGTCTGAGCCTGCCGCGGGACGAGGTGCATCTCGATTCTCTTTCGGCGTGCGTTCCACTCCGCGCGATGGTCGAACGCCTCCGGGTCGAAATCGAGGCCGAAGCGACGATTGAGGTGGGCGAGGGCGTTTTTGTTGAAGGCGGCGGTCACGCCCTGCGCGTCGTTGTAGGCGGCGTGGAGCACGGCCGCGTCCTTCACCAGATCGGCGGCGAGGACGAGGGTGTCGCCCTTCGAGAGGAGCGCGC
Source organism: Polyangiaceae bacterium (assembly GCA_044225865.1). Classification (GTDB taxonomy): domain Bacteria; phylum Myxococcota_A; class Polyangia; order Polyangiales; family Polyangiaceae; genus Xiheicaenibacterium. Next base: position 55,242 of record JBGAID010000065.1, on the reverse strand, counting down.
GCAGGGAGCGAAGGAAGCGGACCGCGTCGGGAGGATCGAAATTGCCAATCGTCGACCCGGAGTAATAGACGACGCGCGGGGCGTCCGGCGGCAGCCCCCGATAGGCGCGCGGATCCGTGAAGTCCCCTTCGAAGGGGAGGATGGCGAGCGCGGGGAAGGCTCTCGCGACGGCTTCTCGCGTCGCCGCGAGCGCCTCCGGAGAGATGTCGATGGGGCGGTAAGCCACCGCGTGGTCGAGCTTGCCGAGGAGCTCGATGACCTTGTCGCCGCTGCCGCTGCCGAGCTCGATGACGACCGACCCTCGGGCGAGGTGCCGGGCGATCGCGTCCCCTCGCGTCCGGAGAATGGCGAGCTCGGTGCGAGTTGGATAGTACTCTTCGGTCCGGGTGATGGCGTCGAACAGTCGAGAGCCCTCCGCGTCGTAGAAATAGCGCGGAGAGAGCCGGGGTGGGTGGGCGCGGAGGCCAGCGAGGACGCTGTCCCGTTCGAGGTCAGGAGGGTCGAGGCTCATGCTCCGTCCTTGGCCAAGCGAATGCCGGTGAACGGCCACCGCTGCATTGGATAGAAGAAATTCCGGTATGTCTTTCGGATGTGGCCGCGGGGAGTGGCGACGCACCCGCCGCGGAGCACCCACTGGCTGGACATGAACTTGCCATTGTACTCGCCGAGCGCGCCCGGGAGGGGACGGTAGCGGGGATAGGGCTCATAGGCGCTGCGCGTCCAAGCCCAGAGCTCCCCGAACAGATCCAGCGCCTCCCCCGAGGGCGAAGGGGCGCGGCCGAGGCCGGGATGGAGCGAGCCCCCCGCCTCGAGGCCATCCTCGAGCCACCGCGCGCGTGACGGGTCGCTGTCGGCCGCGGCGACCTCCCATTCGAACTCCGTCGGCAGCCGCGCCCCCGCCCACTCCGCGAACGCGGCCGCCTCGTAGGCGGAGACATGACAGACGGGCGCCTCCGGATCCCAGGGCATGAGACCGTGCGTCGTCATCTCGAACGCCGGCGCGTCGCCCTCGAACCGCCAATAGAGCGGCCCCCGAACCTCCTCTCTTCGGACCCACGCGATGCCGTCGGAGAGCCAGAGCGCCGGGTTCTGATAGCCGCCATCACGGATGAACTCGAGCATCTCGCCATTCGTCACGAGGCGAGCGCAGATTCGAAATGGCTCGACGACGCGCTCGTGGGAGGGCCCCTCGTTGTCGTATGCGAAGGCGCGGGGGTCGCGATGGCCGATGGTGCGCACCCCCCCCTCGACGGAGACGAAGCGCAGGGGCCCTCCCGCACGCGCCCGCGGCGAATCAGGGACGGGGCGGTGGGCGGGGGAGAGGGGGCTCTCCCCGAAGTTGTATTTCACATCCATCACGAGGAGCTCTTGATGCTGCTGCTCGTGATGCAATCCGAGCACCAGACGCGACAGCACGGCCGCGTCGAAGCGTCCGAACGCGCGTTCCATCCAATCGTCGACGTGGGCCCGATAGGCGAGGACGCGCCCGAGATCGGGGCGCGACAAAACGCCCCGCCTGTCGCGCGGCTGGCGCGATCCCGCCGCCTCGTAGTACGAGTTGAAGAGATAGGCGAACGCGGCATCGAACGGGGAATACCCCTCGAGCTCGGCGAGGAGGAACGCCTCGAAGAACCAAGTGGTGTGGCCGAGATGCCATTTCGGCGGGCTCACGTCCGGCATGGCCTGAAGCAGACAATCCTCTGCCGTGAGGCCGGCGACCGCGTCGAGCGTGGTCCTTCGGATGCGCTTGTATTCGTCGAGGAGGCTCATGGAGAGTGCTTCGGCGCGGACGCCCACGTCCGAGGAACGAGCCCCGTCGCGCCCGAGCAGGGTAGTCGATGAACCGACCCTCCGCTACGGTTCCGGAGTTGATCGAGCTCGCCGAGGTCTCCAAGCGATATGGACAGAAGGCGGTCGTAGATCGCGTTTCGTTCACGGTCGCGCGCGGCGAGATGCTCGCGCTGCTCGGCGGATCCGGGAGCGGCAAGACGACCACGCTGAAGATGATCAATCGGCTCGTGGAGCCGTCGTCGGGCCGAATTCGAATCGATGGTCGCGAGGTGAGCGAGGGCGCCCCTCACGACCTTCGGCGGTCGATCGGATACGTGCTCCAGGAGGTCGGCCTGTTCCCCCACATGACGGTGGCGGAGAACGTCGCTATCACGCCTCGCCTCCTCGGGTGGGATCGATCTCGCATCGATGAGCGGGTGCGCGAGCTCCTCGAGATGGTCGACCTCGATCCGGCCGAGGTGTCGGCGCGCTCCCCCTCTCAGCTCTCCGGTGGCCAGCGGCAGCGGGTCGGGATCGCGCGCGCGCTCTGTGCCGGGCCGCGGGTGATGCTGCTCGACGAGCCGTTCGGCGCCCTCGACCCGATCACGCGAAGGACCCTCCAGCGCCTCCTGTTGAAGGTCTTCCGCGAGCGGGAGCTCGCCGCCGTCATCGTCACCCACGACGTGGCGGAGGCGATGCTGCTCGGGACGCGCGTGGCGGTGATGCGCGAAGGGAGGCTGCTCCGAATGGGGACCCCCGAAGAGCTGCAGCGCGAGCCTGGCGACGACTACGTGGCCGAGCTCCTCCGCGACCCCGACAGGGCCTACGCGGAGCCGGAGGAGGCGAGCCCTTGAAAGAGCAGCTCGAGCTCCTGCCGCGGCTGCTCTTGTCGCACGTCCGGCTCGTCTTCATCGCGATGCTGGTGTCGGTGGTGACGAGCATCCCGCTCGGCGTGCTCGCGACGCGCTCGGCGCGCTTCGAGCGCGTCGTGGTCGGGCTGGCGAGCGTGGTGCAGACGATCCCCGCGCTCGCCCTGCTCGCGGTGATGGTGCCCGTCCTGGGGGCGATGGGCCTGCCGGCCATTGGCGTGTTGCCGGCCCTGATTGGCCTCTCCCTCTATTGCGCGCTGCCGATCCTCGTCGCGACGGTGACGGGGGTTCGTGAGGTCAGCCCCGCGCTCGTGGAGGCGGCGCGCGCGGTAGGCATGCGGGATCGCGAGGTGCTGCGGTTGGTGGAGCTCCCCCTCGCCGCCCCCTTCATCGTGGCCGGCATTCGGACGGCGACCGTCTGGTGCGTGGGGATGGCGACCCTCTCGACGCCGATCGGGGCACCGAGCCTGGGCAACTACATCTTCGGCGGGCTCCAGACGCGCAATCACGCCGCGACCCTCGTGGGGTGCGCGGCGGCGGCTACGCTTGCGCTCGCGCTCGACGTCGTGGTTCGCCTCATCGAGACGGGGCTGAAGGAGCGCCGCCGGACGAAGACGGCGGTCGGGGTGCTCGCCCTCGCGACCGTGCTCGTGGGAGCGCTCGGGTCGCTCGGGCTCGAGGCGGCGACGAGCCGGCGCGGCGACACGGTCCGGATCGGGACGAAGTCCTTCACGGAGCAGTACATCCTCGGGCGGGTCCTCTCCCAGACGGTGGAGTCGAAGACGGGGAAGAAGACGGAGCTCGTCGAATCCCTCGGATCGAGCGTGGTGTTCGACGCCCTCGCCGACGGCACCCTCGATGTCTATGTCGACTACACCGGCACGGTCTGGACGACCGTGCTGAAGCGCACCGAGGGCGTGCCCTCGCGTGAGGAGGCCCTCCGCGACATCGAGAGCGAGCTCGCCAATCGGTACGGGGTGGAGGTGGTGGCTTCGCTCGGCTTCGAGAACACGTACGCGCTCGCCATTCGCAAGGAAGACGCAGAGAAATGGAATGTTCGCACGCTCAGCGAGCTCTCCGCGCGCGCCCCGGATCTGCGGCTCGGCGCCGATTACGAGCTCTTCACGCGAAAAGAGTGGACGGATCTCCAGCGCGCCTATGGCTATCGATTCAAGGAGCAGCGGAGCATGGATCCTGCGCTCATGTACCAGGCCGCGCGGCAGGGCGAGGTCGACGTCATATGCGCGTTCTCGACGGACGGGCGGCTCGCTTCGTATCGATTGGCAGTCCTCGAGGACGACAAGAAGGTGTTCCCGCCATTCGAGGCGATCATCCTCGCGAGCAAGAAGCTCGCGACCCGTCACCCGGACGTCCTGGAGGCGCTCCGGTCGCTCGGGGGCAGCCTCGACGAGGCGTCCATGCGGGAAATGAACCGGTCCGTCGACGAGGACCACGCGTCCCCCTCCGACGTCGCCCGCAAGTTCTTGTCGGGACGCTGAGCCCTGCGGCGGCCGCGCCGTGCGCGGGGGCGGAGCAGATCCAGGCACGAGCTTCGGGCCGGCGGTATTAGGCTCGGGGGGTGATCACGCTCGGGCGGCGTCGCATCGGTTGGATCGGGCTCTTTGCCATCGCCTCTCTCTTGGGAGGCTGCAGCGAGAAGAAGCCGCGTCGCGCGCGCATCTCGGACGAAGAGACACCGTCGGGCCGGAAGCAATCGACCCTGACATACCTTCCCGTCGATCGCGGAGCGGACGCCGCCGAGGCGATCGTGGCGCTGAAGGGCAAGCTCGCGCGTGCGAAGCTCACCAGCGTGACCGCGGTCCGAGCCGTCGGCGACCACATCGAGGTCGACGTGTTCGGCGAAGACGAATCCGTCGGCGCGGACGTGAAGGAGGCCATCGCCACGCGGCGACTCACGGTGGCGAAGGTCGCGACCAGCCCGGACCCGCTCGCCTTCCTCCGCGGTGACCCTGACCTGCCGCCTCGCGTCTCCGTCGACACGCGGGTGACGAGGGTGCCCACCGCGGTGCTACTCTTTCCGAAGCAGACGGAGGGGGCGGCGGCTCTGCGCGACGAGCTCCGGACCTTCGTGAACAAGAAGGCGGGGAGCCCGCTGCCGATCGCGTTCGGATGCGACGACGGCCCCTGCACGACGATCCGCTCCTACGCGCTGGCCGAGGTGCCGGTCGAGCTCCACGTCGTGGTCGCGGAGGCGGTGGTCGACGCGCAAGGGCCCCTGCATCGGCCGGAGGTGATGGTCGAGCTCTCGGCGGAGTCCACCAAGGTGTTCGGCGATCTCACGAGGCGCTGCATCGACGAGCCCATCGCGATGATGCTGGACGACGAGGTCCTCATGGCCCCCATCGTCCGAGGGGCCATCACCGGCGGCTCGGTGCGGATCACGATGGGTGAGGACGCCAAGACGATGGACGACGCCCGCCGGTTGGCGCGGCGGATTCGCGCTTCGGGAGGGCCGCTGCTCGAGCTGGTCAGCGAGAACCGCTGACCCTCACCAGGGATCGAACGTATCGGCCCAGGCGTCCTCGTCGAGCTCGCGGAAGACGTGGGGACGGTCCTCGAAGGCTTTGACGACGGCGCGGTCGGTGTCGAGCTCGCCATTGCGCGTCGCGATGGCGGCGAGGGTCTCGACCGCCTCCGCGTGAACGCGCAGCTCCCGCTCGGCGTACTTCGCGAACTCGCCAGTGCGGAGCATGAACGCATAGTCGGAGCTCTGGAGGAGGAAGAGCTCGCGAATGGCGAAGAGCCGCGCGAGGCGCTGGGTCTCGGTGCGGGGATTGTCCCGGATATGGGCGTCGACGGCGAGGACGAGGCGCTCTGCGCGGTGGACCACCCGAGCGGCGAGGCTGCTCGCGGGGTGGGTCCACACCTCCGCGTAGCCGCCGCGGCCCCAGGTGCTGGTGGCCGGATGCGAACAGGCGAGCATCGGGTCTCTGGCGAGATAGGCGGAGAGCGAGGTCGCCTTGCCGGCGGCGGAGAGCTCCGAGAGGACGGCCGACAAGAACGCCGGCCCCTCCCACCACCAATGGCCGAAGAGCTCCGCGTCGAAGGCGGCCACGAGGACAGGAGAAGGCGTCGTCGCGCGGGCGAGGATCTCCCCCGCGGCGGTGGTGAACCGCGACGCATCGGCGACCACGCGGGAGCTCGCCACCGTCGGGTCGTACGGCGCCTTGGCGGCCGCTCTTCCGCTCACCCGATAGGGCTTGATCTGGCGAGCGGCGGGCTCGTCCGTCGCGAGAGGGGCATAGAACTCACGGTAATGGGCGCTGCTGGGATAGCCGTGCTCGGGGGACCAGATGCGCTCGCACAGATCGTTGCAGCGGCCGAAGTAGGCGACCGGACCGGCGCCGACGATGGGGGCGAGGGTGCCGTGGGGGGGGCGCGGCCGCGCGAGCTGGATCCCGTGGGCGGAGAGGACGGTCGCTTGGATCCCCGAGTCACCGATGGTCTGCTCGAGCCGCTCGTCATAGCCGCATTCGGGCAGCCAGAACGTCCTCGTCGCGCGCTGGGTGATCGACTGCGCGTAACGCATCCCCAATCGGATCTGGGCGTGCACCGCCTCCCGGGTGCGGAGCCCGGGCAAGAAGGCGTGGGTCGCCGAGGTGGTCGCGAGCTCGATGACGCCCGCGTCGGCGAGGCCCACGAACGCGCGCGGGAGGTTCCCTCCGTGGGCGGCGAAGGTCGTCGTCGACCGCTCCAATCGCGTCCGATGATCGGCGATCGCGGCGGCCAGATCGGGCCGGTCTCTACGCGCCCGATCGAAGGCCCGCTCGAGATCGCGGGTGAAGCGTCCGAAGCGCGTCCCGAGGTCGGGATCGGCAAGCATCGCGAGGAGGGTCGGGGAGAGCGACAGCGTGCATACGGGGGCCTTCGGGCTCGTCTTGGCGAGGGCCTCGAACACGTCGAGGAGCGGTAGATACGACTCCCAGAGCGCCTCGAAGAACCACGACTCCTCGAGATCGATCGCGTCGCCGGGCCCTCGCAGCCAAGGGAGGTGGGCGTGAAGGACGAACGCGATCACGGAGCGTCCCACGCGAGCGCGGGAGGGGCTTTGCCGCGGCCGGCTCGATAGACGACCCCCGACTTCTTCTCTGTCTGGCCGGAGATGAAGACGGTCTCGCCGACCGCCTCCACCCGCTCGAAGCGCGTGCCCTCGGGCGCGGGCACGCTCGCCCAAGCCTCCCCGCGGCGCCGATGAGCGGCCGCTCTCCCCGTCAGGATCCACAGATCTCCGCTCGCGGTGACGGCGATGTCGAGGAGCGGGCCGTCGAGCTTCGGCAGATCGAGCGGCGTCGCCGACGTCGGCTCCAATCGATACACCCGCGAGTCGCTGTCGCTCGCGGCGGCGAGGTAGATCTCATCGTTGGACACGAACGCGATGGCCCGGTGTCGGAGCTTGTCGATCGTGACGACCTGGAGGCTCATCGGCGTACCCTTCTTCGCCTCCTCGTCGTCCTTGGGGGCGGGCTCGGCGGCGGCGGAAGCGCTCGCGCTCGGGGCGGGCCCGGCGGTGGGGGCTGGCTTCGGCGCGTCCGGAGCCGGCGACGGCGCGGGCCCCGCCTTCGACCAGCGCGCGACGACATACGATCCTCGCTTGTCGGATCCCATTTCGCACCGCCCGGCGGCGAGGACGTCTCCATTGGGGAGGGCGATCGCCTCCGCGAGCTTCAGCGACTTGCCGCACGTCTCGTCGGGGACCCAGCGCGCGGGCTGGTCCTGGGGCGGGGTCTTGGTGAAGGGTTGAAGCAGCTTGATCTTGAGATCGCCCGACGAGGTCGACATCGCGAGCACGCGCTTGTCCGACCAGGGGACGACGAGAGGCTCCCAATCGTCGGCGATCGATTTGAGGCCCGCCTTCGACCAGCGAAGAAAGGGGGTCTTCCCTCGCTTCTTCTTCTCCTCCGGCTTGAGCTCGACCGTCAGCCAGAGGGTATCGGGGAGACGGCCCTGGACCCGAACGCTCCGGACCATCTCGGCGGGGAGGCCGGATGGGACCTCCCTCACCTCGAGATCGCCTGCTTCATTGGTGCACGCGGCGTGCTTCGCCGGCTCGTCGATGATGCACACGCCCCCTCCCACCTCCGACAGGACGATCGAGTCCTTCGCGGTCGCCGCGATCGCGAGCGCTCCCTCCGGGCTCGCGGCGGCGGCGGATCCCGACGACGTCGCGGCCGCGCTCGGGCTGGAGGCGGACGCCCCCGCCGAGGTCGCGCCTTCCGGCTTGCTTTGACCGCACGCGGCGAGGGCCGCCGCCGTCACGAGGATGAAGTGGGCCTTCATGGCGGAGCGTGCTGCCACGACCGGTGCGCGACAGCTACTGCGAAGGTCGGACGCGGTCCGTCACCCCGCGACGCCGCAGGTCGCGGACACGGCTGCGCTCGTGTTGTTGTCGGTGCGGCACTCGGCCCACTCGGGGTGCACCCCGTTCTCGTCGACGACCGCGTAGACGAGCGTGCCGGAGGGGAGCGGGTCGATGGCGAGGACCACGTTCTCCGCCTCGGCGGGGAAGAGGGCGGTCTGGGTGGCGGCGGTGCCGAGCAGGGTCCCCGAGCCGGGCGTCCCTTCATAGAAGGTGACGGAGACCCCGGCCGGCAGCACTGCCTCCCCCAGGTTTCGAACGGTGGCGACGAGGGCAGCGTCGCCGTCACAGGCGGGCGCCACCTTCACGACCGCGTCGGGAGCGCCGAACTCCGCGCCCGGTTGTTTGTTCTGGCGGAAATTGTCGAGCCCATTTTGCTGCCAGTTGGGGAGCTCGTGCTGGGGGACGGTGCCGTCTTCGGCGACGTTGGTGATGTGATACGCGTGCTCGTTCCAGATGCGGCGGGTGCGGACCCACGAGCCGTCGGCGGCGCCATAGACGCGAATTCCGGACTGACCATTCGAGGTGCCGTCATTGCATTGAATGCCGGGGCTGCCGGAGGCGCGTACTCGCAGTATTGATCGGCGGGGCAGTCGGTGGAGTCGGCGCACGTGTCGCCGGGGGTCGCGCAGGCGCCGAACGAGCAGACGTCGGCCGCGCCGCAGCAGCTCCCGCCGCACGCCTTCTCGGCCTCGCAGCACACCCCTCCTTCGGTGCAGATCCCGGTCGCGCCTCACGCGCCGCACGGGTCGCCGAGCGTGCAGCCGCCGCCGTGCCCTCCCTCCGCGAACTGGCCCATGCTGCCGCCCGCGCCCGCGCCGCCGTTGCCCCCGCTCGGCGCGCCGCCGCTGCTCGTGCCGCCTTGTCCGCCCGCGCCGATGGTGTCGTCGGCGCAGGACCACCCCGAGGCCGCCACCATCGAAGAAACGAAGGTCCACGAGAGGCGACGATGACCCATCGGGCCATCGTCTCATGAAGCGCTCGTCCGTGCTCGCCGCTCAGGCGAGCTCGCCGCCGAGGTCGCGTCCGATTCGCGCTGCCTCCTCCGCGCTCTTCGGCCAGGGAACGTCGACGCGCCCGTCGCGAGCGCGCGAGCCATCTGGCTCGGCGACGAGGGCCACGAGGTGCATCCGGTCTCCTCCGCGAACGGCGTGGGCGGCGATGGGCATGCGGCAGTTGCCGCCGACGCGGGCCATGAGCGCGCGCTCCGCCGCCACTGCGATCGTCGTCTCCTCGTCGGCGATGGGAGCGAGCACGCCCCTCACGCGGTCGTCCGAGGCGCGGCACTCGATGCCGAGCGCGCCTTGGCCGACGGCGGGGACGCACTGCTCCGGCGTGAGGACGATGCTGGCGCGGTGGGCGAGAGACAGCCGAGCGAGGCCCGCGAACGCGAGGACGACCCCGTCGTAGGCCCCCTCGTCGACCTTGCGCAGGCGGGTGTCGACGTTGCCGCGCAATGGCTCGATCACGAAATCGGGGCGGAGCTTCTTCAAGCAGACGGCCCGTCGCAAGCTGGAGGTCCCGATGCGCGCCCCGCGGGGCAGATCGTCGATCGAGGCGATGGGCGAGCCGGCCTTGGTCGCGATGACGTCACGAGGATCGGCGCGCCTCGGGATGCACGCGATCTCGAGGCCGGGGACGATCTCGGCGGGGACGTCCTTGATCGAATGGACCGCGAAGTCGGCGCGAGCGTCGAGGAGGGCCTCCTCGAGCTCCTTGATGAAGAGGCCCTTGCCGCCGATGTCCTGGAGCCGCTGGTCTTGGAAGCGATCGCCGCTCGTCGTGACGTGGAGCTCTTCGACGACGAGATCCGTCGGGCCCTGAGCCTCGACGAGGGCGGCGACGAATGCACGGGACTGCGCCAGGGCGAGCGCGCTCTTGCGCGTCGCGAACACGAGCTTCATGGGGTTCCTCTCACGAAGGGCGATCTTTGGCGCCCTGGTTGTCTTCGAACGCGGCCCCGCCGTGGGCCTTGCTCTTCTCGTGGTGCTCGGCGTGGTGCTCGGCGCCCCCGTCGCTCTTGGGGAGATCGAACAGGTCGGTCAGGACGAGGGCGGCTTCGAACCCGCGCGGGTCGTTGGCGAGGGCGCGCAGGCGCGTGCTCGGGTGGTGGCAGATCTTGTTGGTGGCGGCGTCGATCATCACCGCGAGCGCCTCGCGGTCGCTCTTCTCGAGGTGCTTCAGCTTGCCGGTGAGGCTGCGCTCGAGCTCGGCGGCGAGGGCGGCCCGCACCCTCGCGCGCAGGCCGATGATGACCGGGCTCATCGCGACCTCGGTCGCCTTGAGCTCGTAGGCGCGGACCTCGGAGGCCACGATCTGCTCGGCCTTCTCCGCCTCGGCGGCGCGACCGGCGAGCGACTCCGCCACGATCTGCTCGAGATCGTCGATGTCGTAGCGATAGACGCCGTCGAGGGAGGCGACAGCGGGATCGATGTCGCGCGGCACCGCGATGTCGATCAGGAAGAGGCTCCGGCCGCGGCGGGCCTTGCGCGCCGTCTTGATCGCGTCGGCCGTGATCACGAAGTGAGGGCTCGACGTGGACGAGACCACGATGTCGCAGTCGATGAGGCACCAGTTGAGCTCACCCCACTCCCGCGTGGTGCCCCCGACCTCGGAGGCGAGGCGCTGGGCGCGCTCGGGGCTGCGGTTGACCACGATCAGCTTGGCCCCCTCCTTCACGAGGAGCTTCGCGGCCGCCTCCGCCATCTCGCCCGCGCCGACCATCAGGGCGGTGCGCCCTCGCAGGTCGCCGAAGATCTGCATCGCGAGATCCACGGCCACGCTCGAGACGGAGACCTGCCCCGCCCCGATCTGGGTCTCGGTGCGGACGCGCTTGCCCACGAACAGCGCGCGGTTCATCGCCTTGCCGAGCATGGGCCCGAGGCCGCCGTGCTCGGTCGCGATCGCGATCGCGTCCTTCAGCTGGCCGAGGATCTGGGGCTCTCCGACTACGAGGGAGTCGAGGGAGGCGGCGACCCGAAACAAATGGCGGAGCGCTTCGCTCCCGGTGCACCGGACGATCGACGCCGCGACCTCCGGGGTGCCGCGGGCGGCGAGCCGGGCCGAGACCTGACGGGCCGCTTCGTCGAGGCTCTTCGGATCGGCGCCGCCCCCGCGGGGGAGCGCGGCGTAGACCTCGACCCGGTTGCACGTCGAGAGGACGACCGCCTCCGCGATCGGGGTCGTGCGCACCAGCTCATCGATGAAGCCGGGGACGTCGTCGTTGACGATGGCGAGCTGCTCTCGCACCTCTACCCGCGCCGTTCGGTGAGAGAGTCCTGCCTTGACGATCACGCGCCGACCCTCGCGGCGTGCGGCCTCGCGATCGCGGCGTGGCCTTGGGTGATGGGGCGGAACACGTAGACGAGCAGGACGCTCATCGCGAGGAGCAGCCCGAGGAGCGTGCCGTACGCGCTGCGCTTGCCGCTCCAGCCCGCGGCCGTCCGCAAGAGGAGCACGGCCGCGATCAGGAGCCACGTCGCGTAGCCGAGCACGATGCGCATGACCTCGTCCGCGCTGCCGGACTCGAGCTGGTAGGCGAAGAACGTCCCGGAGACGATGCCGACGGTGAGGAGGGGAAAGCCGATCAACAAGAAGCGATGCACGGCGCGATCGAGGGTGTCGAGGGGAGGGAGGTTGCTGAGCCGAGCGAGCCTCTTCTGCTTCAGCCTCCGCTCCTGGACGAGATAGAGGCTCGCCGCCGCCCCCGCGAGGGTGAACACCGCCACCCCGAGGATGTTCACGAGGACGTGGAAGGCGATGAAGCCGCCGCCCAGGGTGCTCGAGACGTGGGGCTTGTCGAGGAGGAAGGTCCCGAGCAGGAACGCGAGGCCGAGGGGGGCGATCAACATCCCGAGGGAGTCGAGGTTCTGTGTCGGCCCGGAACGACGGACGACGACCCGCGCGATGGTGAAGGCGAGGGTGGAGAAGATCGCCACGAGGCTGAGGATGAAGTGCATCGAGCCCACGGGGCACGTGTGGGTGACGAAGCTCGCGGACGTGATGTAGCCGAAGTGGGCGGCCCCCCCCAAGGCGAGGAGATTCGCGGCGACGCCCGTGGAGGGTGCGTGCGGAGCGGGGGGGGCCGAAGCGCGCGGGGAGGCGCTCCGCTTCGCTGCGTTCAGAAAGAACAGCGCTCCCGCGGCGGAATACAGCAGGGCGCCGACGACGAGCAGGGTGTACGTAGCGACCGGGGTCAAGGGCCACAAACGTAGCCGTTCGGCGCCCCGGACACCAACCTCACATCGAACGGAGGAGGAACGAGGCGAGGAGCTCTTCGTCGCTCGTGACGGTGGCGGTGCTCGGGGTGATCTGGGGGAGCGACTTGCGATGCTCCTCGAACGACCCGACAGGAGCCCCGACGAAGCCGGGGACGACGTCGTAGGCGTTGTCGCCGAGGATCATCGACCCCTCCATGATCTCGGCGCCGAGCTCGGTCATGAAGTTGCGGGACTTCACCTTCCCCACGAGCTCGTTCGGATCCTTGCCGTCGGTGACCTCGCGGATGACGCGGACCGCCTCGATCATCCGATAGCGGCGGGACTCGGCCTTGATCGTGAGCTCGTCCCCGGCGAAGTCGACGCGATCGTCGGCTACCCACTCGTCGAGGGCTTCTTGAGGGAAAAAGACTCGGTTCTTCAAGGCTTCGGCTCCTCCCCCTCGGCGCGCGCGGCCGGCTCCGGATCTACGACAGCGCGGGCCTTCAGCCGCCCGGGGAGCTTCCAGAGCGTCTCGAAGACGCCCATGAGGACATAGAACCCGAGGAGCCAGACGAGGACGAAATGAGGCTTCATCTGGGTCGAGATGATGGTGCTCGACAGGATCGCGAAGCCCACGAAGACGGCGGAGCGCAGGTTGAGGCGGACGTCCTTGAACGTGCGGAACTCGACGTTCGAGACCATCAGGAAGCTCAGCGCGACGGTGATGCCGAGGATGGCCAGGGCATACTTGGCTTGCCCGATCGCGCCCTCGACGGCGTGGTTCGCGACGACGATCGAGACGAGGATCCCTGCCGCGCCCGGCGTCGGCAGGCCGAGGAAGTATTTCGACGGCTTCGCGGGCTTGCCGCTCTCTCCCATCGACAAGACGTTGAACCGAGCGAGGCGCACCGCCGCGCTCGCGCAGAACAAGAAGGAGATGACGAGGCCGAGGACGCCGAAGCGCTGGAGGGTCCACGAATAGACGAGCACCGCGGGGGCGACCCCGAACGAGATCACGTCGGCGAGGGAGTCGATCTGCAGGCCGAAGGCGCTCTGGGTCTTGGTGAGGCGAGCCACCCGTCCATCGAGCATGTCGAAGAACATCGCGAACACGATGAGGAGGGCGGCGCGGTGGAAATCGTCCTCTCCCTTGGCGCTCGCGGACAGGCGGATCGAGTCGAACCCGCAGAAGATCGCCGAGAGGGTGACCAGGTTCGGAAGGATGAAGAGCGTCTTCCGAAGGTTCAGCCGTCGCTTCGGTCCAGTTCTCCGCACCATCGTCACCTCGCGCCGAAGCCCCGAGCACGACATTACATGCCGGGCCCCGGCCCAGGCAAGCGCCCGAGCCCCCCCGCGCGAGACAGCGCCGGTGCGGGGATCGCACCGCTCGAAGTTTGCCAGCGAGGCCGAGCTCTCGCATTCTGGACTTGGTGTCTCTCGCGTCGCTCGAGCTCGTGCCCTCCTCCCCGACGAGGCGCGGTGCCTCTCTTTTCCTTCGCGTCGGGGCGTGGTCGGCGCTGTCGCTGTCGGTCGTGCTTTCGGCGGGGTGCTCCGGCGCTCCCGGCGCGCGCTCCGGGAGCGGTCCCAGCACCACCGCCGCGCCGCGGCCGGCCCCGGCCCCGGGCGCGTCCGCCGTGTCCAGCGGCTCGCCCGGGCCAGCCGCTCCCGTGGAAGAGCCGATCTATCGGTCCGGGGAGGCGGCGGACGTCCTCATCCGCGGCGGGCTCGTCATCGACGGCTCGGGCGCGGAGCGGCGGCGAGCGGACGTGGTGGTGCGGGGCGATCGCGTCGTCTTCGTAGGCAAGGTCGATCCCGGCGTCTCCGCCAAGCTCGTGGTCGACGCGAGCGGCGCGGTCGTCGCCCCCGGCTTCGTCGACATGCACGCCCACGCCGATCCGTTCGAGCCTTGCGACCAGCTCCTGGCGATGGGCGTCACGACGATGGTGATCGGTCAGGACGGCCTTTCGAATCGCCTCATCGGATCGTTCTTGCGCCGCCTCGACAAGGCGCGCCCCAAGCTCAACGTGGCGACCCTCATCGGCCACGCCACCGTCCGCTCCAACGCGGGGGTCAAGGCGACCAAGCCCGCCGACGCGAAGCAGCGCGCCCGCATCGGCGCCATCGTCGGGGAGGGGATGCGCGACGGGGCGTTCGGGCTCTCCACCGCGCTCGAGTACGAGCCGGGACGCATCGCAGACAAGGAAGAGCTCGCGGCGGCGGCCGCTCCCGTCGGAGAGCACCACGGCGTGGTCATGAGCCACCTGAGGAGCGAGGACGACGAGGCGATCGACGCGTCCATCGACGAGCTCGCGGCCCAGTGCGAGGCGACGGGCGCGCGGGCGCACGTGTCCCATCTGAAGATCGTCCTCGGCAAAGGGGAGGCGCGCGCGCGGGCGCTCCTCGACCACATGGACCAGATCCGCAAGCGCGGGGTCGAGATCACGGCCGACCTCTACCCCTACGACGCGAGCTACACGAACCTCGCGATCCTGTTTCCGCCGTGGGCCCGCCCCGAGAGCGATCACGGCGTCACGATGAAGAGCCCGCGCGAGGACATCCTCGCGTATCTGCGGTCGCGGGTGGAGCGCCGGAACGGGCCCGGCGCGACCGTCTTCGGGCAGCACGCGGGGCGCTTCGGCGGGATGACCCTCGAGGAGGCGGCGAAGAGCGTCGACAAGCCGTTCGAGGAGGTGCTCGAGAACGTGGGGCCCAAGGCGACGGCCGCGTATTTCGTCCTCGACGACGCGGTGGTGGAGCGGCTCTTCGCGGATCCGTTCGTCATGGTCGGCACCGACGGAGGGAAGAACTCCGCTCACCCGCGGGGCTTCGGAGCGTTCGCGCGCATCCTCGAGCGGCTCGTTTCGAAGAAGCACGTCGTGAGCCTGGAGGAGGCGGTCCGCAAGATGACCCACCTCTCGACGGAGACGCTCGGCATCGGGGACGAGCGGGGGATGGTCGCGCCGGGATACTTCGCGGATCTGGTCGTGTTCGATCCTTCCAAGATCCGCGAGACCGCGACCTTCGCGCACCCCGCCGCCTACGCGCTCGGGATGAAGGCGGTGCTCGTGAACGGGGTGCTCTCTTTCAAGGACGAGCGCCCGACGCGGGCCCACGCCGGGCGCGCGCTCCGCCACCGCGGCTGAGCGAGCTGGACCAGACGAAGATCGAGAACTGGACCTATTCGATGGTCCACCGAGAGCCTAGCCTTCGGCCATGTCGAGCCCGTTGTCTCCGATCGAGCCCGTGGTCCTGCGCGGGCGGTCCGTCGCGATCGAGCCCCTCTCGCGCGCCCACGCCGAGGACCTGCGGGAGGCCGCGCGCTCCCCGGAGATCTGGGAGTGGACCCTCCGGAAGATCGACTCCGACGCGAGCTTCGAGGCGTGGCTCTCGTGGTCCCTCGACGAGGCGGCGAGCGGGCGCGCCGTCGTGTTCGCGATCCGCGACGCGACGACGGGCCGCGCCGTCGGGAGCACGCGCTACTTCGACATCCAGCCCGCGAACCGAGCGCTCGAGATCGGCTACACGTGGTTGACCCCGCGCGTGTGGCGATCGGCCGTGAACACGGAGTGCAAATACCTCCTCCTCCGGCACGCGTTCGATCGGCTCGGCTGCGTGCGGGTCCAGCTGAAGACCAACGCCAAGAACGCCCGATCGCGGGCCGCGATCACACGCATCGGGGCCACGATGGAAGGCACCCTCCGCCGGAGCGCCCTCGAGGCGGACGGCGTGTCCTTCCGCGACACCGTGTTCTTCTCGATCCTCGACGACGAGTGGCCGGCCAGGAAGGCGATGCTCGAGGACAAGCTCCGCCCCCGCGCGTGAGCGGCCCCGCGATCAGTTCGTGTCGTCGGTCATGCGGACCGAGGCGCGGGCCGCGACCTCGTAGGGGACGCTGAGGTCGGGCTGGTAGCGGCAGACCATGGGGCGCACCTCGACGTGGGTCGACGCCGTCGGGATGGACGTCGGGGTGCGCCCGGGGACGCGGACGGTGGTGACCCGAATCAGGAACGCCTGATCGAGGCTCGAGCTCATCACCGCGACCAGCCCCGGCTTGAGGCCGGCCGCGTGCCACGCCGCCACGCAAGGCGCCTTCTTGGTCCCGTGGAGGATGGCGCCGCTCGTGAAGAGCCACTGGGGGTCGGCGGGGATGGCGGTGAGCGACGCGGGGGCGCCGCCGGCGGGGGCGTTGGCGTCGTTGATGAGGACGGGGTGGCGCGACCGCTCGAACAGCATCACGCCCGGTCTCGGGAAGTGCGCGGACAAGACGCGCGGCGTCGTCCTCCGATCCTCGAGCGAGCACGGCTGGGGCCGCGCCGCGAGGTCACCGAGGGTGGGGAGCTCGAAGGGAGGCCCGAACGAGCCGTCCGCCTCGAGCCACGCGCCGAACGAGGCGGGAGGCGTCGTCTCGTTGCCGGCGGTGTCGAGGGCGGCGATCCCGACGCGGTCGGGGCTGAAGATCCACTCCGTCACCGCGTCGTGGGCGCCGAGGGTGAGGGCGTGCGGATCGGGAGCGGACGCGGCCTCCGGCTTGGCGCCCTTCTTTCCCGCCGACGAAGCGGCGATGGAGATCGCCACGTACCCCTGGGGGGTTCGATCGAGGGTGCCGATCCCGAAGAGCTTTCCTCCCGCGAACGCCGGATCGAGAGGCACGAAGGCCCGGGAGTCGAGCACGGATCCGAGCAGCGCCGGATAGGGGAAGGAGGTGACCGACGACGCGTCGGCGTACGTGGCCTTGTCGGCGGAGAGCGGCTGGATCAAGAACCCGGGGCCCGCGAGCTCGAGGTGAGAGGGGCGGAAATCCGGCCCGACGGAGAGGGAGCTCGACCAGGGCGCGTCGTAGGGAACGACCTTCTTCCCGGACGATCCGGTGATCTGGTTCTGCCAGGCGACCTCGATGTCGGGGATCTTCTTCGTCGCGTCGGGCCCGCCTCCCTTCGATCGGGGGACGACGATGCGCCCCGCGATGAAGCCCTCCGGCTGGACACGCATCGTGGAGGCCACGATCCCGGACTTGCTCTTCGCCGGCCCCATCAACGCCTTCTTCGAAACTGCACCCGCCACCGCCCCCTTCTCGTCGGTGAAGGCGCCGCTCGTGATCTCGACGCTGCCGTCCTCCGGCGAGGTCGCCGCGATCCCGAACAAAACCTTGCCGCGCCCGATGTCTCGAAGACGCGGCAAGGCGGGCAGCTTGGTCGCAGGGACGAACGTGCCCGCCACCGTAGGTCGCTCCTCCGGTCGGCCCGTCACCATCGTCCACTCGCTCTTGGGCACGAGCGCGCACGAGATCGGGGTGGAGAGGTCGATCTCGGGTGCGTCCGTGATCGGGCTCTCCTCCACGACGGAGAGGGGAGCCTCGCTTTGCCCCTCCCAACCGATCCGGACGAGCTCGTCGCCGAGGACGCATCCGCCGCGAGAGCACGTGAAGGTGCCCCCTCGTTCCCCGTAGCGCTGCACGGCCGGGGTCGTCACGATCTCGGCCCACGTGACGCCGCCGTCGGTCGACTCCCAGCCTCGGAGCGCGCCGTCGGTCTGCCCGTACCCGAGCGCGAGCACGCGATTGCCGGTGCCGCCCATCATGAAGCTCGGCTCGGGCGGCTCGCCGATGTTGGCGATCCGCCCGTCCGCGTCGAGCGTGACCCACGCCGAGCCGACGTCGCGCTCCGCGATGAGCCCGAGCGTCCCGCTCTCGTCGAGGGTCAGGCGAGCGCCGTCCTGCACGTAGAGGGGACGCACGTACGAGGCGGACGACCCGTCGTCGGGCGCGCCCGCGCCGTCGGCGTCCCAGGCGTAGGTCTGGGGGGCCTCGATCGTCCTCATCTGGTAGACGTGCCCGCCGTCCTTCGAGACGAAGATGGCGGGTTGCGAGTCCCGGCGGCTCCTCCCGAAGAAGTAGGCGGTCCGGCCGTCCTCGCTCAGGAGCGGGGAGCTCGCGCTGCTCTCTTGCAGGAGCTGGGCGGCGCCGGCCGTGATCGCACCTCCGCGGACGAGCACTGGGGCGATCGGGTTGCAACGCGCCTGCTCCTCCGCGTCGCTGGCGTCTTTGGCGGTTGCGGCGGGGGCCGCCTCCGCGGGTTGCTTGCAGACGCCGGTGGCGAGGATCGAGCCGTCCTTCGCGACCGCGATCGAGACGTCCGAGTAGGTGAGGGCGACGAGCGCGGCGGCGCGTTCGAGCGTCACCCCGCCGTCGCGCGACACGAAGAGCTCGGCGTCGAGGTTGCCGCGCTCCGCGTTGGGGCGGAGACAGGCGAAGGCGAGGACCCCGCTCTGGGCGGTGATGCGGACGTTCTCGCACGCATCGAGCTCTTCGAGCGCGATGCGCTCGAAGCCTCCCCCGAGCCCCGATCGCGAGAGGCCGAAATGCGATCCCTCGAACGCCTCGAGCAGCTCGTAGTAGCGCACGCCGTCGAGCACGGCGCGTCCCTCGGCGATGGCGCTCGCGCGCGGCCCTTCCGTAGGCTCGATCTTCACGTCCGGGACACGGCCTTCGGCCAGCGGCTCGCTCGTGCGGGAGATGCCGTCTCCGTCCCAAACGAGCGCGCCGATGGCGCCCTGGGCGGCGAGCTTTCCGCTCTTCGTGACGCCCGCTCCGTAGGCGCCGACGTGCGGCGGTGATGCCCCCGGCGCGGGCGCGAACGTGCGGCCGGCGTCGGTCGAGACGAGGAGCGACTCCGGGGCGCCGAGCCAGAGGACGCGCCCCTTCTCATCCGCGACGAGATCGATCCCCCGCGCCCCTTTGGGAACGGCCGCTTGCTTCCACGCGGTCCCGTCGAAGAAGTACGTCGCTCCGACGTCGTCGAGGCCGACGATGGCCTCCCCCCGCGCGGCCACCCGCCGCAGGTAGGTGGGGGAGCGAACGAAGCGAGTGAAGGGCCCGTTCGGCTCCTTGCTCGTGTACACGCCGCCGCCCTGGGCGATGAAGCGGAACTCGCTCTCCGTCCGCTCGATGCCCACGAGCGGTTCGAGGGTCGGAGAGCCGGAGGCGACGCCCGCTCCGACGCACGGATGCGCTTTGTCGGTCGGGGTGACGATCCAGCGCTGGCCGTCGTCGACGGCGACGAGGCATCGCCCGTCTGCGAGCGTCATGGCCGCCATCGCCGCCCCGACCGTCTGAGGGAACGCGAGCCATCGCGCTGGCGACTCGAACGCGGGGCCGGCGTCGCCCATGCGCGCCGAACGCACGGGGGCTCTCGTGGCCGGCCCGCGGCTGCACGCCGCCGCGACGACGGAGAGGAGCGCGGCCGCGCGGAGCAGCGTCCCGAGCGCGCGCCCGCGTGATCGCTCGGTCTTCATCACGGAGCCTCGATGAAGCGAGCGACGTAGAGGTCGCGGGTGGGGCCGAGGCGGCTCGACGCGAAGGAGAGGCTCTTGCCGTCCGGAGAGAAGGCGGGGGCGTCTCCTTGCGAGAACGTCAGCCGCACGGTGCGAGCCTCGATCCGATCGCGTTCACCCCGCGTCGACACGCGGGCGGCGCCGGCGAGCGTCTCCGGGAGCTCCACCGCGTAGAGCTCGAACGCGGCCCGATCCCGATCGGCGGCGAACGCGACGAAGCGACCGCTCGGATGGAACGAGAGCCCGCGGAACGACGCGCCCCGCGCGCTCACGAGCTCCGTCGCGCCGCGGCCTTCGACGCTCGCGAAGTCCACCGCCTCGGCGCGGGCGGGATCTTCCGAGCGCCGGGCGAACACCACGTATGCTCGATCCGGCGAGAGCGCCGGCGACACGAGCGCGACCTCGTCCACCCCGAGGTCGGCGCGGTCTCCTCGCTCCGGGAGGCGCACGAGGCGGGCCCGGTCCCCGTCTTTCGTCACCACGAGCAGGTCGCCCCCCGGCCCCGGCGCGAGCGCGAGGGGCGCGGGGCCGCGCGCGTCGAGGGCGACGGGCGCTCCTCCTTCACGCACTTCGAAGAGCACGGTCTCCGAGGTCTCGTCGCGTCGCGCCGCGTAGACGACGCGGGTCGGGCCCTCCCCCGCCCGGACCGCGAACGAAAGCACCCGCTCTCCCTGGGCGCTGAGGGCCTTGGGGGCCGCGCGGCCGGAGGCGTCCACCGCGAACAGCGCCGGCCCGCGCCCGGCGGTCGAGCTCGCGAGCGCGAAGATCGTCCTGCCGTCGGCGGACCAGCTCGTCTGGGTCACGTCCCAGCCCGTCGTGAGCCGCCTCGGCGCGAAGAGGTGGGTCTCGCGCCGGTCCTCATCGACCGCAGCCCCGCCCACCGCCCGCTCCGGGAGCCACTCCGGGACCGCCTTGGTCGAGGCGCTCGGGAGCACCCCGAAGGGCTTGTGGGGAGAGCGCGCCCGCGAGCAAGCGGTGCCGGCGAAGAGCACCAAGGCGAGCAACGCGGGGCGGCTGCGGGTGACTCTTCGGGAGGTCGGCATCGGCAGCCCGTCGCAAGATAGCACCGTCCCCACTTTTGCCCTCTGCCCTGTTTCGATTACAACGAGCAGATGCGATGGGGACTCGTCGCGGGAGCTTGTGCCCTGCTGCTTCCGGCCTGCTCGGCCCCGGAGCGTGAGCGGCGCGTTCCGGCGCCGCCCCCGCTCGCCTCGTCGGCCGCGCCGGCCACGGTCGACGACGAGGACCCGCTCATCCCGCTCGAAGATCTCCCGTCCGCGACCGACCGGGCGAAGACGAGAGAGGCGCGACCCATCGCAAGGGCGAGCTTTCCCTTCCTCGATGGAGAGCCGGAGGGGGCGAGCGTCTCCATCGGGGACACGACCCACGGGCGGCTCGTGAACGCGCGTGAGCTCACGGAGTCGGAGGCCCTCCACATCCTGCCGCGGCAGAAGGAGCGCGACCTCAAGTACGGCACGGAGGGGCTCGTCGGTCTGCTCGAGCACGCCGGGCGCGCCCTCTACGAGAAGACGAAGAGCCCGCTCTGGGTCGGCAACCTCGGACGGCGAGAGGGGGGCGACATCGAGTGGTCGGTGAGCCACAACGCCGGTCGCGATGCGGACGTCGCCTTTTGTTACAAGAGCCCTTCGTCGGGGGCGCCCGTCGATCCTCCCGATCTCGTGCAGCTCGATCGCAGCGGCGTGTCGAAGGACAAGAAGCTCGCGTTCGACGTCGCGCGCACCTGGATCGTCGTCCGATCGCTGCTCTCGTTCGAGGGCGCGAGCGTGCAGTACCTCTTCATCAGCGACCCGCTGAAGAAGAAGCTCCTCGAGCACGCGAAGGCGATCAAAGAGCCGCCCTCCGTGATCGACATGGCCAACGAGGTCCTGCGGCAGCCTGGGTCCGCGGCCGCCCACGACGATCACCTCCACGTCCGGATCTACTGCTCGCGGATGGACGCGGCCGGGGGCTGCCACGACATGGGGATGTCTCATCGCTATGCCAAGCGCTTCGACGGGGAGCGGTCCCGAGCCGTCGAGAAGGCGCGCGCCCTCCTCCACGACAAGCACGAGGCCCACCGACGTCGCGCGCTGCTCCGCCTCGGCCTGGTCGGCGACGGCTCGGATCTCGAGGCCGGAAAGAAGGCGCTCCGCGATCCTTCCCCGTTCGTTCGCGCCGCCGCCGCGGAGATGCTCGCGTCGCTCGGCAGCGAGTCGGAGACCTCGGCCCTCGTCGCGCGCTTCCGCGAGGAGTCGGACTCGGCGGTGATGGCCGCCCTCGTCGACGCGATCGGCTTCCTGGGCGGCGCCGACGCGGGGCCCTTCTTCCAGGACGTGCTCCTCGCTACCGCGGGCGCGCCCGTCCTCTCCTTCTCCGATCGCGCCCTCCCCCTCGACGTGGGCAGCGCGGCCCGCTTCTTCGGCCTCGCCGACGATCCGTATCCGCCGATGCGCTCGCTCCTCGCGCCGACGCCGGTCGTCGATCTCGCCTTCGATCGGGCGGGCCTGCAGCGGCTCGCGGTTCGCGCGGTGCGCCACTCGGGCACCACCGAGCCGATCGGCCCGCTCATCGCGCTCCTCGACGATCGCGACCTCGCGCTCGCGAACGACGCCGCCGTTTCCCTCTCCTACCTGACCAACCAGCGGCTCGTCGACGACGACGACAAACGCCCGCTCGGGGAGCGGCTCCGGGAGGCCAAGCCGAAGTACGAGAAGCTCTTCGCCGCCCAGCGCAAGATGCTGCGCGACGGATGGCTGACGATGGGCTTCGCGACGCGAGGCTACAAAGTCCGGGGCATCGATCGCGCGAACGCCTGGGAGATCTTGAGGGCGGCCAACGACGAGCCTCACCTCGCGTTCAATGCCCGGTCGGTCCTCGTCCGGCTCCTCGGACAACCCCGAGAGGTGATCGACTACGGTTCGAACGACGCGTGCCGGATGTTGACGGGCGTGCTCTGGGAGCGCCGCGGGCAGCTCGGGATCGCGAAGCCCAGCGAGGATCAGCGCCGCGCGTGCTGGGCCAGCCACGGCGAATCGCCGAGCGGCTCCCACCGCCACACCGACGACGTCGCGGCCGCGTCGCGCCCCAAGCAAGGCTCGATCAAGATCCGCGTCGTCCCGGACGCGGAGCCCGCCGCCGCGGATTGAGCCGCGCCCGCCCACGAGCGCGGTCGCCCGGGGTGCGGATCAGGCCGCTCTCGGGAGCGCGACCGTGAACGTCGTCCTCCCGTCTCCGGAGCTCACGTCGATCCGGCCGCCGTGCGCCTCCACGAGCTGCTGGACGATGTAGAGCCCGAGCCCGAGACCTTGCCGGCGCGCCTTGGTGGGGGCCATCGTCTTGAACGGCTCGAAGAGCTGCTCCTTGTGCTCGATCGGGACCTCGCCGCCGTTCTCGATCGCGAAGGTCACGGAGGCCTCGTCGGCGCTCGTCGAGATCCGGATTGGGGTCTCCGGCCGGCCGTGTCGCACCGCGTTTCCGATGAGGTTCGAGAGGATTTGCTCCAGCCGGTCTGGATCCCAATCCCCGCGCAGATCCGAGCCGATCCGCGTCTCGAAGACGCGGCCCGGGTTGGCGAGCTCGGCCTCCTGGAGGGTGTGGGTGAGCGCGGCCGATAGATCCGTGGGCTGCCGCGTGATGCGGATACCCCCCGCGAGCCGCGCCTGGGACAGATCGCAGAGCTGCTCGATCATCGTCCCCATCCGTCTCGCGCTGTTCTTGATCTTCGAAGCGACGTCCGCCTGCATCGGGTCCTTGGCGCGCGCGAGGAGGTCGGCGCCCATGACGATCGCGGAGAGGGGGTTGCGGAGATCATGGGCCATCACCGCGACGAACACCTCGTTGATGCGCAGGTTCTCCTCGATCTGGATGCGCTGGCGATGCAGCTCGAGGAAGGCGTTCACCTTGTAACGGATGAGGGCCGCCTCGACGGGCTTGAAGAGGAAGTCGACCGCGCCGAGCTCGAACCCGCGGAACGCCCATCGGTTGTCGTGAGGGGCTGCCGTCAAGAACAGGAGGGCGAGCCCGCGGGTCTTGTCCTCCGCCCGCAAGCGCTCCGCGAGCTCGAAGCCGTTCATCCCCGGCATGTTCACGTCGAGCACGGCGAGCGCGAAGTCGTGATGCTTGGCGAGCTGGAGGGCCTCCTGGCCCGAGCCGGCTCGGATCGTCTTCACCCCCGGCTGCTCGACGATCGCCTCCAGGAGGTCGAGGTTTCCCTCGGAGTCGTCCACGATCAACACCTCGAGCGGTGAAGAGCGTGACTTCATGAATGGCGCCGTCCGCGCATCTTTCGACGATAGCACGCGGCTCGGGGGCATCGTCGCGGCTGCCAGCGTGGAATCTGGGCCAAGCGAACGTCGAGAAGAATCAGCGACGAGGTGCCATCTCGATCCGCGTGCCGCGCAGTCGGGGCATGGATGGATCGTCGAAGGTCAGCGCGAACGCCCCACCCTCGGCGAGCTTGCCCCGCACTGCGATCCGCCTGCCATCCTCGAGCACGACGGAGCCGGTCGTCTCGGCGGCACCGTCGTCGTCGAGCTCGAGCCGGCCCTCCAAGACCCCCAGCGACAGCCCGGGCACGGCGCGGGGGTGCGCGCGAAAGACGCCGTCCGAGATCTCGATGGTCGCGTCGCGCGCCGACTCGCGCGCCAGATCGCGCGACGAAGGCGGCAGCGCGCTCGAGGGCTCGATGCGAACGACGGTGAGCTCGGTCGCGGATCGGAAGAGCGCGCGGATGGACCTGAAGCGCGGCGCCGGCGGCGGAGCGCTCGCGGGCTCGAGCGCCGAAGGGAGCGTCCCGCGTTCGACGGGCGCGGTGGCGGCGCGGATCTCGCCCCGGACGACCGCGTCCTCGAGCCTCGGTCGCGCGCTCCACGCGATGACCGCGATCGCGATCGCCGGGACGGTGAGGAAGCGCGCACGCAGGTACTTTCGGAATCGCGAGACGCGCTTGCGGACGAGCTCGGGCGAGAGCGCCTCGCCGATCGCGATATCGCGGAGGGTCTCTCCCTCGTGCTCGCGGATCAAGATGCGGATCGTCTCTCGCGCGGAGGGCTGCCGCTCGGCGTCCTCGAGCACGGCGCGCAGCAGGTCTCGCTCTTCGATGGTCGGGACGAGCGGCTTGGCGACGGCGACGGGGACCGGCTCCTCACGGCGGCGGCGCCGGTGGAAGTCCGCGACCTTGTGCTTGGCGATCGCCATCACCCAGCGCGGCACGTCGCGCGGGTCGTCCGGGCATCGTCCCGCCCCGAGGGCGTCGCACAGGACGGATTGGACGATGTCGTCGACATCGGACGACGGCACCCGGCGCCGCACCATCGTCTCGAGCTCCCGATGGAGGCCCGGCCTCGAGATCGCCCACCGCACGGTCTCTCGGTCCCGGCCCGGCTCCGCTCGCGTGCTCATCGCGACGTACGTCGTTCGAGCCCCGCGGATCGTGACGCCGAGCGGGAGGGCGCTTCGAGAATTCAGCCCTTGAGCTTGATCGCGACGCTCAACAGGACCGGGAGGCCATCGCCGGTGGTGGTGATGGTGGTGCCGTCTTCGGAGACCACGCCCTCGGCGATCTTCGCCCACTCTCCGTACCCCGCGAAGCTCTCCTCGAGGGAGAGCTCCTGGCCCCAGATCTCCACCGCCGCGCCCGCGTCGAGCCCCGCGTAGTTGTCGAACGTGGCGGTGACGCCCGGACAAAACAGAGTGTCGACGGGCCCGAGCGAGAAGACCATGGCGAAATCCGGGGAGCCGGTCGCGGCCTCCACGAGATCGACGGGGAGCGAGGCGGCGCGGAACGTCTGCTGATCCGGCTCGAAGTAGGTCAGCTCGTCGATGGTGAAGTACGCGTCGGCGCCGACGTCGAGCTGCACCCCTCCCGCCGACACGCTCGAGCCGGCCGCGAATTGCTGGCCGCTGTCTTCCATGGCGGGGAAGTAGACGGGGAAGGGAGTCTCGGCGGTCGGGTCCCACGGGTAGCCGATCTTGCCGTAGGTGAGGCTGTCACCCGGCTTGACCGTCGGCCGATCGAGGGTGTCGCCGCCGGCGTTGTTGAACACGGCTTGGCCGATGAGGCTCGTCGTCGCCTTGAGGCACAGGTTCGCCCCGCAGAACTGGAGCTCGAAGTCGTCGATGGGATCGTCCGCGTCGTCGTGCGCGACGACGGTGACGGACGTGACGTCGAGATCGTTGGGCGTGCCCGGCGTCCCGGCGGGGGGCTCGCACGTCGGTCCGACGCCTCCGCCGGATCCGCCCGTGTCACCGCCGCCGCTGGCTTGTCCGCCGACGTCGCCGCCTCCGTTGGTCGACGCCCCCGAGCCTCCCGAGCCGGTGCTGTCGCCGCATCCCCCGAGCGGGAGGGCGAAGAGAGACGCCGCGAAGAGCAGGTGGAAAGCGGTGCGGAAGCTTTGCATGGCGATGGATATAGCACCGACGAAAAGAGTCGTTGCGGTGTTACGTAACCGAACACGGGCCGGTCGGCGTGACGGTGACGGCGCCTCGCGGATCGCTGGGCATTCGCGGCGTCTCGAGGCGGCATGCGAGCTGCTTCGAGCAGGAAGCGATGCTTCGATCGCCTCCTGCCTCTTCGCCGTTCATTCGTGACAGCGCGTCCTACCGAGAGGGAAACGTGGCCCTCGCCCGGCGCGCTGGCGTCCACGACGGCGATCGCATCGCCGACGTGGGGTGCGGTGTCTGCGGGACGTCGATCGACATCGCGCTCGAGCACCCCTTCGTCACCATCGACGCGGTCACGACGTCCTCCGTCGAGGCTACCCACGCGCGCGCCCTCGTGCGCGCCGCCGCGCTCGCGGATCGCATCCTGGTCCACCTCCGCGAGCGCCCCGAGCTCCCGCTCCCGACGGGAGCCTTCGACGTCGTCTTCCTCTGCGAGCCCATCACGCCGACGTTCGGGTGGGTGAAGCTGCTCGCCGAAGCGAAGCGCGTGCTGCGCCCGGGAGGACGGTTTCACCTGCGCGCTTCGCCGCCGATGGTCGCGGACATGACCGCGGCGGAGGTGCACGACCTCGTCGACGCGACGGGTTTCGTGCAGTCGGAGCGGTCGCTCGTCGCCTCCGAGCCGAGGGCGCGCGTCGCGAGCGCGCGCCCAGGACGCGGGGTTCGGAGCGCCGTCCGGGCCCCCCATGTCGTGCTCGAGATCCGCGCCGTGAATCCGGGCCCGGAGGCCTCCGGTGAGCGGCTCAAGGTCGAGCTGCCGTGATCAACCCCTCCCGCGGTGGAGCTCGAAGAGCGCAGTCGCCTGGGAGGGGTCGGCGAGCGCGAAGCGCGCCGAGGGTGCGAATCAACCCCTGCGGGTCAAGGTGCTGTGCACAACCCAGAGCGGTGACTCCCCCCTCGCTACGCGAGGGGGGCTGGGGGGGTGAAAGAGCAGCAACTGCCCACCCAGTGGCCTGACGACCGCCTTTTTCAGCACACCGTTAGGGGACGGTGAGCGACAGGTCGACGAGGACGGTGCGTCCGTTCTGCGGCATGGTCCGGCTCGCGTAGGTGTCCGCGACCGGCACCTCCGTCCTCCAGTCGAAGAGGTTGTAGATGCCGACGACGTAGCGGAGCCCGTACCGCCGGGCGACCCCGCTCAGCGTCACGTCGGCGACGACGCCGGTGTCGGTCGTGTCGTCGCCCTCGAGGTTGATCCGTCGCGGAGCCTCGAGGGTGGCGCGGGCGCCGACGGAGGCGAGCTCCGGCACCACCGGCACGACGCCCTTGATGCCGGCGAGGTGCTCGGGGGCGTTGATGAGCCGCGGGTTCTCCTGCTGGGCCGGATCGGTGGGGTTCAAATATTGGGCGCGCTGGTAGCCGTAGAAGCCGCTGAGCATCCAGCCCTGCCTCCACTCTCGCCGCAGCTCGACCTCGCCCCCGACCGTCAGCGCGGGGACGTCGCTGTTCGCGTACCGAACGACGTCCGAGCCCGGCTCGTCCGGGATCGTGTTGATGATGTTCTCGATGTAGCTCGTGTGAGCGCTCGCGAGGGCGACCCAGTTCTCGAGGAAGCGCTGGGAGTACTCGATCTCGCTCGAGACGATCGACTCGGGCTTGAGCTCGAGTCCGCGCGCCTCGTCCTCCCCCTTCGTCTGGGTGAAGCCGCCGTCGTTGTAGAACTGCTCGTAGATGCTGGGAGCGCGGAACGCGCGGCCGCCCATGAGCTTGAGCACGCCCCCCTTCGTGGGCTTGAAGATGAGCGCGCCGCGCGGGATGGGGATCGCGCCGAACGTGGAGTAGATGTCGACGCGGACGCCGGCGGAGACGCGGAACCACGAGACGGGGGAGGCCTCGAGCACGGCGTAGGCGGCCCCGAGGTTGTACGAGACCTCCTCGTTCATGTACTCGCCGCCCTCGATCGGCGTCTCGAGATCCTGCTCCACCTCCGTCCCGCGGAGGGCGGCGAACGGGTGGAACTGCCCCTCCCCGCCGGCGGTGATGCGGAGCTGCTTGATGGGCGTGATCACGGCGCGCGCCTCGACCCCGAACCACGAGCCGTAGTAGTCCTCGGAGAGCGGGTTCGCCGGCTCCTTCAGCGCATAGATGCCGTTGAAGTGATAGTGGTTCGCGTGGACGCGCGAGAAGAGCTGGAAGTACTGGTTGATCTTGGGCTCGTAGCGGATCTCGCCGAGGGCGCGCTCGTCGAAGTAGAACGTCCTCGGATCGTTGGCGCCCGTGCCCACCGCGCCGATCGGGATCTGTTGCTTGCGGCGCGTGTAGAACCACTGGGCGGTGAGGTCCTTCCACCACGCGCTCCCGCTCGTCGTCACCGAGTAGAACTTGTCGACCTCCTGGATCGTCCGCGAGGCGGGCCCCGCGCCCGGATCGTTCAGCTCGATGGGCAGCTCGAAGCCCTCCGAGCGGCTCGCGGAGACGCTCGCGTACATGCCGGCGTCCTTCGAGAAGTTGACGTGGACGCTGGCGCGGCCGCGCGCGACGCGGTTCTCGTAGGTGCTCGCCCCTGCCGTCACCCCGGTGGGGTTGTCGCGGTAGTGAGGCACGAGGTTGACGACGCCGCTGAACGCGCCGGTGCCGTAGAGGAGCGACCCGGGGCCGCGCACGACCTCGATGCGCTCGACGTCGGCGAGGTCCGTCCTCCCGTCCGAGCCGATGTACGAGCTGTTCAAGATGTCGTCGTTGAGGATGGCCCCGTCGCTCAGCACGAGGAGGCGCTTGCCGAAGTCGTTGGGCTCGCCGATGCCGCGGATCGTCGCCGACCAATAGGCGCGGTCGGTCCCGATCGCGACGCCGCGGACCCCGCGGAGGGCCTCCGCGATCGTCGGGTACCCGAACGCCCTAAGCTCGTCCCCTTCGATGATGGTGAGGGAGCTCGGCGCGTCCTCGATGCTCTCCGTGATACGCGACACCGCTTGGACCTGCCGCAGCGGCTCGAGCCTCAGCCCGAGCAGCTCGACCCGCTCGTTCGTCCTCACCTCGATGGGCTGCTCGACGGGGGCGAACCCGCGCGCCTTCACGGTCACGCGGTGCTTGCCCACGGCGACGTTCTGGATCACGGCGGGGGTGAACCCGCTCGGCGCTCCGTCGATCTCCACGACCGCGCCCTGCTCGTCGGCCTCGACCACGACCGATCCGGAGAGCGGCTTCATCCGCGCCGTCGTCTTCACGAGGCCCTTCTCGGGCACGACGATCTGGCGCGGATCACCCTGGAAGCCGTCTTGGGTGAAGTAGAGGAGGTACGTCCCCGGGGGCATCTTGAAATCACACGGCGCCGAGCAGGAGGGCTTCTCCTTCTCGTCGCCGACGTGGACGAGCGCGTTCTTCGCCCCTTCGACGTCGACGTGGACGGTGCCGAGGACCTCGCGCAGGGTGAGGGCGACCTTTGTCTCCTCACCGCGCTTGGCCTCGACGTTCTCGACGACCGCCGGCTCGTAGCCGGGCTTCTCGACGATGACGCGGTAACGCCCTGCGGGGAGGGCGAGGGGCCGCGGGGTCCGTCCGCGTGAGCCGAGGTCCTTCCGATCGATGTAGACGATCGCGTCCGGCGGGTTCGTCTCCACGCGAAGGACGCTGACCTTCGGCGAGATGCGGGAGAGCGACGCGTTGAGCTCGCCCTTCGTCTTCTCGTCCACCTCGCCGTCGAGGGCGTCGACGTAGTGGCGATGGGCGTCCGCGTACCGCCGAGCCGCCTTCTCCGGGTCCTGCTCGCGGTCGCCCAGCTTTTCGTACGTCCGGGCAATGTTGAAGACGACGTTCTTGTTGGCGACGAGGCGGTTCGAAAAGAGAAAGTGCTCCAGGGCGAGGCGGTATTCGCCGCGCGCGTAGGCCTCCGCGGCGATCTCGAAATGGAGGTCCGCCTCGTCCGCGTTGCCGTCGGCGCGCGCCTCGCGGAGGCCGCCGGATAGCAGGAGGAGCGAGGCGGCGCACGCGGCGACGAGGCCTCTTTTCGATCGCTTCTTCGAGGGTCGGGGTCGAGCGCGCATGGTTCTCCCGAGCAAAAGGGGCGGGTCGGGGCTCCGAGCCGACGCTACAGGCTCGGCGAGCGCCCGCGCCACATTGAAGTTTCTGCCAACGTCGGTACCATCGGGGACGGAGCTGGCGCCGGACGCCATGACGTCATCGTCCGTGGATTCGACAACGATGCTTGGCAAATATCGCCTCCTCGCCGAGCTCGGCCGAGGAGGGATGGCGAAGGTCTACCTCGCGCTCGTGCGCGGGCCGGCCCGCTTCAACAAGCTCGTCGTCGTGAAGCAGATCCAGGCATCGCTCGCGGAAGATCCGGATTTCGTCAACATGTTCCTGGACGAGGCGAGGCTCGCGGCCCGCCTCAACCATCCCAACGTCGTCCAGACGAACGAGGTCGGCGCGGACGAGTCCGGGTACTTCATCGCGATGGAGTACCTCGAGGGGCAGACGCTCAACCGCATCATCAACCGCCTCGGGCCGAAGCTCAGCCTCGCGATGGGCCTGCGGATCGTGAGCGAGGCGCTCTCCGGGCTCCACTACGCCCACGAGCTGCGCGACTTCGATGGGACGCCCCTGTCGGTCGTGCACCGCGATGTGAGCCCTCACAACATCTTCGTGACCTACAGCGGGCAGGTGAAGGTCGTCGACTTCGGGATCGCGAAGGCCCTCAACTCCTCCACCGAGACGCGGAGCGGTGTCCTCAAGGGCAAGGTCGCGTACATGTCGCCGGAGCAAGCCGCCACCGCCGCGTGCGATCGACGCGCCGACGTCTTCAGCGTCGGGGTGATCCTATGGCAGCTCGCCGCGGGGCAGCGGATGCACCGGGGCGTCGCCGACATCGCCGTCATCAAGCGGCTGTTGGATCACGACATCCCGAAGATCACCGACGCCTCTCCCAACATCGATCCGAAGCTGGCCGCCATCATCGACAAGGCCCTCGCGCCCAAGCGTGAGGACCGCTACGCGACCGCGGCCGACATGCAGGCCGACGTCGACGCCTACGTCGAGACGCTCGAGGACCGGCGCGGCTGCCGCGAGGTCGGGAAGATCACGACCGAGACGTTCTTCGAGGATCGCCACAAGATCCAGCAGATCGTCGAGCAGGAGATGCGGCGCGACACGGAGCGCGACGTGGGGGATCTGCCGTTCCTCGAGATCGGCCCGATGAGCGAGACGAGCGACTCGAAGGCGCGTCGCGGCGGGACGGGCGTCACCGGCTCCCTCTCGTTCGGATCGCTCTCGCGGAAAGAGAGCCAGCCGGGCGAGACCTCGACCATCCCCTCCGTCAGCGTGCGCGACTCGTCGTCGTTGCCACCGCCGAAGAAGCCGGTGGTGCCCATCCTCATCGGCGCCCTCGGGCTCGGGGTCCTCGCGGGGATCGCGTTCGTCGTCCTCCGCACCCCGAAGGCGACCTCGGAGGCGACGGCGTCCCCCGCGACGAGCGCCGCCTCTCTCACCCTTCGGATCGAGAGCACGCCCCCCGGGGCGACGGTCCGCGAGGGCGAGCGGGTGCTCGGAGAGACGCCCCTCACGGTTTCGAATCCGAGCGGCGGACCCGCTCGCGATTTCACCCTGCTCCTCGGAGGCCACGATCCCTACACGCTCCACGCGAGCTCGGTGACGACCGACCTCACCTTGATGGCGAACCTCAAGGAGAGCGTCGGCGGCAGCGCCGGCTCCGCCGCGGTCGCGGAGCCGGTCGACCCGCCCGAGAGCGGATCGGGGAAGCCGGCAGGCTCTTCGGCTCCTCATGGGAGAGGGCCGGGGCGTCGCAACCCGCCGCCGTCGACGGCGAAGAGCTCGGCGCCCGCGCCTCCTCCCCCGACGACGAGCGACATCCGCCTCAAGCGCTGAGCTGCGCTGCTTCCCGGTCAGTCCGGAGCGATCGCGATCTCGTCGCGCGCGCGTCCCGATTCCTTCGCGCGATAGAGGGCCTCGTCGGCGCGGGCGAGGAGGTTGTCGGCGGCGAAGCCGTTGTGGGCGTCCGCGACCGAGATCCCCGAGCTGAAGCGAAGGAACGCGAGCGACGGATCCGAGATTGGGGCGGGCGAGAGAGACAGGCTCGTCCGGAGCCGCTGCATGGCGGAGAGCGCAGCCGTGACGTTGGAGCTGCGCAAGAGGACGACGAACTCCTCGCCTCCATAGCGAAAGGCCGCGTCGCCCTGGCGCATCGAGGCCGCCAGCAGCTTCGCGAAGTGCCTCAGCGCGGCGTCGCCGGCCTCGTGCCCGAGGGTGTCGTTGATGTTCTTGAAGTGATCCAGATCGAGGACGGCGAGGCAGAGGGGGCTCTGATGACGGCGAGCGAACGCCGCCTCCTCACGCAGGCGCTCGAAGAGGAGGGCGCGGTTGCCGAGCTGGGTCAACGGATCGATCCGCGCGCGCTTCTCCGCTTCCGCGAGCTTCTCCCGGAGCGCCTTCTCTTCGAGGCGCGCCTCCACCGCCCGCTGCACCTTCGCCACGAGGACCGGCCCGGAGAAGGGCTTCGTCAGATGATCGATCGCGCCGAGCCGCGCTCCCTCGACGATCGAAGCGTCGTCGTCGGCGTGGGCGGTGAGGACGATCACCGGGATGGGCCGGAGCTTCTCGTCGGCGTGCATCGCCGCGAGCACTTCGAAGCCGTTCATGCCCGGCATCATCACGTCGAGGATGACGAGATCGATCCCGGCCGGATCCCTTCGCATCGTCTCGAGGGCCCGCAGCCCGGAGTCGGCGTCGAGGCAGGAGAGGTTCGCGCGCGCGAGCCACCTCGCGACGAGCCTCCTCGTCTCCGCATCATCGTCCACCACGAGCACCGTCGGCGGCGCGGGAGACGGCCGAGCGTCGGGGCCTCGGATCATGGCTCGCTCGATCGACGAGGCTCATCCTCCTCGTTCAGGCTCGGCAGCGGGGTCCACGGGCGGGTCACGCGCGCCGCGAGCTCGCGGAGGTAGCGGGCGCGGGGCCACGCCTCCGCCCCGACGCGCTCCAAGTGCTCGGTGTGGACCTGGCAGTCGACCAGATCGATCCCGCGGGCGGCGAGCTTCTCGAGGAGCGCGACGAACGCGATCTTGGACGCGTCGGGGGACTTCGCGAACATCGACTCCCCGAAGAAGACCTTCCCCAGGCACACCCCGTACAGGCCCCCCACGAGCCGACCAGTCTCGTCGTAGGCCTCCGCCGAGTGGGCGAACCCGAGGCGATGGAGGCGCTCGTAAGCGTCCAGCATCTCGCGCGTGATCCAAGTGCCCTTCTGTCCGGGGCGCGGGGCCTCCCCGCACGATTGCATCACGTCTCGAAATCGCCGGTCGAAGCCGAGTCGATAAGGGGCTCGACGCATCTGTTTGGCGAGGCTCTTCGGGACGTGCAGCTTCTCCATCGGGAGCACGAAGCGCGGGTCGGGGCTGTGCCAGAGGATGGGCAGACCCTCCTCGTACCAGGGAAAGATCCCGCTCTCGTAGGCGAGGAGGAGGCGCGTCTCCGAGAGGTCGCCTCCCACCGCGAGCAACCCGTTCTCGTCCGCTCGGTCGGGAGGCGGAAACACGAGCCTGGCGTCGAGTCGATAGATCGTCACGGCATCCCGCGTGAGCTCAATAGCCCGGATCGGGACCTCTCGGCCTCACCGGCCGCGTGTTGGACACGGGCCGACTGCTGCCGGCCTTCGCGCTGGCGCTCGCGCTCGCGCTCGATCCTGTCGCGGCGACGCTCGCCACGCCCGACGAGGGCGTCTCCGCGGACGGGGTCGTCTCGACTCCGCCGCTCGCGCTCGCCTCCGTCGGGTCCCGCCGTGAAGTCGACGCCGGCGCAGCGGAGGAGGAGGGCGCGGGCGCCGGCCCCGACGCGGCTGCCTTTCCATCGGCCGTGGGCGGCCCGGCGAGGAAGACGTAGCCCAAGATGCCGAGCACCCCGACCGCCACGCCGCAGCCGATCGCGATCCCGAAGGCCTTCGCGCGGCTGCCCGCGGGGGCGACGGGAGGAGGAACGGCGCCCGTCGTGAGCGACAGAGGAGCGGCCGTCGATCCACCCCCGGGCGGCATGGGCTCCTCCAGCGGACCGCGCACGCCGGATCGTGACCCGCCCTCGAAGTCGAGCGCCATGATCGCGGTGCCGTTCGCGTCCGGCTGTGAAGTGTCGCCGGCCCGAACGAAGCTTCGATACGAGGGGGACGCGTTGCCGAACGCGGGCTGCGAGCCCGAGCCGGAGAACGCAGGCTGCGAGCCCGAGCCGGAGAACCCGGGCTGCGAGCCCGAGCCGGAGAACGCCGGCTGCGAAGCCCCTCCGAACGGTCCCTTGGGCGCAGACTGAAACGACGGCTGGGAGCTCGCGCCGGCCGTCGTCGTGGACGACGCGCCCGCGTTGCTCGGCGGAGCCGGTCGAACCGCGACCTCTCCCGCCAAGTCGAGCTGGGCGCCCCGCAGCGCCACGATGAGCTCGTCCGCGTCTTGGTAGCGGGTCGTGACGTCGGCCGCGCAAGCGCGCATCACCACGTCGACGACGCGGGCAGGCAGGTCGGCCACGATGGCGCGCGGATCGGGGATCGGCTCGTAGGCGATCTTGAAGAGCAGCTCCGCGAAGTTGTTCGCGCTCCGCGGGATCGATCCGGTGAGCGCCTCGTAGAGGATCACCCCCGCTGAGTAGAGATCGCTGCGCGCGTCGACCTCGTGGGTTCCGCGCACGTGCTCCGGGCTCATGTAGTTGGGCGAGCCCATGACCGTCCCCGTACGCGTCGCCGACCCTTCTCCGACCTGCTGGGTGAACTTGCTGATCCCGAAGTCGAGGATCTTCACGAAGTCGCGCCGCCCCGCCTTCTCCTTCATGATGAAGACGTTGTCGGGCTTCACGTCGCGGTGGATGATCCCGGCGCGGTGAGCCGCCCCCAGCCCTTCCACGAGCTGGAGGAGGAGATCGACCGCCGCCCGCGGCTCGAGCCGCTTCTGCCGCTTGATTCGAGCGCGGAGCGTCTCCCCTTCGAGGTACTCGAGCACCATGTAGCGCTCGCCCTTGCTCGTCGTCCCGAGGTCGTAGACCTCGGCGATGTGGTCGTTGCCGATGTGCCCGGCCGCCTGCGCCTCGCGCTCGAAGCGGTCCGCCATCTCCGCGATCGCGCTGGCCGCGGCGTGGAGGATCTTGATCGCGACCGTCCGCTTGATGCGGAGGTTCTCTCCTGCGTAGACCGCTCCCATCGCGCCTTCGCCGATCTTTCGAAGGAGCCGATACTTTCCCTCGAGGATCTCTCCTTCGCGGGAGGCTGCGACCATGGTCTAACAAGGTAGCACCATTGGCCCGCCGAACGCATCGGGCGCCGGAGCGACTGATTTTCCGCCGATGACAGCGGACTTTCGAGGCGCGCGCGGAAGCTGATAGAACGGTGGGATGCCCGCGAAGCGCTGTTGCGCTGCCCTGAGCAAGGGAGGGCGAGGGCGTGCCTTCCGGCTCGCTCTCGCATCGCTCGTGCTCTCCGCGAGCGTCTCCGCCCCGTTCGGGCCGTGTGCCGTCGCCCTCGCCCAAGGGCGCGGCAAGCCCAAGCCCGCCGACGACGATCCGAAGGAGAAGGCTCGCGTCCTGTTCCGCAAGGGCGCGACCGCGGTCGACCAGAAGAGCTTCGCGGAGGGGCTCGAGGCGCTCCAAGAGGCGGAGTCGCTCTTTCATGCGCCGACTCACGTCCTCTACATCGCGCGCGCTCAGGCGGGGCTCGGCAAGCTGCTCGAGGCGAAGGCTTCCTACGAGAAGGTCCGCGACGAGGATCTCGGGGCGAAGAAGTCGGACGCGTTCGTGGACGCGCAGAAGTCGGCCGTCCGCGAGCTCGAAGAGCTCGAGGCGCGCATCCCCAAGATCGTGGTGAAGGTGGGGCCGAGCCGGCCGGACGATCTCGTCGTGAAGATGAACGGGCAGCGCCTCGACCGGGCTCGGCTCGGGACGCCGATGGAGGTCGACGCGGGGACCTATACGTTCGAGGCGCGCGGCGGGGACTTGGTGGCGGGGAAGGTCACCGTCTCGGCCGCGGAGCGCACGACGGTGGACGTGAAGCTCGTCCTCCAGACCGAGGGCGCGCCGAGCTCTTCCTCTTCGACCGTCTCGAGCTCGAGCGAAGGGATGCCGGCGATGAAGATCGCAGGGATCCCTCTCATGGCGATCGGCGCGGCCGGCCTCGCGACCGGCGGGATCCTCGGGGCGCTCCACTTCGTCCGCTCGTCGAGCGCCGACGAGAAGTACGACTCGTGCGGCAAGGCTTGTCAGACCGAGATCGAGAGCCTCGACAAGGAGGCGGCGACGTTCGGAAACGCATCGATCGGGAGCCTCGCCGGCGGCGCCGCCGTCCTCACGACGGGGATTATCCTGTTCGCGCTCGCCCCTTCCAAGAAGCCGTCCGACGAGTCGAAGCCTCCGTCCGCGACCGCGCTCGTGCTACCAACGCCGAACGGGATCGTCGTGACCGGCTCGTTCTTCTGAGTCGGGGCAGGGGAGGGGCGCTTGGTCGAGGTTCTCGTCCTCATCGCGTGGACGCGCGCGCTCGCGGGGAAGGCGGCGTCGAAAGGGAGGAGCCGATGGTGGGGTGCCCTCTTGCCCGTCCTTTGGATCGGCGGCGAGTGCGCCGGCCTCTACGTCGGCATGCAGCTCGACCTCTCCACCCTCACGCTCTACGGGGGGATGCTGCTCGTCGCGGGCGTCTTTGGGCTCGCGGCGTACCTCCTCGTCTCCATGCTGCCGGCGGCGTCCGAGCCTATCCAAGCCGGCGGGGACGGCGTCGAGAACCGCTTCTATGATCCGACGAACCCCTATAGTCCGCCGGCGCGTGATCCGGATCGTCGGGACGGTGCCCAGGCCGCGGCGCTTCCACCGACGATTCAGGTGAGATCGGGAAGACGACGAGGACGCAGGCGTACGACGGCCGGCTCGACGTAAGCGGGTGGACCGTCATCGAGGCTCGATAAATGGAGCCGCCCTTGACGTTCCACCTTCGACCCCCGTAGCTTCCACGCTGCCGTTTTTGGGGGCACCGGTGACCAGGGAGGATCCATCATGACGAAGCGAAGCGCCGTGACTGTTGCATTGCTCAGTCTCGTCACGTGCGGGCTCTACAGCCTGATTTGGATGATGAGCACGAAGGACGAGATGAACGCGCGAGGCGCCGACATCCCGCCGGGATGGCACATCATCATCCCCATCCTCAACATTCTTTGGATCTGGAAGTGGTGTCAGGGCGTGGAGAAGGTCTCGGGCGGAAAGACGGGCGCCGGGCTCATCTTCGCGATGCTCCTGTTCCTCGGCCCGGTCGGCAACTTCATGGCCCAGAACGCCTTCAACGAGGTCAACTGACCTTCGGAGGGTGAGGGCGCTCGTCGAGCGCCCTCCACGCGGCTGCGAGGCGAGCCGCGCGAGCGCGCGAGGCGATCTCCAAGAGAGGTCGGTCGCGCGCGAGCCTCGCTCGAAAAGCCTCGGGCAACGGGACCAGCTCCTCCACCGACGCGAGGAGCGCGTTCGAACGCCGGATGGATGCGTCGAGCGCGACGTGCGTCGAGGGTGAAGAGGGATCGAGCCTCTCGATGGCCGCCACGGCAGCGATCGCTGCCGTGAGCTCGCCCCGCAGGCCGGCGTCGCCCCCGCAGCGGGTGGACGCGCCGAGCAGCCACGCGAGCAGGCCCGCCTGCACGTAGATGTCCTCGACCGTTCGGAACGGCTTGAGGATCGTCGTGTAAGCGTCGCCTTCGACGAGCGCCGTCCTCGGCACGAGCACGCCGTCGAGGTGCAGCTCGGCGTGACGGATCTCGGGACAGAAGGGCGTCTCGGGCATCGCGGAGATCGTGAGCCCGGGGCTCGCGACCTCGACCAGCGCCGCGCGCAGCCATGGCCGGCCGTCCGCGTGCTCGCCGTGTCGTGCGATGACGAGCAGGTCGGTCGCTTCGAGGGCGAGGGTGGTCCAGCGCTTCGAGCCGCGGAGGCGGAGCGCGTTGCCGCCGTCCTCGAGCCGCGTCGCGATCGCGCGCGGGTGGGCGCCCGCGTCTTCCGTGGCGGCGAGGCTGATGATGCTCGCGCGTCCGCGGCTCGCTTGAGACGCGACCGAAGACCGCTCGACGAGCGCGCGCGTCGCGGCCGCGTAGGCGGCGGTGAACGCGAGGCCGAGCCGATCGACGCGGCCCGCGAGCGCGATCGCATGGGCGATGGGCGCGTCGAAGCGGAGCGCCTCCTCCGCCATCTGCGCGAGCACGTCGCTCGGCGTCGCGGCGTGGAGCTCGCCCTCTCCCGTCAGGAGAGAAGCGAGCACCGTCTCGAGCCCGATCACCTCGCTCATCCGGACCACCTTACATCCTTCGAAAGCCGAAGGCCGGCAGCTCGTTCGAGCGACCGGCCTTCGCGCCGTCAGGGAAGACGGAAGCGATCAGAAGTGGTCGTGGCCGTGGCCGCCGCCGCCCGCTGCTTCCTTCTTCTCGTCCTTCGGACGCTCCGCCACCATGGCCTCCGTCGTGAGCATGAGGCTCGCGACGCTGGCCGCGTTCTGGAGGGCCGAGCGGACGACCTTCACCGGGTCGATCACGCCCATCTCGATGAGATCGCCGTACTCGCCCGTGGCCGCGTTCCAGCCGTAGGCGCCCTTCGTCTCACGGATCTTCTGGACGATGATCGAGCCTTCTTCGCCCGCGTTCGCGGCGATCTGGCGGAGGGGCTCCTCGCAGGCGCGGCGGATGATGGCGACGCCGAACTGCTGGTCATGCTCGACCTTGAGGGCGTCGAGCGCCGTCTGAGCGCGGATCAGGGGAACGCCGCCACCCGGGAGCACGCCCTCTTCGACGGCGGCGCGGGTCGCGTGGAGCGCGTCTTCGACGCGCGCCTTCTTCTCCTTCATCTCCGTCTCCGTCGCCGCGCCGACCTTGATGACGGCGACGCCGCCGACGAGCTTCGCGAGGCGCTCCTGGAGCTTCTCGCGATCGTAGTCGCTCGTCGTCTGCTCGATCTGGGTGCGGAGCTCCTGCTGCCGCGCCTTGATCTTCTCCTTCTTGCCCTGGCCGCC
Organism: Polyangiaceae bacterium; assembly: GCA_044225865.1. Taxonomy (GTDB): domain Bacteria; phylum Myxococcota_A; class Polyangia; order Polyangiales; family Polyangiaceae; genus Xiheicaenibacterium. Next base: position 16,308 of record JBGAID010000065.1, on the reverse strand, counting down.
GACGATCGTCGTGTTGTCCTTGTCGATGATGACGCTCTTGGCGCGGCCGAGATCGCTGATCGTCACGTTCTCGAGCTTGAGGCCGAGCTCCTCCGCGATCACCTGGCCGTCGGTCAGGGTCGCGATGTCCTTCAGCATCTCCTTGCGGCGATCACCGAAGCCGGGGGCCTTCACGGCGGCGCAGTGGAGCGTGCCGCGGAGCTTGTTGACGACGAGCGTCGCGAGCGCCTCGCCCTCGACGTCCTCGGCGATGATGAGGAACTGCTTCTGCGCCTTGGCGATCGCTTCGAGGACCGGGAGGAGGTCCTTCATGTTGCTGATCTTGCGCTCGGCGATGAGGAGGTAGCAGTCCTCGAGGACCACCTTCATGTTCTCCGGATCCGTCACGAAGTACGGGGAGAGATAGCCGCGGTCGAACTGCATGCCTTCGACCACGTCGAGGGTCGTCTCGGCGCTCTTCGCCTCTTCGACGGTGATGACGCCTTCCTTGCCGACCTTCTCCATCGCGTCCGCGAGGAGCTTGCCGATCGTGGCGTCGCCGTTGGCGCTGATCGTGCCGACCTGGGCGATCTCCTTCGAGTCCTTCGTCATCTTGCCGGACTCTTTGAGGTGCTTCGTCACGGCCTCGACGGCCTTGTCGATGCCGCGCTTGATCTCCATCGGGTTGTGACCCGCGGCGACGAGCTTGGAGCCCTCGCGGAAGATCGACTGCGCGAGCACGGTCGCGGTCGTGGTGCCGTCTCCGGCGATGTCGGAGGTCTTGGAGGCGACCTCGCGGACCATCTGGGCGCCCATGTTCTCGAAGCGGTTCTCGAGCTCGATCTCCTTCGCGACCGTGACGCCGTCCTTGGTCACGGTGGGCGAGCCGAAGCTCTTCTCGATCACGACGTTGCGACCCTTGGGGCCGAGCGTGACCTTCACCGCGTCGGCGAGGGCGTTCACGCCGTTGAGGATCAGGTTGCGAGCGGACTCTTTGTAAATGATGTCTTTGGCGGCCATCTTCGGTTCCCTTTCTAGATTCCCAGTTCCGCTCGCGTCACTTGTCGAGCACGCCGAGGATGTCGTCCTCGCGGAGGATGAGGTGCTCTTCGCCGTCGATCTTCACCTCGGTGCCCGAGTACTTGCCGAAGAGGATGCGGTCCCCTTCCTTCACGTCGAGCTTCCGCAGGCTGCCGTCGTCGAGCGTCTTGCCGTTGCCCACTGCGACCACCAGGCCCTCGATCGGCTTCTCTTTCGCCGTGTCGGGGATGATGATCCCGCCCTTGGTCTTCTCTTCTTCCTTCACGCGACGGACCAGCACGCGGTCCTGGAGCGGCCTGACCTTCATGGCATTCCTCCGAGAGTGACTCCCGCGCCCGACACTCGCGCGCGGTGAAAATGAACGAACGAGACCTACGAGCCTGCGACGTCGCCATCACCGAGCGAGCGACGCGAGACCCTGCGCGAGTGCGCGCAAAGCTCGGCGTTGAGAAGGCATGCACCCCGGGCGCGACCCGAGCCGATGCCCTCCCCGCGACGAAGGGTCGAGGTGGATTGCTGGCACTCGTTGAACCCGAGTGCTAGCGAGCGCGGCCACCATAGTCACCGCGCTTGGGGTGTCAACCCTTGGAGGCGTGCGGGGATTCCGGCACGTCCTGCGTTGGCAACGACCTCGAGCGAATGCTGATGGTTCCGGACCAACTCCCTGAGATGACGAAGGAAACGTCGTCCGTTAAGGGGCGGTGCCTTTGGACGGCTGGTAGCTTTGTAGTGTTCGGCGAGCCCGGACGGAAAGCCGGCCCCGCCGAGCGAGTGCGCTCAGGCCTCGGGGCCTGCGAAGGCTCCGAAGTGGAGGAAGTCCCCCATGCCGGATTCTTCGTCTCTCACGATCTCGCTCTCCAGCAACCTCGACGACTACTTCCGAGAGCCGGTCACGCAAGCGATTCGTGGCCGGGAGGTCGAGGCGTCGTCGGCCACACAGTCTTATCTGGTCCAGCTGCTGATCGACTTCGCGAAGCCGTCCGAGGCCACGACCTCGGCCTTGTCGCAGCCAGTGACCTTCCTCCTGCGAGACGCGATGAGCTCGACGGGGCCGGAGCGCTTCAAGCGCCTCCAGTCGCTCGGCGACGGCGTCCTCTACGGGATGGGCTTCTTCTCCTCCACGATCAAGGGCGTCGACGAAGACTACGTGGTGCAGGTCGGGGCGAGCGCGTACGGGCACGCGGCGCGGATGCTCCGGGTCGGGCAGGGAAAGGCGGAGGGCCCGGACGTGCTCGACGAGCTCGCGAGGAAGTTCATCCGGTTCGTCGAGGTCCTGCGCTACGTCGCGGACTGGGTCGCGGCGAAGGCGGCGCGCGACGAGGCGTCTCTCGTCAAGCTCTACGAGCGGTGGCAACGCACCGGCTCGGCGGTGCTCAAGGCGGAGCTCGGGCAGCGCGGGCTGCTCCCCGTGCCGAACCCGGGTGGCGTCCACTGATGGAGCACCACGAGCGTGCGAGCACGACGCTCGCGGGTCGCATCCAAGAGCGGCTGATGATGCTCTACGGTGTGGAAGCACCGAGCATCGAAGACTTCGTGAGGCCGAGCGACGACGGCCGTGAGCGCGTCGAAGTCCGAGAGGAGCACGACGCCCTCGAGATCGCCGTCTTCCTACCGGAGGAGGCGCTCCGAGACGACGCGAGCGTCTCGCTCGACGTCTATTGTCAGGTCGCGGAAGGGGTGAGCCACTTCCTCTATCTGATCGAGCGGGTGCGCCGCGGCGTACCAGCGACCCAGCTCGAGCTCGAGCTCCAAGCCGAGGTCGACAAGTTCGTGGTCGTCACGAACGCCTCTCGGCGCAGCCCGGCGACCACGCTCGGGCGGATCCGCGAGCGCCTGTTCGAACGGATCGGGTTCCTCCACCCGGAGGGGAGCGAGCTGGGCGAGCGCTATCGGCTCGCCCACCGGCTCGCGTCGCGCTTCGTGCGGCGGCTCGAGCCGGAGCTTCACGCCCGGACAGACTTCTCGCTGCGGACGTTGCGACGCTTCTTCGAAGCGGCCCAGCGAGAGAAGATCGAGATGGCCCTCGCCGCGTGAGCGGCCGACGCGGGCCCTCACCAAGGCTCGCGCAGGCCGATGAAGTCGTAGGGGTAACCCCACTCCGGCGCCGACACGTCGTCGAGGGACTTCATCTGGGCGGGCGAGAGCTTCACGTCCACCGCGGCGAGGTTGTCCTCGAGCTGCGCGACGGTGCGCGCGCCCACCACGATGGTCGAAGTCTCCGGCTTCTGGAGCAGCCACGCGAGGGCGACCGCGCTCGGAGTGCGACCGATCTCCTCGGCCACCCTCACGACCGCGTCGAGGATGTTCCAGCTCTGCTCCCGGTCGAGCGAGCGCATGCTGTCCTTCCAGGTGTCGAGGCGCGAGCCGGAGGGCGGCGCCGCTCCCCGACGATACTTGCCGCTCAAGAAGCCGCGCGCGAGCGGCGACCAGATCATGGTGCCGAGGCCGAAGCGCCGGCACGCCGGGATCACCTCGCGCTCGGCGCCGCGGGTGATGAGCGACCACTGCAGCTGCACGCTCACGTAGCCGACCGTGTTCCGGCGCTCCGCGCTCGCGGCCGCCTCCGCGAGCCGATAGCCGGTGTAGTTCGAGCAGCCCACGTATCGAACCTTGCCCGCCGAGACCAAGTCATCGAAGGCGCGAAGGGTCTCGTCGATCGGCACCTGGCCGTCTTGCATGTGCGACTGATAGAGATCGACGTAGTCGGTGCCGAGCCGCCGGAGCGAGTCCTCGCACGCCTGGACGATGTGGCGGCGATTCAAGCCTTGCTCGAGCGGCCCTGCCTTCTTGTCCGTCCCCATCCCGAACGGGAAGCGGCACTTCGTCGCGAGGAGGACGCGGTCGCGGCGGTTCTTGATCCACTTTCCGCACAGCACCTCGCTCGCCCCGTCGCCGTAGATGTCGGCCGTGTCGACGAGGTTGATCCCGGCGTCGATCGCGCGGTCGAAGACCCGGCGCGCGTCCTCGTCACTCGAGGTGACGCCCTTCATGAACGTGTGCGACTCGCCGAACGTCATCGCCCCAAGAGAGAGCGCGCTGACCTTCAGCCCCGAGTTTCCAAGTCGACGGAGCTCCATGGCGAACCGGTATGCCACGGGGCCGGACCGTGCGACAAGGACGGGCATGTCGAGAGCGACCTTCCGTGCCGCGCTGTGGGCCGCGTTCATCGTCTCGCTCAGCCCGTCGTGCGTCCCCGCGCCGCAAGCGGGCGCGCCCCACGCCTCCGCCGATCGGCGCGACGACGAGCGCGCCATCGCGAAGATGCTCGACGACTGGCACGACGCGGCCGCGAAGGCGGACGAGGCGCGCTACTTCGATCACCTCGCCCCCTCGGCCGTCTTCCTCGGGACCGACGCGACGGAGCGCTGGTCGAAGGAGGCGTTCCTCGCGTACGCCCACCCCCACTTCGCCAAAGGCAAGGCGTGGTCGTTCCGCTCCACGCGCCGGGCGATCTCGTTCGTCTCGTCGCGCGTCGCCTGCTTCGACGAGGACCTCGCCACCAAAGGCCTCGGGCCCGCGCGCGGCAGCGGCGTCGTCGAGCTCGACGCGAGGGGTCGCTGGAAGATCCTCCAATACAACCTCGCCATCACCGTCCCCAACGAGCGCTTCGACGCCGCGAAAGAGGCGGCGGGGAGCGCCGCCATCCTGTCGTCCAAGGCCGATCCGCTGAAGGCGCTCGGCTTCTTGTCGGGGGCGTGGGTCGGGACGAACGAGCGGGGCGAGCAGGTCGAAGAGCACTGGACCCACGCCGCCGGCAAGATGCTCCTCGCCACCGGCCGCGTCACGCGCGGCGCCACCACCACCTTCTTCGAGCTCCTCCGCATCGAGCAGCGAGAGGACGGCGCGATCGTCCTCGTCGCCCAGCCCTTTGGAAAGGCGGCGACCGAGTTCCGAAAGGTCGCGTCGGAGGCGAACGAAGCGGTGTTCGAGAACCCGTCCCACGATTGGCCGAAGCGGATCCGCTATCGAGCCGCCCCCGGTGAGCTCCAGGTGCGGGTCGAGGGCGACCCCGGTCAGCCGGTCGACGCGATCGTGATGAAGCCCGCGCTCGTCGAGCGCGTCACTTCCAAGTGATGACGACCCGCTTCGCCCCCGCCTGCATGAGCAAGGCGGTGAGCTGCCGCTCCGCTTGGCGCTTCGCCCGCGCCATGGCGTCCGGGTTCTGCGCGGTGCGCTCGATCGCGGCCATCGCCTCTTTGCGGGCCCGCGACTCGAGCTGCTCGTTGCGCTTCGCGAGCATGCCCGTCTCGCGCTTGTAGACGTAGGTGTTGTCGGGATCGAGCCGCGACGTGAGGATCTGCGGCGCGGGCAGCTTGAGCTTCACCGTGCGCGACTCTTCGTCCCACGACGAGTCGTCGGGCCCCATCTTCTCGAGATCCACCCCGATGACGGCGCTCCCGGCCGCGACGAGCAGCATCTGATCTTCGGTCTCGATCATCCCGAACATGCGCGACTGCTTGTCGGCGAGATCGATCACCTTCTCGACCTGCACCTCGGTGACCTCGAGGCGGCTCATGTCCTTGATCGCGACGAGGACGTCGTTCGTCGGGCGCATCTCGATCGCCGAAGCGGGGGCCGCGCTCGCCGACCTCGTCATCGCCCACGTTCCGAAGCCGACCCCGACCGCGCCGAGCGCGGCCGCCAACATCACGACGAGCCAGAGCGGTGCTCCGCCGCGTCCGGAGGGGCGCACTTCGATGATGGATTTGTCCGGGCCGCCGAAGGGATGCTCCATGCTCTCGAGACGAGTTTGACCACGTCCCCAGATCGAGCAAGCGCCAGCGCGTTTACGCACTGGCGCCCTCGGACGTACGCACGAGCGCGAAGCGCCCGATTACTTCGACTTCTTCGCGGCGGGCTTCTTCGCGGCAGGCTTCTTCGCGGCAGGCTTCTTCGCGGCCGGAGCAGCCTTCTTTGCGGCGGGCTTCTTCGCGGCAGGCTTCTTCGCGGCCGGAGCAGCCTTTTTCGCAGCAGGCTTCTTCGCGGCCGGAGCAGCCTTCTTCGCGGCGGGCTTCTTCGCGGCCGCTTTTTTGCCGGCGGGCTTCTTTGCGGCCGCCTTCTTCTTGGCCGCCGGTTTCTTCGCGCCGCCTTTTGCCTTGTGGATGGAGGGGCCCATCTCCTCCGCGGGCATGCTCGGCGGGGGCTCGTCGTCGTGCCGGTAGAAGGCCGACGCGCCGTCGGGCATGTCTTTTCCGTACTTGGCGAGCGCCTCGCGGAGCTTCCGCTCGAGCTCGGTGAAGTCGTACGGCTTGTTGAGCCAGGCGTCGGCCGCGAAGAGGCTCGAGGTCATGTCGTTGAGGGTCTCCCCGATCCCCGTGAGCATGACGACCGCCGTCTCCTTGGACCGCGAGGAGCTCTTGACCCGCTTGCAGACCTCCCAGCCGCTCATCCCGGGCATCATGACGTCGAGGAGGACGAGGTCGAAGTTGCCGTCCTCGGCCAAGGTCCAGGCCTGCTCACCGTCTGATGCTTCGGTGACCTCGAAGCCCTTCTGCCGGAGGAACCCCGCGTTCAGGCTCAACATCGCCGGCTCGTCCTCGGCGACGAGCGCTCGAAGCTTTCCCTGGTTGCTCACTGCGCGCATGAAAGACCAGGCGAGCGTCAAAGGTCAAGCTCGGGAATGCCCGAGGTCCCTCGAGCGTGCACCGTACTGCGCTCGGCCGGAACTTTCGGCGCTCACCCCCGTCACAATCCCCGCGCCCACCGGGACGTAAAGCGAGGCGACTTTGCCGGACGACCTCGCCATGCACACCCCCTTGTTCGAGGCTACACTCGATCTTCGCCGCCTCCGCGCATCCGCCCGCACGATGAAAGACGCCGATCGCTCATGAGCAGCGCTCCCGACGACGAGCAGCCTTCCTCCACCGCGGGCGCGCCTCGGGGCGATTCCCCTCCCGAGCCGCGCTCCGCCGCTCCGACGCATGTCGACCCGAGCTCTGTCCTCTCGAGAATCAGGCGCGCGGCCCGCCTCGTGCACTTCCGGATGCGCCTCGCTCGCGTGCTCGGAGTCGTGCCGATCGCGGTCCCGATCCCGATCCTCGTCTTCATCGCGTGCGTCTTCGATCGCTGGGTCTGGCCTCACCGCCTCTCCGTGGAGCTCGCCCTGGATCTCTTCGCCCTCAGCGTCGTGGGCTCGCTTGGCGCGCTCATCGTGGCGGCGGCATGGCCCCTCGCCCCCAACGCGGGCACGGTCGCCCTCGACCACAAGCACGGTCTCGACAGCCGCCTGACGAACGCCCTCGAGTTCGCCGCCGTCCCGCCGGAGAAGCGAACCCCCCTCATGCAGGCGGCGATCGACGAGGCGTGCGCGTTCGTCGCGTCCCGGCCTCGAAAGACGACGCTCCGCGCCGGGGCGGCCGCCCCCCTGTTCGTCGCCCTCGCCGCGACGTGGTGGCTCTTGCCCCTGTTGCTCCTCCCCTCGGCGGGGATGGTCGCGACGGCGGCCGCCCTCAAGCTCAACACCCCGCGCAAGACGCTCGAGAAGTACTTCGAGAGCAAGACGCGCCCCCTCGATATCGACAACGAGGATATCGACGCCATCAGCGAGGAGGTGAAGGAGCTCCAGCGCCCCGGGCAGTCCCCGGAGATGCAGGCGGCGATCGACAAGTTCAACAAGCTCCTGGAAGACCTCTCCGCGAAGCGCCTCGACCGGAACGAGGCGTTCCGGCAGATGGACGCCCTCGACAAGGAGCTCACCTCCAACGCCAAGGAGGAGCGTCAGAAGCTCTCCGAGGAGCTCAAGAAGACGGCCGCCGAGCTCGAGAAGAGCGAGCTCGCGAAGGACGCGGCGGAGGCCCTCAAGAAGGAGGATCTCAAGAAGGCGGAGGAGGAGCTCAAGAAGCTCGCCGAAAAGCTCAAGGATCCGAAGCAGGCGAAGAAGATCGACAAGAAGGAGCTCGCCCGCCTCCGCGACGCGATGAAGAAGGCGGCCGAGCAGCGCAAGAAGGCCCTCGAGGCGATCGACGAAGAGCGCGCCAAGCGCAAGGAAGAGCTCCTCAAGAAGAAGAAGCAGATCGAAGAGGAGAAGGACCCGAAGAAGAAGGAAGAGCAGGAGAAGCTCCTCAAGAAGAAGGAGCGCGAGCTCGAGCAGCTCGACCGCGAGTCCCAGAAGCAGCAGCAGGCCAACCGCGAGCTCGAGCAGCTCGATCGCGAGCTCGCGAGCGCCGTCGCCGATCTGATGAAGGAGCTCGACCTCAAGCCCGAGGATCTCCAGAAGGCCGCCGAAGAGCTGGAGAAGGCCGCCCAAGATTTGAATCGCCTCGACCGCGAGTCGATGACCCAGAACGAGAAGGAGAAGCTCAAGGAGAAGCTCGAGCGACTCCGGGAGCTCATCCGCAAAGAGGGCCAGAGCAGCAAGGCCCGCAAGCAGCTCCGCAAGAAGTTCTCCGCGAAGGCGAACGGCAACGGCAAGTCACGCAAGGGTCGCAAGGGCAAGCAAGGCAAGCAAGGCGACCAGGGCGAACAAGGCGACAAGGGTGAGAAGGGCGACAAGGGCGATCAAGAGGGCGACGACGGCGACCAGGGCGACGAAGGCGAGCAAGGCGACGACGGCGAGAACGGCAAGGGCGACAAGCCCGGGCAGGGCGAGGGCGAAGGCGAAGACGGCCCCGACGGCGAGCAAGGCAAGGGCAAGAACGGCAAGAAGGGCAGCGGCAGCTCGAGCGAAGGCGAAGACCTCGCGCGCGAGATCGAGCTGGGTTTGGGCAAAGGGCAGGGCGGCGCTCCCATCCCCGGCGGGCAAGGCTCCGAGCCCGGAGGCGGCAAAGAGCCAGGTCATGGCTCCGGTGGGCCGGTCGCGGGCAAAGCTACGAACCCCAAAATGGGGACGCAGAACGTCGAGGCGCAGGGCGCAGACACCGGCCAGGGCCCTTCGAACAGCCAGGTGATCCACTCCGCCGCGGAGCGCGGCTTCCGCGGCTCCGACTATCGCAAGGTCTTCACGAAGTACCGCAACGCGCCCGAGGAGAACATGTCGCGGGAAGACATCCCCGACGGCTATCGCTTCTATGTGCAGCACTACTTCGAGCTCATCCGTCCCCGCGACTAGCTCTCGGCGCGGATGATCGAGAGGCAACGGCGCTCGCGCCGAACGACACGAAGGTGACCCCTCGTGCGCTCGGTCGAGGAACGAACGAGGATCTTTTCGGACATGGCCGACGCGAAAGAGAAGAAGAACGAAGCGAAGACGGGCGCGGCTCCGGCCGAAGCGGTCCGCGAGGAGGTCGCCCACTTTCAGAGGATCATCGCGGCCCTCCGCGAAGAGGTGGGCAAGGTCATCGTGGGCAACCGCGAGATCGTCGACGGGGTGCTCACGTGCATGCTCGCCGGCTCCCACGCCCTCCTCGAGGGCGTGCCCGGCCTCGGCAAGACGCTCCTCGTCCGGACGATCGCGGACGCTCTCAAGCTCGAGTTCTCACGCATCCAGTTCACCCCCGACATGATGCCGGCCGACATCATCGGCACCACCGTCATCTCCGACGAGGGCGGGAAGCGCGACATGCGCTTTCGCAAGGGCCCCATCTTCGCGAACGTCGTCCTCGCGGACGAGATCAACCGCGCGACGCCCAAGACGCAGTCGGCCCTCCTCGAGGCGATGCAGGAGCAGCGGGTCACCGTCTCCACGACGACCCACCACCTCGACAAGCCGTTCTTCGTCCTTGCCACGCAGAACCCGCTCGAGAGCGAGGGCACCTATCCGCTCCCCGAGGCCCAGCTCGACCGCTTCTTCTTCAAGCTCCACGTCACGTTCCCCGGCCGCGAGGAGCTGCACCAGATCCTCAGCCGCACGACCGGCGCCGAGCACCACCAGGCCAGCGCCGCCGCCGGCAAAGAGGAGATCCTCCGGCTCCAGGCCCTCGTGCGAGAGGTGCCGGTCGCCCATCACGTGCAGGACTACATCGTCCGGCTCCTCCAGGCGACGCACCCGGAGAGCACCACCTTCGAGGCGGTGAAGCGCTTCGTGAAGTTCGGATCGTCCCCCCGCGGCGCCCAGGCGATCATGCTCGGGGCGAAGATCCGCTCCCTCATGGAGGGCCGCTTCGCCCCCGGGATCGAAGACGTGAAGCACGTCGCGCTCCCCGCCCTGCGCCACCGCGTCCTCCTCAACTTCGAAGGCGAGGCAGAGGGCATCAAGACGGACGAGGTCATCAAGGCGATCACGAAGGGCCTGCCGGAGACGGCGAAGTAGCCTCGAGATGGGCCTGTTCGACTTCCTCTCGCGCGCGCCGAAGAGCCTCCGCGGCAAGCCCGCGACGCCGGCGGAGAACCTCTTCGACGACGAGTTCCAGCGCAAGCTCGACTACCTCGCGATGGTGTCGAAGCGGATCTTCTCGGGCGCGATGCGCTCCGAGCGCCGAACGAAGAAGGTCGGCTCCGGGGTGGAGTTCGCCGACCACCGCGACTACGCCGCCGGCGACGATCTGCGCTACCTCGACTGGCACGCGTACAGCCGCTTCCAGCGATTGCTCATCCGCCTCTACGAGGAGGAAGAAGATCTCAGCATCTACTTCATCATCGACTGCTCGCGCTCGATGGGCTTCGGTGACGGAGAGAAGCTGCGCCAGGCGAAGCGCCTCTGCGCCGCCCTCGCCTACGTCGGGCTCGCGAACCTCGATCGGGTCACCATCGTCTCCGCCACCGACGAGATCTCCGGGCGCATGCCGGAGACCCGCGGCAAGCAGCGCATCTTCCGGATCTTCCGCTTCTTGAACGCCATCCAAGCGGAGGGGAACACGGATCTCGAAGACTCTCTCAAGACGTTCGCGGCCCAGCACAAGCGCCGCGGGCTCGCCGTGCTCCTGAGCGATCTCTACGACGCCAAGGGCTTCGAGAAGGGGATCAACGTCCTCAGGTACGCCAAGTTCGAGCCCTTCGTTCTCCACCTCACCGATCCGGAGGAGCGCACCCCCCAGCTCGCAGGAGACATCCGCGTCTACGACTGCGAGAGCGGTGAAGAGCGCGAGGTCACCGTCACCAAGCGCGTGCTCGAGCGCTACGCGAAGGCCTACGACGACTACCTGAAGGGCATCCAGACCTTCTGCGTCTCGAAGCAGGTCAGCTACTACGAGGCGAGCGTCGACGTCCCCTTCGACGAGCTCATCCTCCGCGTGTTCCGCCGCGGCGGGTTCCTCCGGTAGCCATGCTGCACTTCGTCGGCGTCCCGCTCCAGCAGCTGCTCACCCTCGGTGGGATCGCCGGCGGCCTCATCGTCGTCTTCTACATCCTGCGCCTGAAGCGCCGCCCCGTCGCGGTGCCGTTCTCGAAGATCTGGGAGCGCATCCTCCGCGACAAGCAGGCGACGAGCCTCTTCTCCCAGCTCAAGCGGCTCCTGTCCCTGCTCCTCCAGCTCGCCATCCTCGCGTTGCTCCTCTTGGCGATGGGGGATCCGCGGACCGCGGTCGCCTCGAAAGAGGGGCGCAACGTCGTCGTCCTCGTCGACGTGAGCGCGAGCATGCAGGCCACCGACGTCGCGCCGAACCGGCTCACCGCCGGCCTCGAGCGCGTCTCCAGCCAGGTCCAAGGCCTCGGCGCCAATGACCACATGATGATCGCCCAGATGGGCGCGACGGTGACGCCGCTCTCCACCATGACGGGCGAGGTCTCCGAGCTCCGTCACGCGCTCGGTCAGGTCGAGGCCCGCGACACCCGCGCCGACTTCGCCCGCGGCCTCCGCTTCGCCGTCGACGCCCTGCGCGGCCTCTCTTCTCCCGAGATCGTCGTCGTCTCCGACGGCGCCCTCGGGCCCCCCACCGACGCGTTCGGCGAGGTCGACATCGGCGACATCAAGCTCTCCTACGTCCACGTCGGCGAGCGCAACCGCAACGCCGCCATCACCGGCTTCTCGGTGCGCCGCTACCCCCTCGACAAGAGCCGCTACGAGGCGATGATCGAGGTCACCAACACCGGCGACGAGGATCTCGATCTGGAGCTTCGCCTCTACGGCGACGAGTACCAGACCCACCTCTTCCGGCTGAAGCTCCCGAAGGGCGAGAAGGACGCTCGCTTCCTCACGAACCTCTCCGGCGCCTCTCACCGCCTGCGCGCCGAGATCAACCTGGCCCCCCCCGCCGACGCGGAGCCGGGCGCCCCCCGCGTCCATGACGATCTCGCCGCCGACGACGTCGCGTACGCGCTCATGCCGGAGCGCCGCCGCGCCCGCGTCCAAGTCGTCACCGACGGCAACAACACCTACCTCGAGGCGGCCCTCCTCCTCGACGAGTACCTCGACGTCACCACCGTCCTGCCCGCGAAATACCCTGCGGAGGGCGTCTACGACGTCACCATCTTCGACGGCGTCGCCCCGCCCTACCAGCCCGGCTCCGGCCACGTCTTCTACCTGAACCCGAGCGGCAAGGACGTCCCCTTCACCGTCGACAAGGAGCTGAAGAACGACGACGCCGAGAACCCGCTTGGCTTCGACACGATCGACGACGAGCACCCGATCGTGAAGCACACGAAGCTCGAGCTCGTGAACGTCCTCCGCGCCCACACCCTCAAGGGCAACAAAGAGGACAAGGTCCTCGGGGCGAGCTTCAAAGGCCCGCTCCTCATCGCCGGTCGTCGAGAAGGCCACAAGTTCGTCGCCCTCGGCTTCGACATCCGCGAGAGCGATCTCCCGCTGCGAATTTCCTGGCCGCTCCTCCTGCTCAACACCATCAACGACTTCGTCGAGGAGGACACCTCCTACATCTCGAGCTTCGCCACCGGCGCGGTGTGGCGCGTGCCCGCCCCCGAGACGATCCGGCACGCCGATCTCGTGCGCCTCGGCCGCCCCAAAGATCCCGACGGCCCCGCCGACGCCAAGGACGAGCCCGACAGCCCCGCCCGATCCATCCCCGTCGAGGACGGCCGCGCCGTCTACTTCGGAGAGAAGAGCGGCTTCTACAGCGTGAAGGCCAACGCCGACGAGGAGAGCTTCCAGACCGAGTTCGCGGCGAACCTCGTCGACCCGGCCGAGAGCCACATCAAGCCCCAGCCCGAGCTCACGATCGGCGACACGAGGGCAGGGGAGCTCGAGGGCTTCAAGGTCGGCGTACGCCACGAGCTCTGGGCGTACATCCTCCTCGCCGTCATCGCGATCAGCACCATCGAGTGGCTGACCTACCACCGGCGGATCACCGTATGAGCACCAACGAATCGAGCCCGCCGCCGTCGCGCCGCCGATCCGTCGCTCCCGCCGCGGGCCCTCGGAAGAAGACCTTGCTGCGCGCCCTGCGCATCCTCGCCTGGGTCGTCACCGCCGTCGCCTGCGCGGGCCTCGTGTTCATGGCCTACCAGCGCTTCGTGCTCGGCCACGTCAACCCCGAGCTCAGCTTCTCCTGGACGGACAAGACCGGCCACACCGCCGTCTACCAGTTCCTCGATCTGCGCGTGCTCGGCCTCGCCGTCGGCATCGCCTGGTTCGTCGCGATCCTCCCGCTCTCCCTCGCGGACCTCCCTTGGCCGCAGCGCATCCTCTCCCTCCTGTTGCGCTTCTCGTTCGTCGTCGTCCTCCTCTTCGCGCTCGCGCGCCTCGTTCGAACCGCGGAGACGGAGAAGGCGTGCACCGTCTTCATCGTCGACGTCTCGAGCTCCGTCCCTGACGAGGCCCTCTCCGACGCGGAGGACGTCGTCAACGGCGCCCTGAAGGAGAAGCCCGTCGACGGGATGGTGCGCCTCGTCACCTTCGCGAAGCGCCCGCGCGAGATCGAGGTCGGCCCCGAGGGCACGTTCGTGATCGAGCGCCACGGCGACGCCGCCACCATCGGCAGCCCCACCGACGAAGGGGCCGGCTCCGATCTCCAAGCCGCCCTTCAGCTCGCCTACGGCCTCTTCCCGCCCGGCTATCTCAAGCGCGCCGTCCTCCTCTCCGACGGCTCCGAGACGGACGGCAACGTCCTCGCGGAGGCGAACCGCGCCAAAGACTTCGGCGTCCACCTCTTCACGATGCCGTACACGCGGCCGACCCCGCCCGAGGTCGCGGTCCAAGATCTGAAGCTCCCCGACGTCGTCAAGGAGGGCGAGACGTTCGAGGCGAAGGCCCACATCTACGCGAGCCGCGCCACCAAGGCCCGCGCCCGCCTCTTCCAAGACAAGGAGCTCAACGGCCTCGACGGGGTCCGCCAGATCGATCTCAAGGCGGGCATGAACGAGGTCGCGTTCAAGAGCGTCGTCCACGACAGCGGCAAGCGCACCTACGCCTTCGAGCTCGATCAGATTGGGGCCGACCGCTTCAAAGAGAACAACCGCGTCGAGACCACCGTCGACGTTCCCGGCCGCGCCAAGGTCCTCTACGTCGAGGGCACCCCCGAGCACGCCCAGCCCCTCGCGAACGCCCTCACCGCCCAGCAGTTCAACGTCGAGGTGCGCCCCCCCGTCGGCTTCCCCGGCTCGATGGACGAGATCGGCCGCTACGACTTCGTCATCGTCTCCGACGTCTCCAAGGAGCAGCTCGGCCAATACCCCCAAGAGCTCATCGAGCGCTACGTGCGCGACCTCGGCGGGGGCTTCATGTTCGCGGGCGGCGAGCTCGGCTTCGGCCTCGGCGGATGGGCCCACACCACGATGGAGCGCATCCTGCCCGTCCGCATGGACAGCCAGAAGAACAAGGAGATGCCGAGCGTCGCGATGTCGCTCGTGATCGACCGCTCCGGCTCCATGACCGGCCTGCCGATGGAGATGGCGAAGGAGGCGGCGAAGGCCTCCGTCGAGGCCCTCAACCCCGACGACCTCGTCGAGGTCATCGCCTTCGACTCGTCGCCCACGCGCTACGTGAAGCTCCAGCCCGCGCGCAACCGCACCCGCATCAACGCCGACATCGCGCGCATCCAGCCCGGCGGCGGCACCGAGATCTTCAGCGCCCTCGACGCGGCCTTCCAGGACATGACGGTGGCCCAGGCCCGCCGCAAGCACGTCATCCTCCTCACCGACGGTCGCGCCCCCACGAGCGGCATCAAAGAGCTCGTCACCGGCATGGCCTCCGACTCGATCACCGTCACCACCGTCGGCCTCGGCAACGACCTCGACGAGCAGCTCCTCCGCATGATCTCCGAGATCGGCGGCGGCCGCTTCCACCCCGTCACCGACCCGAACAACCTCCCCAAGATCTTCACCAAAGAGACGGAGCTCATCGCCCAAAACGCCGCCGTCGAAGAGTGGTTCCCGGTCGTGCAGACGGGCAACGCGCAGTTCCTGAACGGCATCGCCGTCGCCACCGCGCCCTACCTCCACGGCTACGTCTCCACCCAGCTCAAGTCGTCCCCCGCGGAGCAGATCCTCGCGAGCGAGAGCAACGAGCCCATCCTCGCGCGCTGGCACGTCGGCCTCGGCTGGTCCCTCGCGTGGACCACCGACGTCAAGGCGCGCTGGGCCGTCGAGTGGCTCAAGTGGCCGGGTTGGACGCCGTTCTGGGGCCAGCTCGTCCGCGAGCACATGCGCCAGAAGGACACCCGCCAGCTCGACATGAAGGCGGAGATGATCGGCGGCTACCTCCACGCCTCCATCGACGCGTTCACCACCGATGAGCGCTTCGAGAACGGCATGAAGTCCAAGCTCCAGATCACCGGCCCCGAGCCCAACGGCGGCACCCAGACCGTCGACTTCCAGCAGACCGCTCCCGGCCGCTACGAAGCCAACGTCCCGATGGACAAGTACGGCAGCTTCCTCCTCAAGGCCGACCACGTCCGCGAGCTCCCCGACGGCACCACCAAGACCGTCGCCGTCAGCTACGGCCACGTCTCCAACCCCTACCCGCGCGAGTTCGCCACCATCGAGCCCAACAAGGCCCTCCTCGGCGCCGTCGCCGCCACCGGCGGAGGCACCGTCAACCCCACCGTGAAGGAGATCTTCGACCCCGCCGGCGAGAAGATCACCTACCACGAAGACCTCTGGCACAACTTCATCTACCTCGCGATCGCGATCATGCTGCTCGACCTCCTCGTCCGCAGGGTGCGCCTGTTCGATCGCAAATTCGTAGCGAAGAAGAAGGCCGCCAAGAGCTGAAGGGCCCCGCCACGAAGTGTCGCGCGTCGCGCGCCACCCCGGTTCGCGCCGGTGCTACGAAAAGAAGAGCGAGCCCTAGCGCGAGGGCACCGATGGCGCCGATGCCCACCCCCCTCGTCGCTCCGCTCCTCGGCCCCTCCCAAGCTCGTCGCTCCGCTCCTCGCGGGAGGGGCGCCCGCCGCGCGCCCCGCTCGCCAAAAGAGCGCAGCGGGACCGTCGTCGTGCCGCGAGCGCCGCGCCGCACGTCCGGAGCCCCCGCAGCTCGCCTGCGCGTCCTCTCGGCGCGCGCCAAGAGACACCGATCGCGTG